>NZ_LT629793.1:0-644311 GCF_900105735.1 Pseudomonas yamanorum | reverse complement strand
CATGACCGGAGGGGCGGAAGCAGATCAGTTGGCGTTTGAGGCTGATGCCATTGATGCGGCCGAGACCGTATTCGATGTGGTGGCGATTCCCTCGGAAACGCCGCTGATCCTGCGCGGCCGCGACCAGGGCAAACGCGTGATCACCGGTTTGGAAGTGATCGCCATCCAGGCCTTGGAGCAGTTTGTGCTGTACACCGGCGTACGGCCGACGGATGCGCAGTTTCAGGCGGCGGTGGCGTTTGCGCGAAGCTGAGCATCACCGCTGACTGTGTGGCGAGGGAGCTTGCTGTGGATAGGGAGCTTTTGTGGCGAGGGAGCTCCCTCCCTACCAAAGCTCACTCACCACAAACATTACTCTAGCCGCGAAAGGCGCTCTTCCAGCGCCACAATCCGCGCTTCCAGCTCTTCGATACGCTCCAGGGAAACCCCACTTCCCGCACCACGCTCCACCGGATTCCCACGTGCCGCCAGGATCGCTTCAATGTCCGCCGGGTCGCCCAAGGCGTGCATGTACCGATCTTCCCGCTGCCCCGACTGGCGCGGCACCAACAACGCCAGCCCACGGGCAATCAGGCGTTCCAGTTGATGCACCACTTGCTCGGTGTCTTCAAATTCGTGCATGCGCCCGCTGCGGGTCAGCAGTTCGTTGACCGTCTGCGGCCCCCGCAGGAACAACAGCCCACTGAGAATCACCTGGGCCGGCACCAGTTCCAGGGCCTTGTCCACCCGATGCTCCCAGCGGTCGGCGCGGCTGCCCATCACCAGCCGGGTAAACCCGCGACCTTCCAGGGCCCGCAGGCTCTGGCCGACCTGGCCCTGGCTGAGGTTCATCACCGGTTCACGGCTGGTTTTCTGGTTGCAGGCGATCACCAGCGCGTTGAGGGTCAACGGGTAGGTTTCAGGGCTGGTGGCCTGTTTTTCGATCAGGCAGCCCAGGATGCGGATTTCCGTGCTGTTCAGGCGCGGCTCTTCGGAAGTGGTGTCGTGCTCGGTGGTCATCGCGCTTTCCCTAATGCAGTGAGCCCACTAGCCTAATCCTGAAAAAATAAAAGACAAGCGGCGCTGGCGGCCGGCATGTCTATAATCGCCGCTGTTTCAAACCCTGCCACAACTGTCGAGACTGTCATGACTATTTCCCTGTACGCCGCTTCCCTCCCGGTCTTCAAGCAAATGCTCAACGCCCTGAGCGATGTGCTGAACAAGGCCGAAGCCCACGCCACCGCCAAGAACATCGACCCGAACGCCTTCCTGCAAGCACGCCTGTACCCGGACATGTTCCCGCTGGTGCGTCAGGTGCAGATCGCTGTCGACTTCGCCAAAGGCGTTTCTGCCCGCCTGGCTGAAATCGAAGTTCCGAAATACGACGATACAGAAGTGACCTTCGCCGACCTGCAAGCGCTGATCGCCAAGGTCCTGGCGTTTATCGACACCATCACCCCGGCTCAGGTCGACGGCAAAGAAGGCATCGAAATCGTCACTCGCCCTGGCACGCCGAAAGAGAAGCGCTTCAGCGGCCAGTCGTACCTGCTGAGCTACGGCCTGCCGCAGTTCTTCTTCCACGTCACCACCGCTTACGCCTTGCTGCGTCACAACGGTGTGGAAGTGGGCAAGCGCGACTACATGGGCGCGTTCTAAGCCTTAAGGCGTAAAAAAGCCCGGGGCAGTTCATTCACGAACCGCCCCGGGCTTTTTTGTGCGCGTAAGGTTTACGCGGTCTGTTCTTCTTTGCCCAGGCACGCGGCAGCGGTGAACAGCACGTCGGTGGACGAGTTCAGCGCGGTTTCCGCCGAGTCCTGCAAGACACCGATGATGAAGCCCACGGCTACCACCTGCATCGCGATTTCGCTGGGAATGCCGAACAGGCTGCATGCCAGAGGAATCAACAGCAGCGAGCCCCCGGCAACCCCCGACGCGCCGCAGGCGCACACTGCAGCGACTACGCTGAGCAATATGGCGGTGGGGATGTCCACGGCAATGCTCAGGGTGTGCACGGCGGCCAGGGTCAGTACGGTGATGGTGATGGCCGCGCCGGCCATATTGATGGTGGCACCGAGGGGGATCGACACCGAGTACGTATCTTCATGCAGGCCCAGGCGCTTGCTCAGCGCCAGGTTGACCGGGATGTTGGCTGCCGAACTGCGAGTGAAGAAGGCGGTGATACCACTTTCCCGCAAGCACATCAGCACCAGCGGGTAAGGGTTGCGGCGCAGTTTCCAGAACACGATGGCCGGGTTGATCACCAGCGCGACGAACAGCATGCAGCCGATCAACACCAGCAGCAGGTGCGCGTAGCCCAGCAGGGCGCCGAAGCCGGACGTGGCGAGGGTCGAGGCCACCAGGCCGAAGATCCCCAGGGGCGCGAAGCGGATCACCATGCGCACGATCAGCGTGACGCCGTTGGACAGGTCTCCCAGCACGGTGCGGGTGGTGTCGCTGGCATGGCGAATGGCGATGCCCATGCCGATGGCCCACGCCAGGATACCGATGAAGTTGGCATTCATCAGCGCGCTTACCGGGTTGTCCACCACGCTGAGCAACAGGCTTTGCAACACGTCACCGATGCCGCCGGGAGGACTGATGGCCACATCGTGAGTGGCCAGTACCAGCGAGGAGGGGAACAGCGTGCTGGCGATCACCGCGACCACGGCGGCAGAAAAGGTGCCCAGCAGGTACAGGAACAGGATCGGCCGGATATGGGTTTCCTGGCCATGCTTGTGGTTGGCAATTGAAGCCATCACCAACACAAACACCAGGATGGGCGCGACGGCCTTGAGCGCCGAGACAAAGACCTTGCCGATAAATCCGGTGGCTTGTGCCACGTCGGGTAACAGCAGGGCCAGCAGGATACCGGCGATCAGGCCGATGACGATTTGGGTGACCAGGCTGATAGACATCAGGCGTTGAAAGAGGGAAGGGGCAGCAGTCATAAAAGGGTTGTCTCTAGTTTTTTTAATAGATGCAGCTAGGCAGCATGAATCTGGCAGGGGCGAAGTCTAACATCTGTAGGAAACGTCTAATCCGGGTGCGGCGTTCCGTCGCCACGCTGCTACACATTCTGTTAACATTGCCCATCCTCTTATTTCCTCTCTATCAGCGGGCCCTCCGGGCTGTCGTTGATGTCGCTGTTTTCTGGAGTTTTTGATGTTGTTTCCGATTCTGCTGCTGTCGGCGGCCGGTTTTACCGTGCTGACCACAGAGTTCATCATTGTGGGCCTGTTGCCTTCCATCGCCCGGGACCTCGACGTGAGCGTGTCCCAGGCCGGGTTGCTGGTGACGTTGTTCGCCTTTACCGTGGCGGCGTTTGGCCCGTTCCTGACCGCGTATTTCGCGCGGTTCGAGCGCAAGCGGCTGTTTATCACGATCCTGATCATGTTCGGCCTGGCCAACACCCTTGCAGCAGTGGCCTCGAATATCTGGGTCATGTCCTTGGCCCGGTTGATCCCGGCGCTGGGATTGCCGGTGTTCTGGGCCCTGGCCAGCGAGACGGCGGTGGACATTGTCGGGCCGGATTTCGCCGGCCGCGCGATTGAAAAAATCGGCTTCGGCATTGTGTGCGCCACGGTTTTCGGCATCCCGGTGGGCACGCTGATTTCCGATATGTTCGGCTGGCGCACTGCCTTCGGCATTCTTGCGGTGGTGGCGTTCGCCAAGGCGTTGCTGCTGTTTATCTACCTGCCGAAGACCCGGGCGAAGAACGACCAGGTCAGCTTGCGCTCCCAGTTCAAGATCTTGCGCAGCCCGCTGATGCAGGGCCATATCCTGCTGTCGATCCTGGTGTTCAGCGGGATGTTCACCGCCTATACCTATCTAGCCGACATCCTCGAACGCCTGGCGGGTTTTGACGGAACCCTGGTGGGCTGGTGCCTGATGGGCTTTGGCGCGGTCGGCCTGATCGGCAACTCCTTGGGCGGGCGTATGGTCGACCGGCATCCGCTGATCGCGTCGATGGTGTTCTGCGGCTTCATGATCGCGGGCATGGTGGCGCTGGTGCCCGCCATTCATTCCACCATCGGATTGGCGGCGGCGATGGCCGTATGGGGCGTGACCCAGGCGGCGCTGTTTCTGGTCAGCCATGTGCGGCTGATGAAGGCCGCACCCCATGCGCCGGCGTTTGCCGCCTCGCTGAACATCGCCGGGGCCAACCTGGGGATTGGCCTGGGGGCGTTGGTGGGCGGTCACGTGATCGACACCCTGGGCCTTGGCAGCCTCGGGTTTGCTGCGGCTGGCTTTATCCTGCTGTCGATCCTGCTGGCGCTGTGGCTGATGACCGCCAAGACCCGCGCCGTCTGCGCCTGATTCCTCAGGGCAGGGCCGTAAACAGCTCCCGTCTCGCACCTTCGGTAATCGCCACGATGCCGGGGTGCTTGACCTTGCGCTCTACCGAGATCGCATAAAACGACTCGGTCACCGCATCCGTCTGGCCGATCAGCACCACGCCATATTGGCGTTCCACCTCATCGGCAATCACGCTGGGTGCGATAAAAATCCCGCTGCCGGATTGGCCAAAGGCCTGCATCAAAGCGCTGTCGTCAAACTCCCCGACAATCCGTGGCTGGATCTGCTGCTCGGCAAACCAGCGCAGCAAACGGCTGCGCACCACCGTCTCCGCGCCCGGAATCAAGAGCGGCGCGCCCTGCAGGCACTGTGGGAAATCGCCGTGATGCTGGTCAGCCAATGCCTGGGTCGCGAAAAAACTGATCCCGCATTCCCCCAGCTTCTGGCTGTAGCCCTTGATGTCCAGGTGCGGCGGCATCGGGCTGTCGGAGATCACCAGATCCAAGCGCTGGATCGCCAGGTCCGCCAGCAAGCGCTCGAGTTTGTCTTCACGGCAGGTGATGCGGATCGGCTCGCTCAATTCCATGGTCGGCGCAATCAGCCGGTAGACGATGGACTTGGGCACCACATCCGCCACGCCGACCCGGAACAGGATCTGCTGCTCATTGGGCTGGGTGCGCAACATGGCTTCAAGCTCATTGCCCAGCTGGAACATCTGCTCGGCATAGGGCAGCGCCTGGCGCCCGGCTTCGGTCAGCTCCAGTTGGCGCCCAACCTTCTGAAACAAGGCCACGCCGAAGGTCTGCTCCAGCAGGCTGATCTGCCCGCTGATGGTCTGCGGCGTGAGGTTCAGTTGCTCACAGGCGCGCACGATGCTGCCGGTCTTGGCGACGACCCAGAAGTAGTGCAGTTGTCGGTAATTGAGCATGGCAGTCAATACTTCGTGAAAACCGAAGTATAAACGAAAAAAATACGAATTTTACTGAAGTGTTCGCCTGCATAGAATGCGTCGCTATCGAGGGGCCACTACTTGGACCCGACGGTTCTAACGAGGAACGCATCATGAAACTCAATTCCCTGGGCGCAACGGCGTTACTTGGGCTTTCATTAGTCATGCTCAGTGGCTGTGACCAAGCGGAAAAAAGCGCGCAACAACTGCTGGGTAAAGCCACCGAGTCGGCCAAGCAAGTGATTGACGACACCCACCAGGCCGCCGAACAGGCGTTGAGTGACGCGACCAAGGGCTTGATCGCTCCGCCGCAAGGCAAGCAGGACAAGCAGGCACAGGAAGGCAACAAGCCTGAATCCACCTCCCAAGAAACCTGATACCCGCACATCACACCAGGACTGACCTATGGAATACCTTTTACAACTGGCCGCCAGCCCGACCGCGTGGATCGCACTGGCCACCTTGATCGTCATGGAGATTGTGCTGGGGATCGATAACCTGATCTTTATCTCGATTCTCACCAACAAGTTGCCGTTGCAACACCGGGCCAAGGCCCGTCGCATCGGCATCAGCATGGCATTGATCCTGCGTCTGGGCCTGTTGAGCACCATCGCCTTTATCGTGCAGCTGACCGCGCCGGTCATCGACATCCTGGGGCAGTCGTTCTCCTGGAAAGACATGATCCTGATCGCCGGTGGCCTGTTCCTGGTCTGGAAGGCGACCACCGAGATCCATCACAGCATGGACCCCGAAAAGGAGCACGTGGACACCGGTGCGCCGAGCGTGACCCTGGGCTTCGCTTCGGCCATTGGCCAGATCCTGCTGCTGGACATGGTGTTTTCCATCGACAGCATCATCACCGCCGTGGGCATGACCGAGCACTTGCCGATCATGATCATTGCCGTAGTGGTCTCGGTAATCGTGATGTTGGTGGCGGCTGAGCCGTTGGCCAAGTTCATCAACGATAACCCGACGATTGTGATGTTGGCTTTGGGCTTCCTGATCATGATCGGTATGACGCTGATCGCCGAAGGTTTCGGCGCCCATGTTCCAAAAGGCTATGTGTATGCGGCCATGGCGTTCTCGGCGGCTATCGAGTGCCTGAACATGATGCGACGCAACCGGCATAAACGCCTCGCTGCCAAACAGTAAACGCTGTCAAGAAAGGCCGGCTGCGCTCATCAGAGCCCAGCCGGCCTTTTTGCTGCCTGGTTCCCGCTGAATCGTCCATGTATGTAGGAGTCGTCTGTTAAGATTCTTCGCCTTGACGTTTTGAGGTGCCTTCATGAACGAGCCAATTCGCCTGACCCAATACAGCCACGGTGCTGGTTGCGGTTGCAAGATTTCACCTCAGGTGCTGGAAGTGATCCTTGCCGGCAGCGGTGCGCAAAACCTTGACCCCAAGCTGTGGGTAGGCAACGCCTCCCGTGATGACGCTGCTGTATATGCCATCGACGACGAGCGCGGCGTGGTGTCTACCACCGATTTTTTCATGCCGATTGTCGATGATCCCTTCGACTTCGGCCGTATTGCCGCCACCAACGCCATCAGCGATATCTACGCCATGGGCGGCGATCCGTTGATGGCCATCGCGATTCTCGGCTGGCCGGTCAACGTGCTGGCCCCGGAAATTGCCCGGGAAGTGATTCGCGGCGGTCGTTCCGTGTGTGACGCTGCCGGGATTCCCCTGGCCGGTGGCCACTCCATCGACGCCCCCGAGCCGATCTTCGGTCTGGCCGTCACCGGGCTGGTAGAAAAACGCCACATGAAGCGCAATGACACCGCCACCGCCGGTTGTCAGCTGTACCTGACCAAACCCTTGGGCATCGGTATCCTCACCACCGCCGAAAAGAAGGGCAAGCTGCGCGAAGCCGATGTGGGCCTGGCCCGTGACTGGATGTGCACCCTCAACAAGCCCGGCAGCCGTTTCGGCAAACTGGCCGGTGTGACGGCCATGACCGACGTCACCGGTTTCGGCCTGTTGGGCCATCTGGTGGAAATGGCCGACGGCAGCAATGTGACTGCCCGCATCGAATACGAAAAAGTCCCACGCCTGCCCGGGGTTGAGTACTACCTGGAGCAGGGCTGCGTGCCTGGCGGCACCTTGCGCAACTTCGACAGCTACGCCAGCAAGCTGGGGCGCCTGAACGAACTGCACAAACGCGTGCTGTGCGACCCGCAAACCAGCGGCGGCCTGCTGGTGGCGGTCACGCCCGAAGGCAATGCCGAATTCCTTGCCGTGGCGGCGGAACTGGGCCTGAACCTTGAACCCATCGGCGAACTGGTTGAGCGACAGACCAACGCGGTAGAGGTGTTCTGATGCCCATCGACATCACCGATTACCGCGATATCTTTCTCAACGACCGGCCGATGATGGATACCCGCGCGCCGATCGAGTTCACCAAGGGCGCGTTCCCCGGGGTGATCAACCTGCCGTTGATGACCGACGACGAGCGCGAACGGGTGGGCACCTGTTACAAGCAGCAAGGCCAGCAGGCGGCCATTGTCCTCGGTCACGAACTGGTGTCCGGGGCAATCAAGGCCGAACGTATCGAACACTGGGCGCGTTTTGCCCAGGCCCATCCGGACGGTCTGCTGTACTGCTTTCGCGGCGGGATGCGTTCGCAGATTGCCCAGCAATGGTTGAAAACCGAGGCGGGTATCGACTATCCGCGAGTGGGCGGTGGCTACAAGGCCATGCGCACCTTCCTGCTTGACACCGTTGAAAGCGCGACCGCGCAATGCGACTTCGTATTGCTGGGCGGCATGACCGGCACCGGCAAGACCGAAGTGCTCGGCCAGTTGAACAACGCCCTGGACCTGGAAGGCCACGCCAACCATCGCGGTTCCAGCTTCGGCAAGCGCGCCACGGCGCAACCCTCCAACATCGACTTCGAAAACCGCCTGGCGGTGGACCTGCTGAAAAAGCGTGCCGCCGGTATCGAGCAGTTCGTGGTCGAGGATGAGAGCCGCATGATCGGCAGCTGCGCCCTGCCATTACCCTTGCACAAGGGCATGCAGGGCTTTCCGATGGTCTGGCTGGAAGACAGCGTTGAAGGCCGCGTGGAGCGCATCCTGAAGGATTACGTGGTGGACCTTTGCGCTGAGTTTGTCACGGTGTTTGGCGAGACCGGCCAGGAACTGTTTGCCGAACGCCTGACCCAGAGCCTGGGCAATATCCACAAGCGCCTGGGCGGCGAGCGGTTTGCGCGGTTGCACGCGATCATGCAGGGCGCATTGGCAGAGCAAGCCCGCAGCGGCGCGGTGGATTTGCACCGCGGCTGGATCGAAGGGCTGTTGCGTGAGTACTACGACCCGATGTATGCGTTCCAGCGGGAAAGCAAAGGCGCACGCATCGAGTTTGCGGGAGAGCAAGCGGCGGTGGTGGAGTATTTCCGGGACAGGCTCGCTCGGCGTAAGTAATTGATTGAGTTGGCCGGCCCTTTCGCGAGCAAGCCCGCTCCCACATTCGACCGCATTTATCCTGTAGGAATGCAGTCAACATGTGGGAGCGGGCTTGCTCGCGAAGAGGCCCTCGAATTCACCCAATCACTACAGGATAAACGCCCCGATCAGCCCACACACCACCCCCATCAGCATCGTCAGCCCGGCCACGGTCACCAGCACCCGCGCATCGAAGTCCTTACGCAGCATCAGCAGCGATGGCAGGCTCACGCTCGGCAGGGTCATCAGCAAGGCCACGGCCGGGCCGGTGCCCATGCCGAGGGTCATCATGGTCTGCACGATGGGGATTTCGGCGGCGGTCGGAATCACGAACAACGTGCCGACAATCGCCAGCGGCACCAGCCACACCAGGCTGTTGGCCATGGCGCCGTCAACGTGGGGAAACAGCCAGACCCGCGCCGCGCCGAGGATCAGCACCGCCAGGATGTACACCGGAATCGTGCTCCAGAACAGCTGCCACAGGGTGCGCAGCCAGCGGGTCAGGAACGGTTCGGTTTCGGTGAGGCTGGCCTGGGCCACGGCGTCGAGCGCGGCTTCCGGTACCTGCTCTGGCCGCGCGATGCGCTGCGCCACCAGCGACACACCGACCACCAGCACGATCCCGGCCACCAACCGCAGCGCGGTAAAGCCCCAGCCCAGCACAAAGCCCATGAACACCAGCGTCGCCGGGTTCAGCACCGGGTTGGCAATCCAGAACGCCAACGCCGCGCCCACCGAGACCTTCTGCCGACGCATACCGGCCGCCACCGGAGCGGCGCAGCAACTGCACATCATCCCCGGCAAGGCGAATAGCCCGCCACGCAGGGTGGAACCCAGGCCGGCGCGACCAAACAGGCGCAACAGCCAGTCTCGGGGGATCAGCACCTGCAGCAATGAGCCGAGAATGACCGCCAGCACCGCAGCCTTCCAGATCGCCAGGAAATACACCTGGGCATAGGCCAACGCGGCGGCCAGTGGCGCGCTTTGCTGGTCGTTGAGAATTGAGGCGCCGATGCTGTGGTTGTCCGCCGCGATAAACGCTTTGGCGTAGTAGGGCGACCACTTCACGTAGTAGAGGCCGATGCAAGCCACCAGCAGGAACAGCGCTGGTTTCCACCAGAAGGACCAGCCCCGGGCGGGCTGGGTGGAGGAGAGGTTGGACATGTCGATGATCCGCAGATGAGTCAATAGCGCAGCATCATACGCTGTGGGACCTAAATATCGGCACTCACCTGTGTGGCTTCCGGGCAAGTCTGCTGACCGTTATCCAGCCCTTGCTTGTAATTGCGGCTCAGCATCGTGGCCTTGCCGTTGTGCCAGGTCAGGGTCAACACATACAAGGTATCGAAATCACTGCCGGACCAATCGTCGGTAATCACGTGTTTTTCACCCACCGCTTCACTCGCCACCTTGTTGATCAGGTCCGGCAGGTAGCCGTGGGACCAGGCGGTATAGATGATGGCGTTGTGGTACTTGTCTTCCACCAGTTCGTCAGCAAGAGCGCTGGTGTCATTGGCCGAAAACTTGATGTTCACCGGCAACCCGAGCTTGATGGCGCTGGGGCTGATGGTCATCAATGGGCGGATGTAGCTGTAGGAGTTGTCTTTCTCTCCTTCCTCGACATTGCGGGTCGGGTTGGGCGCGAACACGAAGTTGGCCTTGCCGAATTTTTCCGGCAGGACGGTGGCCAGGTTCATGGCACGGTTCAGTCCCTGGCAATTGAGTTGGCCAAGGCCGCCGGCCGGTTTTTCGCCGTGGCGCAGGAACACCAGGGTTTGCACACCGTCGACTTGCTGGGCGCGGCTGATCCGGGATTCCAGGGTAAGGCCGACTGCGGTGCTCACCAGTAATACCGGCAGCAGGATGTAGGAGTAGCGTTTGAAGCGTTTCGCAAGGCACAGAGGCTTGATGGTCATGAAAGTTCTAAGTCTCGGTGCAGGGATTCAGGGCAAGCAAGCCCAGCCATCGGGCGCTCTCTAAGAGTCTCCCCAGGCAGTTTGGTTCGTTTCGTGGGGGAGATGGGGCGGCATCCTTGCCGTGTGCAGGAGATTAACCAGTAGATGTTGCTGAATTAAGACGGATGCACGAGAGACGCCGAACCACTACTCTCCTACTTTTACCAGGAGTCGCGCGATGAACTCACTTTCAGACTTCCCCATCACCGCCAAATGGCCAGCCCGGCATCCCGAGCGCCTGCAGCTCTACTCTTTGCCGACGCCCAACGGGGTGAAGGTGTCGATCATGCTGGAGGAACTCGGGCTGCCTTACGAGGCGCACAAGGTCAGCTTCGAGACCCAGGACCAGCTCTCCGCCGAATTCCTGTCGCTGAACCCCAACAACAAGATTCCGGCGATCATCGACCCCCATGGCCCCGGCGGACAGGCGCTTGGGTTGTTCGAGTCGGGCGCGATCCTCATTTACCTTGCCGAGAAGAGCGGCGAATTGCTGCCCGAAGACCCGGCAATGCGTTACGAGACGATCCAGTGGCTCATGTTCCAGATGGCCGGTATCGGGCCGATGTTCGGCCAGGTGGGGTTCTTCAACAAATTCGCCGGCGCGGCCTATGAGGATAAACGCCCGCGTGACCGCTATGTCGCCGAGTCTCGCCGCCTGCTGGAGGTGCTGGAGAAACGCCTGCTGGGCCGCACCTGGATCATGGGTGACGAGTACAGCATCGCCGACATCGCCACCTTCCCGTGGGTGCGCAACCTGATTGGCTTCTACGAGTCCGGCGACCTGGTGGGCATTACCGACTTCCCGAACGTACTGCGGGCCCTGGACGGGTTCGTCGCCCGGCCAGCGGTGATCCGTGGCTTGAGCATTCCAGCATAAGGACCGGCATGGCCTCTTTCGATTTCAAACAACTGGACGTTTTCAGCGGCGTGGCCCTCAAGGGCAACCCGCTGGCCGTGGTGCTGGGCGCCGACAGCCTGAGCGACCAGCAAATGGCGGATTTCGCCAACTGGACCAACCTCAGTGAAACCACATTCTTGCTCAAGCCCCGTGATCCACGGGCAGACTACCGAGTAAGAATTTTTACCACCCTGCAGGAATTGCCATTTGCCGGCCATCCGACCCTCGGCAGTTGCCATGCCTGGCTGCAGGCCGGTGGCCAACCCGCTGGCGAGGAGATCATCCAGGAGTGTGAAATCGGCCTGGTGCGCATCCGTCGCCAGGGAGGTGAACTGGCATTTATCGCGCCACCGCTGCTGCGCGCCGGCCCGCTGGAGAGTGAGTTGATTGAGCGCGTGCGGCGGGGGTTGGGCCTTGAACCCGGGGCGATTTTGCGTAGCCAGTGGGTGGATAACGGTGCGGGTTGGCTGGCGGTCATGCTGGAGGACCGGGAACAGGTACTGGCGCTGCGTCCGGATTACTCGCAGTTGCAAGGGCTGGCCGTGGGCGTGATCGCCCCGTGGAGCCCCAGGCGGGACGGTGACGAGGCGCAATTTGAAGTGCGGGCCTTTATTGCCGGCGATGGAGCCCCGGAAGACCCGGCCACCGGCAGCCTGAACGCCGGTGTTGCCCAGTGGCTGCTGGGGGAAGGCCTGGCGCCCAGCCGCTATGTGGTCAGCCAGGGCACCGCCATGGGCCGCGCCGGGCGCATCCGCGTCGAACAGCATGGCGAGGAAATCTGGGTCGGCGGTGCGGTTGCCGTTTGCATTGACGGACGTCTACAGCTCTAGATCAATGCAATTGTTACCGGGTCTGCAATAAACTGTTCTGCACTTGGCGTTTGTGCTCTGCGGTGCACGAGGCATAAGCTTTCGCCCCTATGTTTTTTCGGCCTGCCTTTTTCAGGAGCATCAATGTCCAGCCAGTTCCCCGAAGCCCGTCCACGCCGCCTGCGCCGCTCTGCGGAGTTGCGTGGCCTGTTCCAGGAAACCGAATTCACCCTTAATGACCTGGTGCTGCCAATCTTCGTTGAAGAAGAAATCGACGACTTCGTACCGATCACCAGCATGCCCGGGGTGCAGCGCATTCCCGAGTCGAAGCTGGCCGGCGAGATCGAGCGCTATGCGAAAGCCGGGATCAAGTCGGTGATGACCTTCGGTGTGTCCCACCACCTGGACGCCTCCGGCAGCGACACCTGGCAAGAACGTGGCCTGGTGTCGCGCATGTCCTCGATCATCAAGGACGCGGTGCCGGAAATGATCGTGATGTCCGACACCTGTTTCTGCGAGTACACCGACCACGGCCATTGCGGCGTGATGCACGGCGCCGAAGTCGATAACGACCGCACCCTGGTCAACCTCGGCAAGCAAGCTGTGGCCGCCGCCCGTGCCGGTGCTGACGTGATCGCGCCGTCTGCCGCGATGGATGGGCAGGTGCAGGCCATTCGCCGGGCCCTGGATGAAGCAGGCTTCAGCCATATCCCGATCATGGCCTATTCCACCAAATTCGCCTCGGCCCTTTACGGCCCGTTCCGCGAAGCCGGCGGCAGCGCGCTCAAGGGCGACCGCAAAAGCTATCAGATGAACCCGATGAACCGCCGCGAAGCGGTGCGTGAGTCGTTGCTGGATGAGCAGGAGGGCGCAGATGCGCTGATGGTCAAACCGGCCGGCGCGTACCTGGACATCATCCGCGACATCCGCGAAGCCTCGCGCTTGCCGGTGGCGGCATACCAGGTCAGCGGCGAGTACGCGATGATCAAGTTCGGTGCCCAGGCGGGCGCGATCGATGAAGCCCGCGTAGTGCGGGAAACCCTGGGGTCGATCAAGCGCGCTGGGGCAGACTTGATCTTCACCTACTTTGCGATGGACCTGGCGCTCGCCGGGATCTAAGTAACCTGTGGCGAGGGAGCCTGTTCGCGGCTGCTTGCAACTTAGCGCTGGGCAAACGCCAGGTTCAGCCCCAACCCCGCAAACGCCGCGGCAAAACTGCGGCGCAGCCAGTTCTGCACGCGTGGCGATTCGATCACCGCGCGGCGGAACACATTGGCCAGCAGGCCATAAATAACAAACACCGCAAACGTCATCGCCATGAACACACTGCTCAGCAACAGCATTTGCAGGGCGGGTGCGCTCGTGCCCGGGGTGACGAATTGCGGCAGGAACGCCAGGAAGAAAATCGTCAGCTTGGGGTTCAGGATATTCAGCAACAGGCCCCGCACGATCAGGCTACGGGCGCTGGAAATCGTCGGTGCGTCGTTCATGGCAAAGGCCGAGCGGTCCCGCCAGGTGGCGTAGGCGAGGTACAGCAAGTAGGCGGCGCCGGCATACTTCAGGGCTTCGAACGCCAGGGCACTGGTGTGCAGCAGGGCGGACAGGCCAAGTACCGAGGCCAACAAGTGCGGGACGATCCCGGCGGTGCAGCCCAGGGCGGCGAACACACTGGCGCGCTTGCCGGCGGTCAGTCCGGTGGACACGGTGAAGATGACGCCGGTGCCGGGAATCAGCACGACGATCAGGCAGGTGATCAGAAAGTTCAGGCTAAGCATGGCATCCAAACTCCTTGTAGGAACGACGGGTGTCTGATCCTTTCACGTCCTGGTTTTTTTGGCGAGAGCAGCAGGTCGGCGAACCCCGGTTAGACTTACCGGTCGATATCTGCCAAGACTGGCCCATCGTCACCCAAGGAAGCCCCATGCATTCGTCCCGCCTGATCCTGTGCCTGACCACCTTGCTGGTGCTGGCCGGCTGCTCCAGCCAGCGCACCCAGCAATTGCCCGAGCGCAGCGAAGCCGAGGTAAAGGCGCAGATCGTGCGGCTGATGCCGGCCAGCGTGCCGGATCGTGGCGGCTGGGCCCAGGACATCTACACCGCCTTCAATACGCAGAAAATCTACCCCAGCACGGAAAACATCTGCGCGGTATTGGCCGTGACCGAGCAGGAGTCCACCTATCAGGTTGACCCGCCGGTGCCGAACATGGGCAAGATCGCCCAGGACGAAATCCTGCGCCGCGCCGCTAAAGTCCACGTGCCGGCGGTGCTGGTGCGCACGGCGCTGCAACTGCGCTCGCCTACGGGCAAGTCCTACGCGGAGCGCTTGAGTGCTGCGCGTACCGAGCGGGATTTGAGTGGGATCTTTGACGACTTCATCAGCGTCGTGCCCTTGGGCAATACCCTGTTTGGCGGCTTCAACCCGGTGCATACCGCAGGCCCGATGCAGGTCAGCATCGACTTCGCACAAAAGCAGGCCCGGGATTATCCCTACACCGTGGATGGCAGCATTCGTCGGGAAGTGTTTACCCGTCGAGGCGGCATGTACTTTGGCATCACCCATTTGCTGGGCTACCCGGTGCATTACGACCAGATGCTGTTCCGCTTCGCCGACTTCAATGCCGGTTGGTACGCCAGCCGCAATGCGGCATTCCAGGCGGCGGTCAGTCGGGTCTCGGGTACCACGCTGGCGCTGGACGGCGACTTGATCAACTACGGCTCGTTCCTGCCAGGCACCACCGAGTTGGCGGTGCGTTCCCTTGGCAAGGCGCTGGACATGCGCAACCCGAGCATCCGCAGCCAGCTGGAGCAGGGTGAGCGCCTGGATTTTGAAGATACCACCCTGTACCAGCGTGTGTTCGCCCTAGCCGACAAGGCCGCCGGCAAACCGGTGCCGCGAGCCATCTTGCCGGGCATCGTGCTGAAAAGCCCGAAGATCACCCGCAACCTCACCACCGCCTGGTTCGCCAAGCGCGTGGACGAGCGTTATCAGCGTTGCATGAAGCGTTAGGCTTATTACCGGGGATTTACCGGGCTGATGTTGATGGTCCGGATGGCTGCGGTGGGATACACCTCCAGCCTTGTCCCCAAGGAAGAACCTGACATGACTGCCCATGCCATCCCCGAAGGCTTTGCTCCGCTGCGTCGCAGTAGCCCACTCCTGGACCTGCTTGGCCCGGTGTACAGTCGTGGCGAAGGGGTGCAGCTGGAAATCGGCCTGCGCGCCGACAACCGCCACGCAAACGGACGCGGTACCGTGCACGGTGGCGTGCTGGCCACCCTGGCGGATGTGGGCATGGGCTACGCCATGGCGTTTTCCAGTGAGCCACCGCTACCGTTGATTACCGCGAGCATGACCCTCGACTACCTGGGAGCAGTGCAAGTGGGGGAGTGGATCGAGGTGCGGTTGGAGCACCACAAGCGTGGACGGCAGATAGCGTTTGCCACGGTCAGCGTGCAGGTCGGGGAGAAGGTGGTCGTGCGGGCAAATGCGGTGTTTGCGGTGCCCCAGGTGCGGGACTGACCGATAAAGAAAAGGCCCGGTTTTCGTGGAACCGGGCCTTCTCCATGTTGCTCTTGGAAATCAGCTGCGCTCGAGCGCCAGTGCGACGCCCTGACCTCCACCGATGCACAGTGTGGCCAGGCCTTTCTTGGCGTCGCGCTTGATCATTTCATGCAGCAGGGTCACCAGCACACGGCAGCCTGATGCGCCAATCGGGTGGCCGATGGCAATCGCGCCGCCGTTGACATTGACCTTCGCCGCGTCCCATTCCAGCTCTTTGCCCACTGCCAGTGACTGTGCGGCGAAGGCTTCGTTGGCTTCGATCAGGTCCAGGTCGCCCAGGTTCCAGCCGGCCTTGTCCAGGCAGCGGCGGGTGGCCGAAACCGGGCCAATGCCCATGATCGCAGGATCGACGCCGGCGTTGGCGTAGCTGGCGATGCGTGCCAGTACCGGCAGGCCCAGGGCCTTGGCTTTGTCTGCGCTCATCAGCAGCACGGCAGCCGCGCCGTCGTTGAGGCTGGAGGCATTGCCGGCGGTGACGGTGCCGTCTTTCTTGAAGGCCGGCTTGAGCTTGGCCAGGGATTCAGCGGTGGTGCCCGCGCGTGGCTGTTCGTCCACGGCGAAGGCCACCGGGTCGCCCTTGCGCTGGGGAATCAGGATCGGCGTGATCTCATCGCTGAAACGCCCGGCTTCAATCGCCGCCGTGGCTTTTTGCTGCGAGGCGGCGGCGAAGGCGTCCTGGGCTTCACGGCTGATACCGTACTTGTCCACCAGGTTCTCGGCGGTGATGCCCATGTGGTAGTCGTTGAACGCATCCCACAGGCCGTCGGTGATCATGCTGTCGATCATTTTCGCATGGCCCATGCGCAGGCCGGTGCGAGCGGCCGGCAATACGTACGGGGCCAGGCTCATGTTCTCCATGCCGCCGGCGATGATCACCTCGGCGTCACCGCAACGGATCGCTTGCGCGCCGAGGTGCAGGGCCTTGAGGCCCGAACCGCAGACCTTGTTCAGGGTCAGGGCCGGTACGGCGTGGGGCAGGCCGGCGAGGATCGAGGCCTGGCGGGCCGGGTTCTGGCCGCTGCCGGCGGTGAGCACCTGGCCAAGGATCACTTCATCCACCAGCGCGGGGTCGATGCCGGTTTGCTCCAGCAGGCGACGGATCACCGCAGCCCCCAGCTCCGGGGCCGGGATGCTTGCCAGCGAACCTTGGAAGCTGCCCACGGCGGTGCGGGTGGCAGCAACAATCACGACGTCTTGCATGGAATCTGTCCTCACTGGAAGTGCATTTCTGGAACATGGTCCGGGACGATCAGTTTACCGGCTGTCTTGCTGACGATCTCTTCAACACTGACGCCAGGTGCGCGTTCCTTGAGGACAAAAGCGCCATTTTCGATTTCCAGGTAGGCCAGGTCTGTCAGCACGCGCTTGATGCAGTTGGCGCCGGTCAGCGGCAGGCTGCAGCGGCTCAATAACTTGGACTCACCGTCCTTGGACGCGTGGGTCATGATCACGATGATGTTCTCGGCACCGGCCACCAGGTCCATCGCGCCACCCATGCCCTTGACCAGCTTGCCGGGGATCATCCACGAGGCGATGTTGCCCTGTACGTCGACTTCAAAGGCGCCAAGCACGGTCAGGTCGACGTGGCCGCCGCGAATCATCGCGAAGGACTCGGCCGAGGAGAAGATCGACGCGCCAATACGTGCGGTGACGGTCTGTTTGCCGGCATTGATCATGTCGGCATCGATGGTTTCTTCAGTCGGAAACGGACCCATGCCCAGCAGGCCGTTTTCCGACTGCAGCATCACTTCCATGCCCTCGGGGATGTAGTTGGCCACCAGGGTCGGGATGCCGATGCCGAGGTTGACGTAGAAACCGTCCTGCATTTCGCGGGCGACGCGTTGAGCCATTTGTTCGCGGGTAAGAGCCATTGTTTGTCTCCTTATTGTTTGGACTGGTGGATTATTTGCGGAGGGTGCGCTGTTCGATGCGCTTCTCGAAGGTGCCGCAAATGATCCGGTCGACGTAGATCCCTGGGGTATGGATATGCGCCGGGTCCAGCTCGCCCGGTTCGACGATTTCTTCGACTTCGACCACTGTGATCTTGCCGGCAGTGGCGGCCAACGGGTTGAAGTTCTGGGCAGTGTGGCGGTAGATCACGTTGCCGAAGTGGTCGGCTTTCCAGCCTTTGACGATGGCGAAGTCGCCGGTGATGGATTCTTCCATCAGGTACGGGCGACCGTTGAATTCGCGGGTTTCCTTGCCTTCAGCGACTGGCGTGCCGACGCCGGTGGCGGTGAAGAAGGCCGGGATGCCGGCACCGCCTGCGCGCAGTTTTTCGGCGAGGGTGCCTTGGGGCGTCAGGACCACTTCGATTTCGCCGCTGAGCAGTTGCTTCTCGAACAGGGCGTTTTCACCGACGTAGGACGCGAAGACCTTGCTGATCTGCTTGCCTTCCAGCAGCAGGCCCAGGCCGAAGCCGTCGACGCCGCAGTTGTTGGAGACCACGGTCAGGTTGCGGGTGCCTTTGCGCTTGATTTCGGCAATGAGGTTTTCCGGGATGCCGCACAGGCCAAAACCACCCGCCAGCACCGTCATGCCATCTTCCAGGCCTGCCAGCGCCTCTTCATAGGACGCTACGCGTTTATCAAAACCTGCCATATGCACCTCTTTTATTGTTTGTGGGCCAGCCATATGAACCGAGTGTTGCGCTGACGGATTGATTTGTTAAGTTGTTTTTTAAGGTTGATTGATTTAAAAAACAGCATAGTCGTCAGCCATCGGGAGAAGCTTCATGACAGTTAAACAGATGCGCGCCTTTCTTGCCGTGGCCCAGACCCTCAGCTTTGCGGCAGCCTGTGAGCGTTTGCATCTTTCCCAGTCGGCCTTGAGCTTGACCATCAAAGGTCTGGAGGAAGGCCTGGGCGGACGCTTGTTCAGCCGCAATACCCGCAATGTCGCGCTGACCCCCGAAGGTGAATCCCTGCTGCCCTTGGCCCGGCGCCTGATCGCCGACTGGGACAATGCCGAGGATGAGTTGCGTCAGCGCTTCACCTTGCAGCGCGGGCGGGTGACGGTGGCAGCGATGCCGTCGTTTGCCGGGAACCTGCTGCCGCCGATCCTGAAGATTTTTCGGGCGCGCTATCCCCAGGTCAACGTAACGGTGAATGACGTGATCAACGAGCAGGTGCTGGAAATGGTCCGCGATCGCCAGGTGGAACTGGGCGTGGCGTTTGAGCCTACGGAAAGCTCGTCGCTGGTGTTTACCCCGTTGTATGTGGATCGCTTTGTCGCGGTAGTGCCCGGTGACTCGGCGTTGGCGCGCCGGTCCGATATCGACTGGCACACCCTGCTGGAACAACCCTTCATCACCTTGCAGCGACCGTCCACGGTGCGGGTGATGCTGGAAGAACACCTGAAGGCGCTGGACATGAAGCTGCCGGTGGCCCTGGAGAGCCATCAACTGGCGACGGTGGGCAAGATGGTTGCCAGTGGTTTGGGCGTCAGCGCAGTGCCGGCGTTGTGTGCGCGACAAATGCAGGAGGCAGGCGCCCATTGCATCACCTTGAGCGATCCGGTGATTGAACGGCCGATTGGTGTATTGACCAAGCCGGGGCACGAACTTTCGGCAGCGGCCCAAGCCATGTTTGATATTTTTTGCGATGAAGCGGGGAAGGGGCGTTTTCCGGCGTTGTTGCAATAACCGTCGGCCATAAAAAAGCCTGCTCGTTTAAGCGAGCAGGCTTAAGTAATCAGTGCGTAGTTATCAGCAGTATCTGTCGATCACTTTAACGTGCGAATGGCCTTTAAGGTTCTGCCACTCGGTATTAAGTGTATGAAAGACCTGCTCGATAAAGTTGCGATCAGCGGCGGCTTTCTTGCCGACATAACCCTGGCCGCGGCGGTACATCTTCAGGCGCGCTGCCAGTTCACGGTTATTCCTGTCGAACTCTTCTTCCACGGTATGGGGCGCCAGGCAGTCAATATGGACCTGGCCCGATTTACCAATCCAGAGGATATGGTCGTCGAGCGTGTCTTTCTGCGCTGCGAACATCTCAGCCAATTCTTCGATAGTTGGTTGGTTGTTCAGATTCATGTGTAAGCCCCTTGACCAGTTGGCGATCTTTAGTTGATCCATTAAAACTACTAAGTTGTCTCCGGCTCAGAAAACCGGGCGTCAGCGACTGTCTGCCGAATACGGGCAGGGTCTTGAACCGATGCATGTAGTCTTGCTGATGAACTGCTACGCAATGGTTTCATAACGAAGACAAGCAGCGTTTGAGCTCCTTGTACCGATCCTTTCGGGCCGGTCAGCTTCATCAATCTGCCTTGTGGGCAGTGCACATCCGGAAAAAACAGCTCGGCGGTCAGACGAGCTTGTTCAAAACACGTGTTACCAACGCTCCCGATCCGGGAGACGCTTGAATCATGCAATTACAAAATGGTTACGTCAACGATTATGTAGTGATTATTTTTGAGCACTACATAAATCCCCGTGGGACGGGGATGAGAGCGGAAAGCGTGACTTGAGCGTCATTTTTTGTGCGGGTGAGTCTAGGGTTTGGCAACGCTTTTGTGGCGAGGGAGCAAGCTCCCTCGCCACAGAAAAGCAGGATTGGGCTATCCCAGGCGTTCTGTCAGCAACGGCAACAAAAGCTCGCAGGACGCTTCGATCTTGAGTTGCAGCAGCTCATCGCCCCGTGTCTTGCCCAGATTGATGGCAATCACAGGCTTGCCCTGCTCAACCATCGCCTTGCACAAGCGAAACGCTGAATACGCCATCAACGATGAACCCACCACCAGCAGTCCTTCTGCGTCGTCCACCGCCGCCATCGCCTTGGCGGCCGTGCCCTGGGCGACGTTCTCGCCGAAAAACACTACATCCGGCTTCAGCCGTTGCCCGCCGCAATGGGGGCAGCGGGGCACCTGGAAGCGTCCTTCAAAGGCCGGGTCCAGCAGGGTGTCACCGTCTGGTGCCTGAACCGCGTCCACACCCGCCAGGTACGGATTCTCCGCTTCCATCTGGCGCTGGATCAGGTCCCGTTCGCTGGTCTGCTGGCAATCCAGGCACAGCACCCGGTGCAGGCTGCCGTGGAGTTCGATCACATCATGGCTGCCGGCCTGGTCGTGCAGGGTGTCGACGTTCTGGGTGATCAGCCCGGTAATGCGCTGGCGCTGCTGCAAGGTGGCCAACGCGATATGCGCCGCGTTCGGCTGTGCGACACACACCCTCGGCCAGCCGAGCATCGCCCTGGCCCAGTAGCGGCGGCGTGCCTCCGGGGTTGCGAGGAACTCCTGGTACATCATCGGCGCCTTGCCCCGGCGCACGCCTTCGCTGTCGCGATAATCGGGAATCCCCGAAGAGGTGCTGATACCCGCACCGGTCAGCACCAGGAAGCGCCGTTCGGCCATGGCCCGGTGCAGGCTGTCGAGCTGGTTATCGACTTGATGTTGCAGGGTATCGAGCATGGGGTCCCCAATGATTATTCGCCGCGAATGTACTGCTCCAGCTGTTTGATCAAGTCGGCCTGTTCGGCAATCGCTTCCTTGACCAGGTCGCCGATGGATAGCAGACCAAGGAGCTCGCCGTTCTCTACCACAGGCAGGTGGCGCAGATGTCGGTCGGTCATGATAGTCATGCAGGTCTCGACAGTCTGGTGAGTGTCGACGGTGATCACCGGTGAATTCATGATCTCGTGGGCTTTGGTCGTCACCGAAGACAATCCATGGAGGATGACCTTACGGGCATAGTCTCGTTCACTGATGATGCCCACCACCTTCCCGTCCTGGAGCACTGGCAAGGCCCCGACGTTTTTCGACGCCATCACGATCAAGGCCTCAAATACCGTATGGTCGTGGGGGATAGTGTGGACTTGCTGGTTTTGCTGGTCTTTGGACTTCAGCACTTGGGCAACGGTTTTCATGGAGGCCACTCCGGTGTTGTTATTGTTGGGAGGTTAGCAGGCCCTACAGAATCCTGGATGGCCCGCGGCAGGGCAAGGTCCAAAGCGGCATACATCCCGTCGAAAAACGTCATTGTCGCGACTTTTTAGTGCCTCTCAGCCTTTGTTTGCCGGTTTCGCCGCCCGCTTCGGGCTGGTGGCTGTCTTGCGCTTGGCCGGTTTGCGTTTGTTTTTCCAAGGCGTAGCGCCACGTCCTGCCGGGCTGGCCGGGCCGCTGATGGTCAGGCGCATGCCGGTGCAGCGGGTGACTTGCTTGCTCATCCACGCCGCCTGCTTGGCCACGAACTCCTCCAGGCTCATCTCACCGCTCTGCACCATGTCCAACGCCTGTTCCCAGATGGCCGTGGTGCCGGGGTCGGCGATTGCCCGTGGCACCGCATCGATCAGGCTGAACGCGGCAGGCGTTGCCGACAGCGCCTTGCCGTTTTTCACCAGGTAACCGCGATCCAGCAGGCCCTGGATAATCCCGGCGCGGGTGGCTTCGGTGCCGATCCCGGTGGTGTCCTTGAGCTTTTGCTTGAGCAGCGGATCTTCCACCAGCTTGGCGACGTTTTTCATCGCCTTGATCAGGTCGCCTTCGGTGAAGGGCTTGGGCGGCTGGGTCCACAGGTCCTTGAGGTTGACCTTGGCCACGGTGTAGTCCTGGCCTTGAACCAGTTTCGGCAAGGACTGCGGCGCAGGTGCTTCACGGCCCTTGGCCGGCGCCAATGCTTCCGGCAATGCGCGTTTCCAGCCAGGTTCCACGATGACTTTGCCAACTGCCCGCAAGGCTTCACCGGCGCAGTCGAAATCGGCCTGGGTGCGGTCGTATTCATGGTTGGGAAGGAACTGCGCGAGGTAGCGGGCGCGAATCAGGGTGTACACAGCGCGATGCTTGCCGGTCAGTTGCCCGACATCCTTGCCGGCGCCGGTGGGAATGATGCCGTGGTGCGCACTGACCTTGGCGTCGTTCCAGGCCCGTGAGCGACGTTGTGGGTCCATGTGCGGCATCAACGCGTTCACTGCCGGATCGGCCCGGCCCAGCGCCGCGAGAATTTTCAACGCGTCGCCGTGCTGGCTAAGGGGCAGGTAGCCGCAATCGCTGCGCGGGTAAGTAATCACTTTGTGGGTTTCGTAGAGCGACTGCGCAACATCCAGGGTTTCCTGAGCGCCGAGGCCGAGTTTTTTCGAGCAGATTTCCTGCAAGGTGCCGAGGTCGAAGGGCAGGGGCGCCACGTCGCGCATCCGCTCGGTACGCAGTTTGACCAGTCGCGCACTGGCGGCGTTGCTCATGGCGTTGGCCGCGTCCCGGGCAAGCTCCGGATTGAGGCAACGGCCCTGATCATCACAGGCGTCTTCGGTCGCGCGCCATTGCGCAGTGAAGGTGATGTTGTCGTGGAGCAGGTCCACATCGATGGCCCAATAGGCGACGGGTACAAAGTCGGCAATGCTGCGGTCCCGGTCTACTACCAACCGCAGGGTCGGGGTTTGCACACGCCCAACCGGCAACACACCCTGATAACCGGACTGTTGGCCCAGCAGGGTAAACAGGCGGCTCATGTTCATCCCGATCAGCCAGTCGGCGCGGGAGCGGCCAAGTGCCGAATGGTAGAGGCTGAAGGTTTCTGCACCGGGCTTCAACGAGGCCAGGGCCTTGCGGATGGATGCGTCGTCGAGGGCCGAGAGCCACAGTCGCTGGATGGGGCCGCGATAACGGCAGTGCTCCACCAGTTCCCGGGCGATCATCTCGCCTTCGCGGTCGGCATCGGTGGCGATCACCAATTCCTGGGCTTCCCCCAGCAGACGCTTGACCGCCTTGAACTGGCTGGCGGTCTTGGGCTTGACCAGCATCTTCCACTTCTCGGGGATGATCGGCAGGTCGGCCAGCACCCAGCGCTTGTACTTGGCGTCGTAGCTGTCGGGCGGGGCGGTTTCCAGCAGGTGGCCGATGCACCAGGTCACCGTCACGCCTGAACCCAGCCAACAACCGTCGCCACGCCGGGTCGCGCCGAGCACGGCGGCGATATCCTTGGCCTGGGACGGTTTTTCACAGAGGAACAGCCGCATGGTCACCACATTCGTTACGAAATTGAATGGGGAGCAGGATGAGCAATAAATCAGAATTGGGCAACTTTTATCTGGATGGATATACAGCAATTTGTGTGTCTGGTGCTAAACCCAATGTGTGCGGGCTTGCTCGCGAAAGCGGTGTATCAGTCAACCTATCCGGCGACTGACACTCCGCATTCGCGAGCAAGCCCGCTCCCACACTGAATCTCCAGCGTCAGCCGGATCGAAGTTTAGTTATTGTCGATATCCACGTTCTTGGTCTCTTTCAGGCAAATCAGCCCCACGATCAGGCTCACCCCGGTAATCACCACCGGGTACCACAGGCCGTAGAAGATATCGCCGGTGTACACCACCAGCGCAAACGACACCGTTGGCAGGAACCCACCAAACCAGCCGTTACCAATGTGGTAAGGCAGCGACAACGAGGTGTAGCGGATGCGTGTCGGGAACAGCTCCACCATCAGCGCTGCCAGCGGGCCGTAGCACATGGCAGCGATCAGGATCAGTGCCACGATCAGCACCACCACCATGGTTTTGTTGACTTGCGCCACGTCTGCCGACTGCGGATAACCCGCCAGCGTCACCGCGCCTTTCAGGGCAGCTTCGTCGTAACCATCGATACGCACATCACCCACGCTCACCTGCACTGCGCTGCCCGCCGGGGCGGCCGCGCTTTCATACGGCAGGCCCTGTTTCACCAGGAAGGTCTTGACCTTGTCGCACGGGCTGTCAAACCGCGCCTTGCCCACCGGGTCGAACTGGAAGGTGCAGGTGGCTGGATCCGCCAACACCGTGATCGGTGACTGGCGGCTCGCATGGTCCATCGCCGGGTTGGTGTAGTGGGCCAGGCCCTTGAAGATCGGGAAGTACAACGCGGTGGCCAGCAGCAGGCCGACCATCAACACCGGCTTGCGCCCCAGTTTGTCCGAGAGCCAGCCGAAGAAGATGAAGAACGGCGCACCAATCACCACGCTGATGATCAGCAGCATGTTGGCCAGTGCCGGGTCCATCTTCAGAAACTGCGTGAGGAAGAACAGCACATAAAACTGTGCGGCATAAAACGTCACGGCTTGCCCAGCGTTAATGCTGAACAGCGCAATCAGCACGATCTTGAGGTTTTCCCATTTGCCGAACGACTCGCGGATCGGCGCCTTGCTGGCCTTGCCTTCCTCTTTCATTTTCAGGAACGCCGGCGACTCGTGCAGGCTCAGGCGGATCCAGGTGGAGATGCCCAGCAGCACGATCGACAGCAGGAACGGCAGGCGCCAGCCCCACACTTCGAATTGGTCACCGGTGAAGTAACGGCACGCCAGCACCACCAGCAGCGACAGCAACAGGCCGAGGGTCGCGGTGGATTGAATCCAGCTGGTGTGGAAGCCGCGTTTGCCCGCCGGTGCATGCTCGGCCACGTAAGTGGCCGCACCGCCGTACTCGCCGCCCAGCGCCAGGCCCTGGAGCATGCGCAGTGCCACGAGGATGATCGGTGCGGCGATGCCGATGCTTGAATAGGTGGGCAGCAGGCCCACGCAGAAGGTCGCCAGGCCCATCAGGATGATGGTGGCGAGGAAGGTGTACTTGCGGCCGATCATGTCCCCCAGCCGACCAAACACCAGGGCGCCGAACGGGCGCACCACAAAGCCGGCCGCGAAGGCCATCAGGGCGAAGATAAACGCCGTGGTGTCGTTGACCCCGGCAAAGAACTGCTTGCTGATCACCGCCGCGAGGGCGCCGTAGAGGAAGAAGTCATACCACTCGAACACCGTCCCGAGGGAGGAGGCGAAGATGACTTTCTGCGTGTCGTTGCTCGAGCGTGCGCCGAGCGCCGGGTCCAGGGGTTGAGCGTGTTCTGACATTGGGTAGCCCTCACAGTGATTATTTATTGTTGTTCCACTGTCGGCGCCGAATCGGCGCCGCTGTTCAGATTGCGGTGACCAGTTCTTTCTCCGGGGCGAGGCTCCTTGTGTTCGGCGAAAGGATAAGCTGCGCGGCTTTTTCCGCGATCATCAGCGTGGGTGAGCAGGTGTTGCCTGAAGTAATGCGTGGCATGACTGACGCGTCGGCGATGCGCAGGCCCGGAATGCCGTGCACCCGCAGTTGCGCGTCGACCACGGCGTCCTTGTCGCTGCCCATGCGGCAGGTGCCCACCGGATGGAAAATCGTGGTGCCGATGCGGGCAGCGGCTTCTTGCAGTTGTTCGTCGGTTTGCAGTGCTTCGCCGGGCAGGTATTCCACCGGGTTGAACTGTTTCAGGGCCGGTGCCGAGACGATGCGACGGGTCAGGCGAATGGCGTCGGCGGCCACTCGCAGGTCTTCCGGATGGCTGAGGTAGTTGGGCCGGATCAGTGGCGCGTCTGCCGGGTTGGCCGAGCGTATGTCGATGCGGCCACGGCTTTGCGGGCGCAGGTCACACACCGAGGCGGTGAAGGCCGGAAAGGCGTGCAGCGGTTCGCCGAAGCGCTCCAGGGACAGCGGCTGTACGTGGTATTCGAGGTTGGCCGACGTCTGCTCCGGTCCGGAGCGGGCGAACGCGCCAAGCTGGCTGGGCGCCATGGACAGTGGGCCGCTGCGGTCGTACAGGTAGCGCAGGCCCATGCCCATCTTGCCCCACACGGTGCCCGCGATCTGGTTAAGGGTGCGGGCGTTTTCCAGCTTGTAGATCAGGCGCAGTTGCAGGTGATCCTGCAGGTTGCCACCGACGCCGGGCAACTCGTGCAGCACGTCGATACCCAAGGGCTTGAGCACGCTGGAAGGGCCGATGCCGGAGCGTTGCAGGATGCCGGGCGAACCGACGGAGCCCGCGCACAGGATGATTTCCTTGCGCGCCCGCCATGTGACTTGCTGGCCCTGCTGGCGAGCAATCACCGCGGCAGCGCGGCCGTTCTCCAGCAGTACGCGGTCGACTTCAACTTCAGTCATCACCGTCAGGTTGGGCCGCTGGCGGATCGGCTTGAGAAACGCCTTGGCCGCATTCCAGCGCACTCCGGATTTCTGGTTGACCTGGAAGTAGCCGCAGCCTTCGTTGTCGCCCTGGTTGAAGTCGCTGATGCTCTCGATACCACTCTGCTGCGCGGCATCGCGAAACGCGTCGAGGATCGGCCAGTGCAGGCGCTGTTGTTCAACCCGCCACTCACCGCCGTCACTGTGGAACTCCGAGGCGCCGGCAAAATGGTTTTCGCTTTGCTTGAACAGTGGCAGCACGTCCTTCCAGGCCCAGCCGGGATTGTCCTCCGCCCAGCCGTCATAATCCCGGGCCTGGCCGCGCATATAGATCATGCCGTTGATCGACGAACAGCCGCCCAGCACCTTGCCCCGTGGATAGCTCAGCGCACGGCCTTGCAGGCCTTCCTGGGCTTCGGTCTTGAAGCACCAGTCGGTGCGCGGGTTGCCGATGCAGAACAGATAGCCGACGGGAATATGGATCCAGGGATAGTTATCGCGACCGCCGGCTTCAAGCAACAACACGCGATGGGCAGGGTTGGCAGACAGTCGATTGGCGAGCAGGCAGCCTGCGGGGCCGGCGCCTACCACCACGTAATCGTATTCAGCAGCTGCAGAATGCATCTGTGACCTCGCTTGTTTTTCTTATTGGCTCCATCCTAGTTGTTAGTTTTCGTCTTAAAAATGTTAGTTTTTACCCAGCTGCTGTGCGTTTTTAGACAGCGATGCTTTCAAGGTGGAGAGCGGAGGCGATATGTTCGACTGGAATGATCTGCGGTTCTTTCTTGAGTTACAGCGTAGCGGACGCCTGCTCACCGCGGCGCAGCGTTTGAAAACCACCCACGCCACCGTGGCCCGGCACATCGAGGCCATCGAGAAGAGCCTGGGCACCGCACTGTTCGTGCAGCACGCACAGGGCTACGAACTCACGCCTTCCGGCGAAGCCCTGCTCAAACACGCCGAAGCCATGGAAAACGTGGCACTGCTGGCCGAAGAAGAACTGACCCATTCCGCCGCGCCCCTGGGCAAGATTCGCCTGGGCGTGGCTGAAGGTCTGGGGGTGATGTTTCTCGCCAGTCGCATGGGCGGCCTGTTCGAACGCTACCCCGGCCTGGAAGTGGAACTGCTGGCGGTGCCGCGCTTCGTCAGCATCCTCAACCGCGAAGCGGAAATCAGCATCCACCTGGAACGCCCCAGCGTCGACCAATTGGTAACCCGCAAACTCACCGACTACCGCCTGGCCCTCTACGCCAGCCGCAGCTATCTGGACCGCACGGCACCGATTGAAAAGCGCGAGGATTTGGCGGTGCATGCCTGGATCGATTACGTCGACGATTTGCTGTTCAGCCAGGAACTGAAATTCCTCAGCAGCTTCTGCCGCAACCCCAAAGTGGTGTTCCACAGCACCAGCGTGATCGCCCAGCACCAGGCCGCGCGTTCGGGGTTGGGGATTGCCGTGTTGCCATGCTTCATGGCCGCGAGCGACCCGGAACTGGTGCCGCTGTTGCCGGGGGAGAGTATCCAGCGCAGCTACTGGATCAGCTCCCGGCGCGAGTTGCACAAGTCGGTAAGGTTGCGGGTGTTGTGGGATTACCTGGTGGAACTGTGCGCGCGGGAGCAAGGGGTTTTGTTGGGGGAGGGTTAGAGCTTCACCACCTGATGCACCTGCTCCCCACAGGCACGGATCTCATTGATCATCTTTTCAAACGGCGCGCTGACAATTTCATCGTGGGTCAGCCAGCGTATCTTCTGCACCAGAAGGTAGTGATAACGCCATTCGCCCTTGACGCGTTCACCCGTCAAGTCCAGGTCGTACCACGGCGAGTGCACCTGGCAGGCCTTGATGTCCTTGTCGATCTGCCCACCCGACAGTGCGATGGTGTAATCCAGCGTCTCGGGGTTGCCTACATACAAGTCCGCCAGTTGCCCGTTGCGGCGATAGTTGAGCAACCCGTCCCATTTCTCCTGCAGCAAGGCATCGTTGTAGACGTGGTCATTGCCTAAGGGCTCCAGGGGCCGCATGTCCGTCAGGTTGGCGCTGACCTTGTAGCTGGCCGGGATCAAGAAGGCCGTGGCGGGGCGCTCGACCTGGCAGTCGGTGATCTGTTTGCCGAAGTTGTCGCAGATGTTCTGGTCGCTGGCGGTAGCGCCTTGCTGGCGGTCGGCGAGGCTCAGTTGCATCAGCGGCATACCGCGAAAATCAACGGTGGCCGAGACGCGGGCGGTGCCCTGGGCGTCGAAGCGTTCTTGCTTGTCGAGGATCAACGTGATGGCGGCAGGTTGCAGCGGAATGTGTTCTTCACGTACCTGGCCCTCGGCGTTGGTCACCAGCACCCAGCGGTCCTGGATGTCGGGCAGGGTCTGGCCTGGGGCGAAGACCGGGTTGGTCGGGTCCAGCCACCACACTTGGCCATCGACTTCGGCGCGGACAATGGCGTGGTTCGGTGCGCCGGTGCCGGGAATCAGCAGCGGGTTGACCACATCACCTCGGCTGACCCAGGCGGGTTCGGCCTTGATTCCGCTGGCCTTGAGCATGGCCGCCAGCAATGTCGAAAGGTCTTTGCAGTCGCCGTAGCCGTGCTGTTCGATCTCGGCCAGGCTGAAGGGCACGTAGCCGCGATCCGAGGCGCGCCAATCGCCCAGGTAACGATAGTGGTCGTTGATGTGCTGCATCAGGCCGGCCACTTGCTGCGCCGGCGGCAGGCCGCGAACGGAGGCCACGGCGGCGGCACCCTGGGGCGGCAGCTTGGCGCTGAGGATCTGGTTGTAGCGTTCGGCAAAATTGCCGAAGTACTGCTGGCGATCCAGGGAGCTGCCGACTTCGATGCGCGGGGTGTGGCGAATGTAGGCGTTGGCGGATTCGTTGATGTAGCTGAGGTACGTCGGAGCCTTTTGCACCACGTCCAGGGTCTTGCGATTGGCCGATGGGGTAATGCTGAAACCCTCCATCAGTTCGCTGCGCCACTCGATGGGCCGCTCGGCGGTGAAGCGTGCCTTGAAGTGGTCGCGCCGTGCGGCGCTGGGGCCGAACTGCAAGGCGTAGTAGAACTCGGTCATCAGCGGTTTGGCGGGATAGTGTTCGCGCACCGTGTAGCGGATTTGCGTGCCGACCCGCAGGTTGGGGAATGCCAGCGAGGTCTGTTTTTCCCGGGAGAATCCCTGGTCAGGATTGGGGGCGGTGCGGGTGTCGATTTGTGCCTGGTCCAGGGGCACCGGTTTGCCGCCGGGCTGGGTGGACTCTGCCTTGAGCAGTTCAAAGCCGTCCTCTTCCTGATAGCTGAAGTCGATCCGCGAGAGCATTTCCCGGCCGCTTGGCTTGAGGATGGTGTAGTGGTAGCGCGTGGTGCAGTCGACGCTGGCGTCGCGGTTGAAGTGGCAATGCAGCTCGGTGTCACTGGCCAGCGGGGCTTCGGCCATTGGTTGCAGGGCGGCAAACGCGCTGTGGCTGGCAAGCCCCCAGCTGATGCAGATCAGGGGACGGTAAAACGAAAAACGGTGCATGGGCGCCTCAGGTGGAACATTGACACAAGTACCCTACGGGTACCGAGAAGGCGCCGGATGATAATGGATCGCAACACGAATGCCTAGCATTGTCGGACAATTAATTTCGCTGAAAGGCCCGAGATAGAGCCTTCGTTAATGTTTTAAGGATTATTTTGCGAGCTCAAACTCGACACTTCCCAGTCGTTCGCCGTTCACCAACACGTGCACTGCGTGCTTGCCTGGATAGTGTTTGCGCGTGGTCAATTCACGAATGTGTTGGCCGCGGCTGATGGCGTGATGCTCCCCGGCACCCAGGGTAAATGCCTTGAGCTTGAACACCTTGGACGCGCTGTGACCGGCGCTTTTCACATAGTCGATGGCGTAGTCGACCACCAGCTTTTGTGGGGTGTCGGCGATGGATTCCAGGCTGAAAGAGAGGTTGATCCGGTCGCCCAGGTTAATCACCGCCGGCTCAACCTTGAGCTGATGGAGCTTCACCTCGGCCTTGGCCCCCGCACCCATGATCGTCAGCGCCCGGGTGTTGCCTTGCTTGATGAGGCTGCGCAAGGCGTGGCGGGCGATCCAGGCGGTGTGGGGGTTGGCCAGGGACCAGCCTTCGATCAAGGTCAGCACCCAGTCGGGATGGTCCTTGGTGATGTCGTTGAGGTGGTTGGCCACTGACTTGCGCACGTAGAGGCTGCTGTCGGCCTTGAGGTTATCGAGGATCGAGGCACACAGGTTAGGGTCGGCTTGCACCTCGGCCAGGCGAAACGACCACGGCAGGCGTGGCCGTGAACCTTCGCTGGCGAGGCGTCGTACGTGTTCGTTGTCATCCAGCGACCATTGCTGCATCACCGCCAGGGTGCGCTTGAAATCCTTCAGCAGAAAATACCGCACGGCAAACTCGGCGGAGCCGAAGGTGGTGAAGTACTTGAGGGCGGCCATGGAACGCTTGAAGTCTTCGCCGCCGTAGCTCGCGACGTAGTGGGGCAGGAACAGGCTGACAAAGGCACTGTTCAGCCGGGGCGCCAGGGCATACAGCAACTTCAGCGTTTGGGGGTAATCCAGCGGGATCACGGCGTGCAGGCTTTCGCTGACCCGCGCCATGCGCTGCATCACCGACAGGTCCGCGAGCCCGGCCTTGGCGTGTTTGAGAAAACCCTTGGCGTCGAACGCCGGGTACACCGCAGTCATTTCGGTGGCGATGTGTTGCAGGCGTTCGGCGTTGAAGATTTCCTTCAGGGCCGGGGCGCTTTGGTCGGTCATGGGCAAGTCCGCAGATGAAGTTGGCCATCAGATTACATGCAATACCCGATAGCGCACGCCCCACGTCGTAGCAGCTGTCGAGCCTGGGCGAGGCTGCGTTGGCGGTGTGTCTGATACACCGCTGACGCAGCCTCGCCAAGGCTCGACAGCTGCTACGGGGAGAGGTTGAGGGTTAGAGGTACCAGCGATATTCCCGCGCATGAATTTCCTGCTGGAATGCCAGGTGGTCCTGGCGTTTGTTTTCGCAATACACGTCGACAAACTCGGCGCCCAGGCCTTCGCGCAATGCCGGCTGATGTTGCATGGCGCGCACTGCTTCGAGCATCTCCAGGGGGAAATCCGTGCCGCTGTTGCGGTCTTCGTTCAGCGGGGCGATGGGTTCTTTGGCCGCCTCAAGACCGTGTTCAAGCCCTACCAGAATCGCCGCCAGCACCAGGTACGGATTGGCATCGGCACTCGCCAGGCGATGTTCGATGCGCAAGTTGCGCGGGTCGGATTCAGGGATTCGCACACACGCGTCGCGGTCTTCATAACCCCAGCACGCGCGGGTGGCCGCGTTGACCGTGCCGCCGAGCCGGCGGAAGGCGTTGTGGTTGGGCGAAAAGATTGGCATGCAATGGGGCAGCAGTTGCAGACAGCCGGCCACCGCGTGGCGCAACGGTTGCTGTTGATGGGCCGCCAGCAGGTTATTGCCCGCAGCATCGTACAGGCTGACGTGTACGTGCATGCCACTGCCAGGATGTTGCAGGTAGGGCTTGGCCATGAAGCTGGCGCGATAGCCATGCTTGAGGGCCACGCCACGGGTGCTGCGGCAGAACAGGGCGGCCCAGTCGGCGGCGCGCAGGCCGTCTTCCAGGTGGCCGAAATTGATCTCGAACTGGCCGGGGCCAAGTTCGGCGGTGATCACCGTGATGTCGATGCCCTGGGCCTTGGCGGTCTCGACCATGTCGTCCAGTACCGGGGCGAAACGCGACAGGCGCTCGATGTGTAGATTGGGCTGGTCGTCGGCGTCATCACTCAACGGGTCGCGGGCGAATTGCGGCAGGCCATCGCTGAGCTTTTTATCGAACAGGTAGAACTCCAGCTCAAACGCGACTACCGGGTGAATGCCCTTGCGGTGCAGGCGCTCCAGCACTTTGGCCAGCACTTCCCGGGGTTCGAATTCGATGGGCGCTTCGGTGCCATCGGAGGTGATCAGCATCTGCCCCAGGGGCTGCGCTTCCCAGCTCACCGGCTTTAGGGTACCGGGCACCAGGCGGCGATTGGCGTCCGGGTCACCGTCGTGAAAGCAATAGTCGCCAATCTTGAACAGGCCGCCCTGGGCACCCAGCAGTACCGCGTTCTGCGGCAGCTTCAAAGGGCTGCCGGCGGCGACCTTTTCCAGCATGTCCACCGGGTAGCGCTTGCCGTAGAAATGCCCGGGAATGTCCAGGGCAATCAGGTCGACATAACGCACATCGGGATGGTTCTGGCGAAAGGTCCGGACTTCGGCCAGCAGCGTGGAGGAATGGCTTTTCACGGGTGACGCTCCTTGGTGTGCCTTCAGTTGTAGACCCACAGCACACGGGCTGGCAGGTCAGTCAGGTTGCCGTAGCGGCAGTGGGCGAAACTGGCCAGGTGGAAGCTGTCACCCGGGCGCAAGGTGACCGAGTCGGCCTCGCCCTCAACCCACAGTGTCAACTCGCCTTCCAGTACATAACCGGCCTGTTCGGCACGGTCGCTCATGGTCTGTTCGCCACTGTTGGCGCCGGGGGCCAATAGGCTGTCGAGCATCGAGAACGCGCCGTGCATGCTCGGCGACACCAGGATGTCGGTGATGCCATTGGCGTAATACACCGTGCGCCGTTCGTTGGGGCGGGTCACCCAGTCCACCGCCTTGGGTTTGGACAGGCTGTAGAAATAGGTGGTGGGCACCCCGAGGGCGTGGCTGATGGCCGTGAGGTCGGCGACGGTAGGGCGCGACAGGCCGCGTTCAACCTGGGACAGGAAACCTACGGAACGCTCGATCTTTTGCGCGAGTTGCGCCAGGGTGAGCTTCTTGTGCTTGCGCAGGTCGTGAATCAGGATCGCCAGGGCGTCGAGTTCTTCTTGCTTGTCCATGGGCGCTTCGTGAAATTCTTATCAAGAAATTTCATGAAAAATTACAGGATTAATTTCATGGAGGCAATGGGTATGGAGTTGGCGGAGCATTTACGCAGCCTGGAACAGGAGCTGCACCAATGCACCACCCGTGCAGATGCGACGCGGTTGTCGGTGCTGCTGGCGGATGATTTCGTCGAGTTTGGTGCCAGTGGCAACGTGTGGGGCAGTAAGGACGAGGTGATCGACGGTTTGCAGGACGAGGTGTTCTCTGCCCGAAGCATCAGTGACTTTGCATTGAAGCTGCTGGCCGAGGGCGTGGCGTTGGTGACGTATCGCTGCCAACGGGCGGCGACTGAGGCCAATGCGGCGGGGGAGTCGTTGCGCAGTTCGGTGTGGCGCGAGACCGGCGGGCGGTGGCAGATGGTGTTTCATCAGGGCACGCCGACGCGTCAGCGTGCACCTGTGTAAGTGTCGGCAGGTTCAGGCCGTGTGCTTGACCTCAAACCCCAACAGGCTTACATCATCACGATGCCCCAGCAGCTCGGCCACCACCGACGTTGGCGACTTGTGCTTGTAGGTGTTGTAGTTGTTAACCGAGTCCTGGAACAGCTGACGGGTGAACCCGACGCGGCTTTCCAGGCTGGCAATGTCCGCGGCGGGTGACGAGGCGTTTTGCGCCGCCGCCAGTTGTTGCTCGGCCTCTTTGAATTGACCGAAGGCTTTTTTGCAACGATCGAGCAGCGCCACCAGTTCCCGGTAGGTGCCGAACACGTAAAGCGCGAGCAAGGTGACAATAGTCACGAAAATGATGATGACGTGGGTACCAGTCATTGGACTTCCTGGGCAGCTGGAAAAAAGAACCAATCTTATCTGATTAATCGTCGCCTCGGTCGTTGGCCATCCATCCATCCGCCGCTTCAATCACTGCGCTGAATGATTCTTCGCGGCTGCGGTCGGAATCTTTACGCGTCATTCATTGAAGGAAGTGCCCATGAAGTCCAGATCCCTTGTTGCCTGCCTGCTGGTTGCCGCGAGCCTGTCCGCCGCCAGTCTTACCGTCCAGGCCGCTGATACTCCGCAAAAAACCGTGCAGCCTTCAAACATCAATACCCGTGACCTCAAGACCGGCGACCGCGCGCCAGACATTCTGATGCGTAAGGAGTCGGCCATTGCCGACTGGAAGAAACATGGCCTGAAGCAGCCGGAAGAAGACAGCCAGTGGGCCCGGGTAAACGACAAGTACGTGTTGCTCAAAACCACCAACGGCACGATTCTCGACATCACGCCGGTTAAAAAATAAGGCGTCAGCGGGATGAGCGACCGCGTCCTCATCCCGCTGCATTTGATTTTTGCATAAATGCATAAATCAGCATTTATTTCGTCTCATCTTGCGTTAAGGTACATCCGCTTGCGGGTCGCAATGGCCTCGTTACCTTGACCAGAATGAGAGCAGGATGCTTGCCACAATAAGAAACTACCCACGTACCGTGAACCTGCTGCTGTCGGCCACGCTGATCCTCACGCTGGCCAAAGCCATCACGTTTCCGTACCTGGTGATCTACCTCACCAACCACTTTGCCCTCGACATCAGCCAGGTCGGCCTGGTCATCGGCAGCTCATTGATCGTCGGTTCGCTGCTGAGTGTGTATGGCGGTTTCCTGGTAGACCGCATCAGCAGTTACCGGCTGTTGCTCAGCTTGAGCGTGGTGTTTGCCCTGGGGTTTATCGGCACGGTGCTGGCTCGGGAAATCTGGTCGTTCTACAGCTGCCTGATCCTGATCAACCTGGCGTACGCGGTGATCGACATTGCGATCAAGTCCGGGTTTGCCAGCCTGTTGCCGGAGGATGAGCGCAGCGAAGCGTTTTCCATCAAGTACACCCTGACCAATATCGGTTACGCCGTAGGGCCGTTTTTTGGCGCGATGATAGCCAAGCTCGATATCAGCTTGCCGTTTATCCTGTCGGCCGTTCTGGGCCTCGGATTTTTCCTGCTGTATTGGCGTTGGGGCGACCGCACCTTGGCCACCGTCGACACCACGCAAAAGCCGGTGTCATTCCTCGCCGTGGGCCGCGTACTGCTGCGGGATCATCGGCTGGTGTGCTTTACCATCGGCGGCCTGCTCAGTGCCGTGGTGTTCGGCCAGTTCACCGCGTACCTCTCGCAATACCTGGTGACTACCACCACCGCTGAATACACCTACACCATCATCAGCGCGGTACTCACCACCAACGCCGTGTTGGTGATTGCCCTGCAATACGCGATTGGCCGGAGGATTTCCCACCGTTACCTGAGCCAGTGGCTGATCTTCGGCCTGGGCATGTTCATGCTGGGAGTGATCGGTTTTGCCCTGGCGAGCAACGTGTGGTGGTGGATAGTCGCGATGGCGATTTTCACCGTGGGTGAAATCGTGGTGTTCCCGGCCGAGTACATGTTTATCGACCGCATCGCCCCGGACCATCTGCGGGGCATGTATTACGGCGCGCAAAACCTCTCCAACCTCGGCGCTGCCCTGGGGCCGGTGCTGTGCGGGCTGGTACTGGCCAGCCTGCCGGCCCACTACATGTTCTACATGTTGGCAGCGTTTATCGTCGGGGGCGGGGTGTTCTATTTTATCGGGGCGTCGTTGAAGGCACGCTCACTGTAGGCGCGAGGTCCTACAGTGGGCGTAGCGGCAGGTCATCCAGCCTGAGTTTGCCGACGGTGTTGCTCTGCAATTCGTAACGCAACTCGTCGACCATCTTTTCCACTTCCTGCGGGGTCTGCAGCTTGTTGACGCTGATCCCGGTGACCACCAGGTCCACCCGGCCGCTTTCGGCATCGAAGACTTTGAGGGTCAACGAGGCGTCACGGCACAGGGTGAACTCGCAGGTCAGGGGCGACAGGGCCTCTTCGATGCAGTTGCGCAGTTGGGAGAGCGTAAACATTAGGGCTCTCCTCAGCGACGACGCAGCAACAGGCCCAGCAGCAGGCCGACACCGGCGACAATCGCCACTGTAGCCAAGGGTTTTTGCTTGGCAAAGTCGCCAACGGTGTCCAGCGCATCACCGTAGGTTTGCTGCAATTGGCCAGCAGCCTGGCGGGCCACACCTTCGGCCTGGAGACGTTCGTCACCGGTCAGATCACCCAGAAAACCTTGAGCCTTGCCGGCCACTTTCTCGACGGCGCCTTTGACTTGTTCGCTTTTCATGATGGATTCCTTAAAGGGCATGACATCTCGACAGCACAGGACCCAAAGCCCTGTGCCCACTCTTCAAGGTTAAGCAGTGCATCCCCGCGCAATAAGGCGAATTTGCACCGGTCGCACTAGTGCATTTGCACTCTATTTCGGCTTTTTAACCCGCAATTCACCGGCAAACAGCCCGCGCTCACGGGCCCAGACGATGGCTGCACTACGGCTATGTACCCCCAGTTTGGAGTACACCGTGGCCACATGGTTACGCACGGTGTTGGGCGCCAGTTTCAGGCGCGAGGCGATTTCCTTGTCGGCCAGGCCTTCGCAAATCAAGCCCAGTACATCGCGCTCTCGGGCGGTCAGGTCGGTAAAGGAAATGTTCGGTACATTGGGGCTGTTGACGCTCTTGGCGTTGGCCAGCTTTTCAATCAGCGTCTGGCTGAACCATGAGGCGTCCTGCATCACTTCCTCGATAGCGGCCACCAGTTCCAGCTCGGAGCGCTTGCGTTCGGTGATGTTCATCAGCACCAGCAAATAGCAGGGCACGTCCTGGATGCTGACGGTGTCGGCAGACAGCACGCAGTCGATCAGCTCATTGCCTTTCTTGCGAATCTTCAGGTCGAGGCCGTCGAGGTTGCCGGCTTTTTCCAGGGTGGTGAACAGTTGCGTGCAGGCCTGGGGGCTGTCGATAAAGTCGATGTCTTCGATGGATTTGCCGATCAGTTCTTCACTGGTATAGCCGGTGATGGTCATAAAGGCTTCGTTGATATCCACCACCTGGCGGTTGGCGGCGTTGCACACCAGGGTCGGCACCGGCGTCAGGCGGAACGACTTGGCGAAACGTTCCTCGCTCTGGCGCAGGGCGGTTTCGGCTTTACGGCGGGGCTCCAGGTCAGTGAAGGAAAACAGCATGCAGTCTTCCTCATTCATGTCCAGCGGTTGGCCGGCCACGATCACCAGTTTGCTGCCGCCTTCGGGCAGTTTCAGTTCGGCTTGCATCTGCGGAATGGTCGCGCCTTCGCCCAGGCGCTTGACAGCGAGGTCCTTGTTTTCGGCCTGTTCCAGCACGTCCAGCTCATACACCGAGTGGCCGATCACCTGGTCGCGGTTATAGCCGGTCATCTCCAGAAAGCCCTGGTTGACCTTGATATAGCGCAGGTCGCTCAAGCGGCAAATCACCGCCGGTGCCGGGTTGGCATTGAAGGTTTTTTCGAAGCGCTGTTCGGCGCTGGCCCATTCGGTGGCGTCGCTCAGGATCAACACCAGCAACTCCGGTTCGCCCGACGCGTCGTCGAGCACCAGGCTGCGCAGGCGATGCACCCAGACTTTTTCCTCGTCGCCGGTGGGGGTGACTTCCACCACCACATCGCTGAACTCTTCACCGTCTGCCACCCGGCTCAGGGGGTAATTCTCCAGCACCAGCGGGTGGTTGTTGCGATACCGCAAGGCAAAGCGCGCGGCGTATTCCTTGGTGTTGGCACCCAGGTCTTCGACTTTATCCACGCCATGCATCAGCAGCGCGGCTTCATTCGCCCAGAGGATGGTCTGGTCGGCCTCGGCGAGGATCACCCCATCGGACAAGCCGGAGATGATCTGCTGCAGTTGGCGGCGGTTGGTTTCTTTGGCGAGGACGGCCTGGCTCATGGTTTCTCCTGGGGTAAGTCGCATGGGAAGTACGACACCTGAGGCTCAGGATAGTGCAGAGAAAGTGCCCGGCGCGGGGTGCGAATGCACCAGTGCGCCTAGTGCAATTGTGCCGAGACCGCAGGGTAGGTGCCTCGCCAAACTGGTCACCTACCCACTGTTCAAAGGATTTAACATGACCACTGTCTATGAAACCAACCGTTCGCTGTTTCGCGTCTCCTGGGGCTCGGTATTGGCCGGTAGTGCAATTGCCCTGGTGACCTACCTGGTGTTGAGCGTACTCGGTACCGCGATTGGTGCCAGTGCAGTCAACCCGATGGCAGCCGGTAACCCGCTGAGCGGTTTTGGTACAGGTGCCGGGATCTGGTTGTTTGTCTCGACGCTGTTGGCCATCGGTGCCGGTGCATTCGTGGCCGGGCGTACCGCACCGGATCGCGGCGGCCTGCATGGCGTGCTGAGCTGGACCATCACCACTTTGCTGACCACCTGGCTGCTCGCCGCGCTGGCCACCAGCGTTGTCGGTGCCGCGGGTAACGTCGTCGGTAAAGGGTTGTCGGCGGCCGGTAGCGGTATCGCCGCCGTGGCGCCGGGCATCAGCGACAGCGTCAAGCAGCAACTGAATGAGCAGGGCATCAAGCTGGATTGGAACAGCCTGCAAGGCCAACTCGACACATTGCTCAAGCAGAGCGGCAAGCCTGAACTGGACCCTGCCAACGTCGAGCAAAAAGCCGATCAGGCAGCTGCGGATGGCAAGCAATCGGCCAACGATGCGGCGACCAACCCAGCCCAGGCCGGTGATGAATTGAAGCAGTGGTTCGAGCGGGTCAAGGCTTCCGGTGAGCCCGCGTTGAATGCAGCAGACAAGCAGGCGTTGGTTAACATCGTCGCCGCCCGTACCGGCAAGAGCCAGGCTGAAGCGACCCAGATCGTCGACAACTATGCCCAGGCCTACCAGCAGGCCGTGCAGAAGGTTGACGAGCTGAAGCAACAGGCTGAGCAGAAAGCCCGCGAAGCCGGTGAAGTGGCGGCCAAGCAACTGTCCCGCGCAGCGTGGAGCACCTTGTTGATGTTGCTGCTGGGTGCGGCGTTGAGCTTTGGTGTAGGTCGCCTGGCGATTTCCACCCGTCGTGTGCCTTTGGCATAACCCTTTTTAGCGGCAGGGATGCCGCTTTCCCTTGGCACCAAACATGCTAGTGTCAGCACTCCAACACCCACTGGCAGTGCCTGGCGATGCGCGACATCTACAGCGTCTTCAACTCCAACGGCGCCTATGAAACCGGGGCCCACGCCCATGATGAGTTCATGCTGATGGTGCCCGAGCACGGTCTGTTGCGTTTCAAGGATGAAGAAAGTGGGCGCGCCACCTCGGTGATCGACCGCCAGTTCGTACTGGTGCCGCCGCAATCCAGCCATTCCTCTTCGTCACTCACCGCCAGCCAGGGCCACGTGGCGTTCTACGTCGACCCCGACTACATGCACTACGCCTTGCGGGATCTCTCCGGTGACGCCAACCGCTTGCTGCGCGTGCCCACCCTGGGCATCTGGCAAACCTCCGCGCCGTTGCACCATCTGCTACTCGCAAAAAAAGCCTTCAGCCAACCCGACCTGTACATCGACCGCCGCCGCCAGGTAGCCCAGGCCGATCATTTGCTGCTGCTCGAATGCCTGGCGATTTCCCTCAGCCAGCCGAGCCTGCAACGCTCATCCACCGAGCGCCATGGGGCCATGCTGGTGCGCGACGTGAAGGCTTACGTGGAGGGCAATCTCGAACGTGCGCCGGGGCTGGATGAGATCGCCGAGACGTTTCACATGTCCCGCCGTCACCTGACCCGGCTGTTCGCGTTGCACACCGGCGAGACGGTGCTGGTTTATGTCCAGCGCCTGCGCCTGGAACGGGCGCAGACCTTGTTGCGGCACACGCGCATGTCGGTGCTGGAGATCGCCAATAACGTCGGCTATGAATCACCTTCACACCTGGCCCATGTGTTTCGTCGGGTGCTGGGTGTGTCGCCGGATGAGTGGCGCCGCGGCTGATACCGCTTCAACCTTTTTTTGATGTCCCAATCCCGCGCATGATCCGGCCCGATCCCGTGCGCCGCAAATCTGTCATCCGTTCATCCTCACCCCGTCAACAACAAACAAGTCCGGCCTACCGGACGAGGAGGGGCGGTGAGTGCAAAACCCTTTATCAGCTTCGCAGGGGTGCAAAAAAGCTTCAAAGTCGAGGGCCGCCAGTTTGTGGCCGTGCGCAACGTAACGCTTGAGGTCCAGCGGGGCGAAATCATCACGCTGGTGGGCCCTTCGGGTTGCGGCAAGTCCACCTTGCTCAACATGACCGCCGGGCTGTTCGGCCCTACCGAAGGCCAGGTGCATTACGACGGTGCCGAGGTTAAAGGCGTCAACACTCGGGTCGGTTACATGACACAGGCCGACCACTTGTTACCGTGGCGCACCGTGGCGGGTAACATCGCCGTGCCGCTGCAAATCCGCCGTATGCCCAAGGCCCGGATCGATGCCCGTGTCGAGGAACTGATGGCGTTGGTAGGCCTCACCGGTTTTGGCGAAAGCTATCCCAATCAGCTTTCCGGCGGTATGCGCAAACGCGCGGCTATGGCGCGCTTGATGGCCAGCGACCCGGAAACCCTGTTGATGGACGAACCCTTCGGCGCCCTTGATGCGCAGATGCGCCTGACCCTGCAAACCGAACTCTTGCGGCTGTGCCGCCAGCTCAACAAGACCGTGCTGTTTGTCACCCACGACGTCGACGAAGCCATCGCGCTGGCGGACCGCTGCGTGGTGTTCGCCGGTCGCCCAGGCACCATCGACCATGTGCTCGACATTCCCCTGAGCGGCGAACGCAACCTCGTGCAATTGCGCTCCGATCCGCGCTACGTCGAACTCTGCGCTGCGCTCTGGAAACGCCTCGCGCCCGACATGGCCGGTGCTGCTGATCCCGCTTCATTGGCTCACTCGCTGGAGGTCGTATGATCCAGATCTATCGCTTGTTGTTCCTGGTCTTCCTGCTGCTGTTCTGGGAATGTGTATCCCGCTGGTTCGGCGTCGAATTCTTCATTAGCCGCCCCTCGGCGGTGGCGCAGAGTTTGTGGAAGATCCTCATGAACGGGGTGTTCTTCTACCACGCCGGCATCACCACCCTGGAAGCCGTGCTGGGGTTCTTCTTCGGTTCCCTCGCAGGCTTGATCGCGGGCTTGGTACTGGGCCGCGCCAAGCTACTGGCGGATATCCTCGACCCGTTCCTGACCGCGTTCTACAGCCTGCCAAAAGTCGCATTGGCACCGCTGTTCATTCTCTGGTTCGGTATCGGTTTGCCGATGAAAGTCATCCTGACGGCGGCGGTGGTGTTCTTCCTGGTGTTCCTCAATACCTACAGCGGCGTGCGCAACGTGTCCCGCGAGCAACTGACCATCCTGCGGCTGATGGGCGCAAAGGAGCGCGACCTGTTGACCATGGTGGTCATCCCGTCCGCTTTCACCTGGGTATTCACCGGCCTGCGCCTGTCGGTGCCCTATGCGCTGATCGGCGCGCTGGTGGGCGAGATCATCGCCGCCAACCGTGGCCTGGGTTACCTGCTTTCGGATGCGGCCTCGCAGTTCGACACCGCCGGCGTATTTGCCGCGCTGGTGGGGATCATCATCCTGGCGCTGATTCTGAACACAGCGGTGAAGCTGGCCGAGCGCAAGTTGATGCCTTGGAAGGCCAACGAAGCGGAACGTGAAGTTGCGGTTTAATCCCAATTCTTGTGGAGCTTGATCATGTTCAAAACACTGTTCATCGCCAGCGTTTTACTCGCTTCATGCCTGCCCGCCGCGCAGGCCCGGGACCTGACCAAAGTCACCCTGGCGTTCCCCAGCGAAGGCTTCCTCTATGTGCCGATCTACGTCGCGCAGAAGCAAGGCTACTTCGCCGATGAAGGCCTGAATGTGGACGTCATCGTATTCCAGAAAGGCGGCTCGGCAGCACTCACCGCGGTGCTGGGGCGAGATGCGGATGCGTACGTCGGCCTGCCCGCCGTCGCGGTGCGCGCCCGCACCAAAGGCCAAAATGTCCAGGCATTCGCCGCCGTGCAAACCCAGTTCGGCAGCACCGTGGTGATTGACGGTGCCTCGGCGCAAAAGGCCGGCGTGTCGGCCACCTCGTCCCTGGCCGCCCGCGCTCAGGCCCTTAAAGGTTTGAAGATCGGCGTCACCGGCCCCGGCAGCACCACTGACATGCTGGTGCGCTACCTGGCCAAGGACGCGGGGCTCAACCCGGACAAAGACTTCACTATCATGCCCATCGGCGGCGCGCCGAACATGCTCGCGGCGTTTTCCCAGGGCAGCATCAACGGCTTCTCGCTGTCGCCACCCACCATCACCACCGCCGAGAAGCAGGGCGGCTTTGTGTTGATGGACCTGGCCAAGGGCGAATACAAACCCCTGGACGGCTTCCTCTTCACTGCGATGATTGCCCGTGAAGACTGGCTGGCCAACAACAAGGTCACCGCCGAAAAAATGGTCCGCGCCCTGTGGCGTGCCGAGCACCTGATCGCCAGCGACCCGGACAAGGCCCGCGAATCGGTGCGCCCGTATTTCGCCAACACCGACGCCGCCATCTTCAACGCCGCCTGGGCCGCCTCACTGCCGTCCTACCCGGCCACCCCACGGATCGAGAAGGACGGCGTGGAGAAGAACATCCGCTTCATGAACGCTGTGGAGAGCGACCCGGTCGAACTCGACCCGCAGCAGGTCTACACCAACTCCATCGTCGACGCCGTGGCGCCGACTGTTTCCACCCTTCAGGGAGAGGCGAAATGACGCCCGAGGTTCATCTGGTCAATGTTTTCCCCGCCACCGCGCGTGGCGGCAACCCGGCACCCACCGTGGCCGTGGCCGATGGCATGAGCGATGCCGACATGCAGCAAGTGGCCCGCGACTACGGCCATGAATGTGGCTTTGTGTTCGCCGCGCCGGTTGGCAGTGAGTTCGATTTTGCCTTGCGGTTCTGGGTGCCCAACCACGAGATGGAAATGTGCGGGCACGCCACCGTAGGCGCAGTTTGGTTGCTGGATCGGCTGGGCATGCTGCACAAGGATCGCCTGGCTTTGTGGACCTTGAGCGGCCGGGTTGAAGCGCAAGTGACCGCCGCCGGCACGTCGGATATCCAGGTGGAAATCAGCCAGCCCAAAGGCCAGGTCGAGGCGTTGAACGATGCCGAAGTCGAGGCCGAGATACTGTCGGTGCTCGGCATCACCTCCAACGAACTGGCGCCGCTGCCGATCCAGAACGCGTGCACCAGCCGGGTGAAAACCCTCATCGCGCTGAAAAGCGTGGCGGTACTGGACAGCCTGAAACCGGATTACCGGCGGATGCAGCAACTGTGCGAGCGAATCGGCTCCACCGGTTTGTACCCCTATGCGCCATCGGATCTGGAAGGCCGACAGTTTGATGCGCGGCAGTTTCCCAAGTCCTCGGGTTACCCGGAAGACGCCGCCACCGGCATCGCCGCTGCCGCGTTGGCGTTTGGCTTGTTGGAGAATGGCCTGGTGACGGCAGATGATCGCCCGGTGCACATCCGCCAGGGCCGGGCCATGGGCCGACCTTCGCAAATCTCCCTGCGGTTTCGCCGGGATGAAGCGGGGCAGGTGCAAGGTTGCTGGCTGGGTGGGCATGTGGAATTTGTCGAGGAGCCGGCATGAACGTGCGTGAAAAGCTCAAATCACTGGGGCTGGAGTTACCCGAGGCGCCGAGCCCCAAGGGGGACTACGTGCCAGTGACGATTCATGGAGGCGTGGCGTATGTCAGCGGGCAGGTTTGTCGGCAGGGTGACAGCGTGATTACCGGGCCGGTGACGGACCAGACCTCTACGGAGTTGGTCAACGAAGCAGGGCAGACATGTGTGCTGCGGGCCTTGAGCGTGCTGGACCAGGTTGTAGGGCTGGAGAATGTCGAGCGCATCCTGTTCGTTCGCGGGTTTGTGTTTGGTGGGGAAGGTTTCCAGGGCTTCTCCAAGGTTGTCGACGGCGCGTCGCAACTGTTGATTGAGCTGTTTGGCGAGCACGGCCGGCATGCGCGTTCGGCGGTGGGAGTGGCGGGATTACCCAGCAACGGCCTGCTGGAACTGGAACTGACGGCGGTCGTCACCCAAACCTGACCTGCCTGAACCACCCACCAAAATGTGGCGAGGGAGCTTGCTCCCGCTGGGCTGCGCAGCAGCCCCAAAACCGATGATCGCAGTGCCTCGGGCATAGCGCGTCAACCGGTCCGGGAGCAAGCTCCCTCGCCACAGGATTCGTGTTGCTTTCACCTCTGCAGGAACCCCGGCGAACGAGTAAACTGCCCGCCTTTTATTCTCACGACGAGACGGTGAGCTTTTGAACGCAGGAAAAACCGCAGGGCTGTTGCTGCTCACCGCCTTATTGGCGGGATGCGGCACCTCGCCACCCCGCACCCCCAACGACATCTGCGGCATCTTCCGCGAAAAGGACGACTGGTACGACGCGGCCAAAGTCACCCAGGCACGCTGGGGCGTACCGATCCAAGTGCCGTTCGCGATCATGTATCAAGAGTCCGGCTTCCGCCAGGACGCCAAGACCCCGCGCAAATACCTGTTATGGATCATCCCCTGGGGCCGCGTGTCCACCGCCTCCGGCTACGCCCAGGCCAAGGATGAAGTGTGGAGCGACTACCAGAAAAGCACCGGCCGTACGGGCGCCAGTCGCGAGGACTTTGACGACGCCATCGATTTTGTCGGCTGGTACATGGACAAGACCTACACCATCAACGGCGTGTACAAATACGATGCCTACGGCCAATACCTGAACTACCACGAAGGCTGGGGCGGGTATCGTCAGCGCACCTATGCGAGCAAAGCCTGGCTGATGCCGGTGGCGGGCAAGGTGCAGGCGCGTTCGCAGATGTATGCGGCGCAATATGCGGGCTGCAAAAATGATCTGGGGCGGGGGTTCTGGAGTCGGTTTTGGCATTGGCTGTGATGTTGGATAACGAGAGAGCATGATGAACAACGAACTGGAAATCACCGACATCCGCCTCGGTGACGGCAAAACCGTGGTCAAAGGCGCCCTGATCACCACGCAATACACCGGCACCCTCGAAGACGGCACGGTGTTCGATTCTTCATGGGAGCGGGGCAAGCCGTTTCAATGCGTGATCGGTACCGGTCGCGTGATCAAAGGCTGGGACCAGGGGCTGATGGGCATGAAAGTCGGCGGCATTCGCACGTTGTTTGTGCCGGCGCACCTGGCCTACGGCGAGCGCTCGATGGGCGCGCATATCACGCCCAACAGTAATCTGCGCTTTGAAATTGAGTTGTTGGAAGTACTGACACGCGACGATTGAGAAGGGATGAACATGGATGTTGTTGACACGATGGCCCTGCCGCGCAGTTCGATAGCGGGCATCCGGGTGGTTGAACTGACGGTTGAGGATGAGGCCGAGCTGCAGCGCTTTTTCGAAGCAGCCCCGGAATATTTTCTCGCGGTCAACGGTGAGCCAGCCACACCCACGGAGGCTCGGGATGAGTTGACCCTTCAACTGCCCGACACCTGGAGCTACACGCGGATGTATTGGATTGGCTATCGCAATGCCAAAGGGCAGTTGGTTGCGGTGGTGAATGTGGCGTCTGACCTGCTGGCGGTTGGGGTGTGGCATATCGGGTTGCTGTTGGTGGCCACGCCGTTGCATGGCACCGGGTTTGCGCGGCAGTTGCATGCTGATTTCCAGGATTGGGTAGTCGGCCTGGGCGCACGCTGGTTGCGGCTGACGGTGGTGGTTGGGAACGTCAAGGCCGAGCGGTTCTGGCCCCGGCTTGGGTATGTTCAGGTGCGGACTCGGGATGGCATCGAGATGGGGCGGCAGGTGAATCGGGTTTCCATTCAGGTGAAGGCGTTGGCGGGTGGGGCGATCAATGAGTATTTGGCGCTGGTGGAGCGTGATCGACCGTCCTTTGCGTAGCAGCTGTCGAGCCTGGGCGAGGCTGCGTTCGGCGCGACTCGGTGCAGTGCCTGGCTCGATGACCGCAGCGCGGCCGACGCAGCCTCGCCCAGGTTCGACAGCTGCTACGGGGGTGGAGGCGCTTACCTGAACCCTCCCTGAAGAATATTCCTAACTCCATCGGGTAAGATTTCCTACGGTTTACTCTCCTTAAATCGGAGCGTAAGCTTTGCGCGTTTTCATCAATAGCGGAGACCCTCAGTGGGTACTTGTTCGAGTGACAGTCGTCGGCCGGTCTCGATAACCGGCACATACTTGGCAAGGTAACGCGCATTTTTCCGATGCCGTTGTCTCGCCCAGAAGCGAGAAGCGGCATCCCGGTAGCGGCCAGTCCTGGCCCGATCCCGATTTCCCTCTCATCGACGCTGACCCGTACGTGATGCCTTGCATCGCGGTACTACGGACGCGCCTGTCGTTTGCGACGGGCGGGCCTGTCCTGTCGTGCCCGTGACCCAATCACGGCCCAGGATGGTCGTACCTGCCCGAAGGTTTCCTCGCCTAAGTTTGGCTGGCAATAAACAGGGAAGACTGACTATGCAAGCAATCAACAACATCAACCTCAACTCGCTGGTCGACACACTGGTCAGCCTCACCGCGGCCTTTATCCTTGGAGGGCTGATCGGCTTCGAACGTCAGTACCGCCAGCGCACGGCGGGGTTGCGTACCAACGTCTTGGTGGCGGTGGGCGCGGCGATTTTCGTCGACATGGCCAACCGTCTGGGCGGCGCCGAAGGGGCGGTGCGGGTCGTGGCCTATGTGGTCTCGGGCATCGGTTTTCTCGGTGCTGGCGTGATCATGCGTGAAGAGGGCAACGTGCGCGGGTTGAATACCGCAGCCACCCTTTGGGCATCGGCGGCGGTGGGCGCTTGTGCCGGTGCCGACCTGATCCTCGAAGCGTTGCTGGGTACGCTGTTTGTGCTGGCGGCCAACACGTTGCTGCGGCCGATCGTCAATAACATCAACCGCCAGCCATTGGACGTGGTGTCGGCCGAGGTGACCAACATTCTCTATGTGGTGGCCCGTCGTACCCAGCAAAAAGCAGTACTGGCCTTGCTCGAAGCCGAACTTGCACGCTGCAACTACCCGGCCAGCGATGTGGACGTGCGCCCCTTTGGTCCTGAAGAGGTGGAAATCGAGGCGACGCTGGCCGTGACCTCGGTGGACGGTGACGAACTGGACGCCCTGGTGGCGCGCATTTCCACCTCGACCCTGGTGGTACAGGCGTTCTGGAGCCCGAGTACCACCGACTAGACGACCTCGGCTCCCCGGAACCCCACTGTTTACTATGCTTCTAGCGAGGAAAAGTCCTACATGCGACTGGGACTATCCCTTCAGGTGACGCGTCATTCCATTGGTAAGGTTGCGCGCTTGCGACTAGCCAGGCACGCAGGTGCGGCCACCCATGGCTATGCGCTGTTCAAATGGAGGGACCCGACTGCTTCTTGTAGGAATGTTCAGAGCCGCTCGTCGGAACTGTCATTTCTCACAGGTAGATAGGTCCCGTGTGATGTGCAACGGTACTGAATCCTCCCAGGGGAGCCTTATGAGCAAAGCTTTAATAGTGGATGACCACCCATTTATCCGCGCAACCGTCCGGTATCTGTTGAAGCAGGAAGGCTTCGACACGATCTTCGAGGCCGGTAACGGTGCCGATGCGATGCAGATCGCCCGGGAAGAACGCCCCGAACTGATCATCCTCGACCTGGCGATGCCGAAGTTGGGTGGCCTGGAGGTGATCAGCCGGATCAAGGCACTGGGCTTGCCTTGCAAGATCCTGGTGCTGACGTCCTATCTGGCGGTGTTCTTTTCTACCCGCTGCATGCGCGCCGGCGCGATGGGTTTTGTTGCCAAGACCGGCGAGTTGGATGAACTGCAAAAAGCCATCAAGGCGGTGATGTCCAACTACAGCTGCTTTCCCAGCCTGCCTACCAGCTCGGTGCGCCGGGACGATTTGCAGTCCACCGAACAGGACCTCGTGGCAGAGCTTTCCGACCGTGAGTTGACCGTGCTGCAGAAGTTGGCGCTGGGGCTTGGCAACAAGGACATAGCCGAGGACATGTTGCTCAGCCACAAGACCATCAGTACCTACAAAACCCGTCTGAAGGAGAAGCTGCGCATGTCATCGGTGGTGCATTTGTCCAAATTCGCCCAGCGCAATCATCTGATCTGAAATGACCAGGTCCCGGGCCTTGTGGCTCAGTGCGTGGGTGCTGCTGGGCGCGCTCTACACGCAAGCCCCGGCCCTGGGTGAGGCGCGCACCCTGTACCTGCTGGGGCACTCCATCCTCGAAACTCCGGCGGTGGGGTTGCACGAGGCGGACTGGCGCTGGCTGCGGGAGCGCCGCCGTTTGTGGATGGGGATCTCCAGCCCCGATTACGCACCGTTCGAGTTGAGCAGCAACGATGAGCTCGAGGGGATTACGGCAGATTACGCCGCACTGATAGCCGACGCGCTGAACATCACGGTTGAAGTCCGTCGTTACGACAACCGGGATGAGGTCATCACCGCACTCAAGCGTGGCGAGGTGGACTTTGTGGGATCAGCCAACGGCTACGAGGCGGCAGACCCACAACTGGTGCTGTCGCGCTCCTATGCCATGGATCAACCGGCCCTGGTCACCCGCACAGGCGAGAGCCAGACCCTGAGTGCCGACCTGGCCGGCAAGCGGGTGGCCATGTTCTATCATTACATGCAGCCTGATGCGGTACAGGCGTTCTACCCTCATGCCCGGCTACAGCTTTTCCCTTCGACCTTCGAGGCCATCGGCGCTGTTGCATTCGGCCAGGCGGATGTTTACCTCGGCGATGCAATCAGCGCCAACTACCTGATCAACAGGAACCACCTGAACAACGTTCGAATGGCCGATTTCTCTTCACTTGAAGTCAATCCGTTTGCGTTTGCATTTTCTCGCAACAACACGCGCTTGCTGCCGATCATCAATGCGGCGCTGGCCGCAATTCCGGTCAGTGAGCAGATGGAAATACTGCGGCGCTGGAGTGCCGGAAATCTTGGGTTCCTGGGGGCGGACCGGTTGCGCTTGAGTGCCAGTGAGCAGCGTTGGCTGGAGAAGAACCCCAGGGTAAAGGTCGCGATACTCGACAGGTTCCTGCCGGTTTCATTTATCGACAAGCAGGGCGCGTTCGAAGGGTTGAGCGCCGAGGTGTTGGCCCGTATCAGCTTGCGCACCGGGTTGAAATTTGACGTCGTCCCGGGCACCTCGATGCCCCAGCAGATTGACAAGGTCAGCACCGGCGGTGCGGACCTGATCGCGGTGGTCACGCCCAGCGTTGAACGCACGGACAAGGTGCGTATTACCCGGCCTTACCTGACCAATCCGTTTGTACTGGTCAGTCGCATGGATGACCGCAGCCCCCTCACCCTGGAAGACATGGCCGGCAAGCGCCTGGCGCTGATCGGCGGCAACAGCCTGCAAGAGGGGATTGCCCAGGCCTATCCCACTATCAAGTTTGTGGGCGTCGACAACCCTGAACACGCCATGGCGCTGGTGGCCAGCGGCGGCGCCGATGCGGCCGTCAATACATTGATCAGTGCGCGCTACATGATTGCCCGCGAGTACCGTGACCGCTTGCGGGTCACCAGCACGGTCGGGTCCGAGCCGGCCCGCATAGCCTTTGGGATCAACCGCAGCCAGTTGGAGTTGTATTCGATCCTCGACAAGGCATTGCTGAGTATCACGCCCCAGGAAATGGATGAATTGGCCGGCCACTGGCGTAGCGAGGTATTGGTTGAAGACAGTTACTGGGCGCGGCACCGCACCGTCATCATTCAAGGTTTCAGCCTGGCGGCGCTGCTGTTGCTGATCACGCTAGGCTGGGCGATTTACCTGCGCGGCCTGATACGCAAACGGGTGCAGGCCGAGCGTGCCCTGAGTGACCAGATGCGGTTTATGGGCGTGCTGATCGACGGCACGCCTCATCCGATTTATGTGCGTGATCGCCTGGGCCGGCTGATGGCGTGCAACAGTGCTTACCTCGATGTGTTCGATTACAAGCTGGAGGACGTGACCGGTAAAACCGTGGTCGAGACCGACACCGGCAATCGCCCCCAGGCCGAGTCCTTTCACCAGGACTACCTGCGCTTGATGGAGCAGGGGGAGCCACAGATACAGGATCGCGTGCTCAAGGTGCCGGACGGGACGGTCCTGACGATCTATCACTGGATGCTGCCGTACCGCGACGGTGATGAGCGGGTGGTGGGCATGATCGCCGGCTGGGTGGACGTCAGTGAAAGGCAGCACCTGCTCGGCCAGCTGCGGGAGGCCAAGGAGGATGCCGACGCCGCCAATCGCGCCAAGACCACCTTCCTCGCGACCATGAGCCATGAGATACGCACGCCCATGAACGCCGTGATTGGCATGATCGAATTGGCCTTGAAGGCCGCCGAACAGGGCCGGGCCGACCGCGATGCGCTGGAGGTGGCCGCCGATGCGTCGCGGGGCATGCTGGAGTTGATCGGCGATATCCTGGACATCGCACGCATTGAGTCGGGCCACCTGTCCCTGGCGTTGCAGCCGTCAAACCTGCATGCGTTGCTGGCGTCGGTGGCGCGGGTCTTCGATGGGCTGGCGCGGGCCAAGGGCCTGGTATTGAAGGTGGAACTCGACCCGCTGATTGATCGATGGGTGCTGGTGGACCCGATGCGTTTCAAGCAAGTGGTGTCGAACCTGCTGAGCAATGCGATCAAGTTCACCACCCGTGGCCAGGTACGGCTTGGCGCGTCCGGTTCGTCGGCGATTGCCAACGGGTACCTGAGCCTCAGGCTGTGGGTGGAAGACACCGGCATCGGCATCAGTGTTGAAGACCAGAAACGTCTGTTCAACCCGTTTATCCAGGGCACGAACACCGCGCAATCGGCGCGCAGCGGTTCCGGCCTGGGCCTGGTCATCAGCCGCAACCTCTGCGAGATGATGGGCGGGCAACTGCAATTGAGCAGCTTGTTGGGGCAGGGCACCCGGGTGGACGTCACCCTGGCGTTGGCCGTCGCCGACGCAACCCGGGTGCCGGCCGTCTCCGTTGCCCTGGAAACTTCGCCGGCCCACGCATTGAGCATCCTGGTGGTGGATGACTACCCGGCCAATCGGCTGCTGCTGGCCCGGCAATTGAGCTTTCTGGGGCATCGAATCACCACCGCCGAAGATGGCGTCCAGGGGCTTGAACTGTGGTTGTCCGGACGCTTTGATGGGGTGATTACCGACTGCAATATGCCATTCAAGGACGGTTACGAGCTGGCGCGGGATATCCGCACCCTGGAGCGTGAGCGCGGCCTGGCGCCTTGCCTGTTGCTGGGGTTCACCGCCAACGCCCAGCCCGAGGAAGCCGAACGTTGCCGACAGGCGGGAATGGATGGCTGCCTGTTCAAGCCCACCGGGCTTGAGGACCTGCATGCGGCCCTGATGTCGCGCACAGCCACGCCCTCGGTGGCCCCGGTCAGCGTGGATGAGTTGTCGCCAGACTTTGATTTGCGCGACCTGGAGAAGCTGACCGGAGGGAATGTCGACGCAGTAAAAGAGCTGCTGGTGCCATTGCTCGACAGCCTTGAAGCTGACCATGGGCAACTGGTGGTCCTGCAACACAAGGCCGACTTCGCCGGTCTGCACGACCTGGCCCATCGAACCAAAGGCGGCGCGCGCATGGTCAAGGCTCAGGCATTGATGGAGTGCTGCGAAGTGCTGGAAAACGTCTGTGAACGGCAAGCGCGTAACGAGTTGGCCAGTGCCATCGATGGCATGGATGAAGCGCTCGCTCACCTGCATCACGGGTTGTCGGTTTATTGCAATCAGACTTGACTGGCGAGGGCTGTCATTCGAGCTGTTTGGGACAACTCCTACATGAAGGTGGAACAAGCCTTATTTAGTCTTCGGAATATGTCTGGAAAATAGGCCGCCCAGTCCCTCACGAGCGCTCCTTGCTCAGGTGTTCGCCATGCCAAACAAAGCACTGACCCTCCTGATCGCCGATGAACAGCACCTGCAACGGCTGTACATCGAAAAAATGCTCAACCAATTGGGCTACTACCGCATCGTCCCGGTGCAAACCTTCGACGAAGTGCTGATCCTCACGGCCATCCCGACCGAGCCGTTCGACGTGTTGATCATCAATGCCGGGTTGGCGGCCAGCGAGGGCGGGGTACTGGCCTACCAGGAGCAGCACCCACAGATTCGCCATGTGCTGGTCTACGATATCCGGGACCTGGGCACGCCGGCCGCCACAGCGACACTGCTGGTGCGCCTGCCGGGTGCGCCGGACAGCGTCAACCTCGAACACTTCATGGACATCATCGACCCACCACCAGTCACCAGCGGGCTGCGGGTGTTGCCGTGGCTGCGGGAATTATCCCGCAGCCCTGTGGCTTAGTCCCAGTTCGGCGCGATGCCCTTGGGGCTGGTCAGCCGATGGCCACGCTCCAGGCCGGCGATCTGCGCCATGTCGTCATCGCTCAAGGTCAGGTCCAGGGCCTTGAGGTTGCTGGCCAGGTTGGCGCGCTTGGTCGACGACGGGATCACCGCGTAGCCCAGTTGCATGGCCCAGGCCAGGGTCACTTGCGCCGGGGTTGCCTGATGCCGTTCGGCGATCTGCTGGATCACCGGGTCCTTCAGCACTTCACCGTAGGCCAGGGTCATGTAGGAGGTGATCTGGATACCATGGGCCTTGGCAAAATCCACCACGGTGCGGTTTTGCAGGTACGGGTGCAGCTCGACCTGGTTGGTCGCGATGTGCTCGGCACCGACGGCGGCAATTGCCTGTTTCATCAGGTCGACGGTGAAGTTGGAAATACCGATCTGGCGGGTCAGGCCCTGGCGCTTGGCTTCCAGCAACTGGCCCATGAATTCGGCGACCGGCACCTGGTCTTCCGGCGATGGCCAGTGGATCAGGGTCAGGTCCAGGTAATCGGTCTGGAGCTTGCGCAGACTCTCCTTGAGGCTGGGAATCAACTGGCCTTCGGCGAAATTGGCGATCCAGATCTTGCTGGTGATAAACAGCTCGTTCCGTGGGATGCCGCTGTCGGCAATGGCCTGGCCGACATCGGCTTCGTTCTCGTAGATTTGCGCGGTGTCGATGACGCGGTAGCCCAGTTCCAGGCCGGTGCTGACGGAGTCGATGACGACCTGGCCTTGCAGGCGGAACGTACCGAGGCCGAATGCGGGAATAGACATGAGTGACTCCTGAAGTGATGTGAACAATGGAGTCGAGTATCGGCTCCTCGTTCCTTCAGAAAAACCGCTGAATCCGAAAAGGACTCTTTACCAAAAGTCATGAGTGGTGAAGAGCAAAAGCCATCGCAGGCAAGCCAGCTCCCACAGAAGACTGTGTTTATTCAGCCAGTTTTTTGAGTTGCCGCGCCAGGTCCAGGGCCACCCGCCCGCTGCTTGCCGTGGGCACCAGGTGGGTAAACGGAATATCGATCATCCGGTTCTCCCGCACCGCCCGCAAACGCGAGAGCACCGGGTCACTGATCAGCAACTGGCGCTTGCGGCTGGCCGGTGACCACACTGCATCCGCCAGCAAAATCACATCCGGGTCACTCATCAGCAGGGTTTCGCTGCTCACGGTGACGCGGTATTGGTTGATCCCGGCGAATAAATTGCGCGCCCCGGCAGCCGCCACCAATGTAGTGACAAAACCCCGCCGGCCTTCGCTGTCCAGCCCGTTGACTTCACTGTCGAGGTAAAACACCGACAGCGGTTTACCCTTGCCAGTCAGTGCCTGGGCACTGGCCAGGTCGGCGTCCATGGCATCGCTCAACGCCCGCGCCCGTTGCTGTTTGTGCACCAGGGCGCCGAGGGTAAACAGGTCGTTGCGGATATGCCCGAAGTAATCCAGCGAATGCCCGTCACACGCCGACTCCAGCAAATATGACCCAACCCCGTTGCCGGCCAATCCTGTGCGGGAAGTGACGCCAGTGCCAAAGGCAGTGGCGAACCCACCGACCACCAGATCCGGTTTCTGCGCATAGAGCACTTCGCTGGACGGGTACTTGGGCGCAATCACCGGCACGCCGAAATACTCGCCGTGTCGGTGGGCCACACCGTTGTCATCCAGATACGCCACGCCCACCAATGCCGAACCGACATCCAGCGCCAATAACAGGTCGGCCGCATGCTGGTTGAGGGCCACGATGCGCGAGGGCGGTGAGTGGGTGGCCGTCCAGTCCTGGTTGCAGTTGCGATAACGGTCCGCCAGGGCCAACGATGGGCAGAGCAGGGCGCCCAACAGCAACCACGACGCTTTCATGGGCGCTCCTTGATCAGCAAATCCTCGACGACTTCGCCGCCCACCAGGTGCACTTCCACCAGCCGTTGCACGTCTGCGTTGCTGTGCACGCCGTACCAGCACGTGTCCGGGTACACCGTCACAATCGGGCCCAGGTTGCACGGGAACTGGCAGTGGGTGCGGGTCAACAGCACGCCGCCAGGCTTTTCGATGCGGTCGTGTGCCAGCAGGTGGCGGCGCAGGGTTTTCCATAATTGCAGCGCGCCACGCTGGGTGCAGCGCGGGCCGGTGCACAGGAACACGTGACGGGTGTGGTCAGGCACATGGGACCAGTCCGGATGAGTTTCCACGGGCGTACTCATCAGAAGCGATACGTGTAGCGTACTTCGGAGGTGAACGGCCGCCCGAGGTTGTCGACGTTGCTGGCGCGGCTGGTGACGTAGTCGCGATCGAACAGGTTCTCTACCAGCAGGCTGACGCGATGTTGGTGGGCGTTATCGAGGTAGCGATAGGCGTCGGCGTCGACCACGGTGTAGTTGCCGTACTCGACCTTTTTCGAGCTGACAATATCGCCGATGTAACGCACCGCAGTACCGACGCCCCACAGGCGGTCCACCGATTCATAGCCGACCCGCGAGCGGGCGAAGAAGCCAGGAATATCATTGAGGGTGACACCCGCGCGGGACTCGGTGAGGTTGCGGGTCATGTCGGCCTGCACGCTCCATTGCTCGTTAAGTTGCAGCTTGGCGTCGGCCTCGAAACCGCGCATCTGGATCTGCCCCTGGCCGTTGATCCACTGGATATCGTCCTGGGTGATCAGGTCGGTGATCTTGCGCTTGAACAGCGTCACGCTGGCGCTGAAGTCCCGCGCCAGCAGGCTGCCCTTGTAGTCGATGCCCAGCTCGGCGTTGCGGCTCTTCTCCGGCTTGAGGTTGCGGTTGCCTTTCTCATCGTCTTCGTTGACGAACAGTTGCTCGGCATTCGGCAGTTTGTAGGCGGTGCCGTATTGGCCGCGCAGGGCCCAGTTGTCGTTGAGGTCATAAAGCGAAGTGAGCATGCCGACGGTGGCGCTGTCACCGCCGCTCATGGCTTCGTGGCGTACGCCGATGCTCGGGTGCCAGTTCGGCAGGGCTTCGATATTCGGGCGCAGTTGGGTGTACAGCGCGTGGGCCTGGGCCTTGTTGTCGTCGATGATCAATACATCATCCTGGCCCTTGAACCACTGGTTATCGGAACCGAATACCAGCACATGCTCGCCGGGCAACACGGCCTTGCCTTCGGCCTGCACGCCCCAGTCGGTGAAGCCCCAGTAGTCGTTGTGGTTGATGACCTTGGTGCCGCCGCCTTCGACATTGTTGAGGCGGGTGTAGCGCGTGTCCCAATCGTTGATATGCCCTTTGACGAAGTAGCTCAGGCGCTCGTTGATGCTTTGCTCGAAGGTCGCCGTGGCGATTTGCTGCACGCGGTCGTTGGTGGTCTTGTGGTTGTCCACCGGGCGGGCGAAATCCAGGTTGGCGTCGGCGTATTGGTAAAACAGTTCCAGGCGCGTGTCATCGCCAAACGACTGGATCGCCTTGGTGCCGAAGGTGGTGACTTCGTAGGAGCGCTTCTTGTCGGTGACGTTTTTCATGTCGCGGTTGCGAAACGGTTGGTAGCCCTCGGAGACGTTGCGGCTGACGTAGGCCAGCAAGCCGAGGTCGCCAAACCCGTTATTGAAAATCTTCTCGACCCGGGCATCGCCGGTGGTGCCGCCGAAGGTGTCGGCACCCAGGTTCACCTCGCCGGACGCCTCGCGGGTTTGCGGGCTGCGGGTGACGATGTTGATCACCCCCGACACCGCCTGGGTGCCGAACAGCAGGCTCTGGCCACCCTTGAGCACTTCGATGCGCTCGATGGCGTTGGCGGGCAGGGTGTCCAGATACAGGCCGCCGTACAGGCGGTTGTTCAGGCGCACGCCGTCCAGCAGGATCAGCGTGTCGTCGTTGCGCCCGCCCAGCAGTGAATAAGTGCCGTAGTCGAACGGGCCATTCTTGGGTGCCACGTACAGGCCGGGGATGAACATCTGCATCACGCGCGACACATCGGCGGCGGGGCCGGCGCGTTCAATCTGTTCGCGGGTGACGATCTCAACCTTGCTGCCGTACTGGGCCATCTCGGCCACGGTGGTGGATTCCACCGACGGTGCGGAAACGTTAAGTTGCTTGAGTTCCAGGGTGTTGTCGTCGGCCAGCAGCAGGGGGCTGAACAGGCAGCCGAACAACAGGCCGGGCACAGGAGTCTTGAAAGGTCGAATCATAGTCTTCTCGGAAAAGTATCTTTCGCGAAAAGCACGCACGAGTAGGCACCGAGCACACGCCAATACCGGCCCATGCCCGCCCACCGCAGGATTTTGCCAAACAGAATTCCAGGCCGGTCTCCGGGCTCACGCGTATGGACACCTTCACCTTCCCATGGCGCGCTGGCCACAGTGGTGTGTCGAAGGGGTCACGCGTCTACCGTTGCGGGGGCAGCACCGGACTGGCTCAAAAAAAGAGCGGCACCGGTTTCCCGTTTCACCCCAAGCACGGCGGCAGGGGGCACCTGAAACAGGCCGGCATCTGAACATTCGAAAGACCGTTCGTCAACTTGGCGGGGACTTTTCCGGTGGCTGCATGGGAAGCGACTGACGGATATTGCCAGAAAATTCCCACAGGAGTACAAATGTACTCCATGACGAATCTAACGCCCCGCCGTACCGCCATCCTGACCTTTATCCGCGACCGAATCGCGCAGCAAGGCCAGTCTCCCAGCCTCGCCGAGATCGCCGAGGCGTTCGGCTTTGCCTCCCGCAGCGTGGCGCGCAAGCATGTGCTGGCGCTGACCGAGGGCGGCTTTATCGAGGTCAACCCCAACCAGGCGCGCGGCATTCGCCTGCTCAATCAGCCGGCGCGGCCGGAGCTGCTGGACATCCCGGTACTCGGCCGGGTGGCCGCCGGCTTGCCCATTGGCGCCGACGCTGAAGTGCATAACCGTCTGCTGCTTGATCCCTCCATGTTCGCGAAAACCCCGGACTACCTGCTGCGGGTACAGGGCGATTCGATGATCGAAGACGGCATCCTCGATGGCGACCTGGTGGGCGTACGCCGCAGTGCCGAGGCCTTGAACGGGCAGATTGTGGTGGCGCGCCTGGACGGTGAGGTCACCATCAAGCGTTTCGAACACGTCGGCGAGCGCGTGCGCTTGCTGCCGCGCAACCCCGCTTATCAACCCATCGTGGTGCGGCCCGATCAGGACCTGGCCATCGAAGGGGTGTTCTGCGGTTTGGTGAGGCAAGGCTGATGGGCGCCGTCGTTGCACTGGACTCGCTGTTCAATGGCGGCCGGGTCTGGAAAGGCCGGCCTGCCGCGCCGCCCGCCAGCGTCCATCCCACCGGGCTTGCGGCTCTGGATGCAGTGCTGCCCAGCGGTGGCTGGCCGGAAGCGGCGTTGAGTGAAATCCTGATGGCGAAGGAGGGCGTGGGCGAGTTGCAACTGGTGTGGCCGACCCTGGCGCGGTTGTCGGCGGCCGGCGAGCGCATCGTGCTGGTGGCGCCGCCTTACACGCCGTACCCCCACGCCTGGCAAAACGCCGGGGTGGATGTGCGCCAGCTTTCCGTGATCCAGGCCGATGAACGCGATGCCTTGTGGGCCGTGGAGCAATGCCTGCGTTCCGGCAGTTGTGGCGCGGTGCTGTGCTGGCCGCGAAAGGCCGATGACCGGGCCTTGCGCCGCTTGCAGGTGGCGGCGGAAACCGGCCAGACCCTGGCCTTTGCCTGGCGCTCCTTGAACGAGGCCATCAACCCGTCACCGGCCGCCTTGCGCCTCGCGGTAGAGGCGAGCCCGGCGCAAGTGCGTGTGCTCAAGTGCCGGGGCGGCCTGGCCCATCCCGCGCCCATTGCGCTTGGGCACTGAGGTTGGCATGCGCTGGGTGTGTATTGTCTTCCCGCAATTGGCGCTGGACGGGGTGCTGCGTCTGCGCCCCGAACCGGATCAGCCATTGGCCCTGTTGGCCGGCACGCCGCAACGACGGGTGCTGCAAACCGTCAATGAGGCCGCGCGCAAGCTCGGCCTGCGCCCCGGCCAATCCCTGACGGCGGCCCATGCCTTGACCAAGGCTTTTGCCTGCGCCGAATACGACCCGGCACAGATCGAATACTGGCAGCAATTTCTTGCGGCCTGGGCCTACCGTTTCAGCTCCCAGGTCAGCGTGTATTACCCACGGGCGTTGTTGTTCGAGATCGAGTCGAGCCTGGGCCTGTTCGGGCCCTGGCCGTTGCTCGAAGCGCGCTTGCGCAAGGAACTGACTGACCTGGGGTTTCGTCATCGCATCGTCGCCGCGCCGAACCCGGCGGCGGCGCGGATTCTGGCGAATGCCTACGACGGCCTGGCCGTGGCCGATGAGCAAGGCCTGCAACAAGCCCTGGCGCCGATCCCCATCGACCGCGCCGGCCTCGACCCACACGCCGCCACCGCGTTGTCGCGTATGGGCTTGCGCACCCTGGCCCAGGTGCAGGCATTGCCCCGGCATACCCTGGCCCGGCGTTTCGACGCGGCGCTACTCAAGCACCTCGATGCACTGTGCGGGCAACGGCCCCTGGCCCTGGCGTTCTACCAACCGCCGGACCAGTTCGATGTGCGCATCGAGCTGAATTTTGATGTGCTGTCCCACCAGGCTTTGCTGTTTCCCTTGCGCCGTTTGACCGGCGATTTATCGGCGTTCCTGTGTGGCCGCGACAGTGGCGTGCAGCGTTTTGACCTGCACCTGGAGCACGCCGCAGAACCCGACAGCGTGATCAAGGTCGGCCTGCTCAGCGCCGAGCGTGACGCAGCAATGCTGTTCGAACTGGCCCGTGGCCGCCTGGAGCAAGTGCAAGTCACCTCGCCGGTGCGTGGCTTTCGCCTGGTGGCCCAGGACCTGCCGGTGTTTGTGCCCCAGCGCCAGGACCTGTTCGACGAGCGCCCGCAACAAACCCTGCCGTGGGAGCAACTGCGCGAACGCCTGCGGGCGCGGTTGGGGGACGAAGCGGTGCAAGGCCTGCGCTTTCACGCCGACCACCGCCCGGAATGTGCCTGGCAAACCGGTGCTGACAGTCGCCCGTGCACACCCTCAAATAGAGTGCAGCGCCCGGGTTGGTTGCTGCATGAACCGACGCCCCTGGCCGAGCAAGGTCTACACATCCTGATGGGCCCGGAGCGCATCGAATCCGGCTGGTGGGATGGTGCCGATGTGCGCCGCGATTACTACCTGGTGCGCACCCGCGCCGGCCAACAGGGCTGGGCTTATCGCACCGTGGGCGAAAGCGGCACACTGTGGCTGCAAGGCTGGTTCGCATGAAGTACGCAGAGCTGCATTGCCTGTCCAACTTCAGTTTCCAGCGTGGCGCCTCCAGTGCCCGTGAACTGTTCGAGCGGGCCAAACAGCAGGGTTACGAGGCGCTGGCGATCACCGATGAATGCACCTTGTCGGGTATCGTCCGTGCCTGGCAGGTGGCCAAGGAAGTCGAGTTACCGCTGATTATCGGCAGCGAGATGCGCCTGGAAAACGGCCCGAAGCTGGTGCTGCTGGTGGAGAACCTGGAGGGCTATCAGCACCTGTGCCGGCTGATCACCATCGCCCGCCGCCGTGCAGAAAAAGGTCACTACCGCCTGCTGCAGGAAGACTTCACATCCGTGCGAGGTTTGCTGGCGTTATGGATGGTCGAAGACACCGACACCCAGGCCCATATCCAATGGCTGTGCAGCACCTTTACCGATCGCCTGTGGCTGGCCGTGGAGCTGCATTGCGGCCAGAACGATGCCCGCCACCTTGAACAACGCTTGAACCTGGCCGCCAGCCTGCACCTGCCGGCGGTGGCCTGCGGCGATGTGCATATGCATGTGCGTGGCCGCCGTGCCTTGCAAGACACCATGACCGCGATCCGTCACCACGTACCGGTGGCCGAAGCCGGTGCGCGCCTGCATCCCAATGGCGAACGGCACTTGCGCAGCCTCGACGCATTGGCCGCGCTGTACCCGGCACACTTGCTGGAAGAGTCCCTGAACATTGCCCGGCGTTGCACCTTCGACCTCAGCCAACTGCGCTATCAATACCCGAGGGAACTGGTGCCCGAAGGGCAAACGCCTGAGAGCTGGTTGCGCACCTTGACCGAAGAGGGCATTGCCCAGCGTTGGCCGCACGGCGTGGACGCCAAGACCCTTGGGCAGATCAACGATGAGCTGAAGCTGATCACCGAGCTGGGCTACGAAAGCTACTTCCTCACCGTACACGACATTGTGCGCTTCGCCCGTAGCCGTTCGATCCTGTGCCAGGGCCGCGGCTCGGCGGCCAACTCGGCGGTGTGTTTTGCCCTGGGCATCACCGAGATCGACCCGAGCCTGATGAATATGTTGTTCGAGCGCTTCCTGTCCCGGGAACGCAACGAGCCGCCGGACATCGACGTGGACTTCGAACACGAACGCCGCGAAGAAGTGCTGCAATACGTCTTCCAACGCTACGGCCGCACCCGCGCCGCATTGACGGCGGTGGTCAGCAGTTACCACGGCGCCGGCGCGGTGCGGGACGTGGCCAAGGCCCTCGGGCTGCCGCCGGATCAGGTCAACGCCCTGGCCGACTGCTGCGGGCGTTGGAGCGATGAGGCACCACCCCTGGAGCGCCTGCGCGAAGGTGGTTTCGACCCCGACAGCCCGGTGCTGCGCCGGGTGCTGACCTTGACCCAACAACTGATCGGCTTCCCCCGGCATCTGTCCCAGCACCCCGGCGGCTTCGTGATTTCCGAACACCCGCTGGACACTCTGGTGCCGGTAGAAAATGCCGCCATGGCCGAGCGCACCATTATCCAGTGGGACAAGGACGACCTCGACGCCGTGGGCCTGCTCAAGGTGGATATCCTCGCGCTGGGCATGCTCAGTGCGATTCGCCGCTGCTTCGACCTGCTGCGCCGCCATCGCAATCAGGACCTCAGCCTGGCTTCGGTGCCCAAGGAAGACGCGGCGACCTACGCAATGATCAGCAAGGCCGACACCATTGGCGTGTTCCAGATTGAGTCGCGGGCACAGATGTCGATGTTGCCCCGCCTGCGGCCGAAAGCGTTCTACGACCTGGTGATCGAGGTCGCCATCGTGCGGCCCGGGCCGATTCAGGGCGGTATGGTGCATCCGTACTTGCGGCGACGTAACAAAGAAGAACCCGAAACCTACCCGTCGCCGGAACTGGAAAGCGTGCTCAAACGCACCCTGGGCATCCCGCTGTTCCAGGAGCAGGTCATGCAGATCGCCATGGTCGCCGCCGATTACACACCCGGCGAAGCCGACCAACTGCGCCGCTCCATGGCCGCCTGGAAACGCCACGGCGGCCTCGAACCCCACCAGCAACGCTTGCGCACCGGCATGCTGAAAAATGGCTACACCGAAGCCTTCGCCGCGCAGATCTTCGAGCAGATCAAGGGCTTTGGCAGCTACGGTTTTCCCGAGTCCCACGCCGCCAGTTTCGCCTTGCTGACCTACGCCAGTTGCTGGCTCAAATGCCATGAACCGGCGGCGTTTGCCTGCGCCCTGATCAACAGCTGGCCCATGGGTTTCTACAGCCCGGACCAGATCCTGCAGGACGCCCGCCGCCATCATTTGCAGATCCGCCCGGTGGATGTGCAAGCCAGCGACTGGGACTGCAGCCTGGAACCGATCGAAGGCCAGCAACCGGCGATCCGCATGGGCTTGCGGATGATCTCCGGGTTTCGCGAAGAAGATGGCCGACGTATCGAAAATGCGCGTCAGGCACGGGCGTTTTTTGACATTGCCGACCTGGGCGAGCGCGCCCGATTGGACACCCGTGCCCAGGAACTGCTGGCGGATGCCGGTGCCTTGCGCGGCCTGGCCGGGCATCGGCACCGGGCGCGCTGGGAGGTGGCCGGGTTGCAGAAGCAACTGGGCCTGTTTGCCGGTGTGGTCAGCCCCGAAGAAGCGGTGGTGGAACTGCCGCAACCGACAGTGGGCGAAGACCTGTATGCCGACTACGCCAGCGTCGGTACTACCCTGGGTCCACATCCCCTGGCATTGTTGCGCGATGAATTGCGCGCACGACGCTGCCGCAGTTCCAAGGAATTGCTGCTGGTTGAGCATGGGCGCAACGTCAGCGTCGCCGGCCTGGTCACCGGACGACAGCGCCCGGGCACGGCCAGCGGCGTTACCTTCGTCACCCTGGAAGATGAGTTCGGCAATATCAACGTGGTGGTCTGGCGCGATCTGGCCGAGCGGCAGCGCCAGGCGTTGGTGGGTTCGCGGTTGCTTAAAGTGGATGGGCGCTGGGAGGCAGTGGGGGAGGTTCGGCACCTGATCGCCGGGCGCCTGACCGACCTGACCCCGTTGCTGTCGGGCATCAGTGTGCGCAGCCGGGATTTTCGCTGAGCCGGCTCTTGCTCCTTCATACCGGCATAAGCAATATGCGATGAAACCAACCGCCGCTGTCGGGCTCAAAGTGTTCATCGCCGCCCACCTTTATCTTTTTGCCGAGCCGACTGATGCAGTTTTTATCCGATACCCATGGCTGTGATGGCTGGGCTGGGGAAATGGCCCAGAGGATTCGCGCATTCGACTGGTCCACTACCGACCTCGGCCCCATTGGCGCCTGGCCCTCCAGCCTGACCAGTGCCGTGCAACTGATGCTGGCATCGCCCATTCCTATGGTCATGCTGTGGGGACGGGCGGGTTACATGATCTACAACGACAGCTATTCGGTGTTTGCCGGCGGTCGCCACCCGTATCTGTTGGGGGCGCCGGTAGAACTGGGCTGGCCGGAAGTCGCCGACTTCAACCGCAATGTGGTCGACACCTGCCTGGCCGGCGGCACCTTGTCCTATCGCAACTTGCCCCTGGAGCTGTTGCGCGACGGCCGTCCGGAACAAGTGTGGATGGACCTGTATTACAGCCCCGTGGCCGGTGACGATCAGCAACCGGCCGGGGTCCTGGCGATTGTGGTGGAGACCACTGAACACATGATCTCCGAGCGCCTGCGCCAGGAACTCACCCACAACCTCGAGCAGCGTGTCGCCGCCGAAGTGCAGGCCCGTTCCGCCGCCGAAGAACAGCTGCGTCAATCACAGAAGCTGGAAGCCATTGGCGGCCTGACCGGCGGCGTGGCCCACGACTTCAATAACCTGCTGCAAGTGGTCTCCGGCAATCTGCACCTGCTGGCCCGGCATGAACCGGACAACCTCCAGGTGCAGCGCCGCGTCAGCGCCGCCATCGCGGCAGTGGAGCGCGGGGCCAAACTGACCTCGCAGCTGTTGGCGTTCGCCCGTCGCCAGCCGCTGTCGCCGGCGGTGTACAACCCATTGCGCATCTACGAAGGCCTGGGTGAATTGCTGCAGCGGGCGTTGGGAGAAACCATCCACATTGATGTGCAACTGCCCCAGAATCCGTGGTGCATTAACGTCGACCGCAACCAACTGGAAAACGCACTGCTCAACCTGGCGATCAACGCCCGGGATGCCATGAAAGGCGAGGGCGTGATTCGGATCACCGGCGAAAACATCATCCTCAATCCCCCGGACTGCGCCGGCAAAAGCATCAACCCCGGTGAATACGTGCGCCTGGCCGTCGCCGACAGCGGCGCCGGTATGTCACCGACGATCCTGGCACGGGCCTTTGAACCGTTTTTCACCACCAAGCCGAATGGGCACGGTACCGGCCTGGGCCTGAGCATGGTGTTCGGGTTCGTGCGCCAAAGTGGCGGGCATGTGGAGGTCGAAAGCGTGGAGGGCAGCGGCACCGTGGTGCAGATGTATTTCCCGCGCAACCTCGGAGAGCCGGAAAGCCACGATACGCCCGTCCAGCTCACACAACACAGCGGCGGCCAGGAGACCATCCTGGTGGTGGAGGACAACGAAGGCGTACGCGCGGCCGCGGTGGAATTGCTCGAACAATCCGGCTACACCGTGCTCACCGCCGAAGACGGCGACCGGGCCATGCTGATGCTCCAGGCCGGCCTGCAACCGGACCTGATTTTTACCGACGTCGTGATGCCGGGCCGGGTCAAAAGCACCGACCTGGCCGAATGGGCGCGGGAGCAAGTGCCGGCGATAGCGGTGCTGTTCACGTCCGGGCATACCCGCGACATTCTTTCCAGCAACCACCTGCTGGGCACCGACATTCACCTGCTGAGCAAACCCTATGGCCCGGATGAATTGGCGCAACGGGTGCGCTCGGTGCTGACCTCCCGAATGATGTGACGAATGAAGATCCAGCCAGCAACACCAAGCCACTGTGGGAGCCGGGCTTGCCCGCGATGGCGGAGTGTCAGGCACCCCATCCGGTAACTGGTACACCGTCATCGCGGGCAAGCCCGGCTCCCACAGTTGATCTTCACTGCCTTGAACACACCGATAAGGTTACCCATGACTTCCCAGCGCAATCTTCCCCCAGACACCTCACTCACCACCCAACGCCCAGGCTTCGTGCGGGTGCGGGGTGCCCGGGAACACAACCTGCGCAATGTCGACGTGGACATCCCCCGTGATGCCCTGGTGGTGTTCACCGGCGTGTCAGGCTCCGGCAAGTCCTCGCTGGCATTCTCCACCGTCTACGCCGAAGCCCAGCGCCGCTACTTCGAATCCGTCGCGCCCTATGCCCGTCGCCTGATCGACCAGGTTGGTGTGCCCGACGTCGACTCCATCGAAGGCCTGCCACCTGCCGTGGCCCTGCAACAGCAGCGCGGCACACCCAGCACACGGTCCTCAGTGGGCAGCGTCACCACCTTGTCCAGCCTGATCCGCATGCTCTACTCCCGCGCCGGCAGCTACCCGGCGGGGCAACCGATGCTGTACGCCGAGGACTTTTCCCCCAACCTGCCCCAAGGCGCGTGCCCGCAATGCCACGGCCTGGGCCGGGTGTACGAAGTGACCGAAGCCCTGATGGTGCCCGATCCTTCCCTCACCATCCGCCAGCGCGCCGTAGCGTCCTGGCCGCTGGCGTGGCAAGGCCAGAACCAGCGCGACATCCTTGTCACCTTGGGCTACGACGTCGACATCCCATGGAGAGATCTGCCGAAAAAGCAGCGCGACTGGATCCTCTTCACCGAAGAAACCCCCACCGTCCCGGTATATGCCGGCTTCACGCCCGCGCAAACCCGCGACGCCCTCAAACGCAAACTCGAACCCAGCTACCAAGGCACCTTCACCGGTGCTCGACGCTACATCCTGCACACCTTCACCCATTCCCAAAGCGCCCTGATGAAAAAGCGCGTGTCGCAATTCATGCAAGGCAGCCCATGCCCGCTGTGCGAAGGCAAACGCCTGAACAAGGCCGCGCTGTCGGTGAAATTTGCCGGCGTGGACATTGGCGAGCTGTCGCAAATGTCCCTGCTGCAACTCGCCGAGCTCCTGCGCCCGGTGGCTGAAGGGCAGGGCGATAAAAAACTCTCCGTGGAAAAACGCCTGGCCGCCCAACGCATCGCCCAGGACCTGCTCGAACGCGTCAGCACCCTGACCGACCTCGGCCTCGGCTACCTGGCCCTGGAGCGCAGCACCCCGACCTTGTCATCCGGCGAACTGCAACGCCTGCGCCTGGCCACCCAACTGGGCTCGCAACTGTTCGGCGTGATCTACGTACTCGACGAACCTTCCGCCGGCCTGCACCCTGCCGATGGCGAAGCCCTGTTCGCCGCCCTCGACCGCCTGAAGGCCGCCGGCAACTCGCTGTTCGTGGTGGAACACGACCTGGAAACCATGCGCCGCGCCGACTGGCTGATCGACGTCGGTCCCGCTGCGGGCGAACACGGCGGCCAAGTCCTCTACAGCGGCCCACCCGCCGGCCTCGCGCAGATTGAAGCCTCGCAAACCCGCGAATACCTGTTCGCCGAAAAGCGCCCGGTCAGCCAACCACCGCGCCAACCCACCGGCTGGCTGAGCCTGGAAGGCGTCACGCGCAATAACCTCAACGACCTCAGCGTGGACTTCCCCCTGGGCTGCTTCACCGCTGTCACCGGCATCTCCGGCTCGGGCAAATCCAGCCTCGTCAGCCAGGCGCTATTGGAACTGGTAGGCGCAGGCCTGGGCCGCGTGGTGGAAACCGAAGACGAACCCAGCCTCGAAGACGACGCCCCACAAACCAGCGGTGGCCGCATCAGTGGCGGGCTGGAACACATCCGCCGCCTGGTGCAAGTGGACCAGAAACCCATCGGCCGCACCCCACGTTCCAACCTCGCGACCTACACCGGGCTGTTCGACAACGTGCGCAAACTGTTCGCCGCCACACCTGCGGCTAAAAAGCGTCATTTCGACGCCGGGCAGTTCTCCTTCAACGTCGCCAAAGGGCGCTGCCCGAACTGCGAAGGCGAGGGTTTTGTCAGCGTTGAATTGCTGTTCATGCCCAGCGTGTACGCGCCATGCCCGACGTGCCACGGGGCGCGGTACAACCCGGAGACGTTAGCGATCAAGTGGGAAGGCCTGACCATCGCCCAAGTGCTGGGGCTGACGGTTGAACAGGCGGTGGAGGTATTTGCCGAAGAGCCGGGTGTGCTGCGCTCGCTGCAAGTGCTGCGGGATATTGGCTTGGGGTATTTGCGCCTTGGGCAGCCGGCGACCGAGTTGTCGGGCGGGGAGGCGCAGCGGATCAAGCTGGCGACCGAGCTGCAACGTAATGCGCGGGGCGCGACGTTGTATGTGCTGGATGAGCCGACGACCGGGCTGCATCCGCGGGATGTGGATCGGTTGTTGAGCCAGTTGAATCATCTGGTGGAGGCGGGGCATACGGTGATTGTGGTGGAGCATGAAATGCGTGTCGTGGCGCAGAGTGATTGGGTGATTGATATCGGGCCGGGGGCCGGGGATCGAGGCGGGAAGGTGGTGGTGAGTGGCACGCCGCAGAAGGTGGCGAAGAGCAAGAGCAGCCGGACTGCGCCGTTTTTGGGGCGCGAGTTGGGCTGAGTTTTGCTCGACGTGCGCCATGTTCGCCGGCAGCTTCGTGATTGCCCGAGCGTTCGGTAGACTGCAGCGGTTGGCTGGATGATCCGGCCTGTCGCTGGATCTGGAACTTATGGACACAAGTACATCTCAGGTAAGAAACCCCTCGCGCCCGGCGATGGTCACATTTTCGGTGGCTTATTGCTTGATTCTCACAATAAAAATTGCCTACTGGGTGGTCAGCGACGGCTGGGGTATGGCCAGGACGGGTGATATCTCGATCATCATGCTGCTCCCCGCTGCGCTGACCTGCATTCTGTTGGCCGTGGGTAGCCTGTTGCTGTGGTTGCGCAGTGCAAAATCTTCGTGGTTTCTATTGGGCTCGTTACTTTTCGGGCTGATGCTAATCCCGCTCATGCTTCCGGAAGTTTTCCTGGTATCGGCCAGCCAATATGTGCAGGTTGCCTGGTTCGTACTGCCGGCCGCCCTACAAGCAGCCTTGCTGATTGCCGTTTGGGTCTACAGCCTGCGGATACGCCGCACAGGCTATTTCAAGTAGCCTGTCCAAAATTGCAAAGTCGGGGGTAGGACCACATTTAAAACAAGGGTGGTCTGACCCGATTTGTTGTCGTTCGACTTGACGCCGCCCATCGGAAGATAAGCCCGGGCCCGGAAAACCTCTTTAATGGCTGGACGACTTTATGCTCACGGCGTTTTTGCAATACCCTGTTTCGTTTGGCAATCCTGCAGCAAACTTCAGGAAGATTCGCGATCTCGTAGATTCGGCGCAATTTGATCTCTTGGTGATGCCTGAGCTTTGCACCATCGGTTATTTTCACGACTCACGTGAGGCACTGTCCAGGCACGCCGAGTTGGCGCTTGATGGGCCCACCGCGCAGTTCTTGCTACAACTGTCGGCAGACAAGGATGCAACGCTCATTGCGGGTATTGCTGAGCGAGATGGCGATCAGATCTACAACACAGCGATTGTCGTATCGCGAGGGCGATGGTTGGGGAAACAACGCAAGTGCCATCTGTCACGCATAGAAAAGCCGCTCTTCACACCTGGCGATTCATTCACCTGTTTCGATGATGGAACCTGCCGATTTGGCGTTCTGACTTGTTTTGACCTCTGGATGCCAGAAGCCGCCCGCCTGCTGGTGCGCCAGGGTGCACAGCTACTGTGTTGTCCAGCCAACTATGGCGGACCTTGGACGACCCAGCTTGCGCGTATTCGCGCAATGGAAAACGCCACTCCGCTAATCTGTGCCAATCGTACCGGTGTGGAAATGTATGCAGGCTCAGAGGCGACATTCAGAGGTGAAAGCCAGATTGTCGGGCCTATGGGAGAAGTTTGGGCATCTGCCACAGAAGAGACGTCCCTTGGCTTGTCGATAATCGACCCGGCTGCGTACCTGCTCAAAGCCAATCCTATGTGCGATGACTTGATGGAAGAGGCAAGTCGCTATGTGTTATCCGGTCCACGCTCAAAATGAACACACCCTGTCTGACAAAAGAAGCAGCGCAAAATGGGGTCAGACCACATTTAAACCTGTGGTGGTCTGACCTCGATTTTTCATAACTCCGATTTTTCAATCAGCGGACGGTGACCCCGCCATTTACACAGTCGTGAATGACGCCTTCAAGCTTGCGACACAACAGCATCAGCACATCCGAAATGTCCGGATCGCAAGGGTCTATCGCCGAACCCAGTGTAGAGACAGTAATCGACGAACCGTCATTAATCACCTGGTCTGGCGTGGTCGACTGGATGGCCAGCCTCGCGTCACATTCAGCTATTTTTTGCGCGATCTCGGCGTTCGGGTCGAGGTTTTCCCATTCAATAATTTCCTGAATCTCCCCAGGTACCCAGTCTGGGTCGTCCTCTATTTGAATCAGAAATGGCGTGGGGGTATGGACCAGCAATTGCGGGATAACCATCCCATAGCCGCGCCACTCCGTTACCGAGACGTGCCACGAGGAATTTTCTCGCAGATGTCTGGCAACGTCTGACAACGTCAAACCCACCTGTTTTGAGTTGAAGCAAATGTGTGCAGAGCTCGTCATAGCGGTGCGCCTGTCGACCATTGGTTATTTGCACGCGATGCTAAAGCGCTTGTGGGTTACAGACAATTTCAAATGACCGTTCTGGCTCGATCTTCGCTGACGGGTGGTCTGCCCCCCTACCTGCGCTCTTCAATGCTGCGCACTAACGCCCCAAAAAGCTCACTCCGCGGCATCTCGCTCGAAGGAATATTCGCCTTCTCGAACCACTCCCAATCCGCCTCAGGATGCGGGCCACTCAGCACCACTACCCCCTTTTCATAGGTGTAACGCGCTGCCGCCACATCACCATTCCGGTAGGTCGCAATGGTTGAAGAAGGCGAGGTCGCGTCAGGCTTGGGAAAGTAAGGCCCATCCTGATAAAAGACGCTATCGGCTTTCCCATCCCACACAACCTGCACTGCCGCGTCCGCAATGCCCGCGACCTCAAACCCAGGCCTGCCCGCCTCTGAATCAAGGTCGTAGGGTATCAGGCCAAAATTGCTGTCATCGGCCAGATAAGCGCCCATACACAGCCCCAGGTAGCGCCCACCCTGGACGACAAAGTCACGAATGGCTTGCACCCGCGCATCCCCCAAACTATCAAGCGCCGCAGGGATGTCCTGGCCCCCGCCGGGTTGAACGTAGAGGTCATAACGAGCGAGGCTTTGCCGCGTGATGTCGATCGATTCATCAGCACCTACAAAGTCAATCTGCGCATTCGGGCGGACGCGCAGCAGGGCTGTTTTAACCTTCTCTGAGCATTCATCGCAGCCCGCGGGGCCTCGGTAGATCGCGACATGGGTGATGGGGGTTGCGGCTTGCACCGAGTAAGGAAGCAGCGTGAAAAACGCAAAAAGCGTCGCGGCGATGGCGTGCAGATTCATGGTTGTAGAGTCATCTTGAAACTGATGGGGGCGATTCGGACTTTGTGAGTCAAAGCCTAAAGCTAATGGCCACGTGAAGGCGTTAACATTTGTAAATCGGCTAGTGTTGCTTGGCGCAGCATTTTCCAGGCTGGCCCAATACATCGGCTACGGATGCGTTTGGAGAAGGGCTATACAAGGTGCAGTAACGTTGGATGGGTTGGCGTTGTTCGCTGCTTTTGTCCGATTGCTGCCATTGGTGACTGGCTGCAATCGGCCAAAAGCGGACCTTCGCGAGGACTTCTCCAATGCTGGCACCTAAGCCGGTTAGTTGCTGACCAAACGCATTGCCTCAACCGATTGGATCGCCGAACAGATGGGGCATACCAACGGCAACATGATTCGCCAGCATTACGGGACGTGGATTAACGAAGATGGGCCAGACGTGGTGGGCATGCTGCAGCTGGCGCTAAAGCTGTCACCGGTCACAGCTCTACACGAAACTCGGTAATACCCACCGCATCGGCAAAACGGCCTACGGCCGTCAGGCTCGCCCAGGTGCGCAGCGGCTCCCGCCGGGAGCGCACCGGCACCAGGCGCGCCGTGGGACCACCGAGGCGAATCGAGAGCGTCCACTTAGCATCGTCGCCAGCAACGCGGCCCACCACCGCCTCACGGATCGCGTGCTGGCTGACCAGGGCCTTTAGCGTGTCCGACTGGATGGCCTCCCCGATCATGCTTTCAGCGCCTCCAGGCGAGCCAGTGCGACGTTGTCGACGTGGATATACAACGCTTCAATCGTCGTGTCGTTGAACGCGCCGGAGGCCTCTAGGCCCTCGATCAGGCTCTGCGCACGGTCGACCCACATGCGCACGGCGCGGTCGTTTTCTGCGCGCTCGATGCCGGCCAGGTGCTGTTCCACGCAATTGCGCGGCTTGGGCGGCAGCACAATCCCGCCCAGCGGATCGAATCCGTTCATGTCGGCACCGCCGCCAGGTCGGCCAGCAGGTCGCGCAGTTCAACCCACGGGTGTTTGGCGAAGTCGGTGGCCATGGCGCAGCCGTCGACGTGCAGGAAGGGTTCTCGGGCGTCGTCGGCCATCTGCTGCGCGTAACAGCCCGGGCAGGACACATACAGGCCGTCCAATACCCACCGTTCCTGCCAGAACTCCAGGGCCTGATGCAGCCGGTACCGGGCCGCATCACGGTCACGGGCGCTCATGGTTGAGCAACCTGGGGCTGCTGGCCCCAGTCCTTGCCCAGCAACGGCGTCGTACTCAATTCCTCATAGGTGGCCAGGTTGATCAGACCGGCCCGCAGCCAGCCCGTCGCCATGCCCATCGCGTAGCCCAAGGCGAAGGTATGAGCCATGTTGTTTTCGGCACCCTGGAACTTGCGCAGGGCTTCGTCCCAAGGCCGTCGCAGCGTCGAGGGCAGGCCCGGGGGGGGCGGATCAAACCCGGGGATTTCAAATTCCTGGCCGCCGGGAATGCTTTTATCCACGGGTCTGACTCCTTTTCGAGTGAGGGGCTATCAGTGCGTAAAACCACTGTAGGGGCGGGTGGTGTACCAGTCTAGGGGGTATTGGTTTCCGCCGGCACAAAAAAAGGCCCCCACACCTGTCGTACGTGTGGGGGACTTTTTGACATAAGCGGCGTTATTAGAAACGCAAAATGAAACGAGTTTTGCTCGACGGTAGGTTTCAGCCGTGGAAAAAAGAATATTCTCGCTTTGGAAACTCGAGTCCAGATCAAGGAGAACACATGAACTTTCTAAGTGCATATGGCAAAGAAATTGTATCGCTAGCGGTTCCGCTACTAACTTGGATACTGAATTCGGGGCTCAAGGCTAAAGCAAAGCTGGTATGGGCAAGCCCCCATTTCTTCCATTTTTTAGTCCAGGAGCCTATCAACGATCCTGAAGGCAACGTTGTGAGCCCGACTCAACGTGTATGCACAGCTTCAATCAAGGTGATCAACACTGGACGAGAGACGGCAACAAAGATCGAATTAGTTTTCAACTGGAAACCGCAATACATACATCTCTGGCCCGTTCGTCATTACGAACATAAAACTGATCAGGACGGTCGCCATATTTTGATATTCGATAACCTATCCCCAAAAGAGGAAATCGGGATTGAAATAATGTGCATCAACAGAGATCTGCCAGAGCTTCTTTTAGTTCGAAGCGCGGAATGCATCGCGAAAAACGTGAGGCTTTCATGGGTGGGCTACTCATCTCCTCTAAAAATCAATATTGCACGTGCCTTGCTTCTGTTAGGTGCTAGTACCTTCATCTATTTGGTGATTGTCCTCGTGCAATTTTTGGTGCTCCGAACGCCAGCCTGACAGGGCATCTGAAGCGCCGTGTGAAATGGATGCGACAGGACCCGCGAAGCCACTTTCACGACTCAAAAAACTCGCAGATGACGGGCGAACAATTTCGCACCAAAACAGCGCGCCAGTCCCATGGTGGTCCCATGGGGCTGTTTTTGAGACGCCAAAAACCACAAACCCCCGACTTTCTCTAGGAAAATCAGGGGTTTGCGTTTTCATAATTTGGCGGTGAAGGAGAGATTCGAACCCGCATCACTTGGCACTCCCCTCGCGTCCATTAAGGATCCCGCGATGACTGCTTTTGGCCGATAGCAGCCGGTCGTTCCGTAAGCTGCACGCCATCTGTTGAGCTGGCAGTATCAGCCAGAGAAGGGGAGATCAAGGTTGATCCAGGCGTGGCCATTTGCATGTGAAACAGCAGGATCAGCCATGTGACTGCCCTTGTCGGCTCGTTCTATCCGCCTTCAATCGTCAATTGGCCTGGTTCTAACCGGGACGTGCTTAACCACCATTAGCCCGGTTGAACTGCCAACGTGGGGAACGACCCGCTATGCCGGTAAGTCTACCTGTATCTACTCATGGGTAAGGTACAGCGCAATGGATAAGACAATCACCGTCGATCAACTAGCGACCACCGACCTTGGATCAATCAACGAAATATGGCTTGGCGGGACGCATACCCAGCTATGCCTATGGCGTGGCGAACAGGTCTTCACCCACGAGATGATGAGCGAGGGCACCCACGATCAGAATGTCCAACGCCTGTGCTTGCAGTTGGTCAACCCTGACGATCAAACCGCCGTAGCCAGCGTTGAGGTAATTGTGCGCGAACGGCTGAAAAAAATGGGGAAGGAGGGCGAGTTTTATCCCGCAGAGGAGGCTGATACTCATCAATAAGAAAAGGAGTATCGGCTATTTATGGGGAGTCAATCCAAGGCCTGTTGTCGCTTGGAAGCGTATCTTCCGATGATGATCCTGGATCGCTTAGGGTGACTCACTCAATTCAGTAACACCATGGAGCAGCCAACAGGTTATGGATATCGAATTTCGCGGTAATGGCATGCGTGATAACCCGTCTGTAGGTACATGCGATGAGTACGGTGTGAGCGGGATTACCCACTTTGACGATCTAGCCGAAGCTCGTCGTAAGATTGCTGAGTCGCACCCTGGATTTAAACCTCTGTTCTCGCTCGATGATCTGCACCAAGCCCGCTACACCTCGGGACATGTGCGCAACAATTCAGGGATGGACGATGCATCGGAGCAGGACATAGCGGGCTTACCTGCAGAGTGCTTCGAGAATGGCGAATACATAGGCTATCCGACTACGAAAGCGGAGTTCGCAATCTGTCTTCGCAATTTCATGAACCTGGTTGCAGCCACGTCTTTCGAAGACGCCTGCGCTCATGGTTTGACGCTGGATGAGCAGGCCCTGCAGGAGTGGATCGGTTATCAGAACAACCCTGTCTCTCTTCTAGATCAGCCCCTTTCCGCTGTCCTGGTGCCCGTTCAACAGTCTTGCCAGGCACTCGCGGCTTTTCCGAATGGCTATTTCACTTCCGACCTGGATCCTGCAAAAAACTTTGCGGTTGCGCGTCACTTTTCAGAAGCACATGGCTATGAATTGATGGGCGTAGGTGCTTCTTACATCGGCTTCATTCGTGCCGAACCGCCTGATGCATCCCTGGCTAACGTCGTAGCCAGAGACTTCTGTGCGCTCTACAACACTAGCGATGAAGACCTACAAGCACGGGTTTGCGCAGTCGCACAGGCGATCTCCGGTCGGGCGCATTTGTGGCTTCGTTACGTGGAATGAGCTCCGTGCGTTTCTGTCGCCATCCAGGTCAAAAAATGATGGAGCTGAGTCGTAAATTTCTTTGGCTTGGCATCCGGGTTCCTTGCCTGGGACAAGAAAAAAGAGATCTGCATTCTCATGCTCGGGTAATGCTGAACAAACTGCTCGACAAGCTCTTCCAGTGTTTGCGGCCACATCAGGTCCTGTCCGACCGCGGAGCGTCATACAAACGTCCATCAGCAAAGCCTGAAACTGTGGCTGCATCTCGACGTTGGACACGGTGAGGATATAACCGTCCGCATCAGTGCCACGAGGTTGGAGTCGTTCCATGAAGCCGTCCGTGAGTGGTGTTCAGTAAAAATCGGGGTCAAACCCCATCAAAACGTGCGCCGGCCTTCCAGGCTGGAAAACACATACATACCCGCCAGCATCGCCACTACGAAGATGAGAATTTGCCAGTGCCCGGTAAACAGAAGGACGACCGCAGGCCCAGGGCAGATACCGGCAATTCCCCAACCAATACCGAACACCACGCTGCCTCCTATCAAGCGCACGTCCAACGCCCTGCTCACAGGCAACTGCATGGGGGCCGTGAGCAAGGATTGTTTGTGCTTGCGCGCCCAATTCATAGGGATAACTGCCACGGCGATGGCCCCGACCATCACCAAGGCGAGTGACGGGTCCCAGGTTCCGGCCACGTCAAGAAACGCCAACACCTTGGCGGGGTTGGCCATGCCGGCCAAGAGCAGGCCCAGGCCAAAGATCAGCCCGGCGAGAAATGCGCTCAACTTGGTCATCAGCTTCAAACCCCCAGCACATGGCGGATGAGGTACACCGTTGCAAAGCCCGCGGTCATAAAGCACATGGTCGCCACCAGGGAGCGGGGTGACAATCGAGAGATCCCACACACGCCGTGACCACTGGTACAGCCGGAGCCGTACCGGGTTCCCAAGCCAACGAGCAACCCCGCCATCACCAAGGCCGGCCACTGTGCCGTGATCTCGATCTGTGGCAAGACGCTAAACAGCCCCCACAGCAATGGCGCAATCACCAGGCCAAGCAGAAACAACGCTTTCTCGCCCCAGCCCTCACTGCCAAACCGCATCACGCTACCCAGCAAGCCGCTGATACCTGCGACTCGGCCATTCGCGAGAACAAACACGCTGACGGCCAGCCCGATCAAGGCGCCTCCGCCTAATGAAGCCCAAGGCGTGAAGTTGATCCAATCAATGCTCATTTTGCAGTTCCTGCACAGGAGAGTGGGTGAGGGCTGTTGATCAGCGAACCATCATAACCATCCGGGCGGGTCTGGGTCTGTGCAAGTCAGATTTTGCTGCCGCCCCCATGGAATGGGCGAAGCCCTGCTTCCAGTACTAAAGGAGGTGTCAATGCCCGCTAAAGGACCATTTCGGTCTGGCGCCATAGGTTTAGGCTCAGCCTTGTGATCGTCAACGATGACAACAAGACGCGCCGCATCACCTGCGAGATGAGTAGAAAACCTCACTGACTCCCGTGTCTCCATAATAAAAAGAGGATTTATCATGAGTAGCACCTTCTTCATTCCCTCCGTGAACATGATGGGCATTGGCAGCCTCGACGAGGCGATGCTCGCAATCCGCAAGTACGGATTCCGCAAAGCCTTGATCGTCACCGATGCCGGCCTGGCCAAAGCCGGCGTGGCGGCCAAGGTCGCTGGCCTGTTGGCCCAGCAAGACATCGACTCCACCCTGTTTGACGGCGCCAAACCGAATCCGACCGTCAGCAACGTGGAGAAGGGCCTTGAACTGCTGGCCCGCAGCGACTGTGATTTCATTATTTCCCTGGGCGGCGGCTCACCCCATGACTGCGCCAAGGGCATTGCCCTGTGCGCCGCCAACGGCGGGCACATCAGCGACTACGAAGGCGTGGACCAATCCGCCAAACCACAAATGCCACTGATCGCCATCAACACCACCGCCGGCACGGCGAGTGAAATGACCCGTTTCTGCATCATCACCGACGAAGTCCGCCACGTGAAAATGGCCATCGTCGACCGCAACGTCACGCCCCTGTTATCCGTCAACGACCCTTCGCTGATGGCCGCCATGCCCAAAGGCCTGACCGCCGCCACCGGCATGGACGCACTGACCCACGCCGTCGAAGCCTACGTGTCGACGGCGGCCACGCCGATCACCGATGCCTGCGCACTCAAGGCCATCGAACTGATCTCGGCCAACCTGCGCACCGCCGTTGCCCAGGGTGACAACATGACCGCCCGGGAAAACATGGCCTACGCGCAATTTCTTGCCGGCATGGCCTTCAACAATGCTTCGCTGGGTTATGTACACGCCATGGCGCACCAACTGGGCGGTTTCTACGACCTGCCTCACGGCGTGTGCAATGCGATCCTGCTGCCCCATGTGTCGAGCTTCAACGCCAGCGTATGCCCGGCCCGGTTTAAGGATATCGCTCATGCGATGGGGGTTGAGACTCAGCAACTGGATGCGGAGAAGGGCGCTGCGGCGGCCATCGCGGCGATCCGTAAACTGTCTACGGATGTTGGGATTCCGAGCGGCCTCGTTGAGCTGGGTGTGAAGGCTGACGATATTCCGACACTGGCAACCAATGCTATGAAAGATGCCTGCGGTTTTACCAATCCGCGTCCTGCTAATCAGGATGAGATTGAGCAGATTTTTCATACGGCGATGTGATTGATGTGAAGTGATGCTGGAGAGAACGCCCCGCCTTTGGTTGAAGTGCGGGGTGTTTTGGTTTGGGGGTTAATAGGGGGCAAGCTGCGTTTTTAATCGTGGTCTGTCCCTGGATGTCTTTCAACCGCGTGCTGCCGAGGACGCAATAGGCCAGGGTAAGCACCACGCTGGTGCCGCCATCCACGAAGAGCGCTTGAAGCTGCGTGTCGTGCCAGAACGCCAGGCCCAAGGAGAACAGCGTCATTAGCGAGATCAGGGCGAGCATGATGCGGTCCGTTTTGCGGTAGTGCTCGGTGAAACGGGCTTGCGCAGGCATTCACTCGAACTCCATGTGGACTGCCTGGGGTCGGCAAGTATGCGACGTGTCATACGGGCATGCAGGGAGCGAATCAGGTGTAGGGCGGCGGGGATTGATTGGTGGTGGGAGGTTATCGGTGTTGTTGGGTGGGGCTTCAGGCCGGTACCTGAGGGTAAGGGCCTTGTTGAAAGCGCCCTAGACACATCTTTTTCAAATACGTCATTTTCAGGTAGAACCATTGGTAGCACTTTGATAGCTTCCGTGTCCGTAGTTCGCCCCTCAAACAGGATAGTTTTTCGAGAAGGCATCATGGACCCACAATACGAACAGCAGTCGCTCTCTCCATTGGCGAACCTTATCGTTGATCGAGCGATCGAGAACACCAATCGAAAACTGATCGCCGGCTTTCGCAACAAGAAGAACTCCCGCCCGAACGCCAAGACAGCCGACCCGATGCAGGCCGGCAAGGACACGCTTGCCGCCACGTCGGCGAAAAGTGCGATGGATGTTGCCAATCGGGGGGGAGCGTGGAAGGAGATTCTGCTGAAAAGCTTGTCAGCGGGAATCGGTTCACTTGCTACTTTGCAGTTCGATGGAGAGATCGATCTCAGCGCTGCGGATACCTCCAGCACCAACCAACTGCCCGAAAAGCCTGGCGTGTATGTGGTGTATGACGCGGGTGGCAAGCTGGTCTACATCGGCGATAGCACCAACGTGCGGCAGCGTTGGCAGAACGGGCACCTGAACGACCACCGTAACGGCAACAAGAAAGGCGAACCGTATAAGCTTTCCGAGCAACTCGAAGCGGGATGCAAGGTGAAATTCATGACCATGGACTCGGCCGAAACAGCTGCTGCCCTGGAGGCACACCTTATCAGAACCGAAAAGCCGCCAATCAATAAGCGTCAGGAACTGCAGCAGGAACAAGGCATTCGCAGCAATATCGAAGCCAAGAAGCTCAAAGACTCCCTTGGCAATGCCGCTGATGTCGCGCTGGGTGCTGGCAAAGAAGCGCTGAAAAACTCAGGCTGGCAATTGCTGGAACAACTGACTACAGCCGCAGTCATGGCCGTAAAAGATGAACTGGTCGACGTGTTCATGGGGGGCGCTACTCGTCTGAAACAGCGCGTGGAGCGATTCCTCAAAAAGATCTGGGTGGTGATCGAGAAAATCATTGAGGCGCCCCTGAAGCTGCTCAACGGCATCGTCGAATTCATCGTCAATGCCTTGTCCAAGGCTATCCGCCAAGTCTATAACCTCGCCCGCAACCTTTTCGACCTCGCTCACGGCACCTGGCAACTGTACAGCGGCGCGCAGTCGATGAGCCGGGAAGAGCTGATTCAGAAGGTCGTCGAGACCGTAGTCGTCAGCGGCACGTTGGTACTCTGGGACGGCCTGGAACCGGTGATAGAGTCGCAACTGGTTCCGCTGACCGGGGTAGCAGCCCCCTATATATCCTGTGTGCTGTCAGCCATCGGTTTCGGGCTGTGCAGCTATCACTTGCAGAACCTCGTGCCTTCTATCGTTGCCTACCTGGTGGATTTCAAGACTGGGTGGAGCGAGTCGCTGGAAGCCAAGCGAGAGGCGGCGCTGCAGCTTATTAAGGTGCAGGAAAACGAATGGCTGCTAGCCGAAGGGCTTATCGAATATGCACATTCGGTAGATGCGCTGGCGAGGGAAGTAATAGACCACCGCGAACGGCTGGCAAGGCACACCAGCGTGCGTGCAATCGATTTTTCGGCACTCTTGCCAAACCGTATTTCTCAGGAGCCCTGACATGTTCAATTTTCTGGGTGGCAGAGTTGTACTTACTAGGTCGCTCGCCGATGACTTAGTCCTTCAACCGGTGCAGCAGTTGTTGCCGACGCCACGTTCTGAAGAGAACCAACTGAAAGACTTCCATGAGGGCCTGAAGAAGCTCAACGCCGCGATACAACGTGGTTCAAAGACCAGAGAGCAATTGAACGACTTTCAGAATCAGGGCAGTTGGGACTCGTTCTGGGGTGGCTTGTCGGGTAGGAATGACAAAGACCTGGCCAAATTGCTGACCGAATTTGGCGCGAGCCTTGAGGTGACGCAGAGCGTAGTGCAACTGGTGACCCAGGTGCATACCGTGAACAACAGCGTACTGCGCGGTTTCAATGATGCCCTAGTGTACGAGATCGAACGCCTGCAAAAGGATACCGAGACCCTGGAAGGTAATCAGGGCGGGGCGCTGGTGGTGCTCTACGAGTTCAAGCATCAAATCGATGAACTGTTGGCATTGGCAGATGGCTATGAGTACTGCAGGCATGCAGTGAACCAACTGGCCGCCGCGCAGAACGGCCATGAGACGGATTTGCATGCATTGAGTCTGGCCTTCTCGAGCGGCTCGCGAATGCAGGAACAACTCAATGCATCGTGCTCGCGTCAGTTAGCCGAGCAGGGGGAGGCTCAGGGGATCCAGCAGAAGCAGATCGAGCGAGTGACCAAGCTGCTCGGCAGTGAATTCCAGGCGAGAGAAAACCTCTCGACCTTGATGACTGTGTCGTTGAAAGGGATGAGTGATGCAAACGAGGCGCTAGACAAGCGTTTGAAACGCGTTGAGTCGAAGATGACAGAATTACTGGAGAATCAGCAACAAACTCAAGCTCGGATTGAGCAGTTAGAAGCGAAGTTGCTGGCCAAGCCCGGCTGGCTGCGGCAGCAGGCCGTGGCTCTTGTCGCGGTGGTGCTTTCAGGAACGGCGCTAGCCTCTATATTTGCCTAATGAGGTAAGCGCGTGGAGAGTATCGATGTGAATGATTCTCAGCATCTAAATCCCTAGTTTCGTCGATACCTTCAAATGGTCGTTATTGGCGGTTGGTGAACGGCCGTTTCGGATCGATTACAGCCCTTGCCGATCGATCGCAATCTGCCAAAAGCGGACTGTCTGCGAGTGATATCGCCAAAATAAGGTTGCACATGCCCAAAGCATCACATGATGCTAGGACAATAGCCTGATTAAACGGCTAGTATGTACAGATAAACAGTACAAATCTAAACAACCGCGTAGTAGCGTTTCCTCTCCATTAGCATAGGTTGAGCAGCATGTACTGAGGCGGAGGGAAGGAATTTTTTGAGCATTGGCCACCAGTTGATTAGTGTAATATGGTCGTAAGGGTTGAGCGTTGACAGATAAAAGCCTATATATGCAAACGGAAGTGAAATTTATGTTAAAAGAGCAGTTGGAAGCCATTCAGCAAAAAGCCAAAGAGCGGACTGTTAAAACACAGACGGTAGAGTATGACTTAGAAACACTAGTCAAAAAAATAAAAAGGGAGGTGATTAGACTTAACCCTGATTATCAACGAAATCACCGATGGCCTGACTCTTTTTCGTCAAAGCTTATTGAAAGTTTGATATTGAATATACCAATTCCGATAGTTTACATATCAATGGATATCGACGTTGATGATGAGGCTGAAGATGAATTAGCAAGGTATTCAGTCATAGACGGGCAGCAACGTTTGACTGCGATATATAATTTTTTTAGTGGTGCGTACGCTCTTCAGTCGTTAGAGGTCTTGTCTGAACTTAATGGATCCTTCTATAAAGATTTGCCACCATTTCTGATAAGAAGGTTGGAGGAAAGAACAATACGCTGTTTGCGAATTGACTCCACTGTAGATACTCAAGTTAAATTTGATATCTTTGAGAGGTTGAATAGCGGATCGGTAAAGCTTGAGGCGCAAGAGTTAAGGAACGCGACATGCAGAGGTCCATTTAAAGATCTTATTAAGGAGCTTGCGAAGAATCCAATTTTTGCCGAGGTGGCAAATCTAGATCCGGACTCTACTCGCATCAAAAAAATGGAAGATGAAGAACTGGTTCTCAGGTATTTTGCAGTAAGTCATAACAACGGTTATTTGGAGTACAAAGGGCAGTTTAAGAAGTTTCTAACTAATAAGATGGTGGAGTTTAATAAGCTCGACGCTATCACGCTGAAGGAGATGAAGGATAGTTTTATTAGGACGATGAAGTTGGTAAGGGAACACTTTGGTAGCAAGCCATTTGCTAAATATAAAAAGCCGGATGGACAGAATTTTTCTTTAATGTCTTCATTTAATGCGGCGGTTTTTGATGCGATAGCTTTTGCATTTTCAAAACCTGATTTGCAAAATATTCCAAGTTATGACGCTTTCATTGAGTTGTTCGCTGATCCTGTTTTTTTTGAGGCTGTTGAAGGTAGTGTTAATGATGTGTCAAAACTTAACAACAGAATACGCAAAGCTCAGGAAGTTATTTTATAATGTCTACTTTTTTACAGGAGTATATTTCTAGCTTGGAGGGGCGCTGGAGGGAAGTTGATGTTATCATAGACAAAGCAAAAGCCATTAAAGATGATGATTACACATTTTATAATGCAATTTGTCGCTCGGCAAGCATCCTCATAGTTGCCCACTTAGAAGGGTTTGTCAAAGATTTGGTGAAGTGTGTGGTGAATGACTTAAATAGGAGTGATTCATTTGTTAGTTTTCCAGTTGCTATCAAGAGGACGTATTGTAGTAAATACCTTGGGGCTGCCTCAGATAAGGACCCTAAGGCGTATTATAAGAAGTTGGATGCATTAATACTGAAACTTGATGAGTTTGATTGCAAAATAACACCTGAGCCTTTTTTGTTTCCTAAAAATAAAAACCCCTCAGCAAGTATGTTGGGCACTGTATTTGAAAATTTTGGAGTCTCAAACGTTTTTGGTTATCTACACGGCTCCAAGGTTGATGATGTTTTTGCCATGTCGATCTCAGAGATAAAAGAGAAGAATGTAGAACTAAAAACCGCTATTGCCCTAGCCGCGGAAAATTACCCCTACGTTGTAAGCTTTGAGGAATTGGCTTTTGACAAGCGTAGCCCTAAAGGGAAGACGCTCTGGGAGGAGTTTATCGAACAGATCAATCAACGGCGTCATTCGGTTGCACATGGAGCTGATTTCGATAACGCGGATGATGTGTCAGAGCTTGAGATGCGGAAAGCTAAGGTTGAACTTTTGCAGTACGCTCTTTCTATTTTGATGGCGGGTACTATTTGTAAGGCCGGGTCGCCGATTTCAGACGTTGTGGCTCATGCATAAATTTGGATTATAACTTTTATAATCTCAATGGCACTAGTTTCAACCGTGCTTGATATTTACGAGAGCGCCGCATCAACCATGGAAGCAGGCCGGCCAGGTGTTATGGAGTCTGTGGGAATGAAAGTAGTTGCAAAGATATTTTCCAGGAAGTTGCGAAATGCTCAGGATCTTGTTTTAAGAGAACGAGGGTTTCTCTGGTTAGGGTAGTCGACTAACGCCGGGTCCACATGAACGGTATGCTTTCAACTTGCTACATGGATATTTTCCTTTAACTATAAAAGGCTATGAATGGTATGAGGACGATGACTTAAGTTTGGAGATAATGTTAGATTATTTGCTCAGCGATGTAACACCTCTTTCAGTGTTGCTACAGAACTGAGCGTTTCATCATTAATTCGACTAACTCCGTCCTCTCTAACCACCGGCCATTAAGCATCACTCGCCCGAAGGTATCATCCACGATACGCTTGCGGCCGTCGTGTATATGAACATGTATCCCAAATTCTTGTGCTCTATGGGCAGTCCATAATATTGCAGGTGTTGACGCCCAAACGGTGTAGGTACAATGCGGATAACTATCCAAATTGAGCTCTCGATCAGGTACTTGATAGGCTAAAGTGTGTGCGTATTTATCATGTAATGGTTGTAAAGGAGTAGACACTATAGGGGTTTTGCTCCAAGTGCTATCGCGACCACAATTACCACAAAAATGCTTTCTATGCGGCGCCCTAGCAAAGTCTCCCAAATCTAAATGCGGATACCCGCAGGTCGAGCAGTTAACGCAATCCATCGCCATTTTGCGCTCTAAACAATAAACAAAATCAAAAGCTGCTGGCGGTGTGATATTTACATGAGTGATTTCTTGACTTGCAAACAGTCCAGAGTCCTGACTATAGAGCATGGTTACAGCATTAAAATCTCGATCTACTAGCTTCTTGCCTGTTAATGTCTGCCTGACATGTACATGAATTTTCGGCGGGCGACTTATAATGACTTCAGTCGAAATAGCCGCAGGCATGGAGCACCATACACCTACCTCTGCATTATCACTTACATTTACTGAGAAAGGATCAACAACATAATTCATATGTTGATCGTGGTTGGCACAATGCATTACTCCGGAAGCAGCATATGCTGCATGATCCGCTTTTATTCCCCAGTGAGTTTGATGAGTGCGACACCACCATCTATCGGCACCATGACGAAACTTACCCGCATTTACAATATCACAGGGTAGTTTAGCATCAGTGCCCTCTGCTGCTGGAAAGCTACCAATTAGGGACTCAGAAAATACTGCAATATTTCCAAGGGTTCGACCATATGACCAGCATATAACTTTTGATTCGCTATGATGATTAGCTTCTGGGTTTTCAAACGACTGCTCAACGCCAATTTTTTTTAGATAAACCTTGTGCGCAGGACTCGCGCCGTCGTTTTCCCACCGACACTCCCAGAGCTCAACAACGCTACTCGATGGATTAATCCGTCGTTCAATGAACATCCCTTTTCCCCGGTTGGCTGGTCTCATTCTCCCCGATCCTACTCTCTTTTTTCGAGCGAAGTCACGACCAAGTTAGCATGACTTAAGAAAACCCTCAAAGAGCCTCTGGCGACTGGTAATGACTAGCTTCTCGTCGATTACTCCTTCACGCTCCGATGATTGGTGTTATGAAGCTAATATCGAACCGGTCGAAGCGGAAGTCTTCAAACATCTTTCGAATTTTTGAATGGTCGTTGATGCTAACCCTGACCCAGCCAGTTCGTATGAGTAGGCTATCCAATCTAGTGAACAAAGGGGAAGTCGACCTCGTACCTTCGATGGCTCTAGGTAGTGAAAGTTTGAGCATCGCCTGAGTCGGCCCTGTTTTGTCGACAGCGATTAGCACCTTATGACCAAAGCCAAATGGCACTTAATGGCTGAAACCGTTAGCCGAAAGTAAAGGCTCGACAGTCAACGTCGCCGAGTCGTTGCACATTCGCGCAACTCACCGGCGACTGATCGATTCCGTGATCTGAATGGCGTAGACGACCGTCTCTAGCTACAAGGAATCTCCCGATCCATCAGTTTCCCCATCAACAGCACCCCCAACTCACTCAGTTGGTGAATCGCCAACGCCACATCACGGTCTTTCCCGCTCATATCTTCCGACAGATCAAGCAGCAACGCGCTGATCGAGGCGAACGTTTCATAGCTATTGGTAATCAGGCTCTCACTGCTGGCATCAGCTGCCACACTGAACAACGCACCCGACGGCGGGGCGGTTTTGGCGGAGGAGGGATTGAGATAGTGATCCAAGGCACGGTGCGCGGCTTGGTTGAGTTTCAAATCGGGAGTTCCCGGAGGATTCGGCGTTACCTTGAACATTGTTTGGATTCTCTATGTGGGCCGCCACCTTCTCGCTACTAAACGAATGGGGTGGCAGCTGTGCACAGGTTAGTAGACCGGGAATCCAAACAAAGACCGGCGCGCCCGAAGGCGCCCTGCGCACAGCCACCATCAAGCACAGACAGAGAAGTCTGATTGATGAAGCTCATGCACATTGCTCGGATAATCTAGGGCTACTAAACCCGATCACTGAGTTTTCAGCGACCGAGCAACCTTAGAGACGCCCACCCAGGTGCACAAGCCGGCGGATTCTGACGCAACTGTAGGCAATGGAGCAAGGCGCCGTGCTCACTGCCTCAAGCCACGGGACTGAAATCAATCAGTCCCGTTTTCCTTTCTCAGGCAGGCTGAGCCGCCAGGCTATTACTCACCTTGCGCCCCAACACCAGCACCGTCACAAACCCAGCGCCCACCAACGCAGTCGCCAAACTCAACAGCACCGACGTCCCCATCTTGTCGACGATCTGCCCGCCAAAGAACGAGCCCACGGCAATGATCACCTGGAACAACGCCACGAACAGCGGCATGCCACGTTCAACATCCTTGGGCGCCACCACGAACATCCAGATGCTTGCGCAGGCCGGGAAGGCGCCGAAGGCGAAGCCCCACAGTGCGATCAGCATCACGGCGCCGCTCATGCCGGTGGCGAAGTAGGGGAACAGGGCGGTGCTGGTGCCGATCATCAGGGCCACCAGCAACAAGGTGTGGCGCACGCTGCGGTTGGCGGCGAAGCCGGCGAAGACGTTGCCCATTACGCCGGCCACGCCGTAGAGCAGCAGCAGCGAGCCAATGGTCGGGCCGTCGAAGCCGGAGCTGTTTTTGAAGAACGGGGCGACGTAGGTGTACGCGGCAAAGTGCGCCAGGCCGATCAGCAGCACGGCGATCAAGCCGACCCGGGCTTGTGGGTTGATGAACAGGGCCGGCAGGTCGGCGATGCGGATGGCTTTTTCCGGTTCGAGGCGCGGCAGCAGGAACATCTGCGCCAGCAGTACCGGGATGCCCACCAGCGCGGTGACGAGGAAGGTCATGCGCCAGCCCATCAGGCCGCTCAGCCAGGTGCCGACGGGCACGCCGAGGACGGTGGCCAGGGTCACGCCCATCATGATGATCGAGGTGGCTTTCGCTACGCCCACGCCCTTGGGCGCCAGGCGGCCGCTGAGGGCGATGGCCGTGGCCCAGAAGCCGCCGATGCTGATGCCCAGCAATACGCGGCCGAACAGCAGCAGGCTGAAGTCGCTGGCGTAGGCCACCACCATGTTGGCGATGATCATGATCAGGGTCAGGCCGATCAGCAGGTAGCGACGGTCCATGGCGCCAATGCCCACCGACAGCAGCGGGGCGGCGAGGGCGGCCATGATGCCGGGCAGGGTGACCATCAGGCCGGCGTGGCCGGCGCTGATGCCGAGGTCGGCGGCGACGTCGTTGAGTACGCCTACTGGCAGGAATTCGCTGGTGACCAGGGCGAAGGCGCCCACGGCAACCGAGAGAATCGCCAGCCACTGCTGCAGGACGGTTTGTTGATTATGTTCGGGGAGGCCGCTAGGGGCCCGGCTTGCGCTTGGCATGGTGTCGGGTTCCGGGAGGATATTTCGCCTGAGGACAGACGGGAGGGGGAAAGTGGAGGCGATTATAGGAATGGGTTTTGGTAAGCCAATAGGCGACCGGTTCGATAGTAATCATCAGTCTCGTTGATAAGACTGCCTGCTTAGAGCGGTCGCACGCTCACACGAAATCTACGGGAAGTGAAGTGAGTGACGAGATGGTTGCCTTTTACGGGGTCGCCAGCGCTCTTCAGTAACCGGCTTGACCTCTGCTTGTTCGTGGACACGATGATGGCAAAATAGTAGCATTGTTGGGCCTGCTTTCACGGCAGCAGGGGAGCCGTCAGCTTTGTCATGCTCCTTCCTGATCGAAAACATCACGCAAGTAAGTACTGTCATCATCAAACGGAATTGGATGAGTGTTTTACTACCGCAAACAAGTCGCTCAATCCGTCCGCAATCTCTGCGATGCCCGCCTTTGTGCCTATGCTTCGCTCGCTTCGCTCATCAAGGCGCGTCAATGCTCGTCCTTTATCCCCATTTCAGGTTTCTCCAAGATGCAAAAATCCAAATTTTTACTCATGGCCCTATGCGTAACTTTGCCAGCCTGTTCGGGTATTCCATATGCCCCCAAAGGCTCGACAATGTATGAAGGCGGCTATAGTGATGTAAAGACAGGCCCTAATACTTACACCGTTACGTTCGAAGGCAATGGCTATAACAAGCAAGACCAAGTGGTAGGCTTTGTCAAAAAAAGGGCAGATGAATTGTGCCAGCCGCTTAAGGCCCAGGCAGAGGTTCGCCCTTATATCAAAGAAAAAACAAACCACATGGCCTTGAACGGGCAGCTTTATGTGACCGGGCATAAGTTCCCCAGCGCAGAGGCCTTTGTTGTGTGCGTCGAATAGATCCCGGTGATTAATCGCTGGTTGCGGATATGAATGGGTAGTCAGTAAATATTACTAACTTGCATAGGAGGCAAAGCAATGACAATGATAACTGGGTTTCGCTTAAGGCATGGGCTTTTTCTACAGTCCGATATCCTTTTGACCAGCCCGAAAGGTTCGGGGCATGATGATATTGAGCTTCCTACATATCACAACTACGAAAATGGGGGATTTCCTCTCCCCGAGGATCGAGTAAGTGGCCTGTCACAGAAGACATTAATCATTAACGATAGCTTCGCAATTGCATTCGCTGGTTGCGTAGATCGAATTCAAAGTGCCGTACACCTCATAAAAAAGCTTACGCTGGATAATCATGAGCTTACCAGCAGCCGATACTTGAGCGCACTGGAGTCAGATCCGGAACTCTCGGACGGGAATTTGTGTGCGATCCTTCTCGCTGCTGACAGTGACGGAATTAGCATCACTCATTACAATGCCGCCGAGGGCTTTTCTACTATCAATTTTGATATGGTGGCCGCTGGAAGTGGTTCGAAGCAGGCGATTGAACATTTTTCGCAATATCCCCTGGAAGCGTTTGAAGTCGCTGACGAAAATATCGCAGTGCAGGGGACTTGTATGGCGCTAGAGCAATTTGCCAATCACATAATTGATGAGATAGATAATCAGGAATTCGCCAGCACTATTGGCGAGCGCTTCGGTGGGGGCTACGAGATAGCCGCGTTTTATGATGGCAAGATAAATAAAGTTTCCGACATAGTTTATGCATTTGCGGAGGCTGAATTTGACGACGAGATGTTGTTGCAGATCGAACCGCCAAATTTCATTATGAAGTCAATGTACAAAGGTGATAATCTAATAATTCGTAGTGTCGTAAACGAGGTTGATCCTGCGGACGGTTATCACAAAAGGCAGCATGATAGGACGTTTACCATTCCGCCAATAACGCGGTTTCAAGAAGTTAATGTAGAAGCAGAGAGTCAGGAAGTTAATTTTCTAGGGGAATTTCTGTGTTTCATTATTAAAGTGAAGGTCTCGAAATATCATAATATTACTATTCCCTTTATCAGGAAATATAGCTCATTTGAAGACTTTGTTAATAAGGGGTTCTTCCCGCTTCCTATAGCGGAGCACATAGTTTTCGAATATAGTGATACTTTTAGGCGTGAAGTTCATGGGCGTGTCGTAGAGTATATGGCTATGTTAAAGGCGTTTGGAAAGTCGCAATAATAAAAAGCACGCGTTGCTGGTGCCTTTTGTCCTATATAAAGCAGACGGATTATCTTGTTAAAAGTGAGTTCGTCCTGTTTTGTCGTATACCCAATAACCTCACATCGCCGCCCGCAACGACCGCGGTGAAAGCCCATAATGTGACTTGAACCTCACCGCAAACCGCGACGCCGACGCATAGCCACACGCACTGGAAATCTCCCCAATGGAATCCTTGGAGGTTTGCAGCTGTTGCAACGCCGCCCCCAGCCGAACATTTTCCAGGATGGCCCTGAAGCTCGCGTCCTCATTGGCCAGCTGCCGACGCAACGTCGACTCCCCCAGATTCAACTGCTGCGCAACCGTGGCAACGGTCCAGTCCCTGGACAGGTTGCTGCCGATCAACCGCTGCACGCGCTCACTCAAGGGGTCGTTGCGATCCATCAGCAACGGTCCCGCCTGGCCGGCCAGGCACAGGCAGAGCAACACGGCCTCGCCATAGTGGGTGCACAACGCCGCCGGGGCGCCGGTGCTCAGTGCGGTCAGTAGTTGGTCCCAGGCTTGTCGGGTCTGTTTGTCCAGGCGTACGCACAGGTCTGCATGCATGCTGCCCTTGAACTGCGCGCCATACCGGGCAACGAAGTTACGCAACACCGGCACCGGAAACGACACCACGTCAGCGATGTAGTCACCCTGGGCACCGGGAAAATTGGTCACCCCAAGCTCGCGGCCCGCCGGCAGTAAAATCAGGTGCTGGGGGCCGGCGCGCATTTCGCGCTCATCCCACTGCATCAGTTTATGCCCCTGGCGCACGCGGCACAGGGCGGTCATGAAGATCGGCACGCGTTGCAGGGTGTGGTGTTGCCGGGCCCTGATCACGCAGCTTTCGATGATGCTTTCCCTGTGCCGCACACCTTCGTGAACATCCATCGTGACTAGCGTCCGTAAGGGGCCGTGATTGTGGCCTTGGCCAGGCTGTTGGCATTGAGCATGTAGCCGACCAGGGCGCCGCTGGATTGATTGTCGATCGGCAGCGTGTCGACTTTCAACGCCCACACCGTGAATTGATAGCGATGGGGTTTATCACCCACTGGCGGGCAGGCGCCGCCGAAGCCCGGTTGGCCGTAATCCGTGCGGCCTTGCACCGCCCCGGCTGGCAGGTGGGTGCCGACATTGCTCGGCAGGCTGGAGACGGCGGCGGGCAGGTTGACCACCGTCCAGTGCCACCAGCCGCTGCCGGTAGGGGCGTCGGGATCGTAGACGGTGATGGCAAAGCTTTTGGTGCCCGCCGGGGCGTTGGCCCAGGACAGGGCCGGGGAGGTGTTGCCGCCGTTGCAGCCGAAGCCGTTGAATTCTTGCAGGCGTGTCAGCGGGCGTTGGTCGGCAATGTCCGGGCTGCTGAGTGAGAAGCTGGCGGCGTGTCCGCTGGCGGCCATGATCAGGGTAATCGCTGGTGCAAGTGCTTTGAGTTTCATCGTGGTGGTGTCCAGGCGTGGATTTAGCGTTAAGCCTAAACATCACCGGGACGCAGGACTGCGCCGAAGCGCTCGATGATTGTGCCGAAATGCTCTCTCCACTAAGGCTGAACCCTTAGCGCCCGGATGATGAACGCATGCAGGCTGTTCACCGCTTTGGAGCTGCGAGAGGCCCGACTACGTAGAATCGATACGTCCATGGGTTCAATGGCTGCCAAGCCGTGCTCCTCACCCAAGACCTGTAGCGATGGCTGTACGGTGCATTGGGTGATCGCGGCAATCGCGAGCCCGCCCTCGACGGCGGCCACTTGGCCGGCAAGGCTGGAGCTGTTGTAGACCACCTTAAATTCGCGGCCCTGTTGGGTCAGTGAGTTCACCGCATACCGCCGCGCCAGGCTTGCGCTTTCATAGACGGCGATGGGGAGCGGGTCGCGTCGCCACAGTTCGAATTGGGGTGAGCCGACCCAGACCATGGGTTCCTTGAACAGAAAGGTGCCGCTTTGGGGCGAGTCCCTGGATACCAGCGCCAGGTCAAGGTCGCCGCTGCGCAACTGCGGGATCAGCGTGGTCGACTGTTCACAGGTCAGTTCGATTTCCACGCCTGCGTAGCGCGGCGAGTAACGCTTGAGCAGCGGTGTGAGGTACCTGGCCGCGTAGTCTTCCGCAACGCCAAGGCGGATGCGCCCGGTCAGCTCTTCACCGTGGAACGCCGCCTGGGTTTCAGCGTGCAGGGCGAGCATGCGGCGGGCGTAGCCCAGCAGTGTCTGGCCGTCGGCGGTCAGTTGCAGGTGCCGGGGGCCTCGACTCAACAATTGCCGTCCAAGGGCAGCCTCGAGTTTTTTCATCTGCATGCTGACGGCGGACTGCGAGCGGTTGACCTCATGGGCGGCGCCCGACAACGAGCCGGCATCCACCACGGCCACAAAGCATTTGAGCCAATCGAGTTGCAAGTCACTGGCCGGCATCGCGCTTACCTCTATTCGTTAATCGAATGGCTGTGACGTGAATTATGCGCTTTTCATGACTGTTTGTTCACCCGCAAGATTCTGGCCTGGCTCACACCTACTGGATCGGATCATGCCCTTTGATACCTGGCTGCTTTACCTGGCTACCTGCTTCGGCATCGCGGTGGTGCCGGGGCCCAATGCGTTGTTGGCGCTGACCCATGGCGCGCTTCACGGCAATCGGAAGACGCTGTTCACCATCACCGGTGGCGTGCTCGGTTTTGCCATCGTGCTGTCGCTTTGCGCATTGGGGTTGGGGGCGCTGATCCAGGCGTCGGCCAGTTGGTTTTTTGCGTTGAAGGTGGCCGGCGGGCTGTATCTGATCTGGCTGGGCTTCGGGCTGTGGCGGGCGGCACCGGTCAGCCTTGAGGCGACCGGTGCAACCAGCTCGCGGAGCTGGTCGCTGTTCCGTCAGGGGCTGGTATCAGCGATTTCAAACCCCAAGGCCTTGCTGCTGTTTACGGCGTTTATTCCACCTTTCCTGGATTCCCACCGCAGCATCATCGCGCAGACGATCACCATCGCGCTGACCTACGCCGTGGTGGAGTTCATCGTGGAATACCTGGTGGCGAGCGCTGCGCACCGGGTCCGGCCTTGGCTGGCTCGAACCGGGCGCCGGTTCAATAAAGTCTGTGGTGGGTTTTTTGTGCTGTTCGGGTTGGCCCTGCCTATCCATGCCTGAGGGTACATACCCATCCCGTCAAGGGTGCTCGATCACCATCACCGCCGTGGTATCCGCCTCAAGTGCCTCAAACACATGGGGCGCATTCGCCAGGTAGCTGATGTAGTCGCCGGCGTATAGCAGCACGGGCTCATTGGCCGGGCCGATATTCGCGCTGCCGCTGCACAGCACCACGTGCTCGACGGTGCCGGCCGGGTGCGGCTGTGACAGGCGCACTTCACCGGGCTGGACCTTGAGGCGGTAGATGTCGCGCCGCATGCCTGCCGGGCAATCCGCAAGCAGTGTTGCCGCGTAGTGGGCGGTTTCGGCATAGGTGGTCAGACCCTCGTTGGCACGAATCACCCGCAGGTGCTGCTGGGGTTGTTCGAAGAACCGGGTCACCTGTAACCCCATCGCCGTGGCCAGCGACCACAGGGTTTCAATGCTGGGGTTACCGATCCCGGACTCCAGTTGCGACAAGGTGGACTTCGCCACTCCGGCGCGTTTCGCCAATTCGGTCAATGAAAGCCCGGCTAACTGGCGCTCGCGTTTGATCGACAGGGCCAAGAGGTCGATTCGACTCGTGTTGTTGTTAAATGAATTGTTCGTTATGTCGGTCATTTGTTCTCTAAATCATCCTTAATCAGGTTGACGCCTAGGTATTCGTTGTTCAGCATAGCAATCATTCGTTCATTATAAAATCCGAGTCGCCGAATGATCTGGTTTGTATGCTATTGGCCGTGGCTGCTTTGGCAGGCGCTGTCCTACGACCTCAAAGGGTGGCGCAGCCTGCTGGTGGCGACGCATCTGGTTCAACAACATTGCCTGGGGCTATTTTGCGGGCCGCTATGATTCCTTTTTGCCATCCATGGTGATCGGGCTATGATCGGAGCCATATGAACCAGACGCTCCATCACCTATGGCCGTTGACCTGCAAGCCCTCTATCCCAAACTGATCCACCTCATGCTGGATACGGTGTTTGTGGTCGACAGTGACAATCTGATTGTCTTCGTAAGTGATGCCTGCGAAGCGCTGCTCGGTTACCGCGCCGACGAACTGACCGGCACGCTGATCACCGACTATATGCACCCCGAAGACCTGGCACGCACCCGCGCCTCCATTGTCCGGGTCATGAATGGCAAGCCCCACGTCGACTTCCGCAACCGTTACCTGCGCAAGGATGGCAGCGTGGTGCACATTTTGTGGGCGGCCTTCTGGTCTGAAGAAGTGGGCGCGCGGATTGGTGTCGCGCGGGACATCACGGCCCTGACACAAGCAGAGGAAGAGCTACGTTTCCTTGCCCATCATGACTCGCTGACGGCCCTCACCAATCGATCGCTGTTCAATGATCGACTGGACACAGCCCTGCAAGGGGCCCTGCGGCACAACAGCAAGCTGGCGCTGCTGTTTCTGGACGTCAATGACTTCAAGTGCATCAACGATGTGCATGGCCATGCCATCGGCGACCGCGTGCTCTGCGTGATTGCACGGCGGCTGGAAGGCTGTGTGCGTGGCAGCGACCTGGTGGCGCGAATGGGCGGCGATGAGTTTACGGTGCTGCTGACGGACATCCAGTCGGAAGACGCCGTTTCCGCAAAAGTCACGCAGATACTCGCCGTCATGGCCGAGCCGCTGAGCGCTGAGTTTGGCGCGGTGAAAATGCCGTCCTGCAGTATTGGCGTGGCGTTTTATCCCGCGGACGGGAAAGACGCCGACACGCTGCTCAGCCATGCGGACGGCGAGATGTACCGGGTAAAAAGAAATCGGTTTGCAGGTGAGTGACCTGAGTCAGGCCTCTACTGATGAAACCTGCGCCCCAGTGCATCCAGCCGCACCGCAATCGGCGGCAATCGCTCACTGCTCCTGGCCAGCGTCTCCACATCCTGCGCGGTGTTCTGGGCAATGCTCTGCACTGATTGCAGCCGTCCCACAATCTCCACATTTGCCGTGGATTGCTCACGGGTGGTCGACACAATCCGCCCATTGAGCTGATCAATCTGCGAAATATCATTGCCCACCGCCCGCAGCATCTCCACCGCGAGTTGGCTGTCTTCCACGCAGCGTTCCACCCCTTGGCGGCTATCGTGCATGGCTTCAACCGCTTGCCGGCTGCCGTGTTGCAAGCCTTCAATAATCGTCTTGATCTCCTGGGTCGACACCGCCGTGCGCTGCGCCAGGCTGCGTACCTCATCGGCGACCACGGCAAACCCGCGTCCTTGCTCACCGGCGCGGGCGGCTTCGATGGCGGCGTTGAGGGCCAGCAGGTTGGTCTGGTTGGCGATGCTGCTGATGACTTCCAGCACCGAGCCGATCTGCTCGGCTTGCACGGCCAGCCCTTCGACCGTCTGGTTAGTGTCGTGGAGGCGGGTGGCGAGCTGGGTGATTTCCTGCTGGGCGCGACCGACGCTTTCCTGGCCACGGATGATTTGCTGGCTGGCTTGACCCGCGTGGTCGACGGCCTGTTCGACGTGCACGGCGATGTGGCCCATGGCGTCTTCCATGCGCTGCATGGAATCGGTCATTTGCGCGATTTCCGCCAGTTGATGGCGCGCGCCTTTTTCCAGGGTGCCGCTGGCGTGGGCCAGTTCCTGGCCGAGTTGGCCGAGGCCATGGGAGTCGCGGGCGACGCCGTCTATCAGGCCGGTGATCTGGGTCAGAAAGTGGTCGAAGCGTGTAGCGAGTGAAACGTGGACTTTTTCCGGGCTGCCCTTGGCGGCCTCACCGCTGAACTGGGTGGTGACGGCGAGCATCTTTTCGAGCATTTCCTGGCTTTCTACCGCCTCTTTCTGGCTGTGAACCGCGAGGTAGAGCAGGGCGACCGTCTCCATCACCACGTAGAACGCGTGGACGAAAATCATGCTCCAGCCGCCGTGATGCTCCATCACAAACACCGGGAAACCCTGGTGTTGCAAGGCATGGAACACCACGTGGTGCACCGCGATGGTGGCGGCGGCCACCAGGATGGGCAGCCAGTCGCGGTAGAAGGTCAGCACCGCCAGCAGCGCGAAGATACCGAAGTGCGATTCGATGACACCCTCGGCCTGGTTGATGTGCAATGCCGCCATGATCATCAGGCCAACGCCCAGCGCGCAGCGCATCAGGCGAGTGCCGCCTATGACGCGATAGGCCAGGGTCAGCACCACGCTGGTGCCGCCCCCGATGATGAGCGCTTGCAGCAGCGTGTCGTGCCAGAACGCCAGGCCCAGGGAAAACAGGGCCATCAGCCAGATCAGGGCGAGCATGATGCGGTCGGCTTTGCGGTAGTGCTCGATGAAACGGGCTTGCGCGGGCATTCACTCGTACTCCATGTGGTCTGGCCAGGATCAGGCAAGCATGCGACGTGCCACACGCGCATGCGGGGGAGCGAATCAGCTGTAAGGGAACTCGGATTGATTGATGCCAGGAGGTTATCGGCATGGGTGGGAGGGGCTTTAGAGGGGATAACGGTCAAAAGCGGTACTTATCGGACAACAGATTCAGCCGATATCGACCTTCATGGATATGTCCCAGGTGCCGGCACCGTTTTTAGCCAGACCGATCATCATCAGGCCGAGCCACTCGAGCGACTGGGCCATCTGCAGGTCGCCGACATCCAGCGGACGCAGCCCGAGACTTTCGAGGAAGGTCGAGACGCGCGCCTTGGCGTCTGCATCGTCCGCCGCGATGAACGCATCGAGGCGTTTATCCTTGGCCAGTACGTGACCGAAAAGGGTATTGAACGCCTTGACGACCTGCGCGCTGGCCGGGGCGAGCTTGGCGATTTCCTGCGCGCCGGAACTGCCGTGGGGGGTAACGAGGCCAGTAAGATCGGAAGCGACCGGGTTGGTGATGTCGATGATTACCTTGCCGTCGAGCGCTTTCCCGAAGTCGGCCAGGACCGCCACCGCATGGGTGTAGGGAACGGCGAGAATGACGATGTCGCCCGCCGGAATGGCGCCGTAAGTCCCCGTGACCGCTTCGCAAGCGAGCTTGTCGGCAAGCGCCCGTGCCTTGGCGGGATCGCGGCTGACCACCTCGACGGTGTGTCCGGCCTTGGCGATACGGCCGGCGATCGCCGTGGCCATGCCTCCCGAACCGATGATGCTGATAGTGCTCATGTGCGGTCTCCGGCCGGGAAGTAATGGCCGCTATCCAGATCGGCGAAGAGGCCGGGTTGGGTCGGTTCCCAGCCAAGCACCTGACGCGTGATGGCGTTCGACGTCGGCGTGTCCAGCGTGACCAGATTCGCAAGGAACCCGAAGTAGCCAGGCAACATCAGCACGTCTGCGGGAATAGACACGGCCGGCAGGTTCAACCGGCTGGCAATGGCTTCGGCGATCTGACGGTACGGGATAGCCACCTCGGCGATTGCATGCCAGCTTCTGCCCGGCGCGCCTTTTTCCAGCGCCAGGCGAAACACAGTGGCGAGGTCACGTGCGTGCACGGCCCCCCAACGGTTGGCACCCTCTGCGGGGTAACCGACAACCCCCTTTTCCTTGGCCAGCCCGATCAACAACGGAAGGAAGCCCGCGTTATCGGTGGCGCTATGCATGATCTCAGGGATCCGCACGATCGAAGACCGTATGCCTTTTTCGGCCAGACCGATCACCGTGGTTTCCACGATGTTCCGAACCCGCAGGGTGTTTTTGTACGGATCGCCGCCGGGAAGGGGTGGATCCTCCTCGGTGGCCGGCCGGCCCAGGCCCGCCCACCCGGGTGAGCCGACGCTTCCAGACACGACCAACGGCTTTGCGCTTCCGGCCAGTGCTTCGCCATAGGCAAGCATGATCTCAAGCTCTGCGGCCGCAACGGCGTTGATCCCGCCGGTTGGAATCAGGTCCTGCCGATGCGCGAGGTGAATCACGCCGTCCGAGGCAGCGGCCGCCTCCTTGAGCCCGTCGAGGTCCTCGAGATTGCCGCGACGTACCTTGGCACCGAGCGCAGCAGCCTGCGCCGCGGCCTTGTCGGACCGCGCCAGGGCAGTGACCTCATGGCCGGCGGCGATAAGGTCGGAGATGACGTACGGACCGGAATGGCCGGTGCCGCCGGTAACAAAAACGTGCATATGCGTTCTCTCATGGGCAGCGCGTCGAACGATTCGGCGACTGCATCAGGTGTGGAAATCATGCTGGGCTTTTCACTTGTATAAAGCAAGTGAAAAGCTGAAATTTTACTTGTGATGTGCAAGTAATGCTAAAGTTCGGCAATGAAAACCACACGAAAAGAGACCTTTCGGTCTCACTGCGCAGTGAATTACGGCGTGGAGGTATTTGGCGATCGGTGGTCGCTGCTGATCATCCGCGACATCGTCTTTACTGGGAAAAAGACCTACGGCCAATTCCTTAAATCGGAAGAGGGAATCGCAACCAACGTCCTGGCTTCTCGCCTTGCCTTTCTTGAGGAGCAGGGCATTCTCTCGAAGGCGCCCAACCCCGATGACCGGCGCAAGGATTTTTATGGATTGACGGAGAAAGGCATAGACCTCATTCCGATCCTGCTGAACATCGTCTTGTGGAGCGCGAAGCACGATTCGCAATCGTACGTGCGCCCGGACTCAACGCTCTTTGAGCAGTTGAGCCAAAACCCCGCACAGGTGATCGAAGAGGTGAAAGCGCTATTGCGTGAGGGCGGATGCATCTTTCCAGCGGGTAACGAATGAGCCGGCTGAGAGCGGGTATCGTTGCAGCCGCAGGCAGCCCGTCAGACTTTCACGCAGGGCGGCAAACTCGGTTGGTGTCTCGGGAGGGCGGACACCCAAACTGGCGACTGTACTCGCGGCTGAATTGCGATGGGCTTTCGTAGCCCACTCGATAACAGGCACTCGCCACATCCAGTCCTTCGACGAGCATCAGACGGCGGGCTTCTTGCAGACGGAGTTGTTTCTGATACTGCAACGGACTCATGGCTGTCACCGCCTTAAAGCGATGATGCAATGTAGAGCTGCCCAAATTGGCTACCCGGGCGAGTTCTTCGATGCGTAAGGGTTGGGTGTAATGGTTATTCAACCAATCGATTGCCCGGGTTACCCGACGCGTTTGCGAATCACCGAGGGCAAGCTCATACAGGCGGCGTCCGTGCACGCCCCGCAGGAGGCGGTAATACAGCTCTCGCAGGGCGAGCGGAGCCAGCATGCCGATGTCCTTCGGCGTCTCCAGCAGCCGTACCAGGCGAAGTATTGTTTCCAGCAGCGGCACGTCGACTTTTTCGAGGAAAAGGCCAAGCTCCGGCTCGTCCGGCACGCCCGTAGGGGGAGCATCGGCGATGACCTGAGCGATTTCCGTGGCCTCGAAATCAAAACGGATACACAGGTAGGGCGCCTCCGGACTGGCCATCAGCACGCGACCGGAAACCGGAAGTGTCACCGATACCACGAGGTAATTGAGCGGGTCGTACAGATAACGGTCGTCACTCAGGCCGACTTCTTTTTGCCCCTGCACAATCAGGCAAAGTGCCGGCTTATGGACCGTATGGATAATTTCCGAGGGTGCGTCCAGGCGAATGACCTGCAGGGGCGCTATCGCGGTTTCATAGATCCCGGGCGCCGTAAACCGTTGCGTCAGCAGGCGAATCAGCTCATCACGGTAGATGGCTGTGTTTTGAAGGATGAAAGCATCGTGCTGTTCCATTTCAAGGCTCTCACACGTATTCATGAGCGTCTGCCCGGGGGTTCCAGGCACTCTTGTTTTTACCACGAGCCCGTCGTAACGCCCAGTCGCGTGCACAGACACGAATAGGCAAAAGTTGCGCAGGTTTTGGCACGCGTCGATCAGGCCCGTACCCTTAATCTTTTCGACGTACCCCGCAGCAACGCCCGCGCCATCGGCGGTCGATGCTGAACTTCAATGCATACAGCAGGAGCTACGGATATGTCGAACATTCAAAACAAAGTCGTCCTGATTACCGGTGCAAGCAGCGGTATTGGCGAAGCGGCCGCCAGGTTGATCGCCGCCAAAGGCGCTCAGGTGGTACTCGGTGCCCGCCGTACCGAGCGGCTGGACAAACTGGTGCGCGAGATCCAGGCCGAGGGCGGCTCGGCAAGTGCCAGCACACTGGACGTTACGAATCTGGAGTCCATGCAGGCGTTCGTGGCGTTCGCCAAGGCGCAGCATGGAAAGGTCGATGTGATCATCAACAACGCGGGCGTGATGCCTTTGTCTCCCTTGGCTTCGTTGAAGGTCAACGAGTGGAACCAGATGCTCGATGTGAACGTTCGCGGGGTGCTGCACGGTATTGCCGCCGTCTTGCCGGGCATGGAGGCGCAAGGGTTCGGCCAGGTCATCAATATTTCATCGATCGGCGGTCTTGCGGTCTCTCCGACAGCTGCGGTGTACTGCGCGACCAAATTCGCAGTCAGGGCAATCTCGGATGGCCTGCGACAGGAAACGGACAAGATCCGGGTCACCGTGGTGTGCCCGGGCGTCGTCGAGTCCGAACTGGCCGATATGATTTCCGATGAGGGGGCCCGCGAGGTAATGAAAGCCTACCGGCGCGTGGCTATCAACGCAGACGCCATTGCGCGAGCACTCGCCTATGCCATTGAACAGCCCGACGATGTGGATGTGAGTGAGATTGTGGTTCGTCCGACCGCCAGCCCTCACTGAGCCGTTCGGATGGATGGCATGCTTGAGTTCGCAGGCAGTCGTTCATGAACGGCTGCTCTCGTCCGATTGCGGCACGTCACGAATGGCAGCTAATGGCGAAAGTGGCATTTGGAACAGCCCAGCCCCGCGTTGGGCTATTTGCCTCGCAGCTCAGTCACCTTCCTGGTTTCGAGCTATTGCGATGCCTTGCGACAATGCATGCATGACATCCGCCGCCATTTCCTCAGTACTGTTCAACCCGTCCACTCTGACAATCGGTACTGTTTGCTGCGACATCCAGCGCTCGTGCCACGCCCTGTTGCGTCCGGCAAAGGTCGGGTCGTCGTACTGGGATGCCCATTTCCGGAAGGCCACATGTATTTCATACATGTCGCCGCCTGGCGCGATTCGATCTCCGAAGAGCGCCTTTTCACGTGCAGCCAAGCGTTCAAGACGAACCGAGGTAGGCGTTGCGACAAACACAATCAGGTCGGCGTCGTTGATCAGTGCATCTCCCCAACCCATACAAGAACCGGTGAGTATCCAACCGTCATCACCGAAGCATTGCTGAATCAGGGCCACGCGCTCATCGGGCGGGCGCTTGGTTGTAAAAGGAGGGTTGGTGGGCAGCCAATAGAAGTCATCGACATCAAGATGGCGAAGGCTGAGCAAAGAGGCGAGGGTACGGCCCAGCGTGGTCACGCCTGCACATGAGGCGCCTGTGATGTAGATCCGCATGAGTATCCGCCGGTCTTAGCGCTGCTGAAGCGCTATTTTCAGCCCCAGCCCCAAAAACAGAGTACCGATGATCTTTCCCTCCCAGCGGCGCAGCCTTGAAAGGCCCACCATCCATTTGCTCAACGGACGAATAGAGACCGAGATGAGCGTGGTGTACACCGCACTGAGCCCCGAAAAGATCAACCCCAGCACCGCGAACTGCGCCAGGGAAGAACCGGATTCCGGGTGGATGAATTGCGGCAGGAAGGCCAGGAAGAAAATCGCGGTTTTCGGGTTCAGCACTTCGGCAACCACCGCCTGGAAATACGCCTGGGTCGAAGTCACCGTGGGCAGGTCTTTGCGCGTGGTTGCGCCAGGCTTGGCCATAAACGCGCGTATGCCCAGGTAGATCAGGTAACAGGCGCCGACGATTTTGACCACGTTGAACGCCACGGCCGAGGTCATCAGGATGGCAGACAGGCCCAACGCCGCACACAGCGTATGGATAAGGTCGCCCGAGGCCACCCCCAGTCCGGTGGCAATGCCGACCTTGCGGCCACCCTGGAGGGTGCGGGTGATCACCAATAGCACGGCTGGGCCTGGGATCAGGAAAAGGCCGATGACCACGGCGACATACGTCAGGATGGGGGCGAGTTCGAACATGCTGTGTTATCTCAAAGCCGGATGCGTCCTACAGTAATCCTTATCCCGGGGATTAACGCAATACAGATGGGCACCCGCCGGAACCGCCTGGCCTTTTACTTCGCGAACGCGTATTCGCCACCCTGTTCCAGGGCCTTTTGATACGCGGGTCTTGCCTGAAAGCGTTGCACCCACGCCGCCACATTCGGGTACGCCTGCAACTTACCCTGGGCCCTGGCGATTTCGCCGATGAAGCTCATCTGTATATCCGCGCCAGTCAATTCGTCACCCACCAGGTACGGCGTCAGCCCCAATGCGTTGTCCAGATAACCCAGGTAGTTCGCGACCTCGGATTCGATACGTGGATGCAAGGGCGCACCCGCATCACCCAAGCGGCCAACGTAGAGGTTGAGCATCAGCGGCAGCATGGCCGACCCTTCGGCGAAGTGCAGCCACTGCACGTATTCGTCATAGGTGGCCGTGGCGGGATCGGGTTGCAGGCGGCCGTGGCCGTGGCGGCGAATCAGGTAGTCGATGATCGCGCCGGACTCGATCACTACGTGGGGGCCGTCTTGAATCACCGGTGATTTGCCCAGGGCATTGATGGCCTTGAGTTCCGGTGGCGCGAGGTTGGTTTTCGGGTCGCGCTGGTAGCGCTTGAGCTCGTAAGGCAGGCCGAGTTCTTCGAGCAGCCACAGGATGCGTTGCGAACGGGAGTTGTTGAGGTGGTGGACAATGATCATGGTGGCTCCGCTGGGCGAGAATAGGGGCGTATAGGGACAGACCGCTGTGGCGCTGTGGAGTGCCGTGAATTAAATGTGCTTCGATAAAGGCATGAAAGATGGATAATCACCGCGGCAAGCACTGATTACAAACCGGATAAACCACATGAATCGTCAAAAGAAACTACAGCAGCTGTTCAAGGCCAAGGCCAAAAAGGCCAGCGCCAAATTGGCACCCGCCCGCAAGGACAAGTACATCAGTAAAGCAGACCGATTGAAACTGGCTGCTGAATCCGCTGATGAGCCAGCTGTTTCTTCTGAGAGTTGATCCAGAAGGCCTAAGCATCATCCGATAGGGAATCGACGGAAAAACCATGAACACTGCTCAACTTGCGATTCAGCACTACATACTCGCCAAGGACGGCAACCGTCCGCATTTGCTCAGCCGGGCGTTTGTTCCGGAGGCGACCCTGGACATGGTAGTGCGCACCGGTTCCATCTCGTTCCCGCCCCACGTTGAAGGGGTTGCCGGCATCGGCGACGTGCTGGTACGGCGATTCGGGCAGACCTTTGAAAACGTCTATACGTTTTGCCTGGGGCAGCCGCCTGAAGAGGGGGCCGACACCTATCTGTGCAAATGGCTGGTGGGGATGTCCGATAAGAACTCCGGCGAAGTCCGTGTTGGGTGTGGGGTGTATGAATGGCAGTTCAATGCCGAAGCGGGGCTGGTCGAAAGGCTGACGATTACCATAGAGCATATGAAGACGCTGCCGGCGTCAGACCTGGGGAGCGTGATGAGCTGGGTGTCCCGCCTGAGTTACCCATGGTGCAGCCCGCAAGCCGCCGTGAGCGAGGCTCCTGATATTGACGGGATTGGAGAGGTGCTCCAGTACTTTGCGGCCTTATGACTCGGTGTTGCACCGTAGATCGAAATCCGCCCGTGCCTGTTCAATCTCCTCCAGATTGTTAGCCGCCCAGACCCACACGCCACAAAAGGCGGAACCCAGCGTAAAGCCGAGGGTTGTCAGGCTGTATTCGACCTTCGGCGGTACGACGGGGTAGACCTTGCGCACCACCAGGCCGTCCCTCTCCATTCCTCGCAAGGTCTGCGTCAGCATCTTCTGGCTGATGCCGCCGACTCGCTCACTCAAGCGCGTGAAGCGCAGAGGCGTCGTTTCGATCAAGGCTTCAAGAATCAGCATGGTCCATTTGTCCGCAACGCGACCTATCAGGTCGGTCACCAGGGGCGCGATCCGTGGGTCCAGGTCCTTCGGGGGCGTTTGCCGGGCATAAAACTGGGCGGCGGCAATCTGCTCGTCGGTAAAGCCAGGGTGTTTGTTCATTCGTTGGACACTCTCTTTCAGGTGCGTATAGATCTTTTGGGTGCCTACTTACTTAAGGCCAGTGTATCCCTCAAGCTTCTTGCGTGTGACCCACCAGTGGAGAGTTTCGATGAAGATGACCGGACGAACAGTGCTAGTGACGGGAGGTTCGAGTGGTATCGGGCTTGAGCTTGCCCGCCAGCTTGTGGCACGAGGCAATACCGTGATCGTGACGGGCCGCGATCAGCACAGGCTGGACGAGGCGCGGCAACTGCTGCCGAGTCTGCACACGTTTCAAAGCGACGTGCGCGACCCCGCCAGCATCCAAACGCTGTTTGCGGCAGTCACCGGTCAGTTCCCTGGGCTCGATACGCTGGTGAATAACGCGGGCGTGATGCGCAACATCAAGCTGGCCGGGGAGCGGGCGCTGGAGGACGTGACTGAAGAGATCGAGATCAACCTGAACGGGCCGGTCCGGATGATCCAGCAGTTTCTTCCCGCTCTACTCAAACAACCGCGCGGCTTGATTGTTAACGTCTCGTCCGGGCTGGCGTTTGTGCCGTTTCCGGCGGCGCCTGTCTACAGTGCGTCCAAGTCGGCATTGCACGCTTACACCCAATGCCTGCGGGCACAGCTTCAGCACAGCGCCGTCACCGTGGTGGAGCTTGCCCCACCCGGCACCGAAACACCGCTGCTCAGGGCCGAGTTCGCGGAAGAAATGAAGAATGAAAAAGGTATGGACCCAGTGCTGATGGTGCAGCAGTGCATTCGGCAAATTGAAGCCGGCCAACTGGAAATATGCCCGGGGCTGAGCAAGGTGCTGAAGGTGGCCAGCCGGGTTGCGCCTGGCCTGATATTCAAACAGATGACCAAGCTCAGCCGGTTGGCGCCGTTGCCGCCTTCAACATGATTGGACGATTCAATGCGCATCCGCAGACGGCTGCTTCGGCGGTTGCACCTTGCGCATCAACGGCACCAGCAACACCGCGACAACAAAGCACACCATGATCATCAGGAACGCATCCGCATAGGTCAGCGTCTGCGCCTCGCGCCAGGTCAGCGCCCACAGCTGATGCAGCGCAAACTGGCTCGCGTCCAGGCTGTTTTGCCCGAGCAACTGCGCATTTCCCGAAAGCTGGTCAAGCCACACATTCATCGACTCGTTCCGGATGTTCAGGTGCTCGGCCAGGCGCAGGAAGTGCAGGTTGGTACGGTCGTTGAGCACCGTGGCGCAGGCGGCGATGCCGATGGCGCCGCCGAGGTTGCGCATCAGGTTGAACAGCCCCGAGGCGAGTTTCAGTCGGTCGGGGGCCAGTGCGCCGAGGGTCAGGGTGACCACCGGCGGCACTGCCATTTGTTGGGCAAAACCCCGTATGGCCTGGGGCAGCAGCAGCTCCTTGGCGCCCCAGTCGTGGGTGATGGGGGAGAAGTCCCACATCGACAGGGCGAATAATGACAACCCGAACATCAAAATCCAGCGCAGGTCGAAGCGGTTGGCCAGCAACGCGTACACCGGGATCGCCAGCAGCTGGAACACCCCCGTGGAAAACACCGCCAGGCCGATATCCAGTGAGCCGTACCCGCGCACTCGCCCGAGAAACAGCGGCGTGAGGTAGATGGTGGCGAAAATGCCGATGCCAGTGATGAACGAAAACAGGCAGCCCAGGGCGAAGTTTCTATCCCGAAGCGCGCGCAGGTCGACGATCGGCTCCTTGATCTCCAGGCAGCGCCAGATAAACAGCCCGCCGCTGATGGCGGCGATCCAGGCGGTGGTGGAGATGGTGCTGTCGCTGAACCAGTTCCAGCGTGGGCCTTCTTCCAGGGTGTATTCCAGGCAGCCGAGAAACACCGCCATCAACGCCATGCCGGTATAGTCCGCGCCCTTGAGCAGCGACGGGTTGGGGCGGTCGACCTTGACCAGCATCGGCACCGCAAAGGTCACGAACAGGCCGGGCACCAGGTTGATGTAGAACAGCCAGTGCCAGGAAGAAATGTCGGTGATCCAGCCGCCCACTGCCGGGCCCAATGTGGGCGCAAGGGATGCAATGGCGCCGATGGTAGAGGCCGCGATCACCCGTTGCTTGCCGTTGAAGTACATGAACGCGGTGGTGAACACCAACGGGATCATCGAGCCCCCCAGGAACCCCTGCAAGGCGCGAAACGCGATCATGCTCTGGATGTTCCAGGCCATCGCGCACAACAGGCTGGTCAAGGTAAAACCGGCCGCTGAGGCCGCGAACAGCCAGCGTGTGCTCATCACCCGCGAGAGCCAGCCTGACATGGGGATCACGATGATTTCCGCGATCAGGTAGGCGGTCTGCACCCACGCCGTATCGTCCGCACCGGCAGATAGCCCGCCGCCGATGTCCTTGAGGGAGGCGGAGACGATCTGGATATCGATCAAGGCGATAAACATGCCCACGCACATGGTGGCGAAGGCCGCGACCTTTTGCGCGGTGCTGAGGGCGGGCAACGGGCTGTTCATAGCTGGGCCTTGAGGGCGCTGGCCTGGTCCTCGAACGCTTCATCGGTATTGACCTTCGCCATCACCGACAGGCCTGGGCGCAGGGCGCCGAAGTCGGCGTCGTTGCTGTCAAGCCGCACGCGCACCGGCACACGCTGCACGATCTTGGTGAAGTTGCCGGTGGCGTTTTCCGGCGGCAACACACTGAATTGCGCCCCGGTGGCGGGGGCCAGGCTCTCGATGTGGCCGTGGAATTCACGGCCCGGGAGGATGTCGGCGCGGATGCTCACGCTTTGCCCAATCTGCAGGCGGCCCAGTTGGTCTTCCTTGAAGTTGGCATCCACCCACAATCCCTTCGCCGGCACCACCGAGATCAGTTGGCTGCCCGCCGCGGCGTAGGCACCGACCCGGGCGCGGCGGTTGCCCACGTAGCCGTCCACCGGAGCCCGCAGTTCGGTATAGCTGATGTTCAACTGCGCCTGGTCGCGTTCGGCTTGGGCCTGTTGCAGCGCTGCGCGTGCCTGGCCGCGCTGGGTTTCAATCACGTCGATTTGCCGGTTGGCCGCCTGAAGCCCGGCCTGTGCCCGGGAATGATCGGCGCGAGCGGTTTTCCACACGGCGCTGACCCGTTGTGCGCTTTCCACCGACACGGCCTGGCTGCGCACCAGGTTCTGGTAACGGGTCTGATCGTCGCTGGCCCGTTGCGCTTCGGCATCGGTGGCGTCGATCTGCGCCTTGGCCTGGTTGATCACCGCCAGTTGCAGTTGTTCGGTGGCGTCCAGGTTGGCGAGCGTCGCCTGTTGCGCGGCCACGGCGCCGTCGGCTTTGGCCAGGGCGGTGCGGTAGTCGCGGACATCGATGCGGGCCAGTACGTCGCCGGCGCGTACGAACTGGTTGTCCTGCACGGCCACTTCGCTGATATAGCCCGGCACTTTAGCGCTGATTACCGTTACGTCTGCACCCACATAGGCGTCATCGGTGTCTTCGATAAACCGGCTGACCAGCCACCAGTGGTTGGCGTACCAGACGCCGCCCACCACGGCCAGGGTCAGCAGCCCAAGGCGCAGGGCCTGTTTGCGCCGGGAAGTTTTCGTGGGTTCGGGCACAGCGCTGACTTGAGCGTCCATGGCGAAATGACCTCGTTGAGTATTAGTGGGGGAAGGGGCTGACCAGTTGGTCTTTTTCCGCGTAGGCCCGGCCGGTTCGTGCGCGCCACAGGGTCAGCGGTTCGGCATCGGCGGTGACATGTACGCGGTGGCCCTCGCGGGTGATGGGTTTACCGGTGTTGGCGTCCATCAAGGCCAAGGTCACGGGCCGTCCGGTGGCTTCATCGGCGAGAAACACCTTGGTCGAGCCTTCCGCATGCCGCGCACCCCAGGCCATCAGGGTGAGGATGACCTGGCGTAAGTCCCGACCGGCTTCGGTAAGGTGGTACTCGTGGCGCGGCGGGTTGTCCTGATACGGTCGCCGTTCCAGCAAGCCACCGGCCACCAACGCGTTGAGGCGGCGGGTCAGGGTGTTCGAGGCAATCCCGAGGCTCTGGAGAAACTCGTCGAAACGGCGCAGCCCGTAGAACGCATCACGCAGGATCAACAGGCTCCAGCCATCGCCGATGTGCTCCAGGGCACGGGCGACCGGGCAGGGCATGGGCTGGAAGCTGGCTTTCTTCATGAGGGGCTCCGGGATCTGTTGCTAAATATTACGTTAGTAATATTGCACAGTGGATTTCATAATGAAAGTAACTCGGTGAAAAATTTTTACGCGCACAAAAAAGCCCTGACAGGCAGGGCTTTTTCAAAGGAGGCGTCAGCGGATTTTCAGTCTCAAAGCACCGTCAGTTCTTCCCCTACGCAGGCCTTCGTCCGTGTTGCCCGCAGCGCCATGACCAACGCCAACATCGGTGCCAGGGTAAACACGGCGAACAACCAGCGTGCCGCATTGGCGACGCCGGCATCACTCGCCACGTCATTGATGCCCGCCATGTTCGAGATCACCCCCGCCAATGCTGCGCCCATGGCCATGGCGAACAGTTGCAGGGTGGTGATCGACGATGCCGCCGTGTCCTTATCCTGCTCCGACGCCACTTGCAGAATGCGCGTCAGCAGATGCGGCCAGCCCAGGCCGATGCCGAAACCCACCAGGAACAGCCCGAGGCAAATAGGTGCCAACAGTGCCCAGTCCCCGTGACCGGCGATTGGTGTAGTGATTGCCAGCATCACCAGCCCGGCCACGATAAACAGCGGCCCCGCGATAATGGCGCGGTGTGGACCGCGGCCGGTCCAGCCAGAGCTGAGGATTTCCGAGACGGTCCAACCGGCCGCCATCAACGCCGCCATGTAACCGGCGACCAATGGTGACTGGCCATGCAGGTGCTGTAGAAAATACGGCATGAAAATCTCGCTGCTCATGCCGATCACCAACAAACACGTGGTCGCGTACAGCGCGCAGAGCGGGGTGCTGAATTTCAGCGCATCTCGGGGCAAAAGACGCACTGTGGCTTTGGATTCCTTGCGGATCAGCAGCCACACCAGCACCGCACAGGTCGCGATGCCCAGCAGGTTCCAACTTGGCAGCGACGAGACGCTGCCCGCACACACCGCCAACACCGCGCCGGCCAACAGCACCAACTGCGGCACCGGTAAACGAGCGGTGGCAGTCACGGTGGTGTCCCGTGGGGGCAGCGCACGGCTGGTGAGCACCATGTACGCCAGGCTCACCGGGACCATCGAGCCGAAGGCGAAACGCCAGGCGTCCATTTCCGCAAACACACCACCCACCGCTGGCCCGACGAGCGTCGCCACGCCCCACATGCCCGATACCAAGGCCATTGCCCGAGGCCACAGACGTTCTTCGAACACCAGCTGGATCATGGAGTAACACAGCGCCAACAGAACCCCGCCGCCCAAGCCCTGGATAAAGCGTCCCGCCAGCATCACCGGCATGCTCGGCGCCAATGCGCAGATCAGCACACCAGCCATGAACACCAGGGTGGCCACGGCATACGCCTGCCGTGGACCGGTACGCTGCAACAGCTTGGAGGTGAGGGCCGAACCCAGGATCGAGGCCACCACATACAAGGTGGTACTCCACGCATAGAGCTCCAGGCCACCGATTTCTGCGACCACCGACGGCAGGATGGTGGTGGCGATGTAGGTGTTGGTGGCATACAGCGCAATGCCGCCTGAAAGCGCGATGGAGCGGGTGGCGTTTTTGCCCCGGAGCAACTCGCCCCAACTGCTGTCTTGGGTTTGCATCAACGATTCCTTGAACTGCATTCGCGGTAGAGCCCGGCGGATGGCATGGGTGTCAGGCTTGGCGTTAATTAACCAAGTTTTAGCTTTGAATATTGAGGCGAGGCGAAATATTTTGCAAGAAGTGACGTGTCAGGCGTTGAAGCCGTTCGTGGAGACGAAGCGTTTCCCAAGGCTCACACCGTCAATTTCCGGCTGAACTTGGTTTCCATCACGATATGAGACGCGGTGTGCGCCACGCCTTTGATCATGTTGATCCGGGTGAGCTCGGCGTTGAGCTCGCTCAAGGTGGAGGTGGCGAGATGGATGATGAAGTCGGACTCGCCTGAGACCGCATACACGGCCTGCACGGCGTCCATCTTGCGCAGGGACGTCATGACATCGGTGTAACTCTTGTTGGTGCAGGAGGTCATGGTGAAGCAGGTAACCGTCTGCTGCAGCCGGTCCTGGTCGATGCGCACGCTGTACCCGGTGATGACACCCGCCTTTTCCAGGCGGGTAATCCGTTCCTGCACCGCAGAGCGCGAGACGCCGAGCTTGCGGGCCAATGACGCGGTGGGTTCGCGGGCGTTGGCTTGCAGGAGGCCCAGCAATTGCCGGTCCTTGTCGGTGAGGTTAAACAGTGGACCGGGATTGTGCGTATCCATGGACATGTCCTTGACCTCGCTGGGTTTTAGTTCTTATGAGTTGCCCTGTGTTGCGAACGCCTTTCCTGAAACATGTCCATCATCTTCAGGCCGGCGTAAACCGTTTGTGCGGCCGCCGGGCCCAGCGGGCCGCCGTTCCATTCCAGGCCATAAGCATCGAACAGGCGGTAGCGATCGGTTTCGCCGCAGATCGCTTCAGCGATGACGCGTCCACCAATCGGCGCGGTGTTCATACCATGGCCACCAAATGATGTACATGTCCACAATCCCTGCCCGAGCGGGCCAATGTGCGGCATTTTGTGCCGCGCATAGCCCATCAGCCCGGACCAGGCTTTGTCGATCTTGATGCCGCGCAATTGCGGATAAACGTCGAGGATGTCTTGGGTCAGCAACTGCCCCAGGCGTTTTTCATCCTGCAGGTTCCGGGTGGTGATACGCCCGCCCCAGAGCAGGCGGTCGCCCTCGACGACGCGGTAATAATCCGAGGCCCGGCGGTTATCACCCACGGCATCGGTGGTACGCACCGCCTCTACCAGGCGATCACCCAGATGCTCGGTCAGCACCGCATAGGTCGCGATCGGCAGGAAGGCGCGGCGTAACTTGCCGAACTCCGGCCCGCCATAGCCGCCGCAGCAGTACACCACATGGGCACAATCGACAGTGCCCTGGTCAGTGATGACCCGGTGTCGCCCGTTGCGGCTCTCCACGCTGATCATGGGCGACCGTTCATGAATTTTACCGCCGCTGCCTTCGATCAGCAGGGCCAGGCCAAGGCAATAGTTCAACGGGTGGAAGTGAAAGCCATGGCTGTCGCGCAGGGCCTGGAAATACCGCTCGGTCTTGAGCTTTTCACGCACCGCCTGGCGATCCAGGTACTCGAGGTGAAAGTCGAAATCCGCCGCCATTTTGTCGCGCATGCGCTGGAGGTTATCGCCGTCTTCGTAGCGAACCACGCTCAGTTTTCCAGGGGTTGGCGTACAGCCTGGGAATTGATGATGGGTGATCATGTCTCGAACAATATCGACACCTTCAAGCGACAGTTTGAACAGCGCGGCAGCGGTGGGTTTACCGCAGCGCCGCTCGATGGAGGACAACCCTTCCGACCAGCCCTGAAGCACAAAGCCCCCGTTACGTCCCGAGGCGCCCCAGGCCACACGCCCGGCATCCAGCAGCACCACGGACTGCCCGCGTGAGACCAGCTCCCACGCGGTGCTCAACCCCGCCAGCCCCGCGCCGATGATGCAGACATCGGCCTGGGCATTGCCACACAGCGCCCCACGTTCAGTCGTCTCGCGCATCGTGGCGGTGTAGTAATTGTTGTTATAGGTGTACATGAAGTCCGTCGTCCTTTTTTCGCGGCGCAGGCGTACAGCGCGCCACGTCGAGGACGGGCGCCTGGTAGGCCAATGCTTGTTTTATTGCACTTGGGTGAGGTCGGCGCCGTACCACTTTTCAGACAGCTGCTTCAGCGTGCCGTCGGCTTTCATGTCGGTGACGATCTTGGTCAGCGCACTGTTGAACGCCTCATCACCCTTGTCCACGGCGATGGCCAGGGGTTCGTAGTAGGCAGGCTTGCCTTCCACTTTGACGACGGGATAGCCATTCTTGATGGCCGCGACGATGGTGGGAAGCGCAGACAAGGTAGCGTCCAGGCGAACCCCGTTACCCATGCGCAGATCATCCAGCGGGCCCATGCTGTCGCCGTAGGTGCGAACCTCACCGGGTGTTACGTCATAGGTAAATGGCGGCACGTCGGCGGCGTCGATCTTGAGGCGACGATTGATATAGTCCTCCGACGTTGTACCGGCTTCGACGCCAATAATCTTGCCGTTCAGGTCGGCCAACTTCGTCCCCGCAGCGTCCTTGTGCACGGCGAATACATACGGCGTGTAGTAGTAGATCGCGGGAAAGTCGAGCACTCGGGTGCGCTCGGTGGTCGGCGTCATGGAGCCCACCGACAAGTCCCAGCGATTCGACCAGCGCCCGGCAGTGATGATCCCGTACTCGGGCGTCACGAAGTCGACTTTGCTGCCCAGGCGCTTGCCGATTTCGCTGGCGACATCGATATCAAAGCCTTGCAGCTGATTGTCCGGGCCCAGGAACGATTGCGGTGGCCAGTTGGCCGAGGTGGCTACCTTGAGCACCTTGGTTTCATGGATACGGTCGAGGGTTGAACCCGCCCAGGCGGTGCTTGTGAGAGCGGTGGCGACAGCGGCTGCTGCGACGAAGCGAGTGAGCGAGATCATGGGTAAGCCTCCAGATATCGTGAATGCGGATTTTTGTTGTTTTGGTCGATGTCCGACGATGCTTCTCAGTGGCTGAGAATCTGCGACAGAAACTTCCGGGCACGCTCGTGCTGCGGGTTGTCAAAAAACTCGGTGGGTTTGGCTTGCTCGATGATGCAACCCTGGTCCATGAAGATGATCCGGTCGGCAACTCGCCGGGCAAACCCCATCTCGTGGGTGACGCAGACCATGGTGATGCCGTCCTGGGCCAGTTCGCCCATCACGTCCAGCACCTCCTTGACCATCTCCGGGTCAAGGGCGGACGTGGGCTCGTCGAACAGCATGATGCGCGGGCGCATGCACAGGGCGCGGGCGATGGCGACGCGCTGCTGCTGGCCGCCCGAGAGTTGGCTGGGGTATTTGTCGGCCAGGTCCCCGATGCGCACCCGGTGCAGGTATTCATGGGCCAGTTCGCGCGCCTGGGGCTCGCTGAGCTTGCTCACCAGGCGCGGCCCCACCATCAGGTTTTCCAGCACCGTCATGTGCGGGAACAGGTTGAACTGTTGAAACACCATGCCGACCTGGCGGCGTATGCCAGCCACACAGGCGGCATCACGGGTCAGCTCGGTACCCTCAATGAACACGTGGCCTTTCTGAAAGTCTTCCAGCAGATTCAGGCAGCGAATCAACGTGGATTTGCCGGAACCCGACGGCCCGCACACCACCACGATTTCACCGCTGGCAATGTGCAGGTCGATGCCCTTTAGCACATAAAAATCGCCATACCATTTGTGCATGTCCTGGATCGATATCGCAGGGTATGGAGCAGGGACTACGGAGGGCTGATTCATCGTCATGCTCCTGATTCAGCGATGGGCGCGGTTGAAGTGCTTTTCCAGGCGGGCCTGAACGGTTTCCAGCACGATCGACAGCAGCCAATACAGCACGGCGGCGGTGATCAGCATTTCCAGGTGACGGAACTCGGCGCGTCCCTGGGTTCGCGCCAGGAACATCAGCTCCCAGACCCCGATCACCGACACCAGCGAACTGTCCTTGAGCATCGAGATGAACTGATTGCCCGTCGGCGGAATGATCAGGCGCATGGACTGCGGCAGAATCACCCGAGTCATGGTCTGGAACGGATTCAGGCCAATCGCCCGCGAAGCTTCCCACTGACCCCGCGAGATACTGCTGATCCCTGCACGGAAGATCTCCGTCATGTAGGCGCCATAACACAGCGAAAGCGCCAGGATCCCTGCCGGAACAGCCCCGACGACATAACCGAGTTGAGGGATGCCGAGGTAAATCAGGTAGATCTGGATCAGCAGCGGGACACCGCGAAAAAACGAGGTGTAGAAGCTGGCAATCGCAATCGCGAAGCCGTTGGAAGACAAGCGCGCGGTGGCGCCCAGCAAGGCCAGCACGAACGCAATCGCAATGGAAATTGCCGACACGTAGACGGTGGTGAACACCCCCTGGGTAATCATGAAGCCGATTTTGGTCGCGATGAAACTGTAGGAAAGGTTGAAGGTGTCGAAGAACAACAGGAACAGCACCAGCAACTCGCACCACACCGTAATGATCTGTGCGCGCAAGGGAAACCGGCCAAGGATGAACAGGTTGAGCACCACCGTGAGGGTAAACGTGCCGCCCACCGCAATGTCACGCGCCAGCGGGGCCGACAGGTCGAGAACGATGGGGCCCATCAAGTGGGCAAGGCGGCCTTCGCCCACGCCGCACGCCAGCGTGATGACGAAAATCACCACGGCGACCACGCCCATGAATACGGCGCTGTCCGTCATGCGGGTCTTGACGATATGGTCTTTGTACATGGCTTACGCGCCCCGGGGTGAGCCCCTTTATTGTTGTGGGTTCATTATGGGTTGGCGAAATGCCGGGCGGCACCCTGCGGATTGTTGGGATTTGCGGTTTTTATGGGCGTATGAGGGGAGGAGAGCCGTACATCTGCGAGAGTCTTCCTGCAGTTGTCGCTTGGAGGAGTTTTCACTACGAGCGCGCCATCAACCCGCAAAGCGCGCCGGGCTACGCGGTGCCGTTAGATGATCGATGAGCCGCAGTCGTGACCTGCTGGCGCAACTGGTCAGCATCGACACCACCAGCCGCGAATCGAACCTGGCGCCGGACCAAGGGCACAAGCCTGACGAGTTCATCAGCGTTGCGCAGCCTGAGCCCTGTGACCGGATGCTGGAGAGGGTGTTGGTGATTGCCAGTCGGCAATCCTGATTCAGCAAGCTCCCTCGCCACAGGTTGTCGTCTGCCCTCACGTCAGACGGTTACCGTTCTGCCACCGGCGCTGAGTGCTTTCGCCCCATTTTCGCGCACGGCACCGCGTTTTTTGAACGACGGCCCGCGTATCTGCGGGCTTACCACCAGCGGTCCGTTTCTTGCTTGAGCCAGCTTAATCAATGACATGGCATTTTGCCGTCAGTCATTTCAAAGCTTGATTCGCCGCACAGGCGAGTGGTTCTAGGAGTCGTCGGACATGCAAAGCCTTTTGTCGCCAGGAATCCGCCTGCTCGGACGTTTTGGATTCGCGCGCAAGTTCCAGATCCTGTTTTTTCTGTTCATGCTGCCCCTGGCGGGCAGCTTGTGGATGATCGCGCAGGAGTACCGCACCAAGCAGACGGTGATTTCCAATGAGCAATCCGGCGTGCGCGAACTGTTGGCCCTGGATGCCCTGGACGCCCAGCTGACCGCCCAGCGCAACCTGGCCGCACGCTGGAAAGCCGCCGACATCCTCCACGACCAGACACCCGCCGCCAAAGCCGCAATGACGGCCGTGGACACCAATTTTCCGCTGATCCTGCAAAGCGTGCAGGCCCTGGGCGAGGCCCTGAAAGCCCAGAACGCCAGCGCTGATACCCTCGCTCGCTTCGAAGCCCTAAAGGCTTCGGTCACCGGCATGGACTCCCAATCCCTGCGCACCGTGGGTTGGTGGCCGGACGGCTACGACCGCTTCACTTCCGCATTGAGCGCGATGCAAACCCTGCGCGAGCAGATCACCATGGACACCGGTTTGATCCTCGACCCGTGGCTTGAAACCTATTTGCTGATGCAGATTTCCACCCAGCAAACACCTGACCTGATCGAGCGTATCGGGCGCATGGCGAGCGTCGGGCAGTCGTCCATCGCATCGGGGCAGTTCACCCTGCAAAGCCGTTTGCAGATGCGTGACTTGCGCGGCCGCATCGGCGATGCAAGGGACCAGTTGGTCAAGGCCGCCGCATCTCTCAAGGCCAAGCAATACCCGGGGCTGCAAACCTGGATCGCGCAATACGACGACAGCTTGCAACTGCTGGACAACGAACTGAAGACCCTGGACGAAGGCGTGTTCGGCGGCACCATTAAGCTCGATACCACCGGCTTCGAACGCAGTGTGGATGGCATGCTCGGCACCCTCGGCGCGTTGCGTAAACAGTCGCTGACCTCGCTGGACGCGCGGCTGGGTTACTACCGCGACAGCTCGCTCAAGCAATTCATCCCAGTGGCGGTGACATTCAGCGTGCTGGCGCTGGCAGCGCTGTACCTGTTCGTGTGCTTGCAGGCATCGATCCGCCGCAGCGCCAGCGGCATCACCACCCTGGCCGAATCCCTGCGTGACGGCAATCTGTGCGTGGAAGTGGCGGTGGAAGGGCGTGATGAACTGGCGGCCATCAGCACCGCGCTCAACGTCGCCGTGGTGCAGTTGCGCACCAGCTTGCTGGGGGTCAATCACGAGACGCAGCAGTTGGGCTCTGCGGTGCTGACCCTCAATTCACAATCAGGCAGCACGCTGACCGAAGTGGAAGACCAGCAACAGCAGATCAGCCAGATTGCAGCGGCCGCCACACAGTTGGCCGCGACCTCCATGGGGGTCGCCAAGAGCTGCGAGCAGGCCTCCGGCAGTGCGCAGAAAACCCGGCAGATTGCCGAAGACAGCAGCCGCGACAGCCAACGCACCACCGCCAGTATCCAGCAACTCAACCAGCGCCTGACCGACACCTCCGATGCATTGGAACGCGTCAGCCAGCAGGGCCAGCAGATCCAGTCGGTGGTCGACACCATTCGCGGTATCGCCGAGCAGACCAACCTGCTGGCGCTGAACGCCGCCATCGAGGCGGCGCGGGCCGGTGAGCAGGGGCGGGGTTTTGCGGTGGTGGCCGATGAGGTGCGCAGCCTGTCCCAACGCACCCAGGCCTCCACGGCGCAGATCGCCGGGACGGTCGACAGCTTGCGCGCGACGGTGAGCCAGGCGGTCACCCTGATGGGCGCGGCCTGTGAGCAGGCGGTGACCGATGCCGAGTCCGTCACGGGCTTGGGCCATCGGTTGGGCGAGATCGCTAGCGCGGTGCAGAGCGTCACTGACACCCTGGCGCAGATCGCCACGGCGGTTGAAGAGCAGGCGGCGACGGCGGATGAAGTGAGCGGCAATATCCAGCAGGTTGACCAGGCCGCCGGGCGCTTGCTCGATGGCGCGCGGGCGGTGAATCAGGCGGCGGATATGTTGAGCAAGGGCAGTCGGGCATTGAGCGATAACACGGCGCGGTTCCAGCTGGGTTGAGGGTGTGTTGGCGGGGCAAACTGTGGTATTCAGCTCCCTACAGCCCAGCAAGGAACGCAGATGAATTTCTTCAAGAAGCTCTTCGGGGCACGGAACACGCCTGAGCCCCAGTCGCCCGAGCCCGTGGCATCACCCGAAACCGCCGCGCAAAAGCTCAATTACGACGACCTGACCGAAGCAGAGGCGGCGAACCACGCCGCTTGCATGGCCAGCGCGCAATGCCTGGATCGCCATTGGCAAACGGTAGGTACTGTTGAGCGGGACGTGCTCTCGTACATCATCAGCCCGAGTTTCAGCGGTGGGCCTGATTGGCCGTCGACCCGCCAGGCGTACCGGGTGGTTCGCCGGGACCATGCCATCGTGCTCGCCACGGACGGCCTGTCAGACCCTTTCGATGACGCCGAGGGGTTGGGCAATGGCTTCGAAATGGAGCTGTTCCTGGAGACGTCCGATATCCCCGAACATGCCCGGGGTGTGTTAGGGGAGATTGATCCTTTAAAGCAGAGCTGGGCGTTTGAGCTGATCGAGCACGTCGCAAAAACCGTGGCGAACGCCGGCGGCATTACCCATCAACTGGACCGCCACGGTGTGTTGTCCCTGGAGCTGCCCGGGTTCAGCCAGTCGCACCACATGAGCGATCAGCTGCCGCCTCTGTTCGTCACCGAGGACGATGCCACGGGCGTGCTGTTGGGCGGCCCTGATCCGGACTTCCCGACCCGCCTGGACGACATGCCGCTGTCCCCGGTCAGGCTGGTTCCCGTGGTATTGATCACCGCGTCCGAGCTGGAATACGTGCGCACCGGCGGGCGCGAAGCACGGGAAGATCTGGTCAGCCGCCTGAAGGCTGCTGGCATCGGGCACACCAGCAGCCTTCGTCGGGCCAGCGTGGTATGAGGCCGGTAGAAGCGCTCTCCCGTTCGACGAGCCAGAGACCTTTTCAATGACCTCCGATCCGTTCCGTATTCCAACCGATGCTGAAATCGAGAAGGCCGCGAGCAACCTGAACTTCCCGTTCCCTGCGGCGTATATCGAGTTCCTCAAGGGCGGCAGCGATGTGGCCAATGCGACGTTCGAGCCGGCCGTGATCCTGCCGGGCACGAGCCATCTGGACTTGTTCGAAATCGCTCAGGTTGCCTGGAACCAAATGGGGGTGCCAAAGGAGTGGCTGCCGTTCATTGAAGAAAACGGCGACTACTTCTGCGTGTCGCAGACAGGGCAGGTTCGGTATTGGTCGCACAATGGCCCGACGAATGAGCGCTGGCCGAATTTTTCGGCGTGGTTCCAGCAGGTGTGTGTGGCATGTGAATAAGCGGGCAGCTTTCGACGAGTGAATGGAATGCTCTATCATGAGTGTTAACTCATAAACGATTGCCCGCCCGGGAAGCAATGCCATGAGAGACCTGCCACCCACCTCGACATTGCGCGCCTTTGAGGTTGCGACTCGGCACACCACGTTCACCTCTGCTTCGCAAGAGCTGCACGTCACCCAAAGTGCCGTCAGCCATCAACTCAAGCACCTCGAAGAACTCTGGGGATTGCAGCTGTTCCAGCGGGGCAAGTCACTCAGCCTGACACCTGCCGGCGCAGCCCTTGCGCCCATCGTGCGCGAGTTCTTCATGAACCTTGAGGCCACACTCGCGGACCTGCGGGAGCAAAAGGGCAGGGTGCGGCTCAAGGTCAGCACCACCTATTCCTTCGCGCTGAAATGGCTGCTGCCACGTTTGCCGAGCCTGGCCCAGCGGCATCCGGAAATACTGGTCACGCTGGACTCCAGCGACAAGATCATCAACTTCTCCAGCGTGGAGGCTGATGTTGCGATCCGCTTGGGCAACGGGAATTACCCGGCGCTTTACTCGGAGTTCCTGTTCCGCGAGCAGATTTTCCCAGTGGCCAGTCCCGATCTGTTGAAGCGCTTTGGCCGGCCAAACACGCCAGCCGAATTGCTGCGCTATCCCTTGCTGATGCGCGACGGCGCCGACCTGGTGCCGAAGTGGGAAGTGTGGTTCCAGCACGTCGGGCTGGCGATTTCGCCACTCAATGAGAGTGTCAGGTTTCCGGATACCAACATGACGATCGAGGCCGCCTTGCTCGGCCAGGGCATCGCATTGGCGCGCAGTGGGCATGTGGAGTCAGAGCTGAGCGACGGCAGCCTGGTCAAGCTGTTCGATGTGCCGTTCCCATCCCCGGTCGCCTATTATTTTGTGTGCCCCAAAGGGCTCGAATCCCAGCCTCACATCGTCAGCTTTCGTGATTGGTTGATGCAGGAAGCGGTAAACGCCGGACTCGCCTACGAATAAAGCATGAGGATTTGCTCATTCTTCAATGAGGAGACTTCGTTTCAGTTAACGCGCCGGTTTGCTTAGGATTAGCGCATGCCTTATCACATCATTCTCTTGGTCCTGTTCGCCGCCTTACTGCACGCCAGTTGGAATGCGCTGCTGCGTGGCGGCGCCGACCGGCTCTGGTCGATGACGGTGATGTGCCTGGCGGTCGCTATTGCCAGTGGCGCCGCTGCCTTGTTCCTGGAAGTGCCGGCGCCAGCCAGTTGGTTCTATGTGGTGCTGTCAGCGGTACTGCATGTGGGCTACAACCTGTTCCTGGTGCGCAGCTACAAGGTGGGCGACCTGGGGCAAACCTATCCGATTTCACGGGGCTCCTCGCCGGTCCTGATCACCCTTGGCGCCGCAGTGTTTGCCGGGGAGAGCGTGTCGGCCAGCGCGCTGCTGGGCATTGCTCTGGTGTCTGGCGGGATTATTTCACTGGCGTTCAGGGGCCGTCGCCTGGCCGTGCCCAGCCTGCCATATGCCCTGGGCACCGGCTGTTTCATTGCCGCTTACAGCGTGACAGACGGCATCGGCGCACGCCTTTCCGGCGCTCCCGTGGCCTACACCGTATGGATGTGCGCCCTGTGGGGTGTGCTGATGCCGGCGGTGTACATCGGCCTGCGCGGGGCCAAGAGTTTGTTCAGCGTGCGGCCCGGATTCTTCACGGCGTTCGCCGGCGGGCTGGTGTCGCTCCTGGCCTACGGAATCATCATCTACGCCATGGCCGGTGCGCCCATGGGCGCGGTGTCGGCGTTGCGCGAGACCAGCGTGTTGTTTGCGGCGCTGATTGGCTATTTCTTTCTCGGCGAGACACTGACGGTGCGCAAGGTATTGGCGTGCGTGGTGATCGCCACCGGCACCCTCCTCATCGGCTGAGGACAGATAACGCATTTCCCACCACCACATGAAGGTTCGCTCAATGGATACCGTCCCGCAGGCACCGCTGATTCTGATCACGGGTGGAAGCCGTGGCGTTGGCGCCGCCACCGCGCGGCTGGCTGCCGCACAAGGTTATGACGTGGCGATCAGCTTCGTTTCCGACGAATCTGCTGCCCTCGCGGTAGTGGCGGATGTAGAAGCGGCGGGGCGCCGGGCCTTGGCCGTGCGTGCAGACAGCGCAAACCCGGAGCAGGTCGTTCAGTTATTTGCCGCGATAGATCGGGCGTTCGGGCGCATCGATGTACTGGTTAACAACGCCGGGATCAACGCGTTGCAATCCCGGGTCGAGGACCTGGCGTTCGAGCGCATGCAGCGGATTTTCGCGGTCAATGCGATCGGGCCGATGCTGTGCGCCCAGCAAGCGGTGAAGCGCATGTCGTTTCGTCACCAGGGGCGGGGCGGTTCTGTGATCAATATCTCGTCGGCCTCCGCCCGGCTGGGCAGCCCCAACGAATACGTCGACTACGCCGCATCGAAAGGCGCGCTTGAGACCTTCACCATCGGGTTTGCCAAGGAAGTTGCAAGGGAGGGAATACGCGTCAACTGCATCCGCCCCGGGCATATCTACACCGACATTCACGCCAGCGGCGGAGAGCCGGGGCGGGTTGATCGCGTTAAAGACTCGATCCCCATGGGCCGGGGCGGTCAGCCTGAAGAAGTGGCCAGGGCGATCCTGTGGCTGGCAGGCGCCGAGGCGTCCTTCATCACGGGTACGTTCCTGGATGTCACCGGCGGTAAATGAGCAGCAGGGCGTGGCACCGAGGCTCCCCCCGGTAGGCCACGCCAGGCATGCTTGCGCCGGGTCAGCTGTTGAGCTTGATCTGCTCTTTCGCCAGCTTCACCACATTCTCCAGGGTAAAGCCGAACTTGGCCTGCAACTTGACCAAGGGTGCCGAGGCGCCAAAGCTGTTCATCACCACCTTGGCCCCGGTCTGCCCTACGTAGCGATCCCAACCCAGCGGGCCCGCCTGTTCCACCACCAGCCGTGCCTTCACTGTTGGCGGCAGCACGCTGTCGCGGTAGGCCTGGTCCTGTTCTTCGAACAGTTCCCAGCTCGGCATCGACACCACTTGCGCCGCCACGCCTTCAGACTTCAGTTGCTCATAGGCCTCCACCGCCAGGCTGACTTCACTGCCGGTGGCCATCAGGATCACCTGGGGCTTATCGGCGGCGGCCAGCACATAAGCACCACGGGACGTGCCCGAGGCTGCGGCGTATTTCGTGCGATCCAGGGTCGGCAGATTCTGCCGCGACAGCACCACGCAGGTCGGCCGGTGGGTCTGGGCCAGGGCGATCTTCCAGGCTTCCAGGGTTTCATTTGCGTCGCCTGGGCGCAGGGTCAGCAAGCCCGGCGTGGCCCGTAGTTGGGTCAGGTGTTCGATGGGCTGGTGGGTGGGGCCGTCTTCGCCGACACCAATCGAGTCATGGGTAAACACGAACACCACCGGCAGCTCCATGATCGCCGCGAGGCGAATCGGCGGCTTCATGTAATCGCTGAACACGAGGAAGGTCGAGGTATACGGCCGCAGGTACGACAGCGCCATGCCGTTGGCAATCGCGCCCATGGCATGTTCACGAATACCGAAGTGCAGGTTGCGCCCGCCGTAGTTCTCGGCACTGAAGCGCCCGGCGTCGTCGAACGTCAGGTTGGTCTTGGTGGACGGCGACAAGTCTGCCGAGCCCCCCAGCAGCCACGGGATTTGCTTGGCAAACGCATTCAACACCTCGCCACCGGCGGCACGGCTGGCGACGCCCTTGGCATCCGCGGCAAAGCTCGGCAGTTGCTCCTGCCAATGCTCGGGCATCTCGCCCGCACGCATGCGGCGCAGCTCATCGGCCAGTTCCGGCTCGTACTGTTCGAGGTGGGACAGGGTTTCGGTCCATTGCTCATACAGCGGCTTGCTGCGCTTAAGCAGCGCATCCCGCAGGACCGTACGCGCTTCCTCCGGTACCAGGAAGCTTGAGTCTTCGGGCCAGCCGTAAGCCGCTTTGGTCAGGCGGATTTCCTCTTCACCCAAGGGCTCGCCATGGGCCGACGCGGTGTTGTGTTTGTGAGGCGAGCCATAGCCGATCACGCTGTCGACGACGATCAGCGTCGGAGCCCCGGTGTTTTTCTGGAAGGTGCTCAGGGCGTCGCTCAGGGCCAGCAGGTTGTTTGCATCGGTGACGTGCAACGTGTGCCAGCCATAGGCCTGGAAACGCTTGATCACGTCTTCGCTGAAGGCCAGTTCGGTGTGACCTTCGATGCTGATGGTGTTGTTGTCGTAGATCCAGCACAGGTTATCCAGCTTCAAGTGCCCGGCAATGGACGCAGCTTCGCTGCTGATGCCCTCCATCATGTCGCCGTCGCCACACAGGGTGTAGACGTTGTAGTCGAACAGCACCTGGCCGTCGCGGTTGAAACGCTTGGCCAGCCAACGCTCGGCCATCGCCATGCCGACGCTGTTGGCGCACCCCTGGCCGAGAGGCCCGGTGGTGGTTTCCACGCCAGTGGTCATGCGGTATTCGGGGTGGCCGGGGGTTTTCGAGCTCATCTGCCGGAACTGCTTGATGTCGTCCAGGCTGATGGCCGGCTGGCCGGAGCGCTTGCCGTGGGCGTCAATCTCCACCACGCCCGCCAGGTGCAACAGTGAATACAACAGCATCGAGGCATGGCCCACGGATAATACAAAACGGTCACGGTTGGGCCAGTCGGGATGCACGGGGTGATAGCGCAGGAAGCGGCTCCACAAGGTGTAACCGACGGGCGCCAGGCCCATGGGCGTGCCGGGGTGGCCGGAGTTGGCCTTCTGCACAGCGTCCATGGCGAGGGTACGAATAGTGTTGATGCACTGGGTGTCGACAGCGTTGGCAGCGTGATTCATGGAACCTGTTCTCCATCGGGTGACGATCTACAGTGGAGGGCAGCCTGCGCCAAAGGTTTTATGAAATCGTCTGCCCCGCGACGAACGGGGCGCAAACGCGACAGGTTCATCTCAAACATGACAAGAGCCCATCGGATGGGCTAGCTTCAAGGGGCATTCAGTCATTGATCAACTTGCGGAGGTACTCCATGCCAGTGAAACACGACCTGTATCAGGACCTGACTTTCACCAAGGAAGACATTCAACAGCGCAGGGCGGGCGACAACTACCTGGATTCGCTGCTCCACCAGTACGACAGCGCCGACAAGGAGGTTTTGGAGCTTGAGTCCTCCAGTGGCGGCGACGAGGAGCTGGAGAAGCTGAAGAAAAAACGCCTGTTGATCAAAGATAAGATCGTCGAGCAGTTGGAGAAAGCTACAGCCAAGTAAAATATTTGTTCAGAATTGCCTGAAAGACAGCGGCACCGCCGCTGCCTATCATGCCAATCGTTCGCCCGGCACTGGGGCTCTTAGACGGCGCATGGAATGCGCTGTGGCCGGGCGAACTCTCTCTTTCAAGCCAGCAGCGCGCGTTTGCATTCGTCAATCGAGCGCTGCTGGGTTTCCCCGTACAACTTCAGCTCATCAATCGTCTGACGGCCCAGGGCCTTTTCAAACTCGGCCTGGTTGGAGTTGGCCGCGTAGTGACTTTGCGCCGCATCCCCCAGGTTCGACTGGAAAATCCCCGCCGCACTCACGGGCAGAAAATCTTCGTACACCAATGGCTCCACATCCACGTGGCCGGCGGCGATCAGTTCGTCCAGGGTGGCGGCCTTGTCCTGCGCGGCCAAGCCTTTCTCGGTCACGAAGTAGCGGAAGTACGCCAGCTCCTGCTCGCGCATCTCGCGGTGATTATCGGGAAACCTCTGGAAGTGCTGCTCCATCAATTCGGTGTAGCGCCCGGCATTGGCCTCATTCGGAAACGCGCCCAATTCATCCCGTGCAGCATTCAGCAGTTGGTCATACAGCGCACGGCCCTTGGGGGTCAGCGCCACGCCGCGTTGTTCGATCTCACCGAAGCGCGCGCTGTGGCTGCCCTTGGCATCGGTAAAGGCGATTGCCTCGTCGAGGGCCTTGAAGCTGGTCTGGCGCAGCAGGATCGGGCACTGGCGGCGGGGAGGGCCTTCGATCACGGCCTTGGGGGTGATGCCTTTGCCGGGCATCGCGGCCTGTACCTGGTCGATGTCCAGGGTGCGCGGCGTCAGGTGGTTGATGTGCGGGCCCTTGAATGCCACCACGTCGGCGATCAGCCGGTGCTGGTCGCTCAGTTGCTGGTATTGCGCGGCGGTGACGGTGGCGGTGTGGTGCCAGCGGAAGGTTTCCAGGGCTTGCTGGATAAACTCTTCGGCGTGGGTGGCGTCGAGGCCGCCGTCGGCTTCCGCCTGTTGGATCAGCTCAAGGGCGCGCGGCGTGAAGATCGAGCGTTTGGCCAGGGCTGACTCGGCGAATGCGCGCAGCTCAGGATTTTCGATCAGTTCCAGGCGCAGCAGGGAAGTGAATACCCGGAACGGGCTGGTTTGCAGGGCGCTTTCATGCACGGCGCGAAAGGCCGTGGAGTGCACCGGTACCCCGGCTGGCGTGAGGTCGTAATAGCCCACCGGCTGCATGCCCATCACCGCAAACAGGCGGCTGATGGTCGCCAGTTCTTCGGCGGTGCCCAGGCGGATGGCGCCGTGGCGCTCCATGTCCAGGCGCTGGATCTCCCCGGTGCGCTGCAGTTGGTGAGCCAGCCCGGCGTCGGTGTTGAGCACGCGGGCGTTAGTCTCGGCCACCAGTTCCATCAGGGCGCCGTACAGCGGCACTTCATCGCGGTACATGTCGGACATGGCTTTGGAGAAGCCTTTGCGAATGTCGTCAGGGCTGACATGGCGGACGGTGGGCATAGAAAAATTCCTGGCGGCTGTCGAGGTGAACTACACGGTTGCCTGATTTTGTTGGGCCCGCCATGGCCTTGCAAACGAAGATTCCTCTGGACTTCATTCTGCAAATGAATGAGCTGGATGTTATTAGCTTCACGTGCATCTCACCACCGATGGGTTCTACACTGGCCGTCACCTCTGAACGCGACGGAAGACTCGATGACGGCACAGCCTGCGACGAACATTCTGAACACGATTGAAGGCCAGCGCCTGGCCAAGGATGACGCCGAGCGCTGGCGTGACTGGGGCCCTTACCTGAGCGAGCGGCAATGGGGCACGGTGCGCGAAGACTACAGTGCCGACGGCGATGCCTGGCGCTACTTCCCCCACGAACACGCCCGCAGCCGCGCCTACCGCTGGGGCGAGGATGGCCTGGCGGGCTTCAGCGACAAGGCCCAGCGCTGGTGCCTGGGCCTGGCGCTGTGGAACGAGCACGACGCGATCATCAAGGAGCGTCTGTTCGGCCTGAACAACGCCGAGGGCAACCACGGCGAAGACGTCAAGGAACTGTACTTTTTCGTCGATGGCGTGCCGAGCCATGCCTACATGCGCATGCTCTACAAGTACCCCCACGCGGCCTTTCCCTACGACGACCTGATCACCGAAAACGCCCGGCGTGGCCTGGGGGATGCCGAATACGAAATCCTCGATACCGGGGTTTTCGAAGACAACCGCTACTGCGACGTCACGGTGGAATACGCCAAGCATCAGCCCGATGACGTGTTCATGCGCATCACCGTCCACAACCGATCGGACCAGCCCACACGCTTGCAGGTGTTGCCTCACTTGTGGGCGCGCAATGACTGGAGCTGGACCCACGATGCCCCCAAGCCTGAATTGCGCCTGGAAGGCGAACAGGTGGTGGCGCGGCACCATGAATTGTTTGATCGCCACCTGAGTGCCTGGGGCCAGGACAGTGTGGAATGGTTGTTCTGCGAGAACGAAACCAACTTCCCCAAGCTCGACGGGCAACCTGGGCCGGGGCCGTTCAAGGATGGGATCAACGACTATGTGACCACGGGTTCGGAAGCAGCGATTCGCCGGGATTCGGGTACCAAGGTGGCCGCACGTTTCATCCTCGAACTGGCGGGCCAGGAAAGCAAAACCCTGTACTTGCGCTTCGCCCCGGCGGAGGCGCCGTGGATCAACGCGCGCAAGCTGTTCGAAGAGCGTCGTCAGGAGACTGATGATTTCTACGCGGCGCTGCAGCAGGGCATCGCCGATGAAGACGCACGCAACGTGCAGCGCCAGGCTCTGGCGGGGTTGTTGTGGTCCAAGCAGCTGTATTACTTCGACGTGAATCAATGGCTCGACGGCGACCCGGCCCAGCCGGCGCCGCCGCCCGAGCGTTTGCATATCCGCAATACCCATTGGCGGCACCTGTCGAATTTCGACATCCTCTCGATGCCCGACACCTGGGAGTACCCGTGGTACGCCTCGTGGGACCAGGGTTTCCAGGCGGTGGCGTTTGCGCTGGTCGACCCGGGTTACGCCAAGCAGCAACTGTTGCTGTTGGTGAAAGACCGCTTCATGCACCCCAACGGGCAGTTACCGGCGTACGAATGGCGTTTCGACGACGCCAACCCGCCGGTGCATGCCTGGGCCAGCTGGCGGGTGTACCAGCAGGACAAGGCGCTGAACGGCGTGGGCGACATGGATTTTCTCGAGCGGATCTTCCACAAGCTGCTGCTGAATTTTTCCTGGTGGGTTAACCGTAAGGACGCCGAGGGCCGCAACCTGTTCCAGGGCGGGTTTCTCGGGCTGGACAACATTGCGCTGTTCGATCGCTCGGCTGATTTGCCGCCGGGTTATCAGTTGGACCAGGCGGACGGCACGGCATGGGTGGCGGCGTATGCGCTGGACCTGATGCGTATCGGCCTGGAACTGGCCAAGCGCAACGTGGTGTATGTGGACATCGCGGTGAAGTTCTTTGAGCACTTCCTGTATATCGCCGGGGCGATCAACCGGGTAGACGACAGTGCCGAAGGCTTGTGGGATGAGCAGGATCAGTTTTTCTATGACGTGCTGCATCGTCCGGGCGGTGAAAGTGAGCCGGTGCGGTTGCGCTCCATCGTTGGCCTGATGCCGCTGTTTGCGGTGCTGGTGCTGGAGCAGCGGGAGCATGAAGGGCTGGAAGGTTTGCGCGAGCGGTTGCTGGGGTTTATGAAGCATCGGCCGGACCTGGCCAAGTTGGTGTCGCGCTGGAACGAGCCGGGGCAGGGGAATCGCCTGTTGCTGGCGCTGTTGCGGGGGGAGCGGACCAAGGATTTGCTGCGGCGCATGCTGGATGAGTCTGAGTTTCTCTCGACGTTTGGTGTGCGGTCGCTGTCGAAAGCGTTTGCCGAGGAGCCGCTGGCGCTGAAGATGAATGGCAATACGCTGTGTGCCCGTTATGAGCCGGCAGAGTCGGATTCGCGGTTGTACGGGGGTAACTCTAACTGGCGTGGGCCATTGTGGATGCCGGTCAATTACATGCTGATTGAGTCGTTGCGGGAGTTTCATCGGTACTACGCGGATAATTTTTCGGTGGAGTATCCGGCGGGGAGTGGGTATCTGGCTTCGCTGGAGGAGGTTGCGGATGGGCTCAGTCAGCGGTTGACGCGATTGTTTCTGAGGGATGAGAACGGTTCGAGGCCGTCGATGGTGGGGTATGCGCAGTTGGAGGCGGATCCGGGCAGTCGCGATTTGGTGTTGTTTCATGAGTACTTTCATGGCGAGACCGGGCGGGGGTTGGGGGCTTCGCATCAGACGGGGTGGAGTGCGTTGGTGGCGCTGTTATTGCAGCCCAAAACCTGAAAACAGCACAATCAAAATGTGGGAGCGGGCTTGCTCGCGAAAGCGGTGGGTCAGCCAACAAATCCTGCGCTGATACACCGCTTTCGCGAGCAAGCCCGCTCCCACACTGGTCTGGCCAGGGTTGCCCTGATCAGGCCGGGAACAGCTCGCTCAATTTCATGGCCAGCATCATGTCGCCTTCAGTGCGCAGTTTGCCGCCCATGAATGCCTGCATGCCGTCGGTGGAGCCGTCGACGATGCCTTTCATGGTTTCGCCGTCCATCACCAGAGTGACTTGGGCGTCTGGGTTTTCACCTTCCAGCAGTTCGCAGGTTTTGTTTTTCACGACCAGCGAGAAGTTCTGGGTGTCGTCGATACGGAAACCGAACACCAGGTCCAGGCCGTCGGCAGCGGCTGGGTTGAATTTGGCTTTCATTGCTTCTACGGCTTTAGCTACGTCAGTCATGGTTTCGATCCTTTTATGGTGAGTCCAGTGACCTTGGGGTCACGGTTGGCCGCAGCTCATCGGAAGGTGATGAGCTGCGGCGCCTTCAACAGTTGCAAGTGGGTATGGCTGTTGAAGGAAGCCAGTGCCACCTCGCGACCACGGAATTTCAGCTGGTTGAGCGAGGTGTTAACAATTTGCCAGTTCAGTTCGAAGGCCTGTGCAGCAGGCATCCGGGTAATCAGGTGGAGCAGGGCCGTGATGGTGCCGCCGGAGGTAAACACGGCGATTTTGTCACTGTTGTCGGCGGCTTCGAGGAGGCGTTGCAGGCCGCCCTGGACGCGCTCGACAAACCCCAGCCAGCTTTCCAGGCCGGGCGGGTCGTAGGTGCCGGCCAGCCAGCGTTCGACAATCAGGGAAAAGATGCGCTGGAACTCGCCGCGGTTTTGCGCGGCGTTGCGCAGGATGTGCAGGGCTTCGGGTTCGCTGTGCAGCAGGTCCGGGAGCAGGGCGCGGATGATCGCCTCGGCGTCGAACTCGTTGAACGCGCTGTCGATTTCCAGCGTGGGTACCGGCAAGCCGAGGGCGCTGTATTGTTCGAAGGCGGCGGTGGCGGTGTGCTGCTGCCGGCGCAGGTCGCCCGACACGCAACGGTCGAAGCTCAGGCCCAGTTCCGCCAGGTGGCGGCCCAGCACTTGCGCCTGTTGCACGCCGATGGGCGACAGCACGTCGTAGTCGTCTGCACCGAAGGAGGCCTGGCCATGTCGAATCAGGTAGATGCTGCCCACGTCCGTTTTCCCGGTACGTTGAAAGTCTGGCGAGGTTATGAGGATGCCGGGAAGCTGTCAATGAAAAAACATACGCTTGTTTTAAAAGGTCGTTAGAGGCCCGTTGCTGGCGGTTTGATCACTGGCCCCATGACGGTGGCGCCGGTATGCTTGGGCAATCCGCGCCTGGCGCACTGCACTTGTAAGGAGTCACATGGATTTTCTGGCCGAGTACGCTACTTTCCTGGCTAAAACCGTCACCCTGGTCGTCGCCATCCTGGTGGTGCTGATCAGTTTTGCCGCGCTGCGCAGCAAGGGCCGCCGTAAAGCCGCCGGCCAGTTGCAGGTCAGCAAGCTCAATGATTTCTACAAAGGCCTGCGTGAGCGCCTGGAGCAGACCCTGCTCGACAAGGATCAGCTCAAGGCCCTGCGCAAGTCCGAAAGCAAAACCGAAAAGAAAAAAGGCAAGAAGAAACCCGAAGCCAAGCCTCGGGTGTTCGTGCTGGATTTCGACGGCGACATCAAGGCCTCGGCCACTGAAAACCTGCGCCATGAAATCACCGCACTGCTGAGCCTGGCCACGCCCAAGGACGAAGTGGTACTGCGCCTCGAAAGCGGCGGCGGCATGGTTCACAGCTACGGCCTCGCTTCGTCGCAACTGGCGCGTATCCGCGAGGCGGGCGTGCCGTTGACCGTGTGCATCGACAAGGTCGCGGCCAGCGGCGGCTACATGATGGCGTGCATCGGCGAGAAGATCATCAGCGCACCGTTTGCCATCCTCGGTTCGATTGGCGTGGTGGCGCAGTTGCCTAACGTCAACCGCTTGCTGAAGAAGCACGATATCGACTTCGAAGTGCTGACCGCCGGTGAATACAAACGCACCCTGACGGTGTTTGGCGAAAACACCGAGAAGGGCCGCGAGAAGTTCCAGGAAGACCTGGACATCACCCATCAACTGTTCAAGAACTTCGTGTCGCGCTACCGCCCGCAGTTGGCCATTGATGACGTGGCCACCGGTGAAGTCTGGCTGGGTGTCGCGGCGCTGGACAAGCAACTGGTAGACCAGTTGCAAACCAGCGACGAATACCTGGCGACCAAGGCCAAGACTGCCGAGGTGTTCCACCTGCATTATGCCGAGCGTAAAAGCCTGCAAGAGCGGGTGGGCCTGGCGGCCAGCGGTTCGGTAGACCGGGTGCTGCTTACCTGGTGGAGCCGCCTGACCCAGCAGCGTTTCTGGTAACCCTTCACTGACGGTCGAAGATCGAAATGTGGGAGCGGCGGTGCGACGATTCGACTTGCTCGCGAAGGCGGTGGATCAGTCACAGATGTATTGATTGATCCACCGCATTCGCGAGCAAGCCCGCTCCCACATTGGGTCGTGGTGGTCGCATTATCGAGTCAGTAAAGAGACCTGCGGCACCGCCGGTATGGGGTGCCGCATCAACAACCCCACCACCAGCGCCCCCAGCAAACCCAACAACCCCGCCACCCACAACACCACGCTGAACCCGCCGACAAACGCCTGCCGCGCCAGTGGCTGCACCATCCCTCGTGCCGTTTCAGGCAGCAACGCCACGGCCGCCGGCATATCGCCTGCCACTACCCGTGAAGCAATCCCTGCCACTTGTTCCTGCCACTGGGAGCCGATGCTCGTGTGCAGCAACTGTTCGCTATGGCTGCTCAACAACGCCCCATACACCCCAATCGCCAACATGATCGCGCTGAAGCGCATGGTAGTGCTCATACCCGATGCCATTCCCGCGCGATCCCGTGGCACGCAGGCCATGATGTTTTTCTGGGTGTCCCCATTGAGCAACCCGGCGCCGGCCCCCGTGACCGCTATGGCCAGGGCGAACGGCAGATAACCGCCGACATTCACCGCCCAGGCACTCAGCAGGTTGCCGCACCCCACCAACGCCAGCCCCGTCGCCATCATCGTTGCCGGGGCAAAACGGCTGGCCAGGCGGGCGCCAATTCGCGGGCAGATCAACATGGTCAAGGCAAACGGCAACATGCCCAGCCCCGAGGCGATCGCGGAGAATCCCAGGCCGTTTTGCAGGTAGAACGGCAGCAACGTCATCATCACCTGGGCGCAGCCGGCGTAGGCGAACATCCCCAGCAGCGCACCGATAAAGCGCGGGTGCTTGAACAACTGCAGGTCCACCATGGGTCGCTGTTGCAAGCGTTCGGCGAGTACAAACACACCCAGCAACGCCGCACCGCCCAGCAGCCGCGCGTAGGTCAGCGGGTTGTCCCAGCCGATGCGGTTGGCTTCGATCAGGCCCCAGATCAAACACAGCAGGCTGGCGCTGAAGGTCAGGCTACCCCAGGGATCGAGCCTGGCGGACTGGGCGTCCCGAGACTCCGGAATCGCGCGCAACACCAAGCCCATCAACACCAGGCCAACCGGCAAATTGAGATAGAAAATCCAACGCCAGCCCAGGTACTGGGTGATCAAGCCGCCGAGGGTCGGCGCAGCGGTCATCGCCACACCCATGCACGCGCCCCAGAAGGCCCAGGCCTTGGCGCGCTCCACTTCGTCGTGAAACGTATGGCCGATGGAAGCCAGGGCCGAGGTCAGCAGCAGCGCCGCACCGACACCTTTGACGGCGCGGGCGATATCCAGGAACAACGCATTCGGCGCCGCGCCGCAGCCAATGGACGCGAGGATGAAAATACTCAGGCCCCAGATCAGGGTCTTCTTGCGCCCAAAGCGGTCGGCAATACTCCCGGCCGGCAATAACAGGGCGGCGAAGGCCAGCATGTAGGCGCTGACCACCCATTCGATATCGGCAAAATTCGCCCCGAGATCCCGGGCGATGCTCGGCAGGGTCACGGCGACGATATTGGTGTCGAGCACGATCAGTGAGCAGACCCCGGAGGCGGTCAGCAGCGTGAGGCGTGGGCTGACCTTGCTCATGGCTGCACCGAAGCCACCGCCGCCAGGGCGATCTCATCATCGTGGGCCGGGGTGTCTGCGCTGATGCCGATGGCGCCCACTACCTGGCCTTCGAGGATGATGGGCTGGGCGCCTTTCATCATCAGCAGGCCGGCGGTGACGGCTGCCTGGCGCCCGCCGTTGATGGCGTTTTCCAGATCGGCGGACGGCCGTTTGAACAGCGCCGACGTGCGAGCCTTGCCTTGGGCCAACTCAATCCCGGCGACCACCGGAGCGCCGTCCATGCGGGTGGTGAGGATCGGCCAGCCGCCATCGTCGACAATCGCCAGCGCGCAGGGCCAGCCTTTTTCAGCGGCGACTTTACGGGCCTGCGCGGCGATCTGCTGGGCAGTGGCCAGGGTCAGTATTGCCTTGTGAGCAATGGTGGCAGGTGGTTCGGCGGCCATGGCCGAGGGCAGGGCGGCCAGACCTGCGAGTGTCAGTATCAGAGATTTGACTAACATGGGAGTGCCTCTCTACTGTGAGCGTGCGCCCAGCTTAGTCCCGCCGAGTCTTGGCTTTATTAGGCGTGACAGTGAACTTCATTACCTTTGAGCTAATACTGCGATGGAAATACGTCATTTCCGCTACTTCCTGGCGGTTGCCCGGCAACGCAATTTCACTCGGGCCGCCGAGCAGCTAGGCATCGCCCCACCGACCCTGAGCCGGCAGATCCAGGACATGGAAAACACCCTCGGTACGCGCTTGTTTATCCGCCAGCAGCGCGAAGTCAGCCTCACCGAAGCGGGAGCGGCGCTGTTGATCGAGGCTGAGGTCACGGTGCGTCAGTTCGAATTCGCCCAGCGCAATGCCCAGCGCGCCGGGCGCGGTGAGATTGGTCACATAGAGTTGGGGTACGTTGCGTCGGCGGTCTATTCAGGCCTGTTGCAGCGTCAGGTGCAGTCGTTCTGTGGGGACTTCCCTGACGTGAGCATGAGCGTGCGCGAAAGCCCGATGGCGATGTTGCCGGGGCTGGTCGCGGATGGGCGCTTCGATATTGGCTATATCCGCTCTCCGATGACATTGCCCGAGGGCGTGGAGGCGGTGCGTTTGAACAGCGAAGGGTTTGTGCTGGCGTTGCCCCAGGATTCCTGGCTGCTGGGATTAAAGGCGATCAGTTGCGAGCACCTGCAAAACGAGACCTTTATCTTGCCTGAGCAAATCAGCGGCACGCTGCAGGTGGCCGCGCAGGGTGGTTATGCGCCTCGGCTGGGGCCGCAGCCGGGCGGGTTGGTGGCGGTGATTGCCCTCGTGTCACTGGGGCAGGGCGTGGCGGTGGTGCCAGAGTCGGTGTTGGGGCATGTGAGCTTGCCGAACGTGGTGTACCGCACGATTGACGGCAGTGAGGCGTCGTCGTGGTTGTCGCTGATTCACCGGCGCTTTGAAAAGTCGCCGGCGGTGGCGCGGTACATCGAGCAAGTCAAACTGAGTGCGGCTGGTTTTGGTGATAAAAGTTAAGCCGGGTCGCGGCCATCGCAGGCAAGCCAGCTCCCACAGCTGACCTTGTACGCCCGGGCAACTCGGTCAACTGTGGGAGCTGGCTTGCCTGCGATGAGGCCTGACCAGGCGCTACACCAACCGCGGTTGAACCGAATCCGCCAATCGCGTCAGTATCAAGCAGCATGACACCGCTCCAGCATCCAGCACACCCAGCGAGCGTTCGCCCAGACGGCTGGCGCGACCTATCTTTGCCACCAGATCCTTGGTGGAATCCCGCCCCCGCGACGCGGCACTTTTCATCGCGTCCAGCGCCTCACTGAACGACGCTCCCGACCCATTGGCCTGTTCAAACGCTTCCACCGCCGGAATCAAGGTGTCCATCAAACACTTGTCACCCACGCCGGCGTCGGTGATGTCCTGCAACGAGGTCAACCCGCCCCGCAGCAAATGGGCAAAGGTTGCCGCGTCAATCTCTTCGCTGCCGCGCACCTCATCCGCCATGCCGATAAACAGGCTGCCATACAGCGGCCCCATGGAGCCGCCGATGCCTTCCATCAGGCTCAGTGTCAACTCGTCCAGCGCTTCGGCCAGGGTCAACTGACGGCCTTCAATGGTGCGCCCGCAATGGGCAAACCCCTTGGCCATGTTGATGCCGTGGTCGCCATCGCCAATGGCGCCGTCGACTTCGCTCAGGTATTCGCGGTTGGCAACGATCACGCTCACCAGGTCGGCGACGATGGCGCTGCCGTCGTGGGTGGAGAAATGCTGGCTCATGGTTCAGTCCGCCTGGGTCATGCCGATGGAACGGCAGGGTTGGTCGATCAGGGTTTTCAGCTCGGCGTCCAGGCCCAGCAAGGTCAAAGTCACGCCCATCATTTCCAGGGAGGTGAAGTAGTTGCCCACGTAGCAGCGATGAATCTTCAAGCCCCTGGCCTGCAGTTGACGTTCAACCTCGGCGTAGAAAATGTAAAGTTCCATTACCGGCGTCGCGCCCAGGCCCGAGACCAGCACCACCACGCTGTCATCCTGGCTGAAGTCGCGGTCGGCGAGGATCGGCGCGAGCATGCGCGCGGCCATGGCTTCGGCGGATTCGATGGCGATCACTTCGATGCCCGGCTCGCCGTGGTGGCCGATGCCCAATTCCATCTGCCCGTCGGGAATCTGGAAGTTCGGCTTGCCCACCGCCGCGATGGTGCAGGGGGTGAGGCCGATGCCGATGGAGCGGCAGTTGTCGACGGCCTTCTGGGCGACACGAATCACCCCGTCCAGATCGTAATGCTGGGCAGCGGCCGCACCGCCGACCTTCCACATGAAGATCTCGCCTGCCACCCCGCGACGCTTGGCGATATCGGCCTTGGGCGCCGAGGCCACGTCGTCGTTGGCGACCACGGTGCGAATTTGCATGTCCTTGCTGGCGGCCATTTTCATTGCCAGCTTCACGTTCATGTTGTCGCCGGCGTAGTTGCCGTACAGGCACGCCACGCCGGCACCCTGGTCGGCGGCGCGGAAAGCATCGAAGAAGCTTTTGGCGGTGGGCGAGGAGAAGATTTCGCCGACGGCCACGGCGTCTAACAGGCCGGGGCCGACATAGCCGAGGAAGGCCGGCTCATGGCCGGAACCGCCGCCGGTCACGATGCCCACGCGGCCCTGTGGCGACGCCTTGGCCTTGCCGATCACCCGGGGATTGGTTTCGTATTGGCGCAGCTCGGGGTGCGCGACCAAAATGCCCCGCAGCATGTCCTCGACCACTTGGTCCGGATCGTTTATCACTCGATTCATAACGCGGTTTCCTGTGTTCTTATTCTTGGTGTGGGAGCCGGGCTTGTGTGGGAGCTGGCTTGCCTGCGATTGCATCGGCTCGGTGTCACTGATAGACCGAGGCGTCCGCATCGCAGGCAAGCCAGCTCCCACAAAAAGCCAAAGCCCGGCTCCCACAGGGTTCTGGGTTATTAAGCCAATCAGGGTTCCAATACGACTTTAAGCGACTTGTCCCCGCGCTCCATCACCGCAAATGCTTCCTTGAAGTCTGCCAAGGCAAATTTGTGGGTCACCACGTCGCGCATGTCGATCTTGCGGTTGCCGATAAAGTCGATGGCGCGCGGGTACATGTACGGACCCAGGTGGGAGCCCAGCACGTCCAGTTCCTTGCGGTCGCCGATGATCGACCAGTCCACCGTGGCCTCGTCGTTGAACACGCTGAACTCCACAAAACGTCCCAGTTTGCGCAGCATCGCCAGGCCCTGGTTCACCGCCTTATGGTGCCCGGTGGCCTCAATGTAAATGTCGCAACCGTAGCCGTCGGTGATCTCGCGAATCTTCGCCATGACGTCGACTTCAGCCGGGTTCCACACTTCGTCCGCACCCATGCGCAGGGCGAGGGCGGCGCGCTCGGGTTTCATGTCGAGCACGATGAGTTTTTTCGGGTTGCGCATGCGCACCGCGCCGATGATTCCCAGGCCCAACGTACCGGCGCCGGCTACCACCACGATGTCGTCGAAATCCACATTGGCCCGCTCCGCTGCGTGCAGGGAGCAGGCCAGGGGTTCAATCAGGATGGCTTCGTCCGGGGCAATCGAGTCCGGCACTTTGTGGATGATGCCTTCCTTGGTGAAGATCATGTACTGGGCCATGGCGCCCTGGACGTTGTTCTGGAAACCGTACAAGTCGTGTTTCTGGCACATCCAGTACTGGCCGTGGTTGCAGAAGCGGCAGCCCCAGCACGGCACGATCTGCTCGGAAATCACCCGGTCGCCGACCTTCACTCCACGCTTTTCTGCGCCTGGGCCGAGGGCGACCACGCGGCACACGAATTCGTGGCCGGGAATCATCGGCGGCTTCACGTAGCGCGGCTGCTCAGCATCGCCCCAGAACGATGGAGCACCGCGATAAGTCTTGATGTCGCCCATGCAGATGCCGCACAGCTCGACCTTGGTCAGGATCTCGTCGGGCCCGGGCGTCGGTACATCGACGGTCTCCAGGCGATAGTCTTCGGGGCCATGGCAGACCACGGCCTGCATGGTTTTCGGAATGACGGGTGACAGTTGCTCGGGCGTGCGTTCGGTAACGGTAGACATGACGATAAACCTCACGACAAAAGATCAATTACTGGATGCTGTAGCCGCCGTCGATCACCACGTTCTCGCCGGTGATCATCTGCGCGGCGTCGCTGAGCAGGTACAACGCCAGCCCGGCGATTTCTTCCGGCTGGGCAAAGCGGCCCGCCGGGATCTGCAATTTGGCCCGTTCCCCCAGCTCGCCGGCCCAGGCCTTTTTGCCCAGGGCGGTTTCGACGATGGTCGGGGAAATGGCGTTGACGTTGATGTGGGGCGCCCATTCCATGGCCAGCACCTTGGTCATGCCGACCACGGCGGCCTTGCTGGCGCAGTAGGCGACGTGACGGTCCAGGCCTATTAACGCCGCTTGGGAAGCGAGGTTGACGATGCGCCCGCTGCCCTGGGCAAGCATGTGTTTGGCGCAGGCCTGGGCGACGAAAAAGCTGGCCTTGAGGTTGATGTCGAGGGTGGTGTCCCAGGCGTTTTCGCTGACGTCCAGGGCCTTGTCCAGCAGGGCGACCCCGGCGCTGTTGACCAGGTAATCCAGGCGTTTGAAGTGATCGAATACGTAGTCGACGGTGCTGTGCACCTGGTCGAGTTGGCGCAGGTCCACGGCGATGCCGATATTCCCGGCGCCGAGGTTGGCGGCGACTTCGACCACGGCCGGGTCGCGGTCGAGCAGGGCCACTCGTGCGCCGCGTTCCACCAGCAGGCTGGCAGAAGCCAGACCGATCCCGGCGGCCCCGCCGGTGATCACGGCGCAGCGGCCGGTGAGGTCGAAGGCTTGATTCCAGAATCCAGACATGAACATGACTCCATTTTTCAGATCGGTGGAGATCCAATGTGGGAGCGGGCTTGCTCGCGAAAGCGGTGTATCAGGTGGCACATCTGTTGAATGATCCACCGCTTTCGCGAGCAAGCCCGCTCCCACACTTGACCGGGTTTCAAGTCAAAACTTACTTCGTGCCGCTCACCTGCTGGTACAGCGCATCCGCATTCGCATTGGTCACTGGCACCCACGGCAGGATGTAGTTCTTGGCGGTGCCGTCACCCCATTTCACATCCTTGCCATAGCGTTCCCAGATCACCGACTGCGGCTTGTAGTCCTTGCCGGCCAGCGCCCGCAGCGCCACATCCAGCGCGCCTTGAGACTGGGCCTGGGCGTCTTGCAGGAAGGTGGTCACTTCATCTTTCTTCGCCGCCTGGATCGCATCCGGCATGCCGTCGATGGACGTCACCGGCACATCCTTGGACGACAGCCCATGGGACTTCAATGCCTGCACCGCACCGAGGGCCATGTCATCGTTTTGCGCGATCACCCCGTTGATGCCTTTGGGGTGGGCGTTCAGCCAGTCTTCAGTCAGGGCCAGGGCCTGGGCGCGGTCCCAGTTGGCGGTTTTCTTCTCGATGATCTTGATGTCCGGGTGCTTGCCCAGCACTTCCATCTCACCCTTTTCCCGGTCGATCTGTGCCGATTGGCCAATCGGGCCCTGGATGATCACGACGTTGCCCTTGCCCTTGAGCTTGTCGACCATGGCCTGGGCCTGGAGCCGGCCGCCTTCCACGTCGTCGTTGCCGACATAAGGTACGTTGGCGTCCGCCACCTTGGTGTTGGAGGCGATCACCACCACGTCATTGCTCATGGCGGCCTTCACGGTGCCGACGCCGGCCTTGGTGTCGATCGGTACAAACAGGATCGCGTCGTAGTGCTGGGTCACCATGTTTTCAATCTGGTTGTTCTGGGTCAGGGCGTCGTAGTTGCCGTCGAACACGGTCAGTTGCACGGTGCCGTCCTTGACGGCCGGGTGTTCCTTCAACTCGCGCACCCAGTTCTGCATGAACTGGCCCTTGAGGCCGTACACTGCGGCGCCGATCTTGTAGGTCTTGCCATCGGCAGCCAGGGCAATGCTGCTGGCGAGCAGGGAGAGTGCCGCGACGGCGGCCAGGGAAATACCAACTTTCATGATGAGAACTCCGCTTATTGTTGTAGGTCGTTCAGTTCGGTTTCGAGGAAAAGCGACTAGCGTTTTTTCTTGCGCCACACATCAATCAATACTGCGAACACGATGATCAGGCCCTTGGCGACCTGCTGGTAATAGGAGGACACGCCGAGCAGGTTCAGGCCGTTGTTGATCACACCGATCAGCAGTGCACCAAACAGCGTGCCGACAATCGTGCCGGTACCGCCCGACAGGCTGGTGCCGCCGATCACCACCGCGGCAATCGCGTCCAGCTCATAAGAAGTGCCCGCCTGGGGCAGGGCGGAGGTGGTGCGCGCCGACAGCACCACACCGGCCAACCCGGCGAGCAACCCCGAGACCACGTACACCGAAAACATCACCTTGCGCACGCCGATCCCGGAGGTGCGCGCGCTCTTCTCGTTGCCGCCCACCGCGTACACATAGCGGCCGTAGGTGGTGTAGCGCAGCACCATCCAGAAGATCAGCGCGACCACGGCGAAGATCACGATGGGCACGCCAATCGGGCCGATCTTGCCGATGCCCAGCGCCAGGTACGCGTCGGGCAGGTCGGTGATCGGGCTGCCGTCGTTGAGGATGAAGGTCATGCCCCGGGCAATGCTCAACATGCCCAAGGTCGCGACAAAGGGTGGGATCGACAGGTTGGCGACCATAAAGCCGTTCACCACCCCGAGCATCGCCCCGGCGAACATCCCGGCGCTGACCGCCGCCAGCACGCCATACCCCTGGGTCGCCACCATGGCACTGCACAACCCGGCAAACGCCAGGATCGAGCCCACTGACAGGTCGATGCCCTTGGTCAGGATCACGTAGGTCATGCCCACGGCGAGAATTCCGTTGATCGAGGTCTGGCGCAGGATGTCCATCCAGTTGCGCCAGGTCATGAAGTATTCGCTGGCGAAGGCCATCACCAGGCACAGCAGGATAAACACCAGCGGCAGGCCGAAGCGGTCGAGGGACAAGCGCAGGCGGCTGCGGGGTGCGGTGGTGACGGGGGCGGCTGCAGGTGTAGAAAGTGATTTGGCATTCATGAGGCAAGACTCAGCAAGGCTTCCTGGGAAAGGGCGGTATCGCTGCTGATGGTCACCAGCCTTCCGCCTTTGAACACGGCAATACGGTCACTCAGGTGCAGCAATTCAGGGGCTTCGGACGACACCACAATTGCTGCACCACCGGCGCGCACGAACTGGTCCAGCAGGTGATAGATCTCCTGCTTGGCACCTTCGTCGATGCCCCGGGTCGGCTCGTCGCACAGCAGGCAGATCGGCTGGGTCGACAGGCATTTGGCGAGCACCACTTTTTGCTGGTTGCCGCCGCTCATGGATTCCACCGGCAGGTCCAGGGAGGCGGTCTTGATCTGCAGGCGCTTGACCATGTCCTGGGCCAGCTGGTTTTCCTTGCGCGCGTTGATCAGCGACCAGCTCGACAGCTGCTTGTAGGCCGACAACGCAATGTTCGAGAGGATGCTGCCGCTGAGCACCAGGCCGCTGTCTTTGCGGTCTTCGGTGACCAGTGACATGCCGGCCTGGATCGTTGCCTTGGGCAGGCCGATGGGCATCGGTTTGCCTTGCAGGGTCACGCTGCCGGAGTCCGGGGTGGTGAGGCCGTAGATGCAGTTGAGGAATTCGCTGCGGCCTGAGCCCATCAGCCCGTAGATACCCAGAATTTCACCTTGGCGCAGTTGCAGGCTGATGTCCTGGAACTCGCCGGCGCGGCTCAGGCTGTCGACGTCCAGGCAGCATTCGGCGGCGCATTCGCGGCCGACCTTGTGGTCGATGCGGGTGAGTTCCTGGCCGACGATGCCGCGCACCAGGTGGGCGCGGTCGATATCCGCCATGCGCCCGGTCTCAACGAAAGCGCCGTCACGAAAGATGCTGTAGTCGTCGGCAATCTGCGCCAGTTCACTGAGGCGGTGCGACACATAGATGATGCCGGCACCACGGGCGGTGAGGCGGCGGATCGCCTTGAACAGCGTTTCGGCCTCACGCTCGCCGATGGCCGAGGTGGGCTCGTCCATGATCATCACCTGGCAGTCGTGGCTGAATGCCTTGGCGATCTCCACCAACTGGATCTGCGCCACGCTCAGACGGTGCATGGGGCTGGTGGCGTCGACGTCGAACTCCAGGCCTTCCAGCAGCTCGCGAGTGCGCCGGTTGAGCTCCTTGCTGTCGACGATGCAGCCGGCGCGGCGCGGTTCGCGGCCCAGCCAGATGTTTTCGGCGACGGTCATGTAGGGGATGGGTTCCAGTTCCTGGGTGATCATCGCGATCCCCGCCGCCAATGCTTCGCTGGGGCGGTTGAACTGAACGGGTGAGCCATTGAGCAGGATGGTCCCGGTGTCACGTTGGGTGATGCCCATCAGGATGCTCAGGAAAGTCGACTTGCCTGCGCCATTGCCGCCGCACAGGGCGTGGACGCTGCCGGCACGCAGAGAGAGGCGCCCCTCACGCAGGGCAGGGATCCCGGCGTAAGCCTTGGCGACGTGTTCAGCCTGGAGCAGTAATGGCGTGGCCATCGGCGTGTCCTCGTGCTGTGAATTCTTATTAGGTCGCACAGTCATGTTTCGCTGTGATCATATGTGTATCAAATGAAATTCTGATCAGTCAATCTCTTTCACTGAAAAGTTGTAAATGGGCGAATTTGCGCAAAGTGTGCCGGTTTAGAGGGCTTTGACTGCAAGGTCAGCTAAATCTTGCTTGACAGGGCGCTTCGGATATCCGAGAAATGACTGAGCAAAAATTCATTGATTGATCATATGATCATTCGAAAGTACCCAAAACGGCAGCGGAGCCAAACGCCATGAACACACCTTTCCCGGTGGCTATCGGATGCGATGAAGCGGGTTATGAGCTTAAAGAACTGTTGAAGCGCCATATCGAGGCGCTGGGTTACCCGGTGACCGACTTTGGCACCCACTCCACGGCGCCGGTGCTGTACCCGGACATCGCCCTGGCGGTGGCCACGGCGATCAATGCCGGTGAACAGCGGCTGGGGGTGCTGGTGTGCGGCACCGGCATCGGCATGGCCATCTCGGCCAACAAAGTCCTGGGGATTCGTGCAGCCCAGGCCCACGACACCTATTCGGCGGAGCGGGCGCGCAAGAGCAACGATGCGCAGATCCTGTCCATCGGTGCACGGGTGATCGGCGCGGAACTGGCCAAGAGCATCGTCAAGTCGTTCCTGGAGTCGGAGTTCGAAGCTGCGCGTTCCGGGGCCAAGGTCGACCGCATCAACGCGATCGAGCGTGACGGGCATCAGTAGTGGACGGAACGGGGCAAGAGTCGGGAGAATGCGCCTTTGACACCGAAACGGAAGCCCGTGCCCATGAGTGACAGTACCCAGCGCATCGCCAGCGACATCGACCTGATGACCGAAGTGGCGATGCTCTATTACCTTGAGAACGTCACTCAGGAAGCCATCGCCAAGCGCTTCGACCTGTCCCGGGCAAAAGTCAGCCGCCTGCTCAAACGCGCACGGGATGAAGGGATTGTCGAGGTGCGGGTGTTGCAGCACCCGGCGATGAACAACGAGCTGGAACAGGCGCTGGTGGAGCGCTTCCAGCTGGACCGCGCCTTGATCGCAGTCGACCACAGCGACCCCGACACCCAGCGTTCGGCGGTTGCCAGCCTCGTGGCCAACTACCTGAACAAAACCCTGAGCGACGGCATGATCGTCGCGGTCGGCATGGGCCGTAACGTCGGTGCGGTGGCTGATAATGTGTTCCTGCCGGTGACCCGCAACTGCACGTTTGTGTGCGCCATTGGCGGTTCGCTCAAGGCGGGCGAATACATGAACCCTGACCACATCTGCCGGCGCCTGGCCCTGCGCTTTGGCGGCGAGAGTGAAAGCTTGTACGCCCCGGCCCTGGTGGCCAACCCGGAACTGCGGGGGGTGTTGATCAGCAACGATACGGTGCGTTCCACCCTTGACCGTGCCCGCCGTGCCGACATGGCGTTGATCGGCATCGGCGACATGAGTGAAAACAGCAACATGGTGCGCATGGGTTGGTTCTCACCCCAGGAAATCGCCCAGGCGCGGTTGTCCGGTACGGTGGGCGACATGATGGGCTATGACTTCATCGACATTCATGGCCAGCCGGCGGTCAATGCGATTCAAGGGCGGGTGATCGGGTTGACGGTGCAGGAGCTGTTCCGCATTCCGGACGTGGTGGCGATTGCCAGTGAAAACACCAAGGCGGCGGCGACGCTGGGGGCGTTGCGCTCGGGAGTGATCAATACCCTGGCGACCACGGTGACCAATGCTCATACCATCCTTGCGCTGGATGATGCGACGCGTAAAAGCTGACACCCCCCCGATAGTCCAGGCCCTGAACATCAACTGTGGGAGCTGTCGAGCCTTGGCGAGGCTGCGATGGCATCACCGCGGGCAAGCCCGGCTCCCACAGTTGACTGCCTCAGGGTTTCCACACCTGCACATCCTGCGCATCCACCGCCTTGGGTAACAACCCCGCCTTGAAGAACGCATCCGCAATCTTCTGCTGTTCACCCAACTGATCCAGCGTCACCGGCTGCACCTCATAACTACGATGAGCATTGGCCGCCTCGACAGTCTCCACATCCAGGTTGCCCCACAAAGGCCCCAGCACTTTCGCGGCATCCCGCGGGTGACTCTTCACCCACTCGCCAGCCTGGTGCAACTGCTCGTAAACCAGCTTCAGCACTTCGGGATGCGCCTTGGCATAGGGCGTGCCGGTCAGGTAATAGCGCTTGTAACTGGCCAGCCCGGTACCGTCCGCAAGGGTGCGGGTGGGCAGTTGGCGCTGCACGCTGGTGAGGAACGGTTCCCACGTGACCCAGGCATCAACCTTGTTGTTTTCAAACGCAGCGCGACCATCGGCGGGCGTCAGGTACGCCGGCTCGATATCGGAGAAGGCCAGCCCCGCCTTGTTCAAGGCAGCGATCAATAAATAGTGAGTGCCGGCGGCCTTGGTCACGGCGATTTTCTTGCCTTTCAAGTCCGCCAGTTGCTGGATCGGCGAGTCCTTGCGCACCACGATCGCCTGGGCTTGGGGCGAGGGCGCTTCCTGGGCGAAGTAGGTGAGCTTGGCCTGGGCGGCCTGGGCAAAGATCGGCACGGTGTCGGCCACGTCAGCGCTGATATCCACGTTACCGACGGTGAGCGCTTCCAGCAGCGGCAGGCCGCTGGGGAACTCGTGCCAGGTCACGTCGATGCCGTCGGTCTTGAGGGCTTTTTCCAGGGTGCCCTGGGTTTTCAGCAAGGTGATCAGGGTCGAGGATTTCTGGTAACCGATGCGCACGGTTTCCTGGGCGTGTGCACTCAGGGTGGTGCAGAGGCCCAGCGTGGCCAGGCCAGTGATGAAAAGGCGATGGAGCGAAAACAGGGGCATGGCGTGCTCGATTCTTAATGGATTAAGGTCAGCTTATTGTTCTAAAAATTATTCGATAAATAATTTTTCGGTCTTAGCTTAGGGCTTTATCGGATGCGCCGTTCGCGGCCTTTCAGCGTCAGGATGAAGGAGGGCGGTATGCAGTTGTATGTTGTTCGTCACGGCGAAACTCAAGCCAATGCCGAGGGGCGTTACCAGGGCTCGCTGGACATTGATCTCAACGAACGGGGCGTGCTGCAGGCGCGGGAGTTGCGGGAAAAATTGCCGGCGCAGATCGACGCTGTCATCGTCTCGCCGCTGCGTAGGGCCCAGCAAACGGCGGCCATTGTGTTTACGGATGATGGGCTGCAACTGCATACGCGGGATGCGTTTCGTGAGCGCGGCGTGGGGGTGTTTGAGGGACTGACCCAGGTGGAAGCCGCGCAGCGTTATCCCGACCTTTGGGCGCAGAATATTACCCGGCAATGGGAGCGGGCGCCCACGGACGGTGAGTCAATCTCGCAGTTCGTCGAGCGTATCCGGGGCGGATTGAATCAGTTGCTGGTGAACCATGGGCAACAGGTGGTGGTGCTGGTTGCCCATGGGGTTGTCGCCAAGGCGATTCGCGCATTGGTTCGCGATGATTTCTCAGACTTCTTCGAATGGCAGTTGCGCAATGGCGAAGTGCTGAGTCTCGACATCGCCACAGGGTTTGTGTGAGTCATGTCTACAGGGGAACGCTCAACGCCTGCGCAAACGCCTGGGGCGTAGGGCTTTCCGGCCAGGTCGGAACGCCCTCCGCCAGCGTTATCCACGGTTGCTTGTGCCGCAGCCAAATGTGCGCCACCGGCTGCACGGACGGGCTCTCATCCAGTGTCCCGACCCGCAGCACAACCAACCCCGGCGCGGCCGTCGTGGTGTTGCAGATCCGCGTATGGCACACCCCGCACAACCGATGCTCCGAACGCTGCCCATCGACGTCATAGGCATATTCCGTCAGCGAACCTTCAACCCGCAGCGCATCCGCCGGCAACAGCGCATGCAGGGCAAACGCGCTGCCGCTCCAGGTCTGGCAGTGGCGGCAATGGCAGGCATACACCGCCAGCGGCGCGTCGGTATCGAGGGTGTAGGTCACGCGGGCGCAGCGACATTGGCCGGTGAGTGTCATCAAAAACGATCCTGTGCAAAGTGAGGGCGAAAGCCCCATCGGTTATGCTCGCCAGCATGCCGCAGCCCCCGAACAAAGAACATCCACCAAAACTGCCCAGCGGCTCACAGGAAATGTATGAACGCCCCGCAACTCCAATGGGAAACCCAGCGCGCCTTCCTCGCCGTGCTGCGCACCGGCAGCCTGTCGGGCGCAGCCCGTTTGCTGGGGATCGCCCAGGCCACCGCGCGGCGACGGATCGAGGCGCTGGAGCAGAGCGTCGGGGTCAGCCTGTTTATCCGCTCACCCGCCGGGCTATTGCCCACCGACACGGCCAAGGACCTGATCAGCCATGTTGAAGCGATGGCCGTTGCGGCCAACGCCTTTAACCGCGCAGCCTCGGCCGACACGGCGCTCGCCGGCGGCACGGTGCGGCTCACCAGCGGCAAGCTGCTGGGCGTTGAAGTGCTGCCGCCAATGTTGCGCAGCCTGCGCCGTGATCATCCGCAATTGGCCATCGAGCTGAGCGTATCCAATCGACTGCAGGCGCTTGCCCGGCAAGAGGCCGACGTCGCCGTACGCATCCGTCGCCCGGTCGAATCCACCGTGGTCGCGCGCAAGGTCGGCGACCTGCAAGTCGGGTTGTACGCCGCGCCAGAATTGCTGGCAGAGCAGGGCACGCCGGACACCGTTGCGCAATTGCACTGCTACCCGCTGATCGGGCCGGACCGCAACTTGCTGGAGATCGAATTTCTGGGTGAGCGCGGTTTCGACTGTTCGGCGCCCAGTACGGTGATTCGCACCGACGATCACCTCGCGCAGTTGGCCGCGTTGCGTGCGGGGCTGGGGATCGGCGTGTGTTCAGCCCAGGTGGCACAACGTCACGGGCTGGTGCGGGTGTTGCCCGCGCAGGTGGATTTCAAGGTTGACGTGTGGATCGCCATGCACCAGGACATGCGCAAGGTCCCGCGCATCGCCGTGGTGTTCGATGGGTTGGGCTCGGCCCTGACGGATTTCCTTCAGCCGCGATAACGCAGTGCGTCCACCAACAGCGCAAACGCGGGCGAGGTCTGGCGGCGGCTGGGGTAGTACAGGTGAAAGCCGGCAAACGGCGCACACCAGTCATCCAGTACCTGCACCAGTCGCCCGTCCGCCAGATAAGGCGCCACCAAGTCGGCAGGCACGTAACTCAAGCCCAAGCCGTCGACCGCTGCCTTGAGCAATGGGTACACGCCATTGAAGGTCACCTGGCCAGACACCCGCACATTCAGGCTTTCGTCGCCTTTCTTGAATTCCCACACATACAGACCGCCATTGGTGGGTAGGCGCAAGTTGTTGCAGGCGTGATCGGTCAAGTCCCGGGGCGTGCGGGGGATCGGGCGCTGGGCGAAGTAGGCCGGTGAGCCCACCACCAGCATGCGCATGTCGGGGCTGATGCGCGTGGCAATCATGCCCTGGGCCACGTCTTCCCCAAGCCGTACACCGGCGTCGAAACCATGGGCGGCGATGTCGACAAAGCCATAGTCGCAACATACCTCCACGGCGATGTCCGGGTACTGCGCCAGGAACGGTTTCAACACCGGCCACAGGATGAATTCCAGCGCGTGGTCCATGGCGTTGATGCGAATGGTGCCGGACGGCCGGTCGCGCAAATTACTCAGGCCTTCAAGCCCCACCTGGATTTCATCGAAGTGCGGCCCGACCGTATCGATCAAGTGCTGCCCCGCTTCGGTGGGTGACACGCTGCGGGTGGTGCGGGTCAGCAGGCGCAGCCCCAGGCGCGCCTCCAGGGCGCGGATGGTATGGCTCAGCGCCGATTGGGAAACCCCGAGTTTGGCCGCCGCCTTGGTAAAGCTGCGCTCACGGGCTACCGCCAGAAAGGCGAGCAGGTCATTGGCGTTTTCCCTGAGCATTGGTGAGTCATCCTCATAAGTATTTTCAGATTCTAGCGGCTAATTATCACAATTCGTAACTGTTAGATTGGATTCAGTCCCCTTACCCGGAGAATGACCATGCGCAGACGCACACTCGGTAACAGCCAACTTGAGGTCTCGGCCCTGGGGCTCGGTTGCATGGGCATGAGCTTTGGCTACGGCCCTGCGGCCGACAAACAGCAGATGATTGCCTTGCTGCGCAATGCGGTTGAACAAGGCGTGACCTTCTTCGATACCGCCGAAGTCTATGGCCCGTTCATCAATGAAGAACTGCTGGGCGAAGCCCTGTCACCGCTGCGTGAGCAGGTGGTGATCGCCACCAAGTTCGGATTTGCCCCGGACCCGTCCGGCAATGGCAAATGGTCCGGTCTCGACAGCCGCCCCGAACATATCCGCCAGGTAGCTGAAGCCTCTCTGGAACGCCTGAAGACCGATGTTATCGACCTGTTTTATCAGCACCGGGTTGATCCGAATGTGCCGATCGAAGAGGTGGCCGGTGCCGTGAAGGATTTGATTCAGGAGGGCAAGGTCAAGCACTTCGGCTTGTCGGAAGCCGGCGCCTCGACCATCCGCCGCGCCCATGCCGTTCAGCCGGTGACCGCTCTGCAAAGTGAGTACTCCCTGTGGTGGCGCAAGCCGGAGGCCGAGGTGCTGCCGCTGCTGGAGGAGCTGGGCATTGGCCTGGTGCCCTATAGCCCGTTGGGCAAAGGCTTCCTGACCGGCAAGTTCGACAGTCAGAGCACCTTTGACAGCTCGGATTTTCGCAGCAGTTTGCCCAGGTTCACGCCTGACGCTTTGCAGGCCAACCAGGCCCTGGTGGAGTTGCTGCGCCAGGTTGCCCAGCGAAAAAACGCCACGCCCTCGCAGATTGCACTGGCCTGGTTGCTGGCCCAGAAGCCCTGGATCGTACCGATTCCAGGCACCACCAAAACCTCGCGCCTGACGGAAAACCTGGGGGCGGTCGAAGTACAGCTCAGCGCGACGGAGCTCAGTGAACTGGACGTCGCCGCTGCCAACATCGCCGTGCATGGCGATCGCTACCCCGAAGCCCTGGAAAGGATGACCGGCCTATGAACACCAGCCTCGCCGCCACCGCGCTTTCATTGTCATTAATGGCACTCGATTCACCCGCACAGGAGACGCCCATGCTGACCATCACGCCCAACGGTTCCCAGCCCTCTGCAAAAGGCCCGGCGGATTATTTCACCGGCACGGTACGCGTCGATTCACCCTTCAAGGGCACCGACGCGGCACGCGTCACCGGGGCCTTCGTCACCTTTGAACCGGGCGCGCGTACCGCGTGGCACACCCATCCGCTGGGCCAGACGTTGATCGTGACCGCAGGCCTGGGCCAGGTTCAGGAATGGGGCCAACCGGTACGGGCAATCCGCCCCGGCGACACGGTCTGGATTGCGCCCGGGGTCAAGCATTGGCATGGCGCCACGGCCAACACCGCCATGACCCATATTGCGATTAACGAAATGCTCGATGGCAAGGTGGTGGACTGGATGGAGCAGGTCAGCGACGAACAGTACGCGGCGCAGTAATCCGCTTCAGCGCCGCAACTGCGGCTCGCCTTCAATACAACTCACCAAAAACTCCATCACCACTTTCACCGAAGGCGAGCGGCGCATATCCGGGTAAACCGTCAGCCAGATATCGCGAACCGGGCCTTCGGTGTTTGTTGCCAACCGCACCAATGCCCCGTCGTGATCCCCCACCAGCGTGGGCAACACCACTGCACCCACCTGGGCGCGGGCGGCCATTTGCTGGGTGATCAGGTCGCTGGCGGCGAAGGCAATCGTGCGGTTGCCGCGCACCTGATGCATCCACGCCTGTTGGGGCAGGTGGTCGCGGGTGGCGTCATAGGCAATGAATGCCCACTGTTCAGCAGGCAGTTGTTTGAGCTCGGGCGTGGCATAGAGGCCGAAGCGCACGGCGCCGACCTTTCTGCGTACCAGCGCTTCCTCATCGGGACGCACCGTGCGCAGGGCAATGTCGGCTTCGCCTTTGTCGAGGGCGGCGAGTGTTGTCGAGGACATCAACACGATATTCAGCTTGGGATACTGCGTCCTGAATCGTGCGACATGGGGCGCGATGCAGTGGATGGCAATCGACGGCGGACAACTGACCCGCACGGTGCCGGCCACCTCGATGGAGGCCACGCGGGACAGGCGCATCACGTCGGTGGCCATCTCGCCCATGCCTGCTGCCATCTTCGCCAATGCCAGGCCTTCCTCGGTCAACGGTCGGCTGCGGGGCAGGCGATCCACCAACTTTACGCCGAGGGCTTTTTCCAGGGCATCGACGCGGCGGCCAACGGTGGCGTGTTCCACCTGCAGCTCGCGGGCGGCAGCCGACAGCGACTGGGTGCGCGCCAGTACGGTGAAGAAATACAGATCCTGCCAGTCGAACATCGGGTTATTTCCGCACGGAGGGTGGGAGTTGTTGGGGAATTCTCGTACAGAGTCGCGCCTTTTACCATGGCGCATTCCCACCGCAAACGGAGTTGTCCCGCGATGAAAGCCCTCACCCTTGAAACCTATGGCGGCCCGGAGGTCGTTCAGCTGCGCCTTGATGTGCCCAAACCCCCAGTGACACCCGGCCACGTATTGATCAAGGTGGCCTGCGCCGGGATCAATTTCATGGATGTGCACACTCGCCAGGGCAAGTACGCCACGTCGGTCACCTATCCGGTACGGCTGCCGTGCATCCTGGGTATGGAAGGGGCCGGTGTGGTGGTTGCGGTGGGCGAGGGTGTGAGCCACCTGGCGCCGGGTGATCGGGTGGCCTGGTGCATTGCCTGGGGCGCGTTCGCTGAATACGCCAGCGTACCTGCCGAGCGAGTGGCGCAGATTCCCAATGCGATCGGCTTCGATCAGGCGGCTGCAGCGATGTTCCAGGGCTGCACCGCCCACTACCTGATTGAAGAGGTCGCACGGTTGCAGGCGGGCAACCGCTGCTTGATCCACGCGGCTTCCGGCAGTATCGGCCAGTTGCTGGTGCAAATGGCCCATCGACTCGGTGCCACGGTGTTCACCACCGGCAGCAGCGTCGAAAAGTGTGCGATTGCCCTTGAGCGTGGTGCCGATCACGCCTGGCTATACGATGGGTTTGCCGAGCGGGTGTTGGAGGCCACGCAGGGGCAGGGGGTGGATGTGGTGTTCGATTCGGTGGGCAAGGCCACCTTGCGCGAGAGTTTCAAGGCGTGCCGCACGCGCGGTTTGATCGTCAATTACGGCAACGTTTCCGGTTCGATCACTGATCTGGACCCGATGGAGTTGGGGGAAGCCGGTTCACTGTTCCTGACGCGCCCACGACTCAACGACCACATGGCCGACGGCCCGACTGTGCAACGGCGTGCCAATGCGGTGTTCGCGGCGATGCTCGAAGGTTCGCTGACAGTGGATATCGAAGGGCATTACGCGCTGGAAGACGTGCAGCAGGTGCACGCGCGGATTGAGGCAAGGCAGCAGATTGGCAAGGCGGTGGTGTGGCTGGACCGTGAACTCCAGTAATGGCGAGAGAGCTTGTGTGGCGCTTGTGAGGATCAGTTAATAGCAGGCGAAAAAAAGCCGGCTGATCAGGCCGGCTGGGGGTGAACCGCGAACGACAGGGGTTACGCGCGGTTTTCCATCAGGCGGTCTGCACCACCTTCAGCGACGCGGTTTTCTTGAAGACGATCAGCACCACCTTCAGCGACGCGACGTTCCAGCAGGCGATCAGAGCCACCTTCAGCAACGCGACGTTCCAGCAGGCGATCAGAACCCCCTTCAGCAACGCGACGTTCCAGCAGGCGATCAGAACCCCCTTCAGCAACGCGACGTTCCAGCAAACGGTCAGAACCCCCCTCAGCCACACGGCTGTCCATCAGGCGATCTGCGCCGCCTTCAGCGAGGGCAGGTTGGGTAAAGGCGCTTACAGCAAGTACCGAGAAAGCGAGGCTAAACAAGAGTTGGCGTTTCATGAGAGTGTGCTCCGGGATGTCATTGGTTGGTATGGATGCGATGTTACGCGGTGGATTTTTTTAGAGAACTTCATTGGGCTGATGGTGACTATCGACGCCAGCGATGGCCCGTTTTCGCGGACCATCGCGCCGACTATCACGGCATTTCAGGCAGTTCCTGAGGGCGCAGGTCGAACACCAGCACCTCGGCATTCTCGCCATGGCTCAGGTGAATCTCCCGCTCTTCGCGCACTCGGGCACCGTCGCCTTCGTGCAAGCGTTGGCCGTTGACTTCAACGCTGCCCCGCGCCACATGGATGTAGGCATAGCGTTCCGGAGCCAGTGGCAGGCTGGCGGTTTCAAAGCCGTTGAACAGCCCGGCATACACCCGCGCATCCTGGCGCACGCCGAGGGAGCCGTCGGTGCCTTCCGGCGAGATGATCAACTGCAACCGGCCGCGTTTCTGCGCCTCGGTGAAGTGCTCCTGCTGATAGCGCGGTTCGGCGCCCGCCACCGCCGGCACGATCCAGATTTGCAGGAAGTGCACGCCCTGGGTATGGCTGTGGTTGAACTCGCTGTGGGCCACGCCGCTGCCGGCGCTCATCAGTTGCACATCGCCGGGGCGAATCACCGAACCGGTGCCCAGGGTGTCCTTGTGTTCCAGGGCGCCTTCGAGCACATAGGAAAAAATCTCCATGTCGCGGTGCGGGTGTTGGCCGAAGCCCTTGCCGGCGGCAACTCGGTCATCGTTGATCACCAGCAGGTCGGAAAAACCCTGTTCTTTGGGATTCCAGTAGTTGGCAAACGAGAAGGTGTGGAACGACTTCAACCAACCGTGATTGGCGGCGCCGCGTTCCGAGGCTTTGCGAAGGGTCAGCATGGGGTGTTCTCCTCAAGGGAAGCTTGGCTGCGAGATGCAGGGCTTCGGTGTAAGGAGAAGATTACTGGTTAGCAGCAGGTTGATTAAGAAGCTGAAATCGGAATGACTGTCCTGTATGAGTTGACAGTAAGTGACGTGCCATAATGCTCGGATTCACCTCCTGAACGGGCAATTCCTGACAATGAAAACCGTGGCCATGGCGCTGTTTCCTGATTTCCTTCTGCTCGATATGGCCGGGCCGCTGGAGGTGTTCTCCATTGCCAATCGCTACCTTGAACCGCCAGCCCATTATCAGATCCTGACCATCGGTACCGAGCCCGGGCCACTGCGAGCCTCCAATGGCGTGGTGGTACACCCCGACCTGCAGCTGGACGAGGCCCTTGAGGCGTATGACTTGCTGTTGGTCCCCGGTGGCCCTGGCGCCTACAAAGAATGCCATCCCGCCCTGTTGCCCTGGCTCAAGGCCGCTGCGCCCCGCGCCCGACGATTCGGCTCCATCTGCACCGGCGCCTTTGTGCTGGGGTATGCGGGCTTGCTGGACGGCCAGCACGTGACCACCCACTGGCATTACACCGAACGGCTGATCAGGGCCTTTCCCAAGGCCATCGTTGAGACCGACCGTATCTACCTGCAGGACGGCCGGCTAATCACCTCGGGCGGCGTGACGGCGGGCATCGACCTGGCGCTGTCCATCGTGGCCCAGGACCACGGCAAGCAGGTGGCTGTCGACGTGGCCAAAGTGTTGTTGGTGGTCATGAAACGCCAGGGTGGCCAGGCCCAGTTCAGCCCGATGACCGCAGCGGTGGCCCCTCAGGAAACCGCGATTACCCGGGTGCAGACCCAGGTGCTGGAGCGACTGGACCAGGCCTTTACCATCGAGTCCATGGCGCAATTGGCGGGTATGAGCACACGGCACTTTGCGCGGGTGTTCGCCAAGGAAGTGCAGATGACCCCGATGGCGTTCCTGCAAGGTGCGCGCATCGATCGTGCCCGGCACTTGCTGGAAAGCACCGACCTGCCGCTCAAGACCGTAGCGTTTCACGCGGGGTTTGGCAGCGTGCGGCATATGCGGTCTCTGTTCAGTGAAAAACTCGGCTTGAACCCGACCCAATACCGCCAGCAATTCAGCTGATGTCCGTCCGGCGCACCTGAATGTCCGTGTGGATCCCCGTGCCAGCATTGTCCTGTCACCGGTAGCTGGCAAGATAGCGGTCAGTCCCATGGAAAAGGATGCGCAGGCGCCCAAGAACGGGTGTTTCAGCGCTTTGACGAGCATGAACAGTCTTCATACGATTGAACCGGAATGCGCAGTGCGCTTCGGACCCTTCACGTTCTACCCCCAGCAGCGCCTGGTGTGCGCAGAGGGCCGGCCGCTGCCGCTGGGCGGGCGTGCGCTGGACATTCTCGCGGTGCTAGTGGAGCAGGCGGGGCAGTTTGTCAGCAAGGCGGTCCTGATCGCACGGGTGTGGCCCAGCAGCGTGGTGGAGGAGAACAACCTGCGGGTGCACATCGCGGCCCTGCGCCGTGCCTTGGCCGATGGCGAGGGCCGGCGGTGCTACATCATCAACGTGCCGCAGCGCGGTTATTGTTTTGTCGCGACGCCACCCATGCAGGCAGAAGCTGCACAGCCCTTACCTGAACATAACCTGCCAGCACGCCTGGTGCCGGTGCTCGGCCTGGAGCCGCTGGCGCGCGCCCTTGCCCGGCGATTGCCGGGGCAAACGCTGATGACGCTCACCGGGGGCGCCGGCATCGGCAAAACCACCCTGGCGCTGTACCTGGCCGCACAGGTTCTGCCGCGCTATCGCGACGGCGTGTGGTTGGTGCCGCTGGCCGGGATCAGCCAGTTATCCGGCGTGCTCCGTCAGTTGGGCAAGGCGCTCGGGATTGAGGTTGAAGCGGGTGCTACGTTGCAAGGCGTTTGCCGGCAACTGGCGTCGCGGCAATTATTGTTGGTGCTTGATGGGTGCGAACAGGCGGTGGCGGCGTGTCGCAACCTGGTGTCCGCCCTGCAGGAAATGGCGCCCCGGGTGACGCTGTTGTTGAGCAGCCGCGAAGCGTTGCATATGCCCGGCGAATGGGTTCAGCGCGTGCCTGCGATGGCGGTGCCGTCGCTGTCGGCATTGGCTTCTGTCGAGCAAGCGCTGGCTTATCCCGCGGTGCAGCTTTTTGTCAGCCGGGCCCAGGCCTGCCAGCAGGGCTTTGACTTGCGCAGGCAAGACCTGGCACCCCTGCGGGATATCTGCCGGCGCCTCGACGGCATCCCGCTGGCCCTGGAGCTGGCAGCGGCCCAGGTCGATGCCCTGGGCATCAAGGGCTTGCAGGTACAGTTGGCGAACGGCTTGCTGGTGCTGACTCGCGGGCGGCGAACAGCGGTAGGGCGGCATCAATCCATGAACGCGGCGCTGGACTGGACCTACGATCGCTTGAGCCTGCCGGAGCGCTGGCTGTTCCTCCAGTTAGGCTTGTTCAAGATGGCGGTGACTTTGCCGAGACTGAGCGCGCTGATTGCCGGTACTGAACTGGAACACGCCGACTTGCCCTATCTGCTGGCACGGTTGGTGGACACGTCGCTGCTAACCGTCGAACCCGGTCCCGGCCCCCGGCGTTATCGCCTGCTCAATAGCGTACGTGCCTATGCGCTGGCCCGCCTGGGTGACGGGGCACAGGTGAGGTTGTTGCAGCAAGGCTACGGGCATTATCTTGGGCCGTTTTCAGGCCGGCACTTTGTGGTGCAGTTCGTCGAGCAGGCGGCGCACGCTCACTAGGTCCGGCGTGGAAAACCCTTCGGTAAAGCGCCCGTGGACGGTTTGCAACAGGTCGCGCGCGGCGGCGTGCCGGCCCTCGCGTTGCCATAGGCGGGCCAGTGACAGCGCGCTTCGCAGTTCCCAGGCCAAGGCGCCCTGCTGATGAGCCAGCCCCAGCGCTTCCAGCAACAGGCTTTCAGCCACCTGCGTCGGGGGCGGGTCGGCCCGGTGCAGCAGGGATTCGGCGCGCACCCGCAGGATTTCTGCGGTGCACCACCCCGCATCGCCGCGCCGGGCCCGTTCGAAGCAGGCCTCATCCATGTCCCTTGTGTGCAGGGTCACAACGATGTCCTTGATCAGGCCCAGGCCTTCGACGTTCTCTTCGTGTACCACGCCGTCCAGCGCCAGGGTGTAATGCCTGGCCCAGGTGTCGAACAGCAGCACCGAGTGCTTCTGCGCCTGCTGTGACAGCAGCTCCAGCATCGATCTCGCCGCTCGGTCGTCACCGTTGTAGTGAGCGATGACGACACCCGCGAGGGCCAGGGTGTAGCAGATCGAGGTGCCGTGATTGATTTGCAGCGCCAGCTCCAGCGCCTGGCGGGCGGTGCGCCAGGCGCGCTCCGGGAAACCCTGGAGCCAGAGGATGCGCGCCAGCACCGTCAGCGACGCCACGCTCTGGTCGTATTGCACGCCAAACCCATGGGTAAACCGATTGCGGTGGCCGCTCTGCGCCATGCGCTGCATCACCTGTTCAGCGTTGTGCCGTGCCAGGGCCTGGTTGCCGGCAAAATGTTGCGCCAGTACCCGCAGGCGCTGTGCGCTCAAACCCAGCAGCGGTGGGGCGTTGGGGTCCAGGTGATCGAAGTGCAGGCTTTGACGCAGGGCCTGCTGGTAGTTGCCGCTGCACAGGTTGACCGCCAGGTGGCCGGACACGGCCCTGAGCTGGCCGGCGACATCCTGGCTGATTTCTGCCAGTTGCCTGGCGCGCTCAAAGGCATCGATGGTCTGTGGGGTTGCGCCCTGGGTGTGATAGGAAAAACTGCCCAGGGCCAACTGCAGTTGCAGGTGCAAGTGCGCGCAGGGCGAGGTTGATTGCTGGAGCAGGGCCAGGGCCTTGCCCACATACAAACCGTGCTCGGTGAGCAGCGACAGCTCCTGCCACAGCGGCATCGCGCTGACCGTCAAGCGGATGGCCAGCAGCGGCGAGCCTGCCTGGCTCAAGCCCCAGTCGAGGGCGGCACGCACGTCTTCGCGGTAGGCGGCATAACGGTCGAGCCACTGTTGGGTGGACACGTGTTCCCAGTCGGCTTGCGCTTGATTCATCAGCGTCAGGCACCGGGCGGCGTGGCGCTCACGACTGGCCTCCAGCTCACAGGCGGCGCTGAGTTTCTCCAGGGCATAGGTACGGGTGATGTCCAGCAGTCGATAGGTTACCGCTTCATCGCCTACCTCAACGTTGAGCAGGGACTTGGCTACCAACTGCGTGATCGAACCCAGCACCTCGGTGGGCGCAATGTGTTCACCGCCGATCACTGCCGCCGCCGATTCCAGGGTGAAAACACCCCGGAACACCGCCAGGCGACGCAGGCAGACCTGCTCGCTGGCGGTCAGCAGATCGAAGCTCCACTCCAGGGTGGCGCGCAGGGTCTGGTGCCGGGGCAGGGCGCTGCGCCGGCCGCGGGTCAACAGGCGAAAGTTATCCTCCATCTGCACCAGCAAGCCCGGCAGGCCAAAGCGTTTGATTTGCGCCGCCACCAGCTCGATTGCCAGGGGAATGCCGTCCAGGCGTCGGCAGATGTCGATGGCCAGGGGCAGCTCGGCGTCACTCAGTTCAAAGCCGTCCCAGCGCGACAACGCCCGTTCCACCAGCAATTGCAGCGCGGGGTACGCCATCGCTTCGGCGCGGTCGCCCGTGGCCGGTGGGCACGCCAGAGGCTCCAGGCGTTGCACGAACTCGCCTTCGGCGCGCAGCGCTTCGCGGCTGGTGGTCAGGATGTGCAGCTGGGGGGCATTGCGCAGCAGGGTTTCGCTGATCAGCGCAATATCGTCGAGCAGGTGCTCGCAGTTGTCGATCACCAACAACATCTGGCGCTCGCGCAGCAGGCTGGCGAGGCCGCACAAGGGCTCGTGGCTCGGTAGCGTGAGTTCCAACAGGGCCGCCAGGTTGGGCAGGATCATCGAGGGTTGGTTCAGGGGGGCCAAGTCCAGCAGGCGGATGCCGTCGCGGTAACGGCCGATCAGCAGTTCGGCCACCCGCAAGGCGACGGTGGTCTTGCCGATACCGCCGGCCCCCGTGAGGGTGATGAAGCGGTGTTGAGGCAACTGCTGCACCAGGCTTTCGATCAGGGCCTGGCGTCCCAGCATTCGGGTGCGTCGCAGCGGCAGGTTGTGCCCTGGATGGGGCCCTAAGCTGTCGCCTTCCAACGCCGTGGGCTCGATGCTCAGGGGCGCAACAAAACTGTAGCCACGCTGGGCCACGGTGACGATATAGCGCTGTCCGGCCTGGCCATCGCCCAAGGCCTTGCGCAGGGCCGCCATGTGCACCCGCAGGTTGCCATCCTCCACCACGGTCCTGGGCCAGACCCGGGCGATCAACTCCTGCTTGCTCACCACCTGGCCGGCGTGCTCGAGCAAAATCAGCAGGATATCCACCGCCCGGCGGCCCAGGCGCAACGGTCGGCCACCCTCCAGCACCGCGCGCTGGCGCGGGTGGATCCGGTAGGGGCCGAAATGCATGGCCTGGTCGCTGGGGTTGCTCATGCGCGGTCTCTGGAACGAGGTCTGTGGTGCATATTCCAGAGGTTTGCGCTGGGGTGCAATCACCACTAGGCGGCGATCACGCGAAGTTGGTGGTTACGCCAGGTCATCGGGTTTACGCCTTCGCTGCGGCTGAATATGTGGCAGAAGTGCGCCTGGTCGCAAAATCCGCATTCCTGGCTGATTTGGGTCAGGCTCAAGGCGGAGTGGATGATCAGCTCCTTGGCCCGCTGGATGCGTTGTTGGCGAATCCATTCCTGGGGAGAGAGGCCGGTACTGCATTTAAACGCGCGGGAAAAATGGCTGCGGGACAGGGCGCAGGCCCGTGCCAGTTCGGCGACTTCCAGACTGTCCCCGAGGTTGGCCAGGATCAACTGCTTGACCATGCGTTCGCGGCGGGGGCACAGGCCGCCGGTGGCAGGGGCTCGGGGGTGCGGTGCAGGTGCGATTTGCTCAAGTCGGGCCATGACAGATTCCGTGGTCGATGGGAGCGTTTCCTGTTGATGAAAATCCAGTGTAGACCGCCGTATTCTTGGTGCCGGACCGTCTGGCTGGCGAGTTAATCGTTGTTAATTTCGCCAGGTGCCTGCGCAAAAAAGACAGCACAGGGATGCAATTGCAGCGGCCTTGAGCGTGGTTAGCTGACGGGGTGCTCACCTCCCGGGAAACCCTATGAATCGCAACGACTTGCGCCGCGTCGACATGAACCTGCTGGTGATTTTCGAGGCCCTGATGTTCGAAAAGAACCTGACCCGGGTTGCCGAAAAACTCTTCATGGGCCAGCCAGCGGTCAGTGCGGCCCTGGGCCGGTTGCGCGACCTGTTCGATGACCCGCTGCTGTTGCGCAATGGTCGCGGTATGGAACCCACGCCACGGGCCGTGGCGATCCTCAAGGAGTTGCAACCGGCCATGGACATCATTTCCGGCGCCGTGAGCCGCGCCAAGGATTTCGACCCTTCCACCAGTTGCGCGGTGTTTCGCATCGGGCTGTCGGATGACGCCGAGTTTGGATTATTCCCGCCGTTGCTCAGCCAACTGCGGGAAGAGGCGCCCGGGATCATCGTGGTGGTGCGGCGTGCGAACTACTTGTTGATGTCGGCGTTGTTGGCCAGTGGCGAGATTTCCGTGGGGGTCAGCTACACCACCGAGCTGCCAGCGAATGCCAAGCGCAAGAAGCTGCGGGATATTCCGTGCAAGGTCCTGCGGGGGGATGACCGGCCGGAGCCGTTGACCCTCGACGACTACTGTTCACGGCCCCATGCCATGGTTTCGTTTTCCGGTGACTTGAGCGGCAACATTGACTTGGACCTGGCGCGGGTTGGCCGGGCGCGGCGGGTGGTGTTGGCGGTGCCGCAATTCAGTGGGTTGCGGGACCTGTTGGCCGGCAGCGAAATGATTGCGACGGTGCCCGATTATGCCGCCTGCGCGTTGACCCAAGGCAGCGGGTTGCGGGCCGAGGACCCACCGTTCGCCATCGATGCGGCAGAGCTGTCGATGGTGTGGAGCGGGGTGCACGACAACGATCCGGCGGAGCGCTGGTTGCGATCGCGGATTGGCGAACACATGTCCCGGACGCTTTAACAGAGCACGTACATCCAATTTTTACGCTGCGCGACGCCCCACACTGCGGCCATCGCTCACGTATTCAGGGGAGGGGCACGATGGACTCAGTCACGCAGCAAGGCGGCCCGGACGAGGTTGTCACCTTGGTGGTCAAACACCGCATCAAACCCGGCCACGAAGCCGACTACGAAGCCTGGCTGCGGCGCATCGTGCGCATTGCCGGCGAGCGCCCCGGCCACCTCGGCGTTGACGTGGTGCGCAGCAAGCAGGGCGGCCTGGCGCTGTTCACCTGCGTGCTGCGTTACCGCTCCACCGATGACCTGGAACGCTGGCTGGAGTCGCCGCAGCGCCTGGAGCTGATCAACGAAGCGGCACCGATGCTGGCCGACGGCGACCAGACTGAAGTCGGCGCGGTCAACGAGTTCTGGTTTTCGCCCCTGGCCGACGCGGCTGCCAAGCCGCCGCGCTGGAAGCAGGCGGTGGTCACGCTGCTGGTGATCCTGCCGCTGACCTTGCTGGTACCGATCATCTGGGGCCCGGTACTGAGGCTGCATCCGTTCCTGTCCAACTACATCGTCGCCACCTTCCTGGTCACCCTGACCATCGTTGTACTGGTGGTTTACCTGCTGATGCCGGCGGCCACCCGCCTGTTCGCGCCCTGGCTTGAAGCCTCTGTAAAGGAAACCCTATGAACGCCGATCTGATTCTGTTCAATGGCCAGTTCCACACCGTGGACCGTGAAAATCCCCGCGCTACGGCAGTCGCGATCCACCAGGGACGTTTTGTCGCGGTGGGCACCGACGGCGAAGCCATGGCCCTGCGCGGCAGTGGTACCCAGGTCATCGACCTCAAGGGTCGCACCGTCATCCCTGGCCTTAACGACTCGCACCTGCACCTGATCCGTGGCGGCTTGAACTACAACCTTGAACTGCGCTGGGAAGGCGTGCCGTCCCTGGCCGATGCCCTGCGCATGCTCAAAGACCAGGCCGACCGCACGCCCACGCCGCAGTGGGTGAGGGTGGTGGGGGGCTGGAACGAATTCCAGTTCGCTGAAAAGCGCATGCCCACCCTCGACGAACTCAACCAGGCCGCCCCCGACACGCCGGTGTTCGTGTTGCACCTGTATGACCGCGCCTTGCTCAACCGCGCGGCCCTCCGGGTGGCCGGCTACACCAAGGACACACCGAACCCGCCCGGCGGCGAGATCGTGCGCGACCACAACGGCAACCCCACCGGCATGCTGGTGGCACGGCCCAACGCGATGATTCTCTACGCGACCCTGGCCAAGGGCCCGAAACTGCCTCTGGAATACCAGGTGAATTCCACCCGTCAGTTCATGCGTGAACTCAACCGCCTGGGGCTGACAAGTGCCATCGACGCCGGCGGCGGTTTCCAGAACTACCCCGACGACTACGCAGTGATCGAGCAGTTGGCCAAGGACCAGCAACTGACCGTGCGCATCGCCTACAACCTGTTCACCCAGAAGCCCAAGGAAGAACTCAGCGACTTCAAGAACTGGACCGGCAGCGTGACCCTGCACCAGGGCGACGACTACCTGCGCCACAACGGCGCCGGCGAGATGCTGGTGTTCTCGGCTGCCGACTTCGAAGACTTCCTCGAACCCCGCCCGGACCTGCCGCTGACCATGGAGCAGGAGCTGGAACCGGTGGTGCGCCACCTCGTAGAACAGCGCTGGCCGTTCCGCCTGCACGCCACCTACAACGAGTCGATCTCGCGGATGCTCGACGTGTTCGAGAAGGTCAACCGCGACATCCCGTTCAACGGCCTGCCGTGGTTCTTCGACCACGCCGAAACCATCACCCCGCAGAACATCGAACGGGTGCGGGCGCTGGGCGGCGGTATCGCGATCCAGGACCGCATGGCGTTCCAGGGTGAGTACTTTGTGGAGCGCTACGGCGCCAAGGCTGCCGAGGCCACGCCGCCGATCAAGCGCATGCTCGCCGAGGGCGTGCCGGTGGGCGCTGGCACCGACGCCACCCGGGTGTCGAGCTACAACCCCTGGACCTCGCTGTACTGGATGGTCAGCGGCCGCACCGTGGGCGGGCTGGAACTGCACGCCGAGGGTTTGTCCCGGCTGACCGCCCTGGAACTGTTCACCCACGGCAGCGCCTGGTTCTCTTCCGAGCAGGGCAAGAAAGGCCAGATCAAGGTCGGCCAATTGGCGGACGTGGCGGCCCTGTCGGCGGACTTCTTCAGCGTCGACGAGGAAGCCATCAAGTGGATCGAATCGGTGCTCACCGTGGTCGGTGGCAAGGTGGTCTACGGCGCCGGCGACTTTGAAGATTTCGCGCCGCCTCGCGTGCCCGTGCTGCCGGACTGGTCGCCGGTGGTCAAGGTGCCGGGCCACTGGCGCCCGACTTCACCGCTACAGGCCCAGGTGCACCAGTGCAGCGGCCCCTGTGGTGTGCATTCCCATAGCCATGAACGGGCGCGTCTCTCGAACGTGCCGGTCAGCGACTTCCAGGGTTTCTGGGGCGCGTTTGGCTGCTCGTGTTTTGCCTTCTGAATCTAACCCCAAAGGAGTGTTTCCATGACTTACAAACGCCTGAACAAAGACGACGCCGTGGTCCTGCTGGTGGATCACCAGACCGGCCTGATCTCGCTGGTGCAGGACTTCTCGCCCAACGAGTTCAAGAACAACGTGCTGGCCCTGGCGGACCTGGCCAAGTTCTTCAAGCTGCCGACCATCCTCACCACCAGCTTCGAAAACGGCCCCAACGGCCCGATGGTGCCGGAGTTGAAAGAACTGTTCCCGGACGCGCCGTACATCCCGCGTCCTGGCCAGATCAACGCATGGGACAACGCGGACTTCGTTCAGGCGGTGAAAGCCACCGGGCGCAAGCAACTGATCATTGCCGGTGTGGTGACGGATGTCTGCGTCACCTTCCCGACGCTGTCCGCCCTGGCTGAAGGCTTTGAAGTGTTCGTGGTCACCGATGCGTCGGGCACCTTCAACGAAACCGTGCAACAGGCCGCCTGGGCGCGGATGACGGCTGCTGGTGCGCAGCTGGTGAACTGGTTCTCGGTGGCCTGCGAGCTGCAAGGGGACTGGCGCAACGACATGGAAGGCCTGGCCAACCTGCTGTCGCCGCGCATTCCCAACTATCGCAACCTGATGAACAGCTACTCGGCGCTGGCGGCCAAGTAACCCGCTCTCGGATGTGTAGGTAATCCAATGTGGGAGCGGGCTTGCTCGCGAATGCGGTGTGCCAGTCAATACATGTACCGACTGACCCACCGCATTCGCGAGCAAGCCCGCTCCCACATTTTGATTTGTGGTGTGGCGACTGACCGGCTATAAAACAGCCCAGCGTCCACCGAGAAGCGACAATGAACCCCTTCGAAGACATGCGCCTGTTTTGCCAGGTCATGGAATCCGGCAGCTTCACCGCCGCCGCCGAACACCTTGGCCTGTCCAAGCAATTTGTCAGCCGCCGCCTGATCCAGCTGGAAGAGCGCCTCGGCGTACGCCTGCTCAACCGCTCCACCCGCCGCCTGGACGTCACGCCCCTGGGCCAGAGTTACTACGAATCCGCCCTGCGCCTGCTCAGTGAAGTCGAGCAAGTGGAGCAGGGCATCACCGGGCAAAACACCGACCCCCGAGGCACCATCCGCCTGAGCGCACCGTTGTCGTTTGCCATGGCGCACCTGGGCAGCCTGTTGCCGTTGTTCCTGCAACGCCACCCCCACGTCACCGTGGAAGTCGACCTCAGCGACCGCCCGGTAGACCTGATCAGCGAAGGCTACGACCTGGTGCTGCGCATCGGCACCCTGGAAGACTCGACCCTGATCGCCCGGCGCATCGCCAGTGTGCAGCGCGTCTACTGCGCCAGCCCGGACTACCTGGCCCTCCACGGTACGCCCCAGACCCCCGATGATCTGGTCGACCACGAATGCCTGCCTTACGGCCATGGTCGCCAGGTGCAATGGCACTTCAAGGTCGATGGCAAACCCCACACCCGCAACGTCAGCGGACGCATGCGCGTCAACAACGGTGAGCTGCTGCGGGACGCGGCGATCGCCGGGTTGGGTATCACGTATCTGCCGAACTTTATCGTCGCCCAAGCCTTGCAGGACGGCCGGCTGGTGGCGCTGCTGGAAGACACTACGCCGGAGTCCCTGACCCTGTCAGCGGTGTACCCCCAGCACCGCCAGAGCTCGCGCCCGGTGCAGGCGTTGATCGAGTTTCTGCGTGAGCGCCTGGCCGGCGGTTGTTGAGTCAGAACGCGTACTGCACCCGGCTGTAGTAATACCCGCCGGTAAACCCGAACGGCGAATAGCTGCCCCAGTTATCGCCGAACGAAGAGTTCTTCACGCCGATATGATCCGGGTATTTGTCGAACAGGTTCTGCGCACCCACGGCCACTGTCAGCTGTTTGGTGATTGCATAGGCCACATCGAGGTCGGTGATCCATTTGGCCGAATACGTGCGGTCCAGGCTCGGGTCGCTGGAGCTGTTGACCTCGGTGTAGGTGCCGTAGCGGGTCAAGCGCAGGTTGACGTCGAAGTCGTGGATCGCCCAGTCGGCGGAGAAGATCATCTTGCTGCTGGGTGAGGTTTTGGTAATCAGCGCCCGGGACTGGCGGCCCATCAACTGGAAGTCGCCCAGGGCGGCGAGCTGCGCCGGGGTGTCGTTGACGCTGAGGATTTCCGTGTGGTTGTAGTTCAGCGCCGCGGTCCATTTCACCGAGCCGTAGCGGTCGAGGTTTTGCCGGTAGTTGCCCACCACGTCCACCCCGGAGGTGCGGGTGTTGGCGCCGTTGGTGAAGTACTGCGCGCCGGCGGTGGCCGGTACGCCGATGCCGTCCAGCAGCGCCGCAATGCCCGGGCCCTGGAAGCGCTCGCTGAGTACCAGGCGGTCCCGCAGGTTGATCACGTAGCCGTCCACCGTGAGGCTCAAGTCATCGCTTGGGGTAACGGCAAACCCGAGGCTGAAGTTGGTCGAGCGCTCCGGTTTCAATGACTTGGCACCCAAGGCCTGGGCGCCGGCGGAATCCACCGGCAGGATCACGTAGTTATACGATTGGTACACGCCATTGATGGTGTCGAACCCGGTGGAGCGCGCCGTGAAAATCTCGTTGGCCAGGGACGGCGCACGAAAACCGTTGCTCACGGTGCCGCGCAGGGCAAACACCGGGTTGAACGCATACCGCGTGCTGAGCTTGCCGCTGCGGGTGCCGCCGACGCCTTCGTTGTAATGCTCGTAGCGCCCGGCCACGCCGACGTACCACTGCTCGGTGGGGTAGAAGCCCAGGTCGACATAGCTGGCGACGCTGTTGCGGCTGACCTTCTGCGCGTCTTCGGGGCGGATGCCGTTGGTGACCTGGGCCCCCGGATCGGGACGCTGCCCGGCCCGTGGATGGCCAGCCGGGAACACGTAGCCGCCATCGATATAAGAGGCCTCGGAGCCGGCGCGGGTCTCGTAGCTTTCGCGCCGATGCTCCAGGCCGAACGCTACGTCCAGGGGCTTGGCCAGGCCGATCTCGTAGGTGTTTTTCAGGTCGAGGTTGGTGGTGAGCTGGTCGGCGATGTAGATCCCGGAGGTGAACCTGTTCGGCGTGCTTTCACCCAGGGACGGGTTCTGGTTGTCGTAGGTACGCTGCTTGGCATAGTTGCGCCCGTAGGTACTGCTCAAGTCCCAACCCCAACCGCCGCCGAGGTCGTTACCCTTGGCACCGAAGGCGGATTGAAAGTCGGTCTCGTTGACCAGCCAGTACGGGCTGTAGCCATTGGGGTAGCCATTGGGCCCGGTGGTGATGGTGTTGCGGCCATTGGGCAGGCGGAAGTTCTGGCCGTCGTTGTTCTCCCGGGTCGCCAGGGTGGAGAACGAGTACAGCGTCAGGTCGTCGTTCAGGGGCAAGTCGAGGTTGTAGGCGACGTCGGCCAGTTGGCTGCGGGACGAGCCGTAGCCTTTGTAGGTGTGGTGGCTGGAAGTGGCTTCACGCGGGTCGGGTGAACCATCCGCCAGCGGATAGTAATGGTTGCTGTAGCCATTGCTGCCGGCCTTGTTGTCGCGCTCCTGGTAGCGGGTATCGAGGGACACGTTGAGCACCCCGGCTTCGCCTACCTGGAAGCCATAGTTCAGGGCCTCCTGGCCGGTGCCGCGCTTGCCGTCGTAGTTCTGGCCCAGGGTGGTGTCGGAACTGCCGCCGGTGGTCTGCTTGAGGATGATATTGATCACCCCGGAAATCGCATCCGAACCGTACTGCGCCGCCGCACCGTCGCGCAGCACTTCCACATGGTCGATGGCGGCCACCGGGATCAGGTCGAGGTCGCTGGGAGCGGCGCCGCTGTTGATGCCGTTGATGTTCAGGGTGGCGCTGGTGTGGCGCCGTTTCCCGTTGACCAGCACCAGCACATGGGAGGCGGTCAAGCCGCGCAAGGTGGCCGAGCGCACCACGCCGCTGGCATCCCAGCCGGCGCGGTCGGGCAGGTTGAACGAGGGGATGAGCTTGCCCAGGGCTTCCAACAGGCTCGGCTTGCCCACGGCCCGCAGCTGTTCGCCGCTGATCACATCAATGGGCGTGGGGCTGGTGGTGACGGTACGTTGTTCGGCGCCACGGTTGCCGGTGACGACGACGGTGTCGAGGGTGGGAGAGCGGTCTTCGGCGGATTCGACGCCGAAGGACGCCAGGCCGCACGCCAGCGAGAGCGGCAGCAATAAGGGACGGCTATGCATGAGAGTGAAGCTCCTTGATCCCGGATCGATCCTTGGGTCAGCGTTTGCGCGCGGCAACCGCTTCGATTTCCACCAGCCCGCCGGGCAATGGCAGGGCGACGACTTGCACCGCGGTGCGTGCCGGTTTTTTCGGCTGCTCGGCACTGCCGAAGAACGGCGTGTAGCCTTCCTGCAAACCGGCAAAGTCGAGCTTGCCGCCCTTGGCGGGATCGCCCACCAGGAATATCCGCAACTGCACCACATCCCCCAGATCCAGGCCCTGGCTTTGCAGCACGCCCTTGAGCTTATTGAGGATCGACGTGGTCTGGATGGCCGTGTCGCCATAGGCTGCAAACGAGTCTTTCGGTGCCTTGGGGTCATGCAGGTCGGCCAGCAAGCCGCTGACAAACAGCAGTTCGGTCTGCGGTGGTACCGACACCGCCAGTGAGATCGGGAAGTTCGAGTTGGGCAGCGGCACGCGCTTGATCTCATCGGCGTGGGCGGCGAGGGTGGTGGCGGTCATCAGCAGTCCTGCAAAGAGAGTTTTCATCGATCATTCCTTGAGTGAGAAATTTCAGGCGGCGACGCCCGGTTGCTGGCGTTCGGCATGGCGGCCGATCAGCGAGACGATGCGCCGTGCCGAATCGGCGGCGCTGTTCTGCCAGATGCCGACACCGCCGTGGGCGAGGGCGTCGCTGGCCAGGTAAGTACGGCCCTGGGGCTCGTTGAGCAGGCGGTAGGCGCTTTCGCCGACTTCGTCGTTAACGATCCACGGGCCTTTGCTGTAGCTGACTTTCGACCAGTTGATCGCTACCGGCTTCTGCAGTTTTGCGCTGTGGCCGGGATGCAACAGTTCCACCGCCTGGCGCGAAGAGGCGAACTGTTCGGCCAGGGATTTCTGGCTGAAGGCCTGGGCCGATTCGCTGGTGTTGTAGGCCGCCACCAGAATCCCCTGGGCGCTGTTGAGGCGGTCGCTGGGGTACCACAAGCCTTTGACTTCATGGTCGAGGTACGACAGGCCGCCATAGATGTTGAAGTCGGTTTCCCAGAAGCGCGGCGTCTGCCAGGCCACCTTGTTGGCCTGGTCGCTTTGCGCGGTCTGGATCGCCTGCTTGAACGGCGGCGTGAAGTTGCTCGGCAGCTTCGCCAGCAGTGGCAAGGGCACGGTGACGATGGCGTAGTCGGCGCTCAGGACCTGGGTCTTGCCGCTGATACGGTCGCGGTAGCTGATGCGGCTGCCTTGTTCGGACGTCTGGATATCACTGACTTCAGCGTTAAAGCGCACCGCATCCTTGAGGTGTTCGTAGAAGGCATAGGGAATGCGGTCCATGCCGCCCACCGGCTGGAACATGGTGGATGAAAACTCCGGGATTTCATCGAACACCAGTGCGCCCCACAGCTTGGGGTTAAGCAGGGTTTGCAGCTCCAGTGGCGCGCGCGTCACCCCAGTCTGGTCGCCAGCGCCAGGCACGCGGGTGTAGCCGGAGCGTACCGAACCCTTGTATTGCAGGTCGCCGTTGAGGTCGCCGTACACTTTGAGGAAACTCAGCAACGCTTTGCGGTCATCCACGCTCAGGTCCTGGTCCAACGCCTTGCGGCTGACTGTGCGGGCCAGGAGTTCCGAGAGCTGACCACGGGTGTCATTGACCGCCTGGCGCAACTGGAACGCCGGCTGTTGCGTATCCGGCCGGGCCAAGGCGTTGCGGCTGCTGTTGACCAGTACTTGCAACTCCACGCCCAGCTCGCGGCAGTAGCCGAGAATCGTCTGGTGGTGGCTGGGAATACGCGCAGGGCCGGCGTTGAAAAACTGCCCGTCATCAAAGTCGACGGTCTGGCTGATGCCGTCGTCGAAGTCGACCCTGGTGCCTCGGCGCAGGGTCCAGTTGCGTCCACCCACCCGGTCGCGGGCTTCCAGGATCGTCACGTTGAACCCGGCCTTGCGCAGCTCATAGGCGCTGACCAGCCCGGAGATCCCGGCGCCGACCACCACCACGTTCTTGCCTTTGCCGGTGCTGCCCAATTGCAGCGGGGTAAAGCTCGATGCCACCGCCTGAGGCGTCAGCCCCAGCGCGCCCAATGCGCTGACAGCGGCGGAATAACCGCCCACGGCGGCAATACGGGAAATCAGTTCCCTGCGGGTAAAAGCCATGATTCGCTCCTTGAGATAGCGGTTTGTCAGAGGTCGTAGCGCACGGTCAGCAACAGGGTTCGCGGGTCGTTGACCGAGTAGTAGCGGGCGCCGCTGGAAGGCACGTAGCCCACCGACTGCGGGTAGGCGCGGTCCAGCAGGTTTTTCACCGCGAGGGTGGTGGTCCAGTGGCCGTCGCCGCTGATGTAGCGGGTGTTGGCGTTCCAGAAGGTCTGTTGCGGGATTTCCTGGATGTCGTCATTCAGCGCGTTGGCATAAGACTTGGTCTGGAACTGCGCATCGGTGCCTGCCAGCCAGGTGCCGGGCAGCCCGGCGGGGATGGTGTAGTTGAGGCCCAGGCTGGCGTTCCAGCGTGGCGAGAACACCAGCTGCTTGCCGTTGGCATCCACCCCCGCGCCGCTGGCGTTCTGGAAGTCGTCGTACTTGCTTTGCAGGTAGCCGACGTTGGCGGTCAGTTGCAGGTCGCGGCTCAGGGCCGTGAGGGTTTCCAGCTCCACGCCGTAGGTGTGGGCGCGGCCGACGTTGGTGCGCAGGCTGACCCCCAGCGCCGGGTCATAGGCGTTGGTTTGCAGGTCTTTGTAGTCGTTGTAGAACACCGCGACGTTGGCCCGCAGGCGTTGGTCGAAGAAGTCGCCTTTGACCCCGGTTTCCCAGGTGGTCACATCCTCCGGTGAGAACGCCTGTTCAGCGGCGGCCTGGGTCGGTGCGCGGTTGTCGTAGCCGCCGGCCTTGAAGCCTTTGGCGACATAGGCGTACTGGTTCAAGTGTGGGGTCCAGGCGTATTCGAAGCCGATTTTCGGGCTGGTGGACTGCCAGGATTTGCTCGACTCGGCGGTGAAGTTGGTGCCGGTGATCTGCCGGTCGGTGTTGATCGCGTAGTTGGTGAAGTCGAAATTCTTGTGTTCGCGGGTAAAGCGCAGGCCGGCGATCAGCGACAGTTGCGGCGTCAGCTTGTAGGTGCCCTGGCCGTACAGCGCGTAGCTTTCGGTGTTGGTGGTGCTGTATTGGCCCTGGCCGATCACCCGGTTGCGGGCGACGGAATAGGTGAGGTTGTCGCGGTCGGCGTCGAACTTCTCGCGGTACAGGTACACGCCGGTGCTGAAGCTGAAATCGTCGTAGTCACCGTTGAGTTGGAATTCCTGGGTGGCGTAGTTCTGCTTGTACAGGATCAGGTTGTTCTGGATCAGCGCGGCTTGCCCTGAGTTGTCGTAGTCCACCGGTTGGTGGAACGCCGAGTAGGCCGTCACTGATTTGAAGTTCAGGTTGTCATTGATCGCGTAAATCGCCCGCAGCACCGAGCTGCCCTGGTCCAGGCGGTTTTTCGGGTCGAGGCTGCTGTAGCTCTTGAACTTGTCGAAATGCCCGTTGGCGTCGAAGGGCGTATAGCTGGTGGTGTCGCCCCGGTCGAAGGTACCGGCCAGGGTCAATTGCACATCCCAGGGCGAATCCACCGGCTTGTAGCGCAGCTTGCCGCGATAGGACTGGATGTCGACGTTGTTCACGTCCTTGCCCCGGGTGGGATCGGACACGGTGCCGTCGCGGCTCAGGCGGATAGCGGAGAAACTGCCGAACAGCGCGTTGTCTACCAACGGGCCGCTGATCAGCAGGCGTGCGTTCTGGGCGTCGTAGTTGCCGGCGCCCAGCTCTACAAAACCGCGGGTTTCCTGGGTCGGGTCGCGGGTGATCACCCGGATCGCACCGGCGCTGCTGTTGCGCCCGTACAGCGTGCCCTGGGGGCCACGCAGCACCTCGACGCGCTCCACATCGTTGAAGTCGAGCATCGAGGAAATCGCACGGGGGATGTACAGGTCATCAGCGTAAACGGCGACGGCGGCTTCCTGAATCGGGTCGGTTTCACCGATGCCGCGGATGCCGTAGGTCTGGGCGCTGTAGGAGATCGACTGGCGGCTGAGTGTCAGGTTCGGTACCTGGCCCGCGAGGTCGCGCACGCTGTTGATCTGCTTGTCTTCCAGGGCCTTTTCATCGAACGCGGAAATCGCCAGCGGGGTTTTTTGCAGGTCTTCGCTGCGGTGCTCGGCGGTGACGTTGACCACCGGCAGGGCGGTGTCGTCGGCGTGGGCGGCGAGGCCGAACAGGGCGAGGGAAATGGCCAGTGTCAGGCGATTGGGTACGGCGGTAGGACTCATGATGGACCCCTGAGGTGGTTGACGGTTTAGGCAAAGTCGGGCCTCCACCTGGTCAGGGGTCGGTATTGGATGTAACAGTATTTGTATAAATGCTGGGCGTAAAAGTCCGATTAGTTATAAGTTAATTATAAAAAATGGGTATGTAGTGGTTTGTTTGTAATGCGTAAGGCTGATGATATTTTTCAGCTGATGAAAAACAAATGTGGGAGCGGGCTTGCCCGCGATAGCGGTAGGTCAGTCACATTGATATCGACTGATCCATTGCTATCGCAGGCAAGCCCGCTCCCACATTTTGATTTCTGTTCGGCTTAGTAACCGCGTTGGGTGTTGGCGAGGTTCTCCAGTGGCAGATCACTCAGATACCTTTCCAGGTTGCCCAGGAAACTGTCCGCAATATCATGCCGGCTATTGGTCGAAATCGCCGACGTATGCGGCGACACCCTGACCCTCGGATGCCCATACAGCGCATGCCCATCCGGCAATGGCTCCGGCTCAGTCACGTCCAGCGAAGCCAGCCCAAGACGGCCGCTGTCCAACGCCTCCAGCAGCGCCTCATGATCCACCAATCCTCCCCGGGCAATATTGATCAGGTGCAACCCTGGCTTGGCATTCTCCAGCGCCTCCCGATCCACTATATGTCGCGTGGCCTCGGTCAGTGGCGCGGCCAGCACCAGGTGGTCGGAGCGAGCAAACAGATCATGGATATCCAGCGCCGCCTCCACACCCTCCACGTCAAACGGCGTGTCACTTTGGCGTAATGCCACGATCTTGATCCCCAATCCATGAGCTTTTTGCGCCAGGCTACGGCCAATCGCACCAAACCCCAGAATCCCCAGGGTGGTGCCCTTGAGCGGGCGCAACGCAGTGAACTGCCACTGCGAATCCTGCACCCAGATGTCCGGCAAGTGCTTGGCTGCCGCGAAGATCGCTGCCAGGGCGAACTCCGCGATGTTCTCGGCGGCGCTGCCCCGCGAGGTGCTCACCGGCGGCCCGTTGAACAGCCACTTGGGGTAGAAATCGATACCCGACGACACCACCTGAATCCACTGCACACCATACGGCCAACCCGGTGGTGGTGTGTCCGGGGCGGTGTAGCCACGCACGTTGATCGGTCGGGCCAGCAGGATATTGGCCTGGGGCGGCAAGTCGCTGGGCACGCCGGCGGGTACACCGATGACCTCGGCGCCAGGGTGCGTCAGGGCCAGGCGCTGGCGGATCACTTCATTAAAATCTTCGTCCAGCTGGCTGGCGATAATCACCTGGCTCATGTGCGTTCCTTCTGACGTTGCGCGAAGACGGCTTTGCCGACGCCCTGCAGCACGACGTCGTTCTGCGGTGTATGCACGCGGCTGCACAGCACGTCGCGGTAATGCCGTTGCAGCGGGCTGTGGCGCGACAGGCCGGGATTGCCGGAAGCCTCGATGGCCAACTCGACGGCGCGTATCGCGTTGCCGGTCACCAGGTATTTGATCTGCGCGGCATTGGCCGCCGGGGTGTGCCCGTCGGCGGCGGCATCCAGCAGGCTGCGATTGGCAAACAGCAGGGTGTCGATATGCCCGACGGTCTCCTGAAAGCGCGGCAAGGTCGACAGCGCTGCGCCGAGGTTGGAGGGCTTGCGCTGTTCCAGCCAGTCCACCAGCCAGTCGCGCGCCGCCTGGGCCACGGCGTCGTACACGGATGAGAGCAGCACCGACATCCACAGGAAACCATCGCCGTCCAGTTCGGCCTGCGGCGCGCTCCAGGGGCTGACGCTGACCGCGTGGTCCAGCGGCACCAGCACGTTATCGAACACCACTTCGTGGCTGCAGGTGGCGCGCATGCCCAGGTGGTCCCACGTATCGATAATGCTGATGCCGGGGCTGTCCTTGGGCACCAGCCAGGCACCCACCAGCGGGTCTTCATCGCTGCTGCGGGCCCAGACGCTGAACCACGTCAGGCCGTGGCTGCCGGTAGAGTAGATTTTGCGCCCGCTGATGCGCCAACCGGCGGAGGTACGCCGGGCGATGGTCGCTGGCAGCCCGCCACGGGCCGGGGTGCCGAGGTCGGGTTCGACGCGCAGGGCATTGATCAGCGCCCCATTGCGCACTGCGTCTTCGGCGACCTGGGTGCGCAGCGCGGGCGGCCAGGTTTTGCTGTCTTGCAGGCGCGTGTGTTGCAGGTACTGCATCACCAGGATCAACGCGGTGGAAGGCTCGCCCTTGGCGATGGCACTGATGGCCTTGCGTGCCTGGGCGAGGTTGGCACCGCCACCGCCGAGGGCCTTGGGCACGGTCAGGGCGACGAGGCCGTGTTCGTGCAGCAGTTTGAAGTTGTCGTGGGGGAAGGTGCCGCTTTCATCAACGATGTGTGCAGTGGCGGCGAGCTGGGCGCTGAGGCGTTCCAGCAAGGCTTCGAAATTGGCCACTTCCACGGAGCGCAGTGACGGTTGAGAAGAAAAGCTCATGGTCGGTTCACTCTGGATGGGTGTACACCGATCAATGTGGGAGCTGGCTTGCCTGCGATAGCGGAGTGTCAGCCGCTGAAAATGCAATCTGATACACCGCTATCGCAGGCAAGCCAGCTCCCACACTGGATCGTGTTCGTCTTCTAAATGGGCAGCAACTTGAACTGCCGGTCCCACAACGGGCTGACATCCAGCCGCTCGCTCAACACCCCGGCATTGAAGAACAGGTCGGCGACTTCCTGCTGCGAAGCGATGGCCTGGTCGTTCACCTCGATCACGCTGTAAGGCTGACTGCGGTTGTTGTACACATCGAGGAACACCGCCTTGTCCACCCCCAGCAACTTCGCCGATTTCTCGGCCCACGGCTCGGGGTTGTTGTTCATCCATTCCAGGGTGCGGGCCTGACGCTGCAGGTAATCCTGGATCGCCTGTTTGCGCAGCGGGTCTTCCAGGGCTGCGGGGCGGGCGCCGATCAGGTAGTTGCCGGAGAGGTAGCCAAGGGCGGTTTTCAAGACCCGGGCACCGCTGCGGAATTTCGCCAGTTGGATAAACACCCCGTAGATCACCCAGGCGTCCAGCTGGCCGCTCTGGAACGCGCTGAAACCATCCTGCGGCGTCAGCGCCACGGGGGTGATGTCGTTGAAGGTCAGCCCTTGCTCCTTCAAGGCCTTGATCAGAAAGTAGTGGGAGGTGGTGGAGCGTACGTAGCCCACACGCTTGCCTTTAAGCTGAGCGATGGATTCAATTTTCGACTCCTTGGGAATCAGGATCACCTGGTTATTCACGTCGCCTTGCAGCACCGCGATCAACTTCGGCTCGCGGTGGCTCTGGATTGAAAAGATCGGCGGGATCTCACTCATGCCGCCAATGTCCAGGCTGCCCGAGGCCAGCGCTTCGACGATCAGATTGCCGCCGGCAAACTCGGCGTAGTCGACCTTGTAGGGTGTGTTGGAGGTGCCGGCGTCGTCGGTGAAGTACGAGTCCTGACCACGGTAGGTGGCGACAGCCAGGGTCAGGTCCGAGAGCTTCGCAGGTGCAGCGAAAGCCCGTGGCACCAGCGAGGCGAGGCCCAGCGCGCCAAGGGCAATCGAACTGGCGCCCAGGAAGCCGCGACGATTGAACTGTCCGTGTTTGATCGTGTTCGTCATGGTCGTGCCCTGGTCAGATGGCGATCTGTGTGGGTTGGATTTCAAGGGCGGCGCTGTAGCGGTTGGCCGGCACGTCCAGGCCAAGGTTTTCCCGCAGGGTGACACCGCTGTATTCACGGCGGAACAGACCGCGTTGTTGCAGCACCGGCACCACCTGTTCGGTGAAGTACTGCAGGCCGTCGGGCAGCAGTGAATTAATGATGAAACCATCGGCGGCACCCGCTTCGAACCAGGTCTGGATCGCGTCTGCGACCTGCTCCGGGGTGCCGACGAAATCGCGCTTGGGCCGGGAGAAACGCAGGGCCACTTCCCGCAGGGTCAGGCCTTCATCCCGAGCCAATTGCTTGATGCGGTCGGAGCCGCCTTTCTGGCTGTTGGAGCCCAGGTCGCCGAGTTCCGGGAAGAGTTCGTCCAGCGGGTACTTGCTGAAATCGTGGTCGTTGAACGGGCGGCCCAGGGCGACGATTGCGTCCTCGACGGTCACCAGCTCCACGGCTTGCTGATAGCGGCGTTCCACCTCAGCTTCGTCGCGGCCAACAATTGGCCGGATGCCCGGCAGGATCGACAGTTGATCGGCATCGCGACCGAAACTGCGGGCGCGCTTCTTCAAGTCCTGGGCGTAGGCTTTGGCTTCGTCGAAGGTCTCGGCGTGGACAAAAATTGCGTCGCTGTACTCGGCGGCAAAATTGCGCCCGTCCTCGGAAGTGCCCGCCTGGAAAATCACCGGCTGGCCCTGGCGTGACCGGGCGATATTCAGCGGGCCCTTGACCGAGAAAAACTCGCCCTTGTGCCCCAATGCATGCAGCTTGCCGGGGGTGAAGAACTCGCCGCTTTGCTTGTTGTAGGCGAAGGCATCGTCTTCCCAGGAATCCCATAGGCCCTTGACCACATTCACGTGTTCCTTGGCGATGCGGTAGCGCACGGCGTGGGGCGGGTGTTCGGCCTTGCCGAAGTTGTCGGCGGTGCCGCTGAGCCACGAGGTCACCACGTTCCAGCCGGCGCGGCCGCCGCTGATGTGGTCCAGGGAGGCGAACTGGCGTGCTACCTGGAACGGTTCGGTGTAGCTCACGGTGACGGTCGCCACCAGGCCGATATTCGAGGTCAAGGCGGCGAGGGCCGAAAGGATGGTCAGGGGCTCAAAACGGTTGAGGTAATGGGGGCTGGATTTCTCATGGATATGCAGGCTGTCAGCGATGAACACGAAGTCGAATTTCGCACCTTCGGCCAGTTGCGTTTGATGCTTGTAGAACCCGAAGTTGACGCTGGCATTGGGTTGCGCCTGCGGGTGGCGCCATTCGCCCCAGCCGTGACCGACGCCGTGCACCATGGCACCGAGTTTCAGTTGGCGTTTGCTCATGTTCTTTCTCCTTTTAGCGGGAAGCCTGGGTAAGCGGGGCACGCTTGGCGTTGAAGCTTTTGTCGAAGCCTTGGGAGACGTCGATGTGTTTGGTCAGCAGGCCTTCGTCCTGATAGATGTCGGCGGTGGTTTGCAGGCCGCTGATCACCGAGTCGTCAATCGCCACCGGTTGCATATGGGTGGCGTTGGCCACGGCTACATGCACCTCCAGCGGCAAGCCGGTGATTTTGGCCATGGCGGCGGCGAACGCCTGCGGGTGATCGTTGCTCCAGCGGTAGGCGCGGTCGACCCGCGCCACGAAGTCGTCCAGCTGCACGCGCTTGTCGGCAATCGCCTTACTGGTGGCGGCGAGGTACAGGTGGTTGCTCAGCAGGTTGTTGCCGCTGGCAAGGACCCTGGCCTGGCTCTGGCTGGTGACCACGGTGGTGTAGGGGTCCCAGGTCGACCAGGCATCGGCGGTGCCGTTATCCAGCACCAGGCGTGACTCGCTGGGCAGCAGGAAGATGAACTGCACGTCGTGGGTGGAAAGGCCGGCGCTACGCAGTGCCTTGATCGCCAGGAAATGCCCGATGGAGCCGCGTGTGGTGACGATGCGCTTGCCCTTGAGGTCGGCAAGATCGTGGATGGGCGAATCCTTGGGCACAATGAGCGCGGTGGTGTTGCGGCCTTCGGCGTGGATGATGCTCACCACTTTCAGGGGCGCGCCGGCACCAAGGGCGAACACGTAGGGCGCGTCCCCCAGGGCGCCGATGTCCACGGCGCCAGCGTTGAGGGCTTCGCCCAACGGCGCGGCGGCGGGGAACTCGGACCACTGGATTTCGTAGGGCACATCCCGGGTTTCGCCGGCGACTTCCAGCAGCGCCTTGATGGTGGATTTCTGGTTGGCCACCCGCAGGGGTTGCAGGTCGGCGGCCTGGCAGGTCGCGCCCAAGGTGAGGGCGGCCAGTAAAAGGGCAAGGGTCAAGCGCATCGGGCGGGCTCCAGGCTAGGTCTTGCGTTCAGTCGCCTCCGCCTGGAGAAGGGGTCGGCCTGTAGTGGAAAGAGGAGCGAGCGGGCTCGCTCCCGATGGTATTCAGATCACATAAAACCCATGGGTGCCGTCGCGGGCCAATTGGTCCACCAGGCCGAATTCCCAGTCCAGGTAGGCCTGCATGGCTTCCCTCGGGTTATCGGTGCCTTCGTACGGGCGGCGGTAGCGGTCGATGCGCGGTGAAGCGAGGCGGGTTTCGCCTTCTTCCAGGGGCAGTTGCGCGGCGATCCAGCTGGCGGTGCCTTCCTGCAGCAGGAACACGGGCTTGCCGGTCAGCGCTTCGACTTCGGCGACTGCAAGGCGCGCCAGTTGGCTGCTGCCGCAGGTCAACACGTAGCGTTCGGCCGCAGGCACTTTGCGCAAGGCCTCTGGCAGTTGCCCGCGTAACGCCCACCACGCACCGGGGATATGGCGCTTGACGTAGTTGGCGCTGGCGGTGAAATCCAGTACCGCGGTGTCGCCATGGGCCTGCCATTCGGCGAGGGTGTGCGGGCTGATCAGTTCGGCCTGTTGCGGTGGCGGGACGGGGGCGACCCAGGCGCCCGGTTCGCTGAAGTGCGCAGGTTGCAGGTCATCCAGCACATGCACTTCCCAACCCAGTTGCGCGAGCCAGGACGCAGACATATTGGCCCGCACGCCGTCGTCATCCACCAGTACCAGCCGGGCGCCGCGTACGCTGGCAACGTGATCGGTTTCCTGCACCAGTTGGCCGCCCGGTGTGGAGCGCGAGCCGGGCAGATGGCCGGTGGCGAATTCTTCCGGGGTGCGTACGTCGAACAGGTAAGTGGTGCGTGCCGCTTCCTGCTGCCAGCGTTGCAGGTCGGCGAGGGTGGCGCGGCCTACGTGGGCCCTGTCGGCGACTTGGCGGGCGTCCTTGGCGGCGATCTGGCGGTGTTCTTCCGAGGTGGGCGCAAAGCGTCGAGCCTGACCGTGTTGCAACTTCTGCCCGGCGAGGGTCCAGCCGATGGTGCCGTTGCGCAAGGCAGACACCGGGTTGGCGATGCCCGCATTGATCAGCGACTGGGTGCCGATGATGCTGCGGGTACGCCCGGCGCAATTGACGATGATGCGGGTGGCCGGGTCGGGCGCCAGCTCACGGGCGCGCAGCACCAGTTCGGCGCCGGGCACGCTGATGCCGGTGGGAATGCTCATGGTCTGGTATTCATCAAAGCGCCTGGCGTCGAGCACCACCACGTCGGCGTTGCTGTCGAGCAAGGCCTGCACTTCTTCAGCGGCCAGCGACGGCGTGTGGCGCTGGCTTTCCACCAGTTCGCCAAAGGCTTTACTCGGTACGTTGACGTCGATGAACAGCTCGCCACCGGCGTTGCGCCAACCGTCCAGGCCGCCTTCCAGCAGGCTGACCTGGGTATAGCCGAGGGCTTGCAAGCGCTGGGCGGCGATCTGTGCCAGACCTTCACCGTTGTCGTACACCGTCACCTGGGTATCCCGGCGTGGGATGCGTGAATACACCTCCAGTTCCAGCTTCGACAGCGGGATATTCGCGGCGAACAGCGGGTGGGATTCGGCGAAAGGCGCTTCCTCACGCACATCCACAAGGGCGACTTCTTCACGGTCCAGCAGGGCCTGGCGAATCTGGGCGAAGCTGCGGTTCGATGCAGTCATAGGGCAGGGCTCTCTTTGGACAGGGCGTCTTTGGACAAATCCCAGATGTTCGGGAGAAAGGCGTTGGAATAACCGGAGATAAACAGTTTCTCGCTGCCGTCCGGCTGGTACACGGCGCGGCGCACGGCACCGATATTGGCGCCGTAGACATGAATGCTGATGGACACCTGGTCGCTGAAGGCATTGCTGACCTGATGGATATCACCGATCTTCGGCGACACGGCTTCCACCTGGCCGGGTTCGAGCTGGATGCGCTTGCCGTCGGCGACCAGTACGCCCTCGGCGTTTCGCTCAAAGCCCTGGGAATACTCGGAGCCGCGCAGCATGCCGATCAGCCCCCACACGCGATGGTCATGGATTGGCGTGGTTTGCCCCGGCCCCCACACAAAGCTGACGATGCTGAAGCGCTGGCGCGAATCAGCGTGCAGCAAGAACTGTTGATAGCGCTCGGGGTTGGGTTGGGCAAATTCGTCCGGCAGCCAGTCATCGTGGCTCACCAGTTGCGCCAGCAGCTTGCCGCCGCGATGCAGCAGGTCGCCTTCGCGAGGGTTGCCGTCGATCAATTCCGCCAGGGCGCCAATGAATGCTCTGAGTCTCTCCGGGTGTCGGGCCTGGGTCATGACAATTCCATCGTGGGTGGTTCGTGGTGATGGGTTTATCTAAGCATAATGTTTATAGTTAATATGCTATTTTTTAATGATTAGGTTATAGCGGAAAGTAATTTAGAACCGGTTTGAATAGCGTTAGACGTTATCGATCGAGCGGCAGGCTATCCAGCCACCGTTTATGGAACTATGCTTTTCACACATCTTAATGACTGTTCTCTATGTGCGGCCCAAATGAAAATTGACGATATCGATGCCTTTGTCGAAGTGATTCGTTGCCAGTCCATCAGCCATGCCGCCGAGTCGTTGCAACTGACCCAGCCGGCCATCACCCGTCGCGTGCAGAACTTCGAGCAGGCGCTGGGGGTGGAGTTGTTTGACCGCAACACCAAGCCGCTCAAGCCTACTTTGATCGGTACGCGGGTGTATGAACAGTGCCGTTCGATCCTCCGGGAAATGGACGCCCTGCGCGAACTGGTGGCCACCGACGCACCGCCCACTGGCCTGCTGCGCCTGGGCGTGCCGCAAACCATCGGCGACGTGGTGCTGCTGGATGCCCTCAAGCACCTGCGCAGTGAATTCCCCGACCTGCGCGCCCAGGTAGCTACCGGCTGGGGCAGCCAACTGGTGGGCAAGATCGAGCGCGGCGAACTGGACGCGGCAGCGGCGCTGTTTCCGGCGGGCAAGATCTTCCCGGATAACATCGTCGGCGAGTCCATCGGCAAGATGGAACTGGTGGTGGTCTGCGCCAAGGCCCAACTGCCCAAGAAGCCCTGCAAGCTGGCGGACGTGTACCAGAACGGCTGGATCCTCAACCCGGATGGCTGTGGCTTCCGCGCCGGGCTGCAACGCACCTTGTCGGACCAGGGCCTGGCGCTACGGGTCAACCTGGAGACCTTTGGCACGGAGCTGCAACTGGGCCTGGTGGCTGACGGCCTGGGCCTTGGCCTGGTGCCACGCCCGCTGCTGGAACGCAGTGCCCATCGCGATCAACTGGCGGCCATGCCGCTGAAGGACTTCAAGCCGGTGATGGACCTGTGGCTGATCTACCCGCATTTCCTTGGCAATCTGCAAGGGCCGGTGGATGCGTTTGGCAAGCTGGTGGCGGCGTCGCTGCACAAGGTTCGCAATGCAGCGTGATATGAAAAAAAATAATAATTAGCTTAGATTAAAATGTGCTTTTTATTATTTTTGGTCATCCCCTAGGCTTGCCTGGAAGTCCTTAAGGCCATCCAGGAAGTTTTGCCATGAGCAGCGTCACCTCGATCTCCAGTGTCTCGAACAACGTCCGCCAGCGGGTCACCCCGGAAGAGTGGGAGGTGCGCGTCAAGCTGGCGGCGGCCTATCGGTTGGCCGCCTTGTACAAGTGGACCGACCACATCTACACCCACTTCTCCGCCCGTGTGCCGGGGCCTGAGGAGCATTTTCTGATCAATGCCTATGGGCTGTTGTTCGATGAGATCAGCGCTTCGAATCTGGTCAAGGTGGATATTGACGGTACGATCGTCGATGACCCTACCGGTCTGGGTATCAACTATGCGGGCTATGTGATTCACAGTGCTATCCATGGGGCTCGCCACGATTTGCAGGCGGTGCTGCACACGCATACACGCGATGGTATTGCGGTGTCGGCGCAGAAGGATGGGTTGTTGCCGATCTCCCAGCATTCCATCGGGTTTTCCGGGCGCGTGGCGTACCACGGGTATGAAGGTGTGGCCCTTGACCTGGATGAGCGTGAGCGGTTGGTGGCGGACCTGGGGGACAAGAGTGTGATGATCCTGCGTAATCATGGGTTGCTGACGGCGGGGGTGAGTGTGGAGCATGCGTTCCAGCAGCTGCAGGGGCTGGAGCGGGCGTGCAATATCCAGATTGCGGCGCAGGCGGGGGGGAATGCCGAGTTGATCTTTCCGCCGGCGGAGGTGGTGGCCAAGGTTGAGAAGCAGGCGGAGGTGTTCAAGAGCGGGGATGGGCCGGGGGTGGTGCGACATTGGAATGCGTTGATTCGGCAGTTGGAGCGTACGGATACTGATTACAAACTTTGAAGTTGGTCTGCAATCAGGGCAGGGGAGTACATATCCATTCCTTCGGTTACGGCTTCTATTGGTTCCGCTCTTACAGCCATCCCTTTCAAGGTCTGCGTTTAAAAGTCCGTTTAAGGCCATGTTTAAGTACGTTTATCCGACTTGGCCGCCTTAAGCACCCTAGCTGTTGAGACATGCGCCCGTGCTGCCTTACCTTCCAGCCACTCCTTGGGCTTGGCTACTTTGGGGCCACGAGGGCTTTTTGCTACGGACTTAGGTTTGATCATCCTTGCCAGGGCCAGCAATCGCTCTGCCAGCCCTTGCGGAGTCTTTTCAAGAGGGAAATTTTCCGCAGGCAATGCGATCTGCAAGCCTTGATAATCACTGCGAACATGCACCGCCAAATGGAAAATCGAAACCTGCCAACCCTCTGGCTGCGTTTCTCGGTGCGCCTGCTCAACGCTACGCTTGAGAACCGACAAAACGTTGTAAGCCAGGACCGCCGAGGCAAAGCCCAATAGCGCGGCTTTCGGGCTGCCAAGGCCTGTAATTTCACTGTCCAGTACCGACTCAAGGCGCTGAAACATTCCTTCGATACTCCAGCGATGACGGTATAAATCGGCTATCTGCCGGGCACCGATGGTGTCGGGCAAATTGCTCCAGAACCACATCACCAAATCACCTGAGTCATTCGCCGTTTGCAGGCTCAACTCAACACGTCGCCAGCGGCGGCCACCCTTCACTTCGATGATTTGTTCGCGAACGGTTCCGCTATCGACCGTCCCTGAGTCTTGCCACTCACTTTCCTGGACCAGGCGTGGATGCTTGCTGGGTTGGCGAACGATGAACGAAGCCCCCGTGTCCTCGCAGGCTTGCAGGATGGGCAGCGTGCAATAGAGCCGGTCAGCCATCCACAACTGGCCCGCGCATGCGCGGGCCAGCAGCGGTAAAACACTGACTCGCTCACTGGCGTAGGCATCTTCCCACGGCTGAAGATCAACGACTAAATCCAGATCCGGATCGTAGGCAACTACTGAAAATCCTGGGCGCGCTGCGCCGCGCTCATTGCGCAGAGCGCCTAGACGTTTTTCAGTGGCCGGCAAGTGGTTGCCATCCACAATACGCAACTGCCAGCCGGGCAGGATCGATGAATGGCCGAGCGTTTCGACGGTTGGTATCAAACGTTCGGCACTGCCCGAAATGAGGGCGCGAAGCAGCTCGGGTTCGGTTCGCTTGATCTTGTCATAGAGTGCCGAAACACTGACCGAAAGGCCCTCCATCTTGCGCGCCGCCGCGTGCAACGACGGCCTCAAGCCCAATGAAACAAGGGACATCAGCTCAACAACGGTTGAAAACAAAAGCTCACGTGAGTACTGCCGTTGGCGGTGATCATCGAACACCTTGTCAACCCAAGCGGCATCTACTGCCTGCTCTAATATCAACTTGGTCATGACGCTGGCCGGAGCCTGTTTTTCAAACCGTTCTAAAACCTTTTCCCACATAGTTTCGTCGTCCTGACTGGATTGGTTAGGGGATTTTAAACCAAGACCTTGAAAGGGATGGCTCTTACAGCGGCTCACTTTTGAAAAGCGCAAAAGTAAGCAAAACGCTCTTGCCCCACCACTCGGCACCTCGCTTAGGCTCGGTGTGCCCTCACTCCGGCTTTGGACCGTGGGCCGCCGCGATGGGCCATCCTTGGCCCAGCGCGGCTAACCCGGCGTCCTGCCGGGTTACCCACGCTCCAAAGCCTGCGTTCGGCCAGCGTGGTTTAATGGGGCGCCTAAGATCAAGATCAAAAGCAGATCAAGAGCACAGCGGCCTCCCGGCCGGCTTGAGTGTTGAAGAGCAAAATCAAAAGCCAAAGCGGGCACGGTTCAAATGTGGGAGCTGGCTTGCCTGCGATGGCATCACCTCGGTGTATCTGAAGAACCGAGTTGTCTGCATCGCAGGCAAGCCAGCTCCCACAGAAAAGCAGAGCTGCATCAGCTTCAGATTTGGCTTTCGCTCTGGCTTTTGATCTGGCTTTTAACACTCAAGCCGGCCGGTAGGCCGCTGTGCTCTTGCTTTTGATCTTGATCTGACTGCCCCAATAAGCCCGAGGCCGAACGCAGGTATTGCGGAGCGGGTAAACCGGCAGGACGCCGGTTTAGCCGCGCCGGGCCATGGATGGCCCGTCGCGGCGGCCCGCGGAGCAATGCCGGAGTGAGGGAACACCGAGCCTAAGCGAGGTGCCGACAGGCGGGGCAGAGCCCTTTGCTTACTTTGGGGCTTTTCCAAAGTGAGCCGCTGTAAGAGCGGAACCATAGGTGGCCGTTACCGAAGAAACGGATATGTCCCCGGTCCACCTCAAACCTACTGTCAGGCCACTTTTCCAGCCACCTGGCGCTCCCGCTCAGCCACCAACTGCCGAGTCAGCGGTATCAGCCGCTTCCCATAATCGATCGCATCATTCAGAGGATCAAACCCACGAATCAAAAAGGTCGTAATACCCAGGTCGTAATAGTCGAGCAACGCCTCGGCCACCTGATCAGCCGTACCCACCAGCGACGTAGAGTTACCCTGAGCCCCCAGCAGCCCGGCAATCCCGGTCCACAATCGCTTATCCAACCGCGAACCCTGAGCCGCCGCCGCCAACAACCGACGCGAGCCCTCATTCGGCGGTTCACGCCTCACAAACCCACTCTTCTCAGCCAACGCCGTCGCCTGCTCCAGGATGCGATCCGCACGCTCCCACGCCAGTGCTTCAGTCTCCGCCAGAATCGGCCGCAACGACAAACTGAAGCGAACCGTACGCCCATGCTTCGCCGCTTCCGCCCGCACCTGGGTGACCACTTCCTTCACCTGCTCGTAGGTCTCACCCCACAGCGCATACACATCCGCATGTTTGCCCGCCACCGCAATGGCCGCCGCCGAAGACCCGCCAAAATACAACGGTATGTGCGGCTGCTGCGGCGACTTCACCGTCGAAAACGCACCCTCGTACCGGTAGTAAGTGCCGTGATGGTCGAAGGGCTTTTCGCTGGTCCATTCCTGCCGCACCACGCTCAAATATTCGTCGGTGCGCGCATAACGTTCGTCCTTGTCGATATGGCTGCCATCGGCCCGCAGTTCACGGTCGTCACCGCCGGTGATGATGTGCACGGCGGTGCGCCCGCCGTTGAACACATCCAGCGTCGCGAACTGGCGGGCGGCGAGGGTGGGTTGGACAAAGCCGGGCCGGTGGGCAATCAGGAACTGCAGCTTTTTCGTCACGCTGGCCGCGTGGGCGGCGATCAATGTGCTGTCCGGGCTGTTGGAGTGGAACGCTACGAGGGCGCGGTCGAAGCCGGCTTCCTCATGGGCGCGGGCCACGGTTTCCACGTAGTCGGGCTGCAAGGTCGGGCCGCTGCGAGGGTGGATCTCGGAGGCGTGGTGGCCGCCGATATAGCCGATAAATTCGATGCTCATGGTCAGTCCTTGTTGAGGGCAGGAATAAAGCTGCTATCGAAAATAGGGGCCGCACCCGGGCCTGTAAAATGCCGATTGGTTCTATCCTAATTATAAAAATACAGAATCATAGTTTTAGATGGTTATCAGTAATGTGCATTTTAATCGCATTAGGTTATTCCCAAATAGAATTTCACTGAGGTTTTTTATGCGAATAGCATGAAACCGCAGCGGCGCTCCTGGCCGTGTTCTTGATGAGGAAGGAAGCCCGATGACTGAAAAGTCCCTTAACGCCAGTTCGTTTTCCGTCGACAAGGCCGAGGATCAGGCCGGGGTCGCATCCCGCTTGATTCCACGCTGGTTGCGCAACTGGCGCACTCCCGATGTGTTGCTGCGGCTGGTGAGCCCGATTGTGTTGTTGCTGCTGTGGGAACTGGCCTCTGAGCTGGGCTTTATTCCGGTCCGGATCATCGCCGCGCCGTCGCAGATTGGCGGCACCTTGTGGGCGATGATTGTTTCCGGTGAGTTGGGCAAGCACCTGCTGGTGTCGCTGCAACGGGCGCTGCTGGGCTTGAGCATCGGCGTCAGTATCGGCGTGGTGGCTGCGCTGATCACCGGCCTGTCCAAGCGTGGTGAGGTGATCCTCGACTCACCGATGCAAATGCTGCGCACCATTCCTTCCCTGGCGCTGGTGCCGTTGTTCATCCTCTGGTTCGGCATCGGCGAGTTCACCAAGATCGCGCTGATCGTCACCGGCACCACGTTTCCGGTGTACCTCAACCTGTTCGCCGGCATCCGCAACATCGACCCCAAATTGATCGAGGCTGCCAACACCCTCGGCCTTAACCGCCGCGAGCTGATCTGGCATGTGATCCTGCCGGGCTCGCTGCCTTCGTTTTTTGTCGGCCTGCGCTATTCCCTGGGCATCTCCTGGCTGGCCCTGGTGTTCGTCGAGCAAATCAACACCACCGCCGGTATCGGCTACCTGGCCAGTGATGCGCGGGACTTCATGCGCACCGACGTGATCGTGATCTGCCTGTTGATCTACAGCGTGTTGGGTCTGCTGATCGATGGCCTGATCCGCACTCTGGAACGTTTTGCCCTGGCCTGGCGCCCATCGTTTGTGAGGAACTGACATGTCGATTCTCGAAGCTTCAGTAGCACCGGTGCAGTTGCGCAATGTGGTGCGCCAGTTCGGCCAGCAGCGGGTCATCGACGGCCTGGACCTGGATATCGCCCCTGGGGAGTTTGTCGCGTTGCTGGGGGCCAGCGGTTCCGGCAAGACCACCTTGCTGCGCAGCCTTGCGGGCCTGGACAGTATCGACAGCGGCCAGTTGCGGGTGCCCAAGGCCCGCGCCGCAGTCTTCCAGGAGCCGCGCCTGATGCCGTGGAAACGTGCCTGGAAAAACGTGATCCTCGGCCTGCGCGTTCCCGACGCCAAGGCCCGCGCTGTGCAGGCGTTGACGGAAGTCGGGTTGGCCCATCGGCTGGAGGCTTACCCGGCGACCCTGTCCGGCGGCGAGGCTCAGCGCGTGGCATTGGCCCGCGGCCTGGTGCGCGAGCCCAAACTGCTGTTGCTTGACGAACCCTTTGCCGCGCTGGATGCGCTGACCCGCATCAAGATGCATCGCCTGATCATCGAACTCTGGCGCAAACACACGCCATCCGTGTTGCTGGTGACCCACGACGTCGACGAAGCGATCCTGCTGGCCGACCGCGTGATCGTGTTGGCAAATGGCAAGATTGCCGAACAGCTGACCATCCACCTGCCCCGTGCACGGGATACCGGCCAGGACGGTTTCCAGGCGATTCGCGCCCGCTTGCTCAGCCTGCTGGGGGTGGAAGTGGACGCCCCGGCCACGCAGGCTGCAAATGCCAATGTACGGCGGTTCGCCCATGGTTGAGCTGAGGACGGTAGGGCTGTTGGTGGTGGCGCTTTTGCTGGGCGGCTGCGACAAAGCCGCTGAAGCCCCGAAGTCCGCCTCGGACCTGTCCGGCGTGACCTTGATCCTGGGTGACCAGGCCAAAGGCTTGCGCACCGTGGTGGAAGCCGCCCACACCCTGGATGGCATCGACTACAAGGTCCAGTGGGCCAACTTCCAGGGTGCCGCGCCGTTGTTCGAAGCCTTGCGCGCCGGCGCTGTGGACCTGGGCCCGGCCGGGGATACGCCAGTGCTGGCGGCCGCCACCGGAGGCACACCGTTGCGTATCGTCGCCGTACGCCGCAGCCAGGCGCGAAGCATCGCGATCCTGGTGCCGCCCGATTCACCGATCCACAGTGTGGCCGACCTGAAAGGACGCAATGTGGTGGTGTCGTCCGCCCGTGGCAGCATTTCCCAATACCTGCTGATCCGCGCCCTGGCGAATGCCGGCGTGGATGAAAAGGACGTCAACGTCGGCTTCGTCCTGCCCACTGATGCGCTGCCTGCGTTCAACGCCGGCAAGATCGAAGCCTGGGCCACCTTTGGGGTGTACCAGGCGTTCGCCGAACAGCAGGGCGCACGGGTGCTGATCAGCGGAGAGGGCATCAATACCGGCCTGACCTTTATTACCGCCTCCGATGAGGTGCTCACCGACCCACTCAAGCGCCAGGCGCTGCGTGATGTTTTGCAGCGGTTCGCCAAGGCTTTTGAGTGGGCGCAACAGAACCCCGAGGAATACGCGCGGGTGTTTGCCAAGGTCAACGATATCCCGCTGCCGGTTTCACAATTGCTGCGCGCATGGGGCGATGAGTCGCTGCTGCCGGTAGAGGAGCGGGATGTGCAGGCGTTGCAGCAGGTGGATGATCTGTTTGTGCAGAAGAAGATTTTTCCCCATCGGGTAGAGGTGCTGAAATTGATGGACCCCGAGGTGTTTTCGCCGCAAGCGTTGGCCGCTTCGCCCTGAAGTCGTTGTGTTTTGCCCGGGTCTGAGGTCTCATTGGGTCCGGGAAAACTGGCGTGTAAGGAACAGCACTTGATACGGGAAGAACTGGCGCAATATGGCGGGATCACCGTCATGATTCCGGCCGCAGTGGTAATCGCCGTCTGGCTCTGGTACTCCCGGCCCCAGGCGGTCAAGTGGTGGCTGATGACAATTGCCTGCACCTATTCCATCGTCGCGTTCAGCAAGCTGTTGTTCAAGGGTTGGGGCGTGTCGCTCCAACACCTTGATATTGCCGTGCTCAGCGGTCACGCCATGAATACGTCGTTGATGGTCCCTGTGGCGATAAGCCTGGTGGCGCGCCGCATCAACCCCGATTGGCGCTGGCCGGCGGCGGTCTGTGGGCTGTTGATCACCGCCTGGTTCAGCGCTTTTTGCGTCGCCCCCTATATTCACCCGCTCAACGAGGCGCTGGCCGGTGGCTTCTTGGGTGGGATGGCGGCGATCGCTTTTCTATGGCGACTGGAAGTGGTTGAGGTACGGGTTTCCCCATCCTTGATCGGCGGGGGAATGGTGATTCTGTTGCTGAGTGCGATGGTGCCCAAGTACAACGCCGAGAAACTGCTCAACCATGTCGCCGTGGCGGTTTCAGGGGCCGATCAGGCCCATCAGGAGCCTTCCTGGCGGGCCTCTTCCATGCCGATGAACGCCGAGTAAGTGGCCAGGTCCAGGGCCAGGTTACTCTCCACCAGCAGCTCCAGCAGTACCGTCTGGCAATTGAAGCGCCGGGCATCGCCACGGCGCTGAGCGCGCTTCATTTGCTTGAACAGCGTATCGGTGATGTCCTGCGGCGAGTTGTCCCGCAAGCGATCCAGCCAGTGGGACAGCACCTGGGTGTTGCGCGCGTATTGCTCCGCCGGCAGCTGTTCGTTGGGCGCCAGGCCCACGAATCCTTCAAACGCGTTCGTCAGCCTTTTCAAGGCGTAGGCCCGTTTCAGATCCTCATAAATGCTCATGGCCGCTCCTCGGTGCAGGAGATATTGGCCAGTAACTCGGCGGTCTTTATTTGCATCAGGTGGCTGTCGCCGCGACTTTCCACGCACAGGCAAATGGACAGGGGATTGCTCACCTGCAACTTGAAGCGCCAGTCGGCAAAGACCATTGAAAGCCCGCTACAGGATTCATCGCTGTCCAGTGAGTTGCTGGCGTATAACACCTGCATGCGTTCTACAACAGTGGTTGAACTATTAACCTTGACGTGGATGTTCCCCGAAGAAGGAAACAGGCCGATACGCTCTACCAATAGCTTTGAACTTTTCATGGCCGTCCCTCGCTGTTTATTCACGTATTACTTTATTCTGAAGATGCGAAAAAGTAAGGGGATGTTATTTTTAGTCTGCTAATAAGCGGGATGTTATTTTTGGTCGGCTTAAGGCAATTATCAGCAAGTTGTCCGGACTCGGCTGATTTCTGCCAAAGGCACGTTGATGCGCTGTTCCCGTTGCAGGAAGTTCATCAGCAATATCACACGTTCTTCTCCGTCCATGGCCAGGAAGACGGCCTCAAGTTCGGCAAACGGCCCCTCATTGATGCGCACGCTTTCGCCCGGCTGCAACAGGGTTGCCACAACGCCCTGGTGGTCTCGCTCCTGTAGCTCATCCACCAGCGCGTCGCTGATGGGCAGCGGATGTGCGCCGAATGCCACGACCCGCGACACCCCGCGAGTCGAGCGCAGGGAGCTCCAGCTGTCCTGCAGGCTCATTTGAATAAACAGATAACCGGGAAACAGCGATTCCCGCGTGGTCCTGCGCTGGCCCTTCAACAGCCGTTCGCGTTTATAGGTAGACCGAAAACAGGTATAGCCCTGGCGCTGAAGATGTTCCTCGGCGCGCTCGTCCTGCCGGGATTTGCACTGGACCAGGTACCAGGCTTTATTGGCATTTGCGCTCATGAAACTTCCTCTGTCTATATATAGCGAAACTCGGTAGTTAGGTAATTTAAAGCCGGTGGAGGCTGCAAAGGCATGAATGTTATAAATCGTCGGGTTGGTGCGGGTGTTGTTATTTTTCGTCCGGAGATAGTTTTGGGTGAAGTGGGGGTTCCATGGTAATAAATACTGCCGTGAAGTTATGAAGTTGATGTTAGCGCTTCATGGGGTAATGGATGGCCCGGGGAATAGTGCTTTGTTTAAAAGAGTGTTGATTGTCTGTATTGGCAATATTTGCCGTAGTCCCACCGCAGAAAGCCTTTTGCGTGGCGCACTCAGTCGCTGCGATATCAAGGTCAGCTCTGCCGGTATTGCCGCACTGGTCGGCAAACCGATTGAAAGCACCGCGCGTGCGTTACTTGAGGCCCATGGTCATCCGGCCGTTGAGCGCCAGGCCATCCAGCTGGAGCCACAGGCGATCAGTGAAGCCGACCTGATCCTGGTGATGGAGCGACAGCACATCAGCGCCGTACTCAGCATGGCGCCCGAGGCACGGGGCAAGGTCTTGCTGCTGGGTAAATGGCAAAACGAGCGAGAGATCAGCGACCCCTACCGGCAAGGGAAAGCTGCTTTTGTGCACGCTTATGCGTTGATCGAAGAAGCCGTAAACGCATGGGCGCAACGTCTCGCACGCTGATCGCCATGACTTTTTGAATCGAAATAAAGGCTAAGAATCCGACTTATGCAGCAAGCGCCAGCAGTCACCGTACGGGAAGACGATAACGAGGAGATTGATCTCCTCGGTCTGTTTGGAACATTGATCGACCACAAATGGTTGATCGCCGCGGTTACCGGCGCCTTTATGCTCACAGGCGCCGCGTATGCGGTGTTGGCGACCCCGGTCTATCAGGCGAATGCCCTGTTGCAGGTCGAAGCGAAAAAGAACGACTTGCTGGGCTTTTCGGACATCGGCGGCATGCTCGGCAAAGAGTCGCCTTCGGCCACCGAGATCGAGTTGATCCAGTCGCGGTATGTGATTGGCAAAACCGTCGACAACCTGAAACTCGATATCGTCGTACAGCCGATGTACTTCCCGGTGGTCGGTGAGTTCCTCGCGCGCCGCTTCCAGAAGACTAACCCCGGTGCAATCGCCGAGCCCTTGCTGGGGCTGGACAGCTTCGCCTGGGGCGGCGAGTCGCTGAAGATCTTCAAGCTGGACCTGCCCGACGGGCAGCTGGGCAAGAAGCTGACCCTGACCGTGGGTGAAAACGCGCATTTCACCTTGGTGGATGAAGATGACCAAGTGCTGGCGGCCGGCGAAGCTGGGCAACTGATCGAGCAAAATGGCGTTGCCTTCCAGATTGAGGAACTGCGCGCCAAACCCGGCACGCGTTTCCGGGTGATCCGCAATGCGCGCCTGACCAGCATCCTCGACTACCAGGAAAACCTGGACGTGGTCGAGCGTGGGAAAGAGTCGGGCATGATCGGCCTGGCGCTGGAAAGCACCGACCCGGACCAGGCGATCAAAATCCTTAATCAGATCGCGGCCATTTACGTGCGGCAAAACGTGGAGCGCACCTCGGCTGAGGCGGCGCAAAGCCTGGCGTTCCTCAAGGAGCAACTGCCAGAGGTCAAGAAGGACCTGGAAAAAGCCGGGAAGGCCTTGAATGAATACCAGACCCGCAGCAAGTCGGTGGACATCACCCTGGAAACCAAGGCGATTCTCGACCAGATCGTGGGGCTCGACACCAGCATCTCCGAGCTCAAGTTGCAGCAGGCCGAGATGGACCGCAAGTTCACCCGCCAACATCCCGCGTATCGCGCATTGCTGACCCAGATCGGCGAGTTGACCAGCAAGCAGCAAAGCCTGGCGAGCCGGGTAGAAGGCCTGCCCTCGACCCAGCAGGAGCTGTTGAGCCTGACCCGGGATGTCGAGGTCGGCACGGCCATCTATACCCAACTGCTGAACAAGTCCCAGGAACTGGATGTGATGCGCGCAGGGACCGTGGGCAACGTGCGCCTGATCGACACCGCAGACGTCAATTACTTCAAGCCGATCAAACCGAAAAAGATCCTGATCGTGCTGATCGCGACGCTCTTGGGCGGCTTCCTGGCGGTGGCGCTGGTGCTGTTGCGCAAGGCGCTGAATCGCGGCCTGGAAAGCCCGGAAGCCATCGAGCAGCTCGGGTTGCCGGTGTATGCGTCGATTCCATACAGTCCGTTGCAAAAGGTTGAAGAAGACAAAATCACCCGCGGCCGTGGACGTACCGATGCCGGCTCTTCATTGCTGGCCATCAGTCACCCCACGGACCTGGCGGTGGAGGCCTTGCGCAGTTTGCGCACCAGCCTGCACTTCGCGATGCTCGAGGCACCCAATAACCGCATCATGATCTCCGGGCCCAGTCCCGAGGTGGGCAAGACCTTCGTTTCGGTCAACCTGGCGGCGGTCATTGCGCAAACCGGGCAGCGTGTCTTGTTGATTGATGTGGATATGCGCCGCGGCTACCTGCACAAGGTGCTGGGTGTGCCGGCCAAGGATGGGCTTTCCGACGTCCTCTCCAACCAATGCACCCTTGAAACCGCGATCCACAAAACCGGCATTGAAAACCTCGACATCATCAGCCGCGGGCAGATACCGCCCAATCCTTCCGAGCTGCTGATGCATCGCAACCTGACCGAATTGTTGTCGCAAGTCAGCGAACGCTATGACCTGGTGATTCTGGATACGCCGCCGTTATTGGCCGTGACCGACGCGGCGATTGTGGGAAGGCAGTCGGGGACCAACCTGATCGTCACGCGCTATGGCTTGAACCCGGCCAAAGAGATCGAACATACCATTCGCCGGTTTGCCCAGAACGGCATCGTGCTCAGGGGCGCGATCTTCAACGGGGTTGAAAAGAAAGCCTCGGCCAAATATGGCTACGGCAACTACGGGTATTACCAGTACGAGTACCAGGCTGATCGGAGCTGATTCACCACTGTAATTGCAGGATAGCGGTCACGTTCTCAGGAAATGAACGAAAAATCCTGGGGCGGTAGCGTGCCAAATTCAAATCAGCATAAAGAATACCCAGCCATGTTTTACCTGTTATCCCTTATCGCGCTGTCAGCGGGTTTGCTCGCGGCGAAAAATCCAAAATACTCAATTGTAGTGTTTGGGATAATGCTGGCTGTTATTCCCACGGGTAACTCCTACAGCGAAATAATCTCGCTCAAAGGCATCTACTTCTTTGACTTTTACATCGTCGGTGGGCTGGGTGCGCTGCTGGTCAGGCAGGTGGTTTCTCAGAAGAATCAACTGACAGTTCCAGGCGGCCTGCTGTTTGGCTGTGGACTGTATGTGGTGTTACTGGCGTGCGGTCTGCTGGAGTCTTCGAACAAGTATCTGTTGAAGGATGTCCGGCCTTTCATAATGATCCTGTCATTTATCGTGCTCTCGAACATCGCGACCCTTGCCGCGAAAACCCTGAAGCTGCAAACGGTGCTTATACTACTGATCGCGATGACGGCATTCAATGTGCTGGATATCGCGTGGTTGCGGTTGGGCTTGTACAAATTTCAAGACGTTTACTATGAAGAAAACGCCTACCGGTATCTGGATGGCGGTACGTACGCCGCCGTGGCCTATCTGATTTATTACTTCATCGACCCACGGCTGTTTGAACAGCGAAAGAAGCTCGCAAGAATTTGTCTGGCGACTTCATTCATCTGTCTGTTTATCGCCAATTCGCGCTTCATCTTCGTGTCGGTGTTTGCGGCGATCATCATTCACCAATATACAAAGCCGGCCCGCATGATCGGGGTCGCCCTGGCCGGGGCGGTTGTGCTGATGGCGTTTATCGGCGTCAGCAACATGATCGGCGCTGACCGAATCAATGACGGTTTGTCGTCCGAGGGCATGGCCGCTCAACTGGGCACTCGTTTCAGCCCCGCGCTGGAACTGATCCGGGGCATGAATCCGCTGCATTACTTTGTCGGATTGGGCGCGGGAACGCCGTTCGAAATTCCCTGGTTTGAATACCGTGGTCTCGATGACAAGAACTCGAATATCGACAGTGCCTACTTAACCTACTTCGTTAAGTACGGGCTGATCGGCTTGTACCTGTTGTACGTGTTCATTACCTCGATTACCCAGCACATGCATAGCCGGGTAGCGGTCTCGATTGCTGTGTTTTTGGGCGTGATGTTCGTTGTGTCGGCCACGCCTTATCAGCCGTACGCCATCGGTATCGCTTATGGCGCCATCGTTCTGCGCGTCTGTGCTGAGCACACGGCCAGGCAACGCAAGAAGCTGCTTAAGCCGGACCTGCCGCTGATAACCATGCCTTTACAGGTGAAAGCCGGATGAACAGCACAGTGTTGAAAAAATTCGTTTCCAGTACGGCCTGGAGCTTCATCTCCGCCGTCGCCACCAAAGTCTCGGTGGTGATCACCGGCATCCTGGTGGCCCGGGTATTGGGCGCTCAATCCTTTGGTGAATACGGCTTGATCCAAAGCGCGATTGTGATGCTTGCCAACGTCGCCGCCCAAGCCACCACCACGGCAACGGCCAAGCATATCGGGCAGTTCAAGGAGAGCAGCCCCGAGAAAACCGGCCGGGGTATCGCCCTGACGCTGACATTTTCGGTGTTTTTCAGTGCGATGATCATCGGGACAGCGCTGTTTTTCCCGCACTTCTTCTCCAGCGTTATTTTGGGCGCAGACAGCCTGAGTGCGGCGTCGCTGATTGTATTGAGCACCATCACGTTAATTATTCTGTCGGGGTGGACCCAAGGCTGCCTGACCGGGTGGGGGCAATACCGGTCGATTGCGACGATCAACGGAATCATCGCGCTGGTCGCGATCCCGGCGACGTACTTCCTCACGGTCAAGTTCAGACTCAACGGCGCGCTGCTGGGGTTGGCCGGTTCCCAATTGCTGATCGTGTTTTTCAGCGCACTGGCTTGCTGGAAAATACTCAAGGCTCGGAACACCACGCTGAGCTTCACAGGTGCAATGACTGAAAAGCATGCCGTGCTGTCGGTGGGCCTGCCGGTATTACTGACGGGGTTGATGGTCGCCCCGATGAACTGGTTCGCGAACAAGTTATTGGCGGAAACCACCAACGGCCTTGCCGCGTTGGGCATGTACGCCGCTGCCATGCAATGGAACGCGATCTTTTCACATGTTTCGGTGGTGTTGGGCTCCGTACTGGTGCCGATGCTGGCTGCAGCGCTGGGTGGTAAAAACCGCAAACTGGACGCCCTGAACTTTCTCTCGGGCTGGTTAGTAGTACTGGTGATCATACAGCCGGTGATCATGTTTCCTGAGTTGCTGGCCAAACTCTACGGGAGCAGTTTCCTCGGGCGGGATTTTGAAGTGACGTTGGTGCTGGTAATCCTCGGATCTTTGCTCAGTGCATTCAAGTCCGGCATCTCAAGAAAGATGATCGTGATGAACCTGGCCTGGTTCAGCGTCATGAGCAATATTCTATGGGGCCTGCTGTTTATCGCCGGCGCGTTATGGCTCAGGGAGGAGGGCGCAATCGGGATTGCCAAGGCCTTTATTGGTTCGCAGTTCATCCACTTTCTGTTAGGGCTGCCTTATTTTGTTTATAAGAAAATACTGCCTTTGGAACTGCTTATATCTCCCAGGATTTTGATCCTCTGGACATTGCCTTTTATCAGTTTCATATCCAGCGCCTACGTTGAAAGTGTGCTGTATCGATTGATGATTATGGCGACGATATTTATCTACATTCTCGCAACAACATTTGCTTTGAATGCCGTGTTTAATGACCCCGTGGAAAATGGAAGCCCAGCATGAATGTCAGTAAAGTTTATATCCGGGGTGCATACGGTCCCGGTAACTTGGGTGATGACGTATTAATGCTATGCGTGATCAATATTCTGAAAAAACGCTTTAAAGAGTCGGATATTGCGGTGGGTGTCGATCATCCGCAGATCGCCAGGAACTTTAATCCGCGCATCAAGTGGTTGCATATCAAGGAACCGGTCAAGGCTGACCTGGTGGTGTTGGGCGGTGGCGGCCAGTTCTTCTCGTTCATCCCGCCGGCCAAGGAAGTCACCGCTCCTACCGGTCGATTGGCGAAGGCCTATAAGAGCATCAAGGCTCAAACCGACCTGAAGTCCACGCTGTTACGCCTGTATGTCGGGCTGCGTGGCGGTGTCGACAAGATCTATTTCCACCGGCGTCTGGCGGCGTTCTGTATCGGGCTGGGCCCGTTTGATGGCGGCGGCAAGTTGCTGACCCGCGCCGTCAACGTGATCAATCGCTGTGACTACATTTCCGTGCGGGATGGCACCAGCCAGCAGCATTGCAATACCTTTGGAAAGAAAGACGTGGAGGTGTACACCGACCCCAGCCTGCTTTCCGATCTGTGGATCTCCAGCAAAGACCTGGAAATCGGCAGCCTCAAGAAGGGCAAATACCTGTCCTTTATCCTGCGCGACTGGCCCCACGATGCAAACGGGCAACAGTTCATCAAGGCGATGGTCCAGGCCGCTGATGAGTTGGCCAAACGTGGCGAGCAGGTGCGCCTGGTCTCGCTCTACAAAGAGCGTGACCAGCACCTGATCGACAAGTACGACACCTTCGAGTGGTTGTGCTGGGACGCCGCCGGCGATACCCCTGAAACCTTCATGGCGAAGCTGATTGTTGAGTCCGACGTGATCATCAGCGCACGGGCCCACGGCGTACTCCTGCCGGCTTCCCTGGGTTTCCCGACCATCGCCGTTGAAATCGAAAACAAGCTGAAAAAAGTCCATGAAATGCTGCCGCACGGCACGAAGCTGGTCAGCGTCCCGGACCCCGACGTGATCATCACGACCATCAGCGAATTCCGCCAATCGAAAGCGCAAATGGCCGAGCACCTCAAGCAAGAAATCGCCCAGCGATCTTCCCTTGCGCAAAGAGCCGTCGACGACTTTTTGAAATGGGTCGATGAAAAATAAAGTGGAGGGGCAACCGACGTGAAAAAGACAGCCTCGACGCTACTCACTTTGGCGTTTTCTCTGCAGGTGGCCGCGAGCGGCGCATCGGAGGTCAGCGACCGCTGCGAGCAACGCATCAAGAACATCTATCCGTCACTTCCGGATGTGTCGCAGGTGCTCGACGGTACTCAGGCGCAGAACAGCATCAAGGGCCGCGCCAATTTAACCAACAAAACCTACAGCCAGAGAATCAAGGACATCGCCGTGCATTTTCCTGCCGGCTCGTACGACCCGGGCTCGATGGTTCGGCTCGGATTGCCCTACGGCGGAATCGAATTCAAATCCCCGCTCCCGCAACCGGGCAGGGAGTGTCTGGTGCTGACGTACGAGTTGAAGTTCGACCAAAATTTCAATTTTGTAAAAGGCGGCAAGCTCCCCGGCCTCTACGGCGGCACCGGCAATACCGGCGGGAAAATACCCAACGGGCATGACGGCTTTTCCACGCGCTACATCTGGAAAGAGAAGGGCGCCGGTGCGATCTATGCCTATTTGCCCACCAGTAAAACCTGGGGCACGGCAGTCGGCCTGGGTTCCTGGATTTTTACGGTCGGGCAGTGGCACCGCTTGGAGCAACTGGTGAAGTTGAATACGCCGGGGCAGGCCGATGGCGTGATTTCCATCTGGTACGACAAAAAGCTGGTGCACTCCGAAACCGGACTGACGTTTAGAGACACCCCAGACATCACCATCGATGGCCTGCTGTTTTCTACGTTCTTTGGTGGGAATAACCCGTCGTTCGCCACGCCGGTCAGCACCAATATTCGCTTCAGGAATTTTGTGATGAGCTCCCAGCGCGTGACTGATGCACCAGGGCAGGGTGACTAAGTGAAAAACCTGAAACTGAATATCAAGAAAGCCTCAGTTGCGCTGTTTAATTCGCTGCTCAGCCTGGCGTTGTTTTTCAACCTGAGGCGTTCACTGCTCAGGCTGACCGGATGCCAGGTGGGCGCGAAAACCACGGTTCACCGCAAGGTGGTTTTTTTCACCTTCGGCAACTTCTCCATCGGGAAAAACTGCACGGTCAATTACGACTGCTACCTGGACAACCGGGCCGGTATCCAGATTGGGGACAACGTCAATATTTCCCACAACGCCCGGATTTATACCCTGGGTCACGATATTGATGACCCGATGAGTTGTCTGGTGGGCAAACCCGTAGTGATCGAAGACAACGCATGGATCTTTCCCAATGTGATGGTGATGCCAGGCGTCACCATCGGAAAAGGCGCCGTGGTTTATCCAGGCAGTGTGGTCACGCGCAACGTTGAAGCGTACTCAATTGTGGGCGGCAACCCGGCCAAACATCTTCGCTTCAGGAATAAAAATATTCTGTACAGCGCCGACTTTCCGATTTGGTTTGCCGTGTAAGCACCTCACTGGCTCCACTTTTATTTATGCAGGATTCTGACGTGAAATCATTAATGATCGCATGGATTGGCTATCAACGACGCGCCGATACCATGAAGCAATATTGGGCCTATGACATTCTGCACTTGCCCAACCAGTTCAAGAAGAAATCGGCGCGTCCACTGGACTACTTGATCAAGTCGTTTAAAACCATCAAGACGCTATTGGCCGGTTCGCCGGAAGTGCTGTGGGTGCAGTTGCCGCCGAGCCCGGTATTGCATATAGCACTGGCCTACAAGTTTATATTTAACCGGCGCTTGAAGATTATCGCTGATGCCCACAACAGCTTGTTGCGCAAACAGTGGATAGGTTTTCCGGGCACTGTATCCCTGTTGAATAGAATCGACGCAGTGGTCGTGCATAACTTTAAAGTCAAAGAGGAACTGGCAGGCCTTGGCGTCAAGGAAACCAATATCTTTATCCTGGAAGACTTGCCGTGTGACTTCCCGGCGGCGCCCGCCACCGAGCGCGAGAGGCCCTATGTGCTGTTTCCGTGCTCCTTTGATATCGATGAGCCCATCGAGGTCGTGATCAACGCCGCCCGGGAAATGCCGGATGTCGACTTCCTGATCACCGGAAAGCATCAGGGCAAGCTGTCTGAAGAACTCGTGGCGTCCCTTCCCGCGAACATCAAGCTGACCGGTTTCCTCAGCAAAGCGACGTTCGAACAGTTGCTGTGCAACGCGAATGTGGTGCTCGGCCTGACCACCCGCGACAACGTGCAGTTGAGCGTGGCCAACGAAGCGGTCAGCGCCGGCCGGCCGATGGCGCTCTCGAATACCACGGTACTGCGCTCGCTGTTTTCCGAAGCCGCAGTGTTCGTAGACACCCTGAATCCGCTGTCGATAAAGGCCGGCGTCGCGCAGCTCATCGCCAATCAAGAAATCTATAAAGAGAAATCAGCCTTGCTCAAAGCCAAGCGAATAGCCCGCTGGAAAGGCCAGGCACAACAGTTAAGAACTGCCGCCACTATTTAATGATGTCTATTACACCTGACAGGAAGGGAACCGTCATGAGTCAATCAAGTGATGTTTTATTGATTTGTTCTGGAGGTGGGCACTGGGTGCAAATGAGCAAGTTGCTGCCGGCCTTCGACGGTCAGAAAGTTACCATTGCCACCGTTGATATCAGCATTGGCTCGCAGTATCCCGCCCACGCCTTTGCGCAAGTCCCGGACTTTAATCGCAGTGAGCCGATGAAGATCATCAAGGGCTTTTGCCAGATCTTTGCGATCGTCTACCGCAGCAAGGCCAGGTACGTGATCTCCACCGGCGCCGCGCCGGGGTTGCTGGGATTGGTCGCGGGAAAACTCATGGGGAAAAAGACCCTGTGGATCGACAGTATCGCCAACCCCAAGAAACTTTCGTTGTCCGGCCGCATCGCTGTTTATTTTGTGGATGAGTTGCTGACCCAGTGGCCTACGCTTTCGCAAAACAGCCGGGCCCAATATAAAGGGAGGATTGTGTAAATGATATTTTGCAGCGTTGGCACTCAAGCACCCTTTGAACGGATGCTCGGCTACTTGCATGAGTGGAGTCATGCAAACCCTGAGGTCCCGATTGTCGCCCAAGTGGGCAATCAGGAAAATGACCTGGGCCGCATTACGGCGCACAAGACCATTGCCGAGCCGCTGTTTTCCAAGAACTTTAATGCGTCAAAAGTGATTGTTTCCCATGCGGGCATGGGCAATATCATTCGCTCCCTTGAACTGGGAAAGCCCATCGTTATCGTCCCGCGAGACAGCCGACGGGGTGAACACATCAATAATCACCAGTACGACACCGCCGAGAACTTTTCAGATATTCCGTCGGTGTTTATCGCCCACGATAAAGACGGCTTCTTTTCGGCGATTGATTCGGCACTTAACTACAGCAGCTCGGAAAGTTTATTGGACTTTACCGAAAGAGACCGTTTGATCAGTTATGTAAAGTCATTCACGTCTTAATTTTCGGTCGATTGTCGACACGCTTCCATTACGTTTAATCATCGAGTAATCGCTATGATCCCAGTGATATTGTCTGGCGGCTCAGGCACGCGCCTGTGGCCGCTTTCTAGAGCACTTAAGCCAAAGCAGTTTATAGCGCTGCACGGTGACTTGAGTTTGTTTCAAGCCACGTTGGACCGCATCAAGAACCTCTCGATAGAGGGCGAGAACGTCAGCCCACCGATCATTGTGTGCAACGAAGAACACCGTTTCATCGTGGCCGAGCAAAGTCGATCGCTGGACTTGATACCCCAGAAAATCCTTCTTGAACCCACGGCCCGGAATACCGCTCCGGCGATTGCCGCCGCGACGTTGTCAGCCCTGCAAGGCGGCGATGACCCGATCCTGCTGGTGTTGGCGGCAGACCATGTGATCGGCGATACCGGCGCCTTTAATGCGGCCTTGACGCTGGCCGCGGTGGAGGTCAACAAGGGCAAGATCGTTACCTTCGGCGTGGTGCCTACCAAGCCGGAGACTGGCTACGGCTATATCCGCACTCAAGCCGCTGCCCTCGATGGCGCGGCGCATGTCGAGGCCTTTGTCGAAAAGCCCGACCTTGAGACCGCACAAAGCTACCTGGTCCAAGGCAACTACTTCTGGAACAGCGGCATGTTCATGTTCCGCGCTTCCGTGATGAAGGCTGAGCTGGAGCGCTTGAGCCCGGAGATCATGGTGGCCGCGGAGCTGTCCCTCTCCAATGCGACGCACGACCAGGATTTCACCCGGCTCAACCAGGTGGATTTCGTGAACGCGCCCAACGTGTCGATTGACTACGCGGTGATGGAAAAAACCGACATCGCGTCGGTGGTCATCCTCAACTCCCCGTGGAGCGATCTGGGTGCCTGGGACTCGGTCTGGGAAGCGGGCCTCAAGGACCAGAACCAGAACTGCACCCAGGGCGACGTGCTGCTGCAAGACGTGACCAACAGTTATGTGCACGCCAGCCACCGCCTGGTCACCGTTGCCGGGATCAATGATGTGGTGGTGGTCGAGACCGCCGACGCGATCTTGGTGACCACCAAGGATCATGCGCAAGACGTCAAGAAAATCGTCGCGCAGCTCACTGAAAAGCACCGGATCGAGAGCGCCAGTCACCGCGAAGTCTACCGGCCGTGGGGCAAATATGACTCGGTGGACCAGGGTTATCGCTACCAGGTGAAGCGGATCACGGTTAAGCCGGGGCACAAGCTGTCGGTGCAGCTCCACCACCATCGGGCTGAGCACTGGATCGTGGTGTCCGGCACCGCGAATGTGCAGATCGCCGACAAGCAGGTGCTGCTCACCGAAAACCAATCCACCTACATTCCCATTGGCGTTGTGCACTCCCTGGAAAACCCGGGACGCATCCCGCTGGAGCTGATTGAAGTCCAGTCCGGCTCCTACTTGGGCGAAGACGACATCATCCGCTTTGAAGACCGCTATGGCCGCCTCGAGCTTGTTTAAAGGACTATTGAAATGAACGTAACTGTATTTGGAATCGGCTATGTGGGCCTGGTGCAAGCGGCGGTGCTGGCTGATGCGGGGCATGAAGTCTGCTGTGTCGACATTGACGCCAGCAAAGTCGAGAACCTCAAGAGCGGGATCATCCCGATCTATGAGCCCGGGCTGAGTGCGCTGGTGCAGAAGAACCATGATGCCGGGCGCTTGCAGTTCACCACTGACGCGGCGCAAGGCGTGCGGCATGGTGAGGTGCAATTCATCGCCGTGGGCACGCCGCCGGATGACGATGGCAGCGCTGACATCAAGTACGTGCTCTCCGTTGCCGCGACCATCGCGCTCAACATGACCGAGCCGAAGATTATCGTGAACAAGTCCACGGTACCGGTGGGGACCGCGGATAAAGTCCAGGCGAAGGTGTCCGAGGTGTTGGCGTCCCGGGGGCTTGAGGTGGCGTTTCAGGTGATCTCGAACCCCGAGTTCCTGAAGGAAGGTTCGGCAGTTGCTGACTGTACTCGCCCTGACCGAATCATCATCGGCAGTGACAGCAGCTACGCCGTGGAGCGCATGCGGGAACTGTATGAACCGTTCAACCGCAACCACGAAAAAATCATCACGATGGACATCCGCAGTGCCGAGCTGACCAAGTACGCGGCCAACTGCCTGCTGGCCACCAAGATTTCCTTCATGAATGAAATGGCCAACTTCGCCGAACGATTGGGCGCAGACATTGAAGCCGTTCGTAAAGGCATTGGCTCTGACCCACGGATTGGCTACGACTTTATCTATCCCGGCTGCGGTTATGGCGGCTCGTGTTTCCCGAAAGATGTACAGGCCCTGGAGCGCACCGCGTCGTCGATCGGCTATCAGGCAACGCTGCTGTCGGCCGTCGAGGAAGTCAACAAGCGCCAGAAGCAGCACCTGTTCGGGCATATCCACCATCACTTCGGCGGGCAACTGGAGGGCAAGACCTTTGCGATCTGGGGCCTGGCCTTCAAACCCAATACCGACGACATGCGCGAAGCCTCCAGCCGCGTATTGATCGAACAATTGCGCAGTGTGGGCGCCAGGGTTCAAGCCTTCGACCCGGAAGCAATGGCCGAAACCCAGCGCATTTACGGCATGAACGAAGACCTGCTGCTCATGGGGACCAAGGAAGCCGCGCTGCAAGGTGCCGATGCGTTGGTGATTGTGACGGAGTGGCGTGAGTTCAAAGCCCCGGACCTGGACTTGATTAAAGAAAAACTGAGCACGCCTGTGATCTTTGATGGCCGCAATATATTTGATCCGCAGCGGATGAAAGCCAATGGTTTTGACTATTACGGTATTGGTCGCGGGTTATCAGTACGGCCAGTCGTTTAAACCTGACGATTATTAACATGGGTGGTTTGAGCTATCCACAAGTGAGATGATTTCGAGGAGGCTAAGTACGTGATCCAGCAGGATCTTTGTACAGTTTGCATAGCCTGTTTATCTCCGTTCCATCACTACTCCCTTATTGCAAAGTTTGATAAGGGGTAAATATCGAGAAGGAGTCTGATATGAGGAAATTACTGTTGGCCGGCTTGCTGGCTTTCACAAGTACTGCGGCACTGGCGGCGGGTGAAGTCGCCGGCGCTGCGGTGAGCGAGGCCGCCGGCGCAGGTGAGTCCCTGTCGTTGAGCACCCCGCTCGTGGGCGGCGTGACGCTCGGTGAAGGGGTTGGGGTCGGCACGGCGGTTGTCGGCGCTGCAGCAGCCGCTTCCAACTCGGGTGGCAGTTCCAATGGCGGTACTGCCGGCACCGGCGGTACAACCGGTACAGGCGGCACTACCGGTACCAACTAATCCCTCGTAAACCCTGTTGTACAAGATCACTCAGAACTTTCTGGGTGATCTTTTTTAGACTCGTCCTCGACTAGCGTAGTGCCATTATGATTTCTAGGTTACCTGTTCTTTTGCTGGCAAGTATCAGCTTGCACGGCTGCATGTTTTCGCCTGGTCAACACATGGACACCAGTCAAATGTCCAGTGAGGGCTCTCCCGAAAGTACCCGGGTGGAGTTGATTCCGATCACGCCTAAATTAATCGCCATGGATGCCGCCACGCACGTTCGTGAATCGGTACCTGCTGAATTGCTGGCGTATGTTCCGGGTGGCTATCGGGTAGGCGCCAACGACCTGTTGTTTATCACGGTCTGGGATCACCCCGAGTTGACGGCACCGTCCGGGCCGCAACAGCAGATCGATGCCAACGGCCGCTTGGTGCGTCCGGACGGTACGCTGTTTTATCCGTATATCGGCAACGTTCCGGTGGCCGGTAAAACCATCGAAGAATTACGCGCCTTTATCGCCGGGCGACTGTCGCAGTTTATTGAAAGCCCTCAGGTCGACGTCAGCGTCCTGCGGTTTGCCAGCCAGACCGTGGTGGTGACCGGTGCGGTGATCAAAGCCGGCCAACAGCCAATCACTACCACGCCCTTGAGTGCCGTTGAAGCCATTGGCGCCGCCGGCATCGACCCGACAAATGCCGACCTGTCGGGCCTGACACTCACCCGCGACGGGCGTGAATACAGGCTTGACCTGGACAGCCTGAATCGCCAGGGCTCGCAACTGCAGGGCATTTACCTCAAGGGCGGCGACCGGCTGTATTTGCCCTATAACGACCAAAAACGTGTGTACCTCATGGGCGAAGTCAATCAGCCCCGGGCCCTGAGTTTCAAGGGCAAGTCGATCAACCTGACCGATGCCCTGGGCACGGTGGGTGGCTTGAACCAGACCACCTCCAATGGCAACGCCGTCTACGTGATTCGTGGCGCGGACAACCTTGAAGCAGAACCCGCCAAGGTGTTCCAGCTCGATGCCCAATCACCGTCCGCGCTGGTGTTGGCCACCCGATTCGACTTGCAGCCCCAAGACATCGTGTACGTCGGGCCAGCTGGCGTGACGCGCTGGAACCGCCTGATCAGCCAACTGCTGCCAACCGCCAGTGCCGTCGGGATCGGTGCCCGATCGTTTAATGACCTCAGCGAAGCCAACAGCAGATAAGGCTCAAGCCCTCCGTGAAAATTTTGCCTACCTGCGCCTGTCTGTCGATGGCGCTCTTGTTGAGCGGGTGTAACCCGTTGATGAGGGCGTCCTGGTACACCCTCGAAACCTCCGTCAGCGGCCCGGCCCCCATCAACGTGACCCGTGCCCAGGTCGACGCCGTGCCGTACCCGCAGATCCTGGTCACCACCGCTGTCAGTGAGGGGGTGATGGCCAGGGCACGGCGCCGGGGCGACCTGGAGTTCTGGGTCGCTTCCGGCAAGCAAGTGGTGATGATGCGTGACGGCCTGGTGGTACGCACCGTCGGCCTGGGCGTTTCCCTGGACGGCACTCGCTTCAGTGGCGAGTCACCGTTCAAGCGCGGCCTCCAGCATCTGCCCGATGGCTACACCAGCACACGCTGGATCGACCTCTACGACGGCAACCGAATCGGCGTCGCGGTCAACAGCCGTTTCAGCACCCGCGACGTCGAGACCCTCCGCATTCTGGACAAGGATCATGCCTTGCTGCGCATCGACGAGCAGGTGGATGTTCCCACCTTGGATTTCCGCGCCACCAACCATTATTGGGTCGACCCGCAGGATGGTTTCATCCTGCGCAGCGAGCAGCATCTGACGCCCCGGTTGTCCCTGAAAATCCTACAGCTACGCCCTGATCGGGAGGCTGCCCGGTGAAGTCTCTGAATCTTATATGGCTGGGCCTGTTGTTGATCGGCCCCGGTACGAGCCAGGCAGCCGTCACGGTCAGTGGCGATGCACGCAGCCCTGGCGCCTATGAGGTCAAACCGGGGGCGCGCTTGCTGGACGTGATTCGCGTGGCGCAACCGAATGCCGAAAGCTACTGGTTGGGTGCCGCGTGGCTGCACCAGTCGTTGATGGAGTCGCAGGCGCGTTTGAAGGCCGGGGTTTTGTTCGATTTGAAACTGCTGCAACGGGGAGCCTTGCTGGACGACCGGCCCACCCGAGCGCAGTTGAGTGCGCGTCTGTATCGGCAGGTCCAGCAGTTGCCGGTCACTGGCCGCCAGGTGGCGGTGCTGGACCCGATCGCCGTGGAGGCAGGGTTCGCGCGCAACGCGTTGCTCGATGACGGTGACCAACTTGTTTACCCCGAAAGGCCGTCCACCGTGGAAGTGCTCGGGGCCGTCGCGCAGCCCTGTGAGGTGCCGTACCGCGCCATGCAAGAGGTCGGGGATTATGTTCGCGACTGCACCGTCCTCGACGACGCCGAGCGCGATGACCTGTGGCTGATCCAGCCCGACGGCCAGGTGCGACGGGTGGGCGTGGCGGCGTGGAATCGGGAGGACGGCATCGTGGCTGCTCCCGGGAGCCGGATCCTGGTGCCGGTGCGCAGCGATGACCTTGAGACGCCGACCCCTGATCTCAACCAACAACTGGCCGAGTTTTTTGCCACTCAACCGTTGGCTGAGGTGAACCCTTGAATTTACGTTTTGCTGCTGTATTGCTTTTGCCCTGCGGACTGGTTCACGGAGAACCCCGTTACACCCAAAATGATTTCGGCGGCGTGGGTCTACTCCAGACCCCCACCGCACGCATGGCCCCGGCGGGCGAGTTGAGCGCCAACGCCAACCGCACCGATCCCTACTCGCGCTACAGCTTTTCCTTGCAGCCGTTCGACTGGCTGGAAGGCTCGTTTCGTTACACCGCCATCAGCAACCGCAGGTACGGCGCCGAGGCGTTGAGCGGAAGCCAGAGCTTCAAAGACAAGGCCATCGACTTCAAGGCGCGGCTTTGGGAAGAAAGCCACTGGGCACCCCAACTGGCCTTCGGCGCCCGGGACATCGGTGGTACCGGGTTGTTTTCCAGCGAATACTTCGTCGCCAACAAGCGTTATGGCAACCTGGACTTCAGCCTCGGCATCGCCTGGGGCTACCTGGGAAATCGAGGCGATTTCGGTAACCCGCTGTCGGTGCTCGGCAGCAAGTTCAACGACCGGCCGAAGAGTACTGCGGTCGTCGCCAGGGCAGGGGATGTGAACTCCAACGCCTACTTCAGGGGGCGTCCTTCGTTGTTTGGCGGAATCGCCTATCAAACGCCCTGGGAACCCCTGAGCGTGAAGCTCGAATACGAGGGCAACGACTACAAGCACGAGCCGTTGGACAACCCGATCAAACAGGATTCGCCGGTGAATATCGGCGTGGTCTACAAGCTGGCCGACAGCGTCGATCTGAGCGCGGCCTGGGAGCGCGGTAATACCGCGATGTTCGGTATCACCCTGCACACCAACTTTGTCAGCCGCAAGGCACCGGTGAAGACCTACGATCCTCCCGCCGAACCGTTGCCGGCGCGCATGCCGACGACCCCGGCCGACCAGGTTGACTGGGCCAACGTATCCGATCGTTTGCAGCAGAATGCCGGCTACAAAGTGGAGCGCATTACCCAGCGCGGTTCCGAGCTGATGGTGTATGGCGAGCAACAACGCTACTTCTATTCAGCCAAGGCCGTGGGGCGCGCCAGTCGGATTCTCGACAACAGCGTCAATCAGGATATCGATTGGTTCACCCTGGTGAACAAGCGGTACGACATGCCTATCGAAGAGACCAGCGTGCCCCGTGACACCTTCCGCGCTGTGGTCAACAACGACCAGCCGTTGAAGGACCTGCACCGTACCACCGAGGTCAACCCGGCGATTGCCCACCGGGAAACCACGCTCTACACCGGCACCCGCCAGCCGTTCAACTACGGGCTCGGCCTGGGGTACAAACAGAACATCGGCGGCCCCGACGGGTTGCTCTATCAGTTCACCGCCGACGCCGATGCGGAATACCGTTTCACCCGCAACACCTGGTGGAGCGGCTTGCTCAGCGCCAACTTGCTGAACAACTACGACAAGTTCACCTACGACGCGCCAAGCGGGTTGCCGCGGGTGCGCACCGATCTGCGCCAGTACATGACGACGTCCGATGTGACGATGCCGACGTTCCAGTTCAACCATGCGGCGCGGCTGGATCGTGACCTGTATGGCATGGTCTACGGCGGTTACCTGGAGTCGATGTACGCCGGGGTGGGCGGCGAGATGTTGTTCCGGCCGGCGGGCAAACACTGGTCGGTGGGTGCGGACCTGAACTTCGTGCGCCAGCGTGATTTCAACCAGGGGTTCGGCCTGCGGGATTACCAGACCATCACCGGGCATGTCACCAGCTACACGCAGCTGCCGTATGACACCTTGGCCGCCGTCAGTGTGGGGCGTTACCTGGCGCGGGACTGGGGCACCACGCTCGACATCTCGCGGCAGTTCAAGAACGGTGTGAAATTTGGTGGCTGGGTCACGCTGACCACGGCCTCGAAGGAAGAATACGGCGAGGGCAGCTTCGACAAGGGCATCTACATTTCCGTCCCGTTCGACGAGCTGATGAGCACTTCGACCATGCGTCGCGCCAACGTCGTATGGGCACCCCTGACCCGGGATGGCGGCGCACGCCTGAACCGCGGATACTCACTGCAAACCATGACCGATGGGCGTGACAGCGAGCTGTTCTACAACAACTTCGAGAAGATCACTGAGTAATGTAGCGGCGTCTGCCGACAAGGTGACTCACTGCCCGGTGCTCATGCGCCGGGCGGTGAGCAAACCGCAACAGTAAAGCGCCAGGTGCAATGCCGGCGCGCGACTTTTCCCTGATATTCCTCTCTGATTTCAATACGACTGGCTTGGGCCTGGATGCCCAGGCGTTGCTGTGGGCGGTAGCTTTGCGTGGGGCGGGGAAGATGAGGGGGAGGGGCCGATAGCGCCCCTAAGGGCGCCTGGTGCCCCGCGCCGCCGGTGGGGCGGCGCGGGGGAAGGGAGGGCTTAGTAAATGTCTTTGGAGAGCAGGGTAAATGGCGTCTTGAACAGGATTTTGATGTCCAGCCACAGCGACCAGTTGTTGATATAGCGCAGGTCGATATCGACCCGTTGCTGCATCTTCTCCAGGGTCTCGGTTTCGCCCCGGCAGCCGTTGACTTGCGCCAGGCCGGTGATGCCGGGCTTGATGCGATGCCGCGCCATGTAAGCGCGAATCTTGCCCGAGTAATAGTCATTGTGGGCCACGGCATGGGGGCGTGGTCCCACCAGTGCCATGTGCCCTTGCAGCACGTTGAACAGCTGCGGCAGCTCGTCGATGGAGGTACGGCGGATAAAACGCCCCACGGGGGTTATGCGTGAGTCGTTGCGGCTGGCCTGGCGCACTTCCTGGTCGTCATGCACGCGCATCGAGCGAAATTTCCAGACCTTGATCACCTCACCATTCCAGCCGTGACGGTCCTGCTTGAAAATCACCGGGCCGGGGGAGGTGAGCTTGATCAGCAGGGCGAACAGCAACAACAAAGGGCTGAGCAGCACAATCGCCAACAGCGCCAGGCTCTTGTCCAGCAGTGACTTGCTCAGTGCCGCCGTGGGGCGACTGGTCAGCGGGCTCTCATTAAGGAAGATTGCAGGTAGGCCGTCTACCTCGGCCACGCTGTGATTGAGCAGCAGCATGTTGTTGAGGTCGGGCACCCAAATCACGTCCACGCTGATCTCCAGCAGGTTGAGGTAGAGCGCCTCGATGTGCGTGGCTTCTTGAAGGGAGTGGGTGATGTACAGCCGGCGTATGCCGTGCGCTCGGATCAATGAGGGAAGGTCGGGCAAGTCGCCGAGAATCTGCGGTTGAGTGCTGCCCTGGGGGGACGCGGTGTTGGGGCCGACGAGGCCGACTAAGGGTGAGCGTTTTTGCCTGGCAAGCGTATTGGCCAAGTCCGTCGCTAGTTTGCCCGTGCCAATAATCAGTGATTTCTGGCGCTCGTGAAGTTGCCGATGGTAGTACCTGGACAGACTGTGAATCGGAATGTAGCAGAGTGCTAGTATTGGATAGCTCACTGCTGCCCAGAGTAGCAGGATCTCCAAGGGAAACAGCGAGCTGGCATTACAGGCAATGCCAACCGCCGATAATATGCCCAAGGTCAATAACCAGCCGGTGAATAACCGTCCCAGCCCAACAAAAAAGTCATCTTTTTTGCTATAGACGTCACATAACATGTACGCCGGTATAGAGGCCAGTATTGTAATGGCTGCCAATATCCGGTAGTGGGATTCCAATTGTCCGGTCTTGAACAGTACGAGTGAAAACAAAAGTACAACGACCACACTCAAGGCAATTGCCCACTGCCCCCAAAAGGTCAGACCCTTGGGTGTAAGGTTACGATGCATTCTTCTGTTGTTAAGCATACTTCTGCTCCCTGTGGTATCCACTCACGTACTGGCAGGTTAAAGCGAGGCGTGGTTTTAATGACTATCAAATGGCAGGCGCACGCGTAGGCGTGCGTATTGATAGTAATAAATGGCAGGGAGCAATGGCTGACGACTTATAACGCGGTCATGTTGTTATAAAATGGCAGATATAACGAGGTTTTAATAGGCAGGGTGAATTGTAATTTTTATGAAATAATTATTGTTCGGCGACGTTATTGCGGTTGCTCAACGGGCTTTTTATTTTCTGTGTGAGGCAATAACCGCGATTGCGTACCGCCCGGAACAGGCGCTCGCCATCGTTGACGCGTTTGAACTTGTCCTGCAGCCGGCTAAGGCACATTTCAAGCCCGCGATAGAGGTCGGGTTCGCGCCCGATATTGCGAATAAGTTCTTCCTTGCTCACCACACGTTCTTCATGGTGCAGCATCTTTTTAATCAGCGCCGACTCAATGGTGGTCAACGAAATTCGTAGCCCGCCTTTCACCAGTGCCCGGTCTTGCTGGGTAAGCAGCCAGACATCGGGAGTGCGCAATACGGGTGTTGCATTAACAGTTTCGGTCGGAGTGTTATTAAGGTGCGGGTGTGGAGCGTCTGATTTTAATGCGGTGATGTTCGGGTTTTTTGAGGCGTCGTAAAGTTTTCGGGTCAGGCGATTGCTGGCCTCGTAAAGTCTTTTCGCGGCCACATAGTTGCTGAGCCAGAGATTAAAGTTCTGCTCACTGGTAACGGCATAGGAACTGGTCGAAGCGTCCGATGTTTTTTCTGCCGTTTCGATCAGCGGACCGCTGTCGACGTCGTAATGTAAAAATGCCACATTTGGCGTGAAATCGTACAGTGCGATTGACGGGTACGTCGATGTAAATGTGTGTTTCTTGAGAGAACTCATGGCATTCACCGATTCCAGGAAAGTACGGGGGTTCATAAACTATCAGCAGGGGAGAAGTAGGGGCCCTGAAAATAGTCAAAAGGCAAGCGTCTGGCGAGAAGTGCGCTGTCGGCGTGCTCGACGTTTTCGGCGATGAACGAGACTCGGGAGGTGCTCATCACCCCCAGCATCTGGTCGTAAAGTCGGTCGAACAGGCCCGAACGCGTGTTCAGACTGAGCCTGAGGGCCGAGTCTGGAAAAGGCATTTTTATATAGTCATAAAGACTCAAGTCGATCAGCAGGTCAGCTTTTTTTGTATCGAGTGTGTAATTGTTATAGGCAAGTTTCAGGCTGCTTCGGTCTTTCAGGCTATAGAGTTGGCGGATCATGTTTCGACGCTCCACCGGGCCCGGTAGAGTATCCAGCGTATTTTCGACGCTGACGATGAGTTGTTGTTTGTGTTTTTCCAAGGTGTTGGAAGTGCTGACAATTTCCTTGAGCAGGTCCTCATTAATCAATAATGACTGCTCGATTCGGAGAAACTTATGGAGGCCCGCACTTTTGTCCACACGCAAACGTTTTCCTTGTTGAACGGCCGAACTCGGTCTGGTGTATCGCAGGGCTTCACTGTAGGCGATTTTAAGTTGCTCAGAATAAAAGGCGCACGTATCAGCGGGCAGGTTGTCAAGAACATGCTCGGCATGGACTCGGACCTCGCTGCCCCATAACGCACAACTTCGTTCAAGTATCGCTTGTCGTGAAAATGTAAAGTCGACAGAGTCCGCAAGCAATAGAGTTCCGCTATTCACGGTTCGGCCGCTCCCTGACGGGTTGAATATGATTAACCGAAGCGAGCCCTCTGCTTAGTTTGTAGCCGTAACCCCGGATGCTTTGAATAATATTACTTCCATAGTGCGACTTTATTTTGCCGCGCAAACGGCTAATTGATTTTTCGAGTGCCCTGGAATCATAAAATCGGGCGTTAAGCCCCATGACCACGGCAATTTCATCATGGCTGAGCAATCGATTATGAATGAGCGCTTCAAGTACTTTCATTTCAACGAAGGAGATTTCGAGCTTTTTGCCTCCCCCGTAGATGCACATGCGGTCCTGATCGAGTAGCAAATCAGTATTACTTAGCCAGTACGTCTCGCTGAGGAACGCGGCAAACAGGGCAAGTTTTTTCTCGGGCGAGCTCTCGACCACCTTTATGCAGTAGTCGGCGCCTGCGAGATAATATTTGGTTTTGCTTAGTGTGGTGGCGAAGGTGACAACCAGGAAAATCGTGCTTCCAGGATTTTCCGATCTGGTTTTTTTAATGATGTCCAGCGTTTGAGTGCTGGCGGAGGGGGTGTCGATCTCTATGATGATGGCACGGTAATGTCCATGGCTTTCACAGGGACCAATCAGTTGGCCGTAGGAGCGTGTATCGACTTTTAGATTTTTCGGTACAGTACGAACTATAAGCTCGCTGAAGTCCTCGGATTTCGATGGGGTCCGTGCAATAGCGAGGACGTTGGAAAAATGCATCACGTTGCTCCCTTTTCCGGCATGCGAGGCCGTCAATTCAATCGCTGCAGGCGTTTAGATGTTAATCGAATTGAATACGCCAAAACGTGACAAATTTTAACATTCGCCACGTTATTTGCAGGGGATAAGGCGGATTTCAGGCGGGTGTTGAACGTGGGTTTCTGGGCGGGAGTACTCATATGCTAGTGCAAATTTTTTAGTGTGCGATAAGTATTTTAGGCGGGTTGATATTTTTTGGCTGGAATGATTTAACCCTTCTAGTCCTTAAGCTCTAAAAATGCTTATACGTGACTATTTATAATAATCCAGCAACGCGATAGCGGGGGGTGTGTGCTGGGAGATGCTCGCGCGGTCGGCGAGGTAGCGCGCCGGGGGTTGGCCGATGGCCTTGCGGAACATGGTGATAAAGCCGCTGGCGTTTTCATAGCCGAGGTCCAGCGCTACCGTCTGCACGCTTTCGCCTTTGGCCAGGCGCTGCAGCGACAGGATCACATGCAGCTGCCGGCGCCAGCGGCCGAAACTCAGGCCAATCTCCTCCAGCAACAATCGCGTCATGCTGCGTTCGCTCATGCCGATGCGCACGGCCCATTCCCCCAGGGTGGCCTTGTCGCTGGGGTTGGCCAGCAAACTGTCGGCCAGGCGCCTGAGCCGAACGTCCCGTGGCATGGGCAAGTGCAGGGCCTCAACCGGTGCCAGCGCCAGTTCGTCCAGCAGCGTGGCCACCAACCGGCCCTGGGCGCCCTCGGTGTCGTAGAGCGGTGGGAAGCTGACGGCCTTGCTGATCAATTCGTGTAACAACGGTGATACCGCCAGCGTGCAGCATTGCTGTGGCAGGGCACCGGCGGCGTCTGGGTCGACCAGCAGGCAGTACACATCTGCAGCCCCGGAACCGCGTGCGGCATGGGAAAGACCGCCCGGAATCCACAAAGCGCACTGGGGAGGCACGATCCAGATACCTTCTTCGATGACGCAATGGATCACCCCGCGCAACGTGTACATCAACTGACCCTTGCGGTGCTGGTGCGGTGCGTGCTCCCAACTGGCAGAAGTGCTCGAGGCGCTCACCGCGACCACGGCACGGGGAATCGCATCGGCAAGGGCCGGGCGCAATGGGTCACGGGTTTCGAGGCGGTGGTTATACATGGGGGTGTGCGTCGTGGCTGGATTGCGAAACATTCTGGCCATTCTGTGCAATGGCGTCCAGTGATGGCATGGCTATTATGAGAAACATTCTCGTTAAAGGCGCTTCCCATGCAACTCGACAGTTCTACATTCCCTGTGGTGAAAATCGTATTTGACGCCCCCAGCGACACGCCACCGCAAGACACCTTTGTGGCCTTCGAGGCGTTGTTGCAACGCGAAGAGCCCTTCGTACTGCTGCATGAAAAAGCCGTGGACGAAAGCGCTCACGAGCACTCCCACGAAGAGCGCAAACAAGCTTCTATCTGGATGAAGAAGAACAAGGTGGCCCTGCGTGCTTTCGTCAAAGGCATGATCCAGGTAGAGCCCAGCGCGGCCAAACGCCTGGCGCTCAAGCCGTTTGCGGTGATGTTTGGCAAGGCGTGGGGCTACCCGTTATTGGTAGTCGAATCCACGGATCAGGCTTGGGCACTGGCGCGGGACGTGCTGGATACCCAGGTGTCGGATGTGGCGCACTTTTGAGTGGAGAGGGGGGTGTTGCTGAGCTTTTTTTGTTTTCGGTGGCGTTCAAGGGCGCGCATGGCGGGCTGGAAAGAACATCAAACGTAGGAGCTGTCGAGCTTCAGCGAGGCTGCGAAAGCGGTGGGTCAGCCGACCTCAATGTCGCAGAACTGACGCCATCGCAGCCTCGCTAAAGCTCGACAGCTCCCACAAGTGTTCAGGGTTTTCCGGCAGCCATTCGGGTTGACTGGACAAACCTCAGACGTTACCCGGCTTCTTGAACAGATCAACCATCAGCAACAACGCACCCAAAGTGATCGCGATATCCGCAAGATTGAATACGCCTGTATGCAGCGAGCCGACATTCACCACCATGTAATCGACGACATGGCCGTCACGAAAGACCCGGTCGATCAAATTCCCGGCGCCGCCCAGGGCAATCAAAAAAAGCGGCGCGGCTTTGGGCAGGGAATGGTTCCAATTCTTCCAGGCCCAATAACCGGCCCAACACACTACGGCGGCCACACCGACGATAAAGATCAGTTGCTTGACCCGGGTTGGCAAACCAGCGCCGAGGCTGAGGAATGCGCCCGGGTTCAGGCTCAGTTCCAACGCCATGTTCACCGGGCTTGAACCGAATCGTAACGTCGTGGCTTGCAGCGAAAATAGCGCCAGCAGTTTGATCAACTGGTCCAGGGCAATAAAGGCAATGCCCATCAGCACAGCAAAGCTTCGTCCTCTCAAAGCGTCCTGCATCTTCAACATTCCATTCCTTCGTGTGTTTTCGCCTGAATCGGCGGCGGCCAGAAGATATCGCACGGCCTGCGCAGCGTCCATCTTTGCACCAGCAGCCTGCCTGGCCCCGGCGTTTCAGGTATCCTCCGCGCCCCGCTCAACAACTATTCCCAAACCATGCCAGAACACAACATGCAGGCCCTCCTGGAGTCGATCCTCGACGAAGTTCGTCCACTGATCGGCCTCGGCAAGGTCGCCGATTACATTCCCGCATTGGCCGACGTACCGGCGCAGCAACTGGGCATTGCCGTGTATGGCAATGACGGCTCGTTCTATTGCGCGGGCGATGCTCACACCCTGTTCTCCGTGCAGAGCATCTCCAAGGTGTTCAGCCTGGTGCAGGCCATCGACCATGGCGGCGAAAGCATCTGGGAGCGCCTGGGTCACGAACCGTCGGGGCAACCGTTCAACTCCATGGTGCAGCTGGAGTTTGAGCGCGGGCGGCCACGCAATCCGTTTATCAATGCCGGTGCCCTGGTGATCTGCGACATTAACCAATCGCGCTTTGCCGTGCCGATCCTGTCCATGCGCGACTTCGTGCGGCGGCTGTCGGGCAATCCGCAGATTCTGGTCAACAGTGTCGTGGCTGAATCTGAAGCTCAGCACGGTGCGCGCAATGCGGCGATGGCGTATCTGATGAAGTCGTTCGGCAACTTCCACAATGACGTGGATGCAGTGCTGCACAGCTACTTCAACTACTGCGCGTTGCAGATGAGCTGCCTGGATTTGGCCAAGGCGTTTTGCTTTCTGGCGAATGAAGGCGTGTGCACCCACAGCGGCGAGCAGATTCTGACGGCGCGGCAGACCAAGCAAGTGAACTCGATCATGGCCACCAGCGGGCTGTATGACGAGGCGGGGAACTTTGCTTATCGCGTTGGCTTGCCGGGCAAGAGCGGGGTAGGCGGCGGAATTCTCGCGGTAGTGCCGGGGCAGTTTACGGTGTGCGTGTGGTCACCGGAGCTGAATGCGGCGGGCAATTCCCTGGCGGGGATGAAGGCGTTGGAGTTGTTGAGCGAGCGTATCGGATGGTCGGTTTTTTGAAGAGACTTGATCGCTCCCACGCTCTGCGTGGGAGCGCTGCCCTGGACGCTCTGCGTCTGCCTTTGTGACGCGGAGCGTCACAGTCTGCATTCCCACGCGGAGCGTGGGAACGAGCTTAAAATCCGAGCACGTCTCCCTGTCGAGGAGGGTGCTGATACTATCGACGCAATCCCCCATCCGTCAGAGACAATCCATGTTGCCTAATCGCGTGGTCCAGGCCGCCGCCAAGTCGGTGCTGCAGCAGCTCGTTACGCGAATCACGCCACAGTCCACCGAAGCCTCCATCGCCGAAATGGCGACGCAGATGCTTGCGGATTCCGGTTATCCGGAGACCTGGTATTACGACTGCCCGGCCTTCGTGTTGCTGGGTTCGCGCAGTGCGCTTTCGGTGTCGGGACGCGACTATCGGCCCAGTGATGAAGCCGTTGGTTTACACAATCTGATCACGGTGGATTTGAGCCCGAGAGCAGGCAATGTGTGGGGCGACTGTGCCCGCTCTTTCTATGTGGAGGAGGGCGTGTGCCGGGCGGTGCCGGTGGGGGGCGAGTTCAGCAGGGGCTACGAAATCGAGCACCAGCTACACGCGATGATGCGCACATTCGCCCGGCCTGAAACCACGTTCAACGATCTCCACGCGTTCGCCAATGACCTGATCGCATCCGAGGGTTTCGAGAACCTAGATTTCGCTGGCAACGTCGGTCACAGCATCTGCGAACAGCGTGACCGGCGGCTCTACATTGAGGCGGGAAATCACCGACGTCTTGAGGAAGTGGCGTGCTTTACCTTCGAACCGCATATTCGCGAGCGAGGCGGTCGCTGGGGGTATAAACACGAGAATATCTATTTCTTCGGCGACGAGGGTGAGGTCTGCGAGCTTTGACGAGGGCGCCGGTCTCCTTAGGAGACGCGGCGCCTTTGAGTTTTTCGCGAGCAAGCTCGCGCCTACAAGGAGAGGCGATCCAGCAGGCTGTACCACGCCACGCCCGCGCCGATGTAGAAGCGTTGCAAGCCATGCATCGGCAACCGTTGCAAAGGTGTCACCGGGTACGCGAACGCTGAACGGCTGTCACATAAACGTCCCGCCAGTTGCTGGCCCAGGCTGGTACACAACGCAATCCCGCGCCCGTTGCAACCCAGCGCCAGGGTCAAGCCCGGTGCGGGCTCGTGAACGTGAGGCATAAAGTCCCGGGTGATCGCGATCCGTCCTGCCCAGCGGTACTCGAAGTCCAGCTTGCCCAGTTGCGGAAACAACAACGCCAGCGAGCGTTCCAGGTGCGCAAAGTCCGCTGGCCCGGTGGGATCTTCGAACAACCCGCGCCCGCCCATCAGCAGGCGACCATGGGCATCCTTGCGGAAGTACAGCAGCAGGCGCTGCGCGGTTGAGACGGTTTCCTGGCCCGGCAAAATGCTCTCTGCCGCAGGCCCGCTCAAGGGCCGGGTGGCGACGATAAAACTGTTGGCCGCGAGCACACTCTGGGTCATGCCGGGCCACAAGTCGCCGCTGTAGCCGTTGGTGGCCAGCACCACTTGGCCGGCAGACACCTGCGCGCCGCTGGCGGTTTGCAACTTCCAGCCAGCACCCGCCTGTTGCATCGCGGTCACGGCGCTTTGCCCGTGAATGCGTACGCCCGCCGCCTGCGCTGCACGCACCAGGCCCCGAGCATAGGCCAAGGGTTGGATGGCACCGGCGCGACCGTCCAACCAGCCACCGGCAAACGCCTGGCTGCCCATGCGGGTGGACACCGCGCGGGCATCGAGGCGCTGCACCGGTACCCCGCGGCGCTCCCATTGTTCGGCCCGGGCATGCAGGCCCGCCACGCCTTTTTCGGAATAGGAAACCTGCATCCAGCCTTTGCGAGTGGGCGCACAGTCAATGCCATGGCGTTCGATCAGGTTGAACACCAGGTCTGCCGAGTTGGACACCGTGTTGATCAGCGGCTCGGCACGCTCGGCGCCGTACCTCTGCACCAGTTGATCCGGGTCGTATTTGAGCGTCGGGTTGACTTGCCCGCCATTGCGCCCGGACGCACCCCAGCCGGGTTCGTTGGCTTCCAGCACGCACACGCTCACGCCACGTTCCGCCAGGTGCAGGGCCGTGGACAAGCCGGTGTACCCGGCGCCGACGATGGCCACGTCCACCTTCAAGGACTCAGCCAGCGCGGGTGTCGGCGGTGCAGCGGGCGCGGTCGCCGCCCAGAGTGACTTCATGACAGGCTCCGGGTGTTGGCCGTGGGATGCAGCACGCGGCGCAGGAAGTCCTGGGTGCGCGGCTGTTGCGGGTTGCCCAGTACCTGCTCGGCCGGCCCGCTCTCCACGATGTAGCCGCCGTGCAGGAAGCACACGCGGTCGGCCACTTCCCGGGCAAAGCCCATTTCGTGGGTCACCACAATCATGGTCATGCCTTCATCGGCCAGGGTGCGCATCACCTCCAGCACATCGCCCACCAGTTCCGGGTCGAGGGCCGAGGTGGGTTCATCGAACAGCATGGCGTCGGGTTTCATCGCCAGTGCGCGGGCGATGGCCACCCGTTGTTGCTGGCCGCCGGAGAGTTGTTCCGGATAGGCATCGGCCTTGGCCGACAGGCCGACTTTATCCAGCAGCGCCAGGGCTTCTTCCCGGGCCTGTTTCAGCGGTTCGCCTTTGACGTACACCGGGCCTTCCATCACGTTTTCCAGCACGGTGCGATGGGGGAACAGGTTGAAGCGCTGGAACACCATGCCCATACGGCTGCGCAATGCGTGGACGGTCTTGCTGCTGCGCTGCACGGTCTCGCCGAATACGCGGATGGTGCCGCCGTCGTAGGCTTCCAGGGCGTTGATGCAGCGCAGCAGGGTGGATTTGCCCGAGCCGGACGGGCCGATCAGGCACACCACTTCGCCCTTGGCCACGTCCAGGTCGACGCCGTGCAGCACGCGATGGGTGCCGTAGTGTTTTTGCAGTTGGCGAATCTCGATCATGCTTTTTTCCTCCGGCCCAAGTGCTGTTCCATGCGGCGCAGGCCATACACCAGCGGCAGGCTCATCAGCAGGTAGAGCAGGGCGACCAGGGTGTAGACGGTCATGTTCTGGAAGGTGGATGAGGCGATCAGTTGGCCCTGGCGCGTCATCTCGGCCACGGTGATGGTGGACACCAGGGACGAGTCCTTGAGCATCATCACCAGGGTGTTGCCGTAGGGCGGCAAGGCGATGCGAAAGGCCTGGGGCAGGATCACCCGGCGCATCATCAGCACCGAGCGCATCCCCAGGGCTTCGGCGGCTTCACGCTGGCCCTGTTCGACGGCGATGATGCCGGTACGGAAGTTTTCTGCCTGGTACGCCGAGTAGGCGATGCCCATGCCGATCACGCCCGCCTGGAACGCGCTGAGGTGTACGCCCATGTCCGGCAACACGAAGTAGATGTAGAACAGTTGCACGATGATCGGCAGGCCGCGAATCACATTGATCACGGTGCTCGCCGCCCACGACAGCGCGCGGATCGGCGACAGCTTGAGCAACGCCAACACCAGGCCGATGGCGCTGCTGAGCAGGAACGACAACACGGTGATCTGAATCGTCACCCAGGCGCCCTGAAGCAGGATCGGCAGGAAGTCACGGGCGTTTTGCAGGAATTCAGCCGGGTTCATGGCTGCACCTGGGCATCAAGTCCCCACTTCTTGAGGATCGCTTCCAGGGTACCGTCAGCCTTGATGCTGGCGATGGCCTGGTTCAGGCGCGCGAGGGTTTCGCTGTCGCCCTTGCGCACCACCAGGCACACCTCGCCGACGTTCACCGGCTTGTAGTCGGCGGCGAGCTTCACGCCTTTGAACAGCTTCTGGCGGATCTGGTAAGCCACTACCGGCTGGTCACCCACCGCGGCCTTGATGCGGCCCAGGCTCAGGTCGCGGACCATTTCGCCAATGGAGTCGTAGGTGCGGATTTCCTTGAAAATCCCCAGTTTGTTGAGCATGTCGTAGAAGATCGTGCCGGTTTGTACGCCGACCACTTGGCCCTTCAAGGAACTCAGGTCGGTATAGGTTGCGTTGTCGTCCGCACTCACGATCAGGCCTTCGCCGTAGGCGTACACCGGTGCGCTGAAGTCCACCACCTGCGCGCGCTCCGGGGTCTTGAGCATGCCGGCGGCGATGAAGTCGAGCTTGCCGGAAGTCAGGGACGGAATCAGTGCGGCAAAGTTGGTCTGCTCGATTTCGCTGGTGAAACCACCGGCCTTGCCCACGGCATTGGCGACGTCGACCATCACGCCCTGGATGCTGTTGCTCTTGATGTCGAGGAAGGTGAACGGCGAACCGCTGGCCGTTGCACCGACTTTGTACGAGGCCGCACCGGCGGCGTGCACGGTTGCCACGCAAAAGGTGGCGCAGATACCGAAGGCGAGGCGGCGAAACAAGGGCGAAAGACTGTTCATCGGGTTACTCCAGAAGGAAAACGGATCGTCAGTACCGCAAGCGGTTGGAAAGCAAACCGCAAGCTCTATGCCATTTCGATTCAATAAAATCGTTTTTCGGTATAGAAAATAGATAAAATGAACCATTCGTATCGGTATTCGATTTTAAGTGGTCGAATTTGGCAGTTTGGTGTAGAAATATCGCCACGCCTGATCGACCTGACCGCGAGTTCGCCATGTCTGAAGAACGCAATAGCTTGCATAACCAATCCCTGGAAAAAGGCCTGTCGGTGCTCAAGGCATTCAGCGCACAGCGCCGCAGCATGAGCCTTGCAGAGGTGGCCGAGGCCGCCGGCATGACCAAAAGCTCGGCCCAGCGCATGGTGTTTACCCTGGAGAGCCTGGGTTACCTTCGGAAACACTCGCGCACGCGCCATTACCAACTCACACCGCGGGTGCTGGAGTTGGGTTTCAGTTATCTGGATGCGCATTCGTTGATTGAGGTGGCCAACCCGTTCCTCTCGGAATTGACCCGCCTGACCGGAGAAACCTCGTGCCTGACCGAGCCTGCGGGTTACGACATGACCTATATCGCGCGGTTTGTCAGCTCAGGCTTTGTGCCGGTACACATGCCGATTGGCTCGCGGGTGCCGATGTACTGCACGGCGTCGGGCCGGGCGTATTTGAGCGCGTTGCCGCAGGATGAGGCGTTGGCATTGATCGAGAACAGCCAGCGGGTAGCGCATACCAGCCAGACGTTGACTGAGGTCGACAGGATCATGGCGTCGTTGCAGCAGGTGCGCGAACAGGGCTATGCGGTGAATGGCCAGGAGCTGTTCCTGGGCGACATGACCATCGGCGCGCCGGTGCTGGGGGCGAATGGCCGGCCGGTAGCGGCGGTGCATGTGGTGGCGCCCACCAGTCGGTGGAGCAGGGCGGATGCGGAGAAGCAGTTGGCGCCGGCGTTGTTGCAGTGTTCAAGGGCGTTGAGCAATTCGGCGCGCAACCTTGAATAGGTAAGCTATCGAACAAACAACACGGTCAGTGTGGGAGCTGGCTTGCCTGCGATAGCGGTGGGTCAGTTAGCCCATACGGTTCTGACCCACCGCTATCGCAGGCAAGCCAGCTCCCACATTTGATTTTCATTGCTTTGAGGTTTGGGTTGGCCCCAACAAAAAATGCGCCCTTGAGGGCGCATTTTTTTGTTCGGTCAACGATCGCCTATCAGGCAATCGCATCCCAGGCACGGTCACTGTTCTCGTCTTTGATCCGAGTCGGCAAGCCCATCACGTCCAGCGCCTTCAGGAACGGCTCAGCCGGCAGTTCTTCGACGTTGGCCATGTGCTTCACATCCCACTCGCCACGGGCAACCAGCAGCGCTGCGGCTACAGGCGGTACGCCAGCGGTGTAGGAGATGCCCTGGCTGTCGGTCTCGGCAAAGGCTTCTTCGTGGCAGGCCACGTTGTAGATGAACAGCTCGCGTGGCTGGCCATCCTTGGTGCCCTTGACCAGGTCGCCGATGCAGGTCTTGCCGGTGTAGCCCGGTGCCAGCGACGACGGGTCGGGCAGCACGGCCTTGACCAGTTTCAGCGGCACGACTTCCAGGCCTTCGGCGGTGGTGACCGGTTTTTCGGAGAGCAGGCCGAGGTTTTTCAGCACGGTGAACACGTTGATGTAGTGTTCGCCGAAGCTCATCCAGAAACGCACATTGGGCACGTCGAGGTTTTTCGACAGCGAGTGCACTTCATCGTGGCCGGTCAGGTACAGGTTCTGCGAACCGACCACAGGCAGGTCGTCGGTACGTTTGACTTCGAACATGGTGTTGCTGGTCCACTGGCTGTTCTGCCAGCTCCACACCTGTCCGGTGAATTCGCGGAAGTTGATTTCCGGGTCGAAATTGGTGGCGAAATATTTGCCATGGGAGCCGGCATTGACGTCGAGAATGTCGATCGAATCAATGCGGTCGAAATGCTTTTGCTGCGCCAGCGCGGCATACGCGTTGACGACACCCGGGTCGAAGCCCACGCCGAGAATGGCCGTGATGTTCTTCTGTTTGCACTCTTCCAGGTGGTTCCACTCGTAGTTGCCGTACCACGGCGGGGTCTCGCAGACCTTGCCCGGCTCTTCGTGGATGGCGGTGTCGAGGTACGCCACGCCCGTGTCGATGCAGGCACGCAGTACCGACATGTTGAGGAACGCGGAACCGACGTTGATGACGATCTGCGATTCGGTTTCGCGGATCAGTGCCTTGGTCGCTTCCACGTCCAAAGCGTTCAGCGCAAAGGCTTGAATCTGGGCGGGTACCTTGAGGCTACCCTTGGCCTTGACGCTGTCGATGATGGCCTGGCATTTGGAGATGTTGCGCGACGCGATAGCAATACGACCGAGTTCGTCGTTGTGCTGCGCGCACTTGTGGGCCACCACCTTGGCGACACCTCCTGCACCAATGATAAGAACGTTCTTTTTCAATTGCTTTATCTCTCCTTTATCTGTCCGCTTTACGAAAGGCTGGACAGGTAGTCGTCGTAACCAAATTCACGAACCACTTCGACTGTACCGTCGAGTTGTTTCACTACGATGGACGGCATTTTCAGGCCGTTGAACCAGTTTTTCTTGACCATGGTGTAGCCTGCCGTGTCGATGAACGACAGTCGATCGCCGATGGCCAGCGGCTGATCAAATTGGTACTCACCGAAGATGTCCCCGGCCAGGCACGACTTGCCGCACACCATGTAGGTGTGTTCGCCATTGCTTGGCGCCAGCTTGGCGTTGAGGCGATAGATCAGCAGATCCAGCAGGTGGGCTTCGATGGAGCTGTCTACCACGGCGAGGTTCTTGCCGTTGTAGAGGGTGTCGAGCACGGTCACTTCCAGGGAGGCGCTGTTGGTGATCGCCGCTTCGCCGGGTTCCAGGTACACCTGCACGTCGTACTTCTGCGAGAACGCCTTGAGGCGCTGGCAGAAGGCGTCGATGGCATAGCCTTCACCGGTAAAGTGGATGCCGCCGCCGAGGCTGACCCAGTTGACCTTGTGCAGCAGTGCGCCGAAGCGTTCTTCGATGGTGTTGAGCATCTGGTCGAACAGGTTGAAGTCACCGTTCTCGCAGTTGTTGTGGAACATGAAGCCGGAGATCTGCTCGATCACACCTTCGATCTTCACCGGGTCCCACTCGCCGAGACGGCTGAACGGGCGCGCCGGGTCGGCCAGCAGGTAGTCGGAGCTGCTCACTTGCGGGTTGACGCGCAAGCCGCGGGTCTTGCCTTCGCTGCGTTCGGCAAAGCGCTGCAGCTGGCTGATGGAGTTGAAGATGATCTTGTCGCAGTTATCGAGCATCTCTTCGATTTCATCGTCGGCCCAGGCCACGCTGTAGGCGTGAGCTTCACCTTCGAACTTCTGGCGACCCAGCTTCAGCTCGTACAACGACGACGAGGTGGTGCCGTCCATGTATTCCTGCATCAGGTCGAACACCGACCAGGTGGCGAAACACTTGAGGGCCAGCAGAGCCTTGGCGCCGGACTGTTCGCGCACGTAGGCGATCTTCTGCATGTTGACCAGAAGCTTCTGTTTGTCGATGAGGTAGTACGGCGTTTTGATCATTTTCAGAGCCTGCGGCGGTGCCTGCCAAAAAAGGACACGCATTGTGCCCGCACTTGGGACAGATCGAAAGGTTAGTCAGCGGAATTTGCTGGCCCGGTTATAAGCTGGCCTGTGAATATGACAGCCCGTCGGTATGATGAGCCGCTTTGATAACGGACCACGGCTTCGGCGACGAGAGGTGAGAATGGACGCATGGACGCTGCATTGGCTGGAAGCTTCGGGGAGCCTGGCGCAGTTTCGCGCTGAGCTGATCCGTGAATGTGAAGTCGCTTACGGGGCCATTGCGCAGATGATGCCGCCGCCGCGCCTGGACATTCTGATCCAGCGATTGCCGGGGGAGACCCTGCCGGAACTCGGCCTGGTGGGCCGTGCTTATCGCAGCACCCTGTTCAGCATGACCCTTGACCCCGACAACCCGAATTTCCTCGCCAGCCTGCAAAGCGGAGCATTGCGCCGGCACGTGGTGCATGAGGTGCACCATTGCCTGCGCATGACGGGCCCGGGTTATGGCTGGACGCTGGGGGAGGCGATGGTCAGTGAAGGCCTGGCCGGGCAGTTTGTACGACGGGTCCTGGGCAGTGAGCCGGAGTTGTGGGAGCGGGCGCTTGCACCCCAGGAACTGCTGAGTGCACCGGTAGACCGCCAGCTTCTCGAAGCCACGTATTACGACCACAGCGAATGGTTCTTTGGTACCGGCGCACGGCCGAGGTGGCTGGGGTACACGCTGGGCTACCAGATGGTGGAAGCCTGGCTGGCAAAGCAGGGCGACGTGGACGCCGCCACCTGGGTCAACGTGCCCGCCCACGACATACTCGCCAACGCCGCCAAAGAGGGGCTGGTGGCCTGACGCTGAAAAAACACAAAACCACCAAGCAACCCCAATCCCCTGTGGGAGCCGTCGAACTTTAGCGAGGCCGCGAAGGCGGCGGCACAGCCGACAACCAGGTTGCCTGACACACCGCTATGGTGATCGTTCCCACGCTCTGCGTGGGAATGCCGCCTCGGACGCTCTGCGTCCATCGGGCGATGCAAGGTTCAAGTCTTGCGCAGTGGTGACGCGGAGCGTCACGGGACGCATTCCCACGCAGAGCGTGGGAACGATCAGCGTGGGAACAAAAACGCATCTACGCTGACATCAAACCGTCATCTCCCCATCGCCTGACTGCCACATTCCCCCGTTACTGTCCTCGCCAATGAGATCGATCTCAAGCGAGTGACAATGACTGATTTGAAAGACGTAGCGCGGCTGGCCGGCGTATCCCGCGCCACCGCCGCCCGCACCTTTGCCTCCCCGGAACAAGTGCGCCCGGCCACCCGTGAGCAGGTATTCGCCGCCGCCCGCGAGCTGGGTTTCAGGCCCAACCTGCTGGGCCGCCAATTGCGCCTGCAAACCACCAACCTGATCGGCGTGGTGGTGCCCAACCTGCTTAACCCGGTGTTCGCCGAGCAGTTTCAGGCCATGGAACGCGCCGCACGACTGCGCGGCTATAACCTGTTGCTGGCGACCACCGACTACAGCGCCGAGCGCGAAAGCAGTGTGGTGGAAGAGCTGCTGCGCCAGCGCGTCGATGGTTTGGTGCTGACCGTCACCGACGCCGAAAGCAACAGCGTGCTCCACAGCCTGGCCACGGAAGAAACGCCGTTCGTGCTGGCCTACCACCAACCTGACAACCCCAACTACAGCGCCGTCTCGGTGGACAACCGCGCCGGCATGGCCCTCGCGACCCGTTATCTGCTGGAGGCGGGCCATCGCCGGATCGCCATGGTCGCCGGACCCGCGTTGCAATCCGACCGGGCCCGCCTGCGTTATGCCGGGTATTGCGATGCCATGGGCGAGTACGGTCTCGATAGCCAACCGGTGATCGAAATGCCGGCCCACACCCAAGCCGAGTTCGCCGCCATCGAACCCTTCCTGCAAGGCCCGCAAGCCCCCACAGCACTGGTCTGCTCCAACGATTTTCTCGCCATCAGCCTGATCGCCGAACTGCGCCGCCACGCCTGGAACGTGCCCGAACAACTCTCGGTGATGGGGTTTGACGGTATTTCCCTGGGCACCCAGATGCACCCGACGCTGTGCAGCGTGGTGCAGCCCATCGCGCTGTTGGCCAGCACCGTGATCGACCAACTGCTGGCGCAAATCGCCGGCAACGCACCGACTTCCCACTGCCTGCCGTGCCATGTCCGGCCGGGCGAAAGTACCCAACCCCATAAAGGAGACGCTTGATGCGCATGCTCAGTAAAACCCTGGCGGCATTGCTGCTGTGCGGCACGGCCAGCCTGGCCCAGGCCGCGGACACCGCGATTTGCTACAACTGCCCGCCAGACTGGGCGGACTGGGGCACGCAACTCAAGGCCATCGCAGCGACCACCGGCGTGCAGGTGCCGCTGGATAACAAGAACTCCGGCCAGTCCCTGGCGCAGTTGGTGGCCGAGAAAGCCGCGCCGGTGGCCGATGTCGTCTACTACGGCGTGACGTTCGGCCTGCAAGCGCAGAAGGCCGAAGTGGTGGAGGGCTATAAACCCAAAGGCTGGGAGCAGATTCCCGCCGGCCTGAAAGACCCGGATGGCCAGTGGTTCGCAATTCACTCCGGCACCCTGGGCATCATGGTCAATGTCGATGCCCTGGGCGGGCTGCCGGTGCCGCAAAGCTGGGCCGACCTGCTCAAGCCTGAGTACAAAGGCATGGTCGGTTACCTCGATCCGTCCAGCGCTTTCGTCGGCTACGTCTCGGCGGTGGCGATCAACCGCGCCATGGGCGGCGACCTCGATAACTTCGCCCCGGCCATCGACTACTTCCAGAAGCTGGCGAAAAACGCCCCCATCGTGCCCAAGCAAACCGCCTATGCGCGGGTGCTCTCCGGCGAGTTGCCGATCCTGGTGGACTACGACTTCAACGCCTACCGCGCCCGCTACAAGGACAACGCCAACGTCGCCTTCGTGATTCCCAAGGAAGGCAGCATCAGCGTGCCGTACGTGATGAGCCTGGTGGCGAACGCACCGCATCGCGCCAACGGTGAAAAGGTCCTGGACTTCGTTCTGTCCGATGCGGGCCAGGCGCTCTGGGCCAAGGCCTACCTGCGCCCAGTCCGTCCCGTGAAGATGCCGGCGGACGTCGCCGCGCAGTTTCTGCCGGACAGCGACTACGCCCGGGCCGGCGTGGTGGATTACCAAAAAATGGCCGCCGTGCAGGAAGCCTTCGCCGCGCGTTACCTGAGTGAGGTCAAGTAAGTGAAGGCACTCTTGCGGCCAAATCCCGCCTGGGCGCTGGCCCCGGCGTTTGCGGTGCTGCTCGCGTTCTGGTTGTTGCCGCTGGCGCACCTGATGGTGCTGGGCGGTGAAAGCCGCGACAGCCACGGCAGCGGTTACTGGCAGGTCCTGAGCAGCGCGCAATACCTGGGCAGCCTGGCGCAAACCTGCGTGCTCGCGGTGCTGGTGACGTTGGCGGCGCTGCTGGTGGGCGGCATTGCGGGCGTGTTTCTCGCCCGCCAGCAATTCTTCGGACGTTCGGCGCTGGTGGCGTTGTTGACGTTTCCCCTGGCGTTCCCCGGTGTGGTGGTGGGCTTCCTGGTGATCCTGCTGGCAGGTCGACAAGGCTTGTTCGCGGCACTCGGGCTTCAGTTGGCCGGTGAGCGCTGGATCTTTGCCTATTCGCTGGCGGGGTTGTTTGTCGGCTACCTGTACTTCTCGATTCCTCGGGTGATTCTCACGGTGATGGCAGCCTGTGAAAGCCTCGACCGCAGCCTCGAGGAAGCCGCCCATTCACTGGGGGCCGGGCATTGGCGGGTGGTGTGCGACGTGATCGTGCCGGGCCTGGCGCCGGCGCTGGCCTCCTGCGGGGCGATCTGTTTTGCCACGTCCATGGGCGCCTTCGGCACGGCGTTCACCCTGGGCACGCGGCTGAACGTGACGCCCGTCGCTATCTATAACGTGTTCACCAACTACGCCAATTTTGCGGTAGCCGCGGCACTCTCCGTGGTGCTCGGCGTGGTGACCTGGGCCGTGTTGTTACTGACGCGGCGTCTGGTGAAAAACGCGGGGACCGTCCTGTGAAGCGCTCATCGCTGTTTGTCATCCAGTTGCTGTTTACCTTGCTGGTCTGCGCCTTCATGTTGGTGCCGGTGTTGATGTCATTGCTGGCGGGGCTGACGCGCAACTTCTTCGTCGGCCTGTCCAGCGGCCTGACGTTCGACTGGTTGATCCAGGTCTGGCAGGCCTACTCGCCGACGGTCTGGCTCTCACTGCAACTGGCCCTGGCCTGCGCGGTGTGTGTCTGTGTGATCGGTGTGCCGGCGGCATACGCCCTTGTGCGCATGAACAACCGCTTCAGCCGCGCCTTCGAGGAATTGATGGTGCTGCCGGTGGCCATGCCTGGCCTGGCAAGTGCCCTGGCGTTGTTGCTGACCTACGGCCAGTTCGGCGGGTTTCGCAGCAGCTGGTTGTTCATCCTGGTGGGGCACGTGTTGTTCACCTTGCCGTTCCTGGTGCGCCCGGTGATGGCGGTGATGCAACGCCAGCAGTTGCCGGTGCTGGAAGAGGCCGCTGCGAGTCTGGGGGCCGGTCCCCTGCGACGCTTCTTCAGTGTGGTGGTGCCCAACTGCCGGGCGGGGATTCTCGCCGGGGTGTTGATGGTCGTGACCCTGTCCCTGGGCGAGTTCAACCTGACTTGGATGCTCCACACGCCGATGACCAAGACCTTGCCCGTCGGCCTCGCCGACAGCTACGCCTCGGCCCGCCTGGAAATCGCCAGCGCCTACACCCTTATCTTTTTGCTGATGATCGTGCCGCTGCTGATTGCGTTGCAGGCCATCAGCGCTCGTCTGTCCCGTGGAGAGCGTCGATGACCGCTATCACCATTCGCCTGAAGGGTTGCCGCAAGGCATTCGCCGACGGCACCGTTGCCGTGCAGAACCTCGACCTGACCATCGAGGGCGGCGAAACCCTGGCCATTCTCGGCCCGTCCGGTTGCGGCAAAACCACCACCTTGCGTTTGATCGCCGGCCTTGAGCGTCCCGATGCAGGCCAGGTTTTTTTCGGTGACACCGACGTCACGCGCCTGCCCATCGAGCGGCGTGATGTGGGTATGGTGTTCCAGAATTACGCGTTGTTTCCCAACCTGGATGTGGCCGGCAATATCGTCTACGGCCTGAAAATTCGCGGCGTCGCGCCGACAGAGCGCAACAAGCGCTGTGACGAACTGCTGGAGCTGGTGGGCCTGCAGAACCATGGCAAGCGCAGCATCCATGAGCTGTCGGGCGGCCAGCGCCAGCGTGTGGCACTGGCCCGCGCCTTGGCGCCTCGGCCCAAAGTACTGTTGCTGGATGAACCGTTGGCCGCCCTCGATGCACAGTTGCGTGAGCGCCTGCGCAGTGAGCTGGATCAGCTGTTGCGCGGCCTCGGCATCACTTCGGTGTTCGTCACCCACGATCAGGGCGAAGCCATGGCCCTGGGAGATCGCATCCTGGTGATGGAGCAGGGGCGTATCGCGCAACTGGCCAGCCCGCGGGAGATCTACCAGCAGCCGGCCAACGCGTTTGTTGCAGGCTTTGTGGGCAACCTGAATGCCTTTTCGGTGGTGGATCGCACGGCCCATGGCTTGAAAGTGTGCGGCGGCGAACTGCCGTGGCACGAGCCTCATCTGCCGGCCACCGTGTACTGCCGCCCCGAGCACCTGCGGGTGATGGAGAGCGAAGGGCACCTGCACGGGCATTTGCTGGCGCAGTTTTTCCAGGGCGCGCAAAGCCGCCTGCTGGTGGATGTCGGCGGCCCGCAACCGTTGCTGGTGGACAGCAGCGACAACCAGCTTCACGCCGTCGGCGCGCCGATTGCCCTGGCCATCGCCCCACACAAGCTGTTCACCCTGCATGCCTGACTTCAGAGAGCCTATTTTGAACCGTCCGTTTCTTGTTGCGCAGATCAGCGATCTGCACCTTAAAGCCGGCCAGCGCCTGACTTACGGCGTGGTCGACACCCTCGGTGCATTGCGCCGTGCCGTCGACCACCTGAACGCCAGTTACCCACGGCCCGATATCGTGGTGATCAGCGGCGACCTGGTGGACTTCGGTCGCGCCGATGAATACGCCGTGCTGCACCCCGAACTGGCCCGTTTGCAGATGCCTTGCTACCTCGTGCCGGGCAATCACGACAACCGCCAGCATTTGCTCGACGCCTTTGGTGATCACCGCTATTTGCCGGCGAGCGCCGACGGGCCGCTGGACTGGGTGGTGGACGACTATCCGGTGCGGCTGATCGGCCTGGATTCGACGATTCCCGATGCCCATGGCGGCCAGCTGCTGGACAGCCAATTGCAGTGGCTTGATGAGCAACTGGCGCTGCAGCCGAACGTGCCGACCCTGCTGATTTTGCATCACCCGCCGTTTATCAGCGGCATCGGCCATATGGACCGCGAGCCATTCGTCAACGCCGCTGCGCTGGAAAAGATCATCGCCCGTCACCCTCAGGTGGAACGCCTGCTGTGTGGGCATTTGCACCGGCCGATGCAGCGCCGTTTCGGCGGCAGTGTGAGCTGCGTATGCCCGGGCACATCCCATCAAATCGTGCTGGATCTACAGGAGGCTGCTCCAGCGCATTTCAACCTGGAACCGGCGGGTTACCTCTTGCACCGCTGGGATGAACAGCAAGGGTTGGTCAGCCACAACGGCGTATTCGGGGACTATCCGGGGCCGTATCCGTTTTATGACGCTCATGGATTGATTGACTGAAGTTTCCCGGAGGTCCATCTCGCCCAAGTTAATACCCGAGCACTTCTGAACAGTTGTTAACGCACCGGCCAACCGAAGTTTGGCCGAGTGCTTCCTGCTGCCTTTTTTATGCGCCCGCAACAGTGATTGCGCGCCGGAGTTCGTCCTGATGAAAGCCACACTACATGTATTAAGCGTATTGACCGGCGGCCTGGGCATGGCCCTGAGTCCCTTGGCTTCTGCTGATTTCCTGGGGGACAGCAAAGCCAACTTGAGCATGCGTAACTTTTACTTCAACAACGACAACCGCGACGGCGCCGCTGCACCGTCGAAGACCGAAGAGTGGGGCCAGGCGTTCATCCTCAACTACCAGTCGGGTTTCACCGACGGCACCCTCGGCTTTGGCCTGGACGCCATCGGCATGCTCGGCGTGACCCTCGACAGCAGCGCGGCGAAGCATGTCGGCAGCTCGATGATTCCCACCGATGATGGCAAGGCTGCGGACGATTGGGCCCGTGGCGGCGTGACCGCGAAGGCGCGCTTTGCCAAGACCGAGCTGCGCTACGGCTACCTGCGCCCCAACCTGCCGATCCTGGTGAGCAACGACGGCCGGCTGTTGCCGCAGTCGTTTGAAGGCGGCCAAGTCACCAGCAACGACATCGACAACCTGACCCTGATTGGCGGCCAGCTTGAGCATACGACGGGTCGCGGTTCCAGCGACGCCAGCGGCCTGGCGGTGGCCGGTGCGACCCAGGAAAGCAACAAGTTCACCTACGGCGGCGCCGACTACAACCTGACCAAGAACCTCTTGGTGCAGTACTACTACGCCAACCTTGAAGACTATTACCAACAGCACTTCGCCGGCCTGGTGCACGTATTGCCGATGGGCGACTACGGCTCGCTGAAAACCGACTTGCGTTACTTCAAGACCACCTCCGACGGCAAGAACGCAAGTGCCGCCGGGCGTGCCGATGGCTATAAGTTTGGCGGCTATACCAAGGGTGGAACCGGGGAGATCGATAACGACACCTGGAGCGCCGCGTTCATCTATTCCCTGGGGCCCCATGCGATCACAGCGGGCTACCAACGCGTGTCCGACGACAGCAACTTCGCCCAACTCAACCAGGGCGGCCTGGTGGGCAAAGGCGAGGCGGGCCCGAGTCTGTACCTGTACACCGACCGAACCATCCAGACCTTCATCCAGGCTGGTGAGCGTACCGCTTTTGCCCAGTACGCCTACGACTTTGCGGCGCTGGGCGTACCCGGTTTGAAGGCCTCGGTGATGTACCTCAAGGGCGACCATATCCTCACCACCAACGGCAACGATGGCAGCGAGTGGGAGCGGGATATTTCGCTGGATTATGTGGTGCAGAGCGGCACGTTCAAGAACGTCGGGTTCGGCTGGCGCAACGGCATGTCCCGCAGCGAAGTGGCACGGGATCAGGACCAGAACCGGGTGTTTGTGAACTACTCGATTCCGTTGATGTAAATCCTGAAGTCCATGTACCAGCCCTTGCGGCGAGGGCTGGTGCGTTTATAGCGACTTCATGTGCGTTGCATGCTCATCCTGTATCGACTCAAACCCGCAGCGCAGATAAAAGGCGGCGCCTTCGTGGGTGTCGGTAGACAGGCGCACAACACGGAACTGCTGCGCAGCGCGTTCCAGCAGTTGGCCCACCAACGCCTTGCCTACATGCCGTTCCCTCGAAGCCCGTGCGACGTACACCCGGCGCAGCCTGCCAACCTCCGGACCGGCGTAAGGGTCATAGGACAGCCCGCCAACGGCGATCAACTGCTCGTTGCTGAATACGCCCAAAAGACATTCGCCTGGCTGGTCGAACCGGTTGGCGCCGCTGTGCCACTCTGCAACGAGTCGCGTGAGAAACCTGAACCCTTCGGCGACGGCTTCTGCTTCCAGTATCAGGATCTCTTCCGGCAACGCCGAGAGGGCGCGTATCGACAAACCGTCCGTTGATCTATCCACTGTATTGACTCAATTCCCTGTTCAATGCAGCGACTATAACGCTCTCCCGGTATCACGTATTGGTCTTCAACTTGGTCCACAACCGAGTGGCCAGCCGCGCAATCGCCGGCGGCAGGTCTTCGACGATGAACAGCTTGTCCATCACGCTTTTCGACGGGTAGATCGCCAGGTCTTGCTTTACCTCGGGAGTCACAAACTCATCCGCGGCGCTGTTGGGGTTGGCGTAGTGGATGCTGTTGCTGATGTTGGCAATCACCTTGGGCTCCAGCAGGTAATTCATATAGGCATAGCCGTTCTTCTCGTGCGGCGCGCCCTTGGGCATCACCACCATGTCCAGCCACAGCGTCGAGCCTTCATCCGGGATCGAGTAGGCGATGTTGATGCCGTTTTTCGCCTCCTTGGCGCTGGCGGCGGCTTGCACGACGTCGCCATTAAAGCCGATCACTGCGCAGATATTGCCGTTCGCCAGGTCGCTGATGTACTTGGAGGCGTGGAAGTACTGGATGTAGGGCCGGATCTTCAACAGCGCCTGTTCGGCCTTTTTGTAGTCGGCCGGTTCGTGGCTGTGGTGAGGCAAGCCCAGGTAGTTGAGGGTGATCGGCAGGATCTGCGTGGGGTTGTCGATAATCGCCACGCCGCAGGCGCTGAGTTTCTTGATGTTGTTTTCATCGAAGAACAGGCTCCAGGAATGGGTGACGTCGGTGGTGCCGAAGATCGCCTTGATCTTCTCGACGTTGTAGCCAATCCCCGCCGTACCCCACATATACGGGAAGCCGTACTGGTTGCCCGGGTCGTTGGTCTCCAGCTTCTTCATCAGCAGCGGGTCGAGGTTTTTCCAGTTGGGCAACTGGCTTCGGTCGAGCTTCTGGATCGCCCCGGCCTTGATCAGCCGCGACAGGAAGTGGTTGGACGGGCTGACCACGTCATAACCGGTATTGCCGGTCATCAGTTTGGATTCCAGCACTTCGTTGCTGTCGTGAATGTCGTAGGTCGCCTTGATCCCGGTCTCCTGGGTGAAGCGGGTCAAGGTGTCGTCGGCGATGTAGCCGTTCCAGTTGGAAATATTCACTTCTTCGGCGGCGTACACGGCCGCCGGGAGCGCGCTGAGGATGACCGCCAGGGACAGACTGTTGATGTGCATGTGAATCACCTTTGTTGAGGTTTTTTGTTCTAGATTTCTGTCCGAGCCCGGACCGTTTCCACGCGCATACGCAGCATGGCACCGATGTCGAACAACGGCCGGGGCGGCAGCCAGCCGGGCTCTGCCCTGAGCATTACGGAGTGCAGGAGCGACGAGGCTTGGCCCGACGCCCACTCGGCCAGCAGTCGGCCCCATAACGTGCCGCGGGCGACGCCCGATCCGTTGCAGCCGGCGACGGCGTACAGGTTGTTTTCGACTCGCGCGAAATACGATTGGCCGCTGCGGGAGGCACTCAAGTGGCCGGTCCAGGTGTAGTGGATGTCTTGTTCGGTGAGCCAGGGAAAGCGTCGCTGCAATCCCTTCACGTGGTGTTGGCGCCGGTGCAGCAGGTCGCCGTTGGACAAATCCCGAGTGCGGTATTCCGCCGTGTTGCGGATCATCACCCGGCGGTCCGGCGTCAGGCGCACCGTGGCGCCCAGTGGCCGGGTGGACAGTACGCCCCAGGGTTCCACCGCGCCGATACGGCGGTATTCCTCATCGCTGAAGGGGCGGGTGAGGCTGGCGCTGAGTTCCATCGGGAACGTCGCGCTGTCTTCAATACCCACCCGTGGAATAAAGGCGTTGAGGCACACCAGCACCTGGCCGGCTTCAATGCAGGCGTCCAGGCCGTTGGCGCGAATGCCGCCATTGGCCATGCGCTCAAGGCCGGTGATGTCGGTGTTCTCATAGAGCGTCACGTTGTCCGGCAGGGCTTCCAGCAAGCCCTTTACGTACTTCGCCGGTTGCAGCAAGGCGTTGCCATTGCCGCACCAGATGGCGGCCTGGTAATGCTCGGTGCCGAGTGTTTGTGCGAGCGCCTCACCCTGTAGAAAGCGCGCTGAAGCACCCACCGCACGCAAGGTCGCCAACTTGGCATCCACATGCTCGAGCTTGTCGGGATCGTGCACGGCGAAGAAGTAGCCGCTGTCCCTGAAATCGCAGTCGATGGCATGGCGGGCGATGCGCTTGCGCACTTCATCACTGGCGGCGCGTGAGATGGTGGTGTCCACCTCAAAATCGGCGAAGCCAGAGCGGCCCATCAATTCACTTTCAGCGGGATGCTCATGGGCCACCACAAAACCGGAATTGCGCGCCGAGGCACCTTGGGCGGCGCGCTGGCGGTCGACGATCACGATGCGGGCCTCGGGGTGCATCTCGGCCAGGGTGTGGGCCGCACACAAACCGGTAATCCCTGCGCCGATCACCAGCCAGTCGGCTCTTTGAACGCAGCTCAGTCGGCCCCGGGCGGGGAGGCTGTCAGTCTGGGCAATCCAGCCACATGTGTTTTCCATGAAGATCCTCGGCTGTATGCGTTGTTCGCATGACTAAGTTCGGGCTACAGCTGGAATCTATAGGGCCGGTGGTGATACAACCAACGTTATAAAATCATCCAGCTATTCGGAAAATGCATGGATAACATCCGTCACGTGCCTTCGTTGCAGGGCTTGCAGGCGTTGGTTGAAGTCAGCGATTGCGCCAGTTTCACCGTGGCGGCACAGAAGCTGTGCCTGACCCAAAGCGCGGTGAGCCGCAAAATCCAGCAGTTGGAAAGCCATTTCGGCGTGCCGATGTTCACCCGCACCAGCCGCAGCCTGCGCCTGACCGCTGAAGGTGAGCAGGTGCTGGCCAGCGCCCGGAGCATCCTGGCGCAACTGAAGGTGCTGGAGGATCGGCTCTCGCCTCACAAACGCCCGTTTCGCATCCGCCTGCATGTGTCGCTGGCGGTGCGCTGGCTGCTGCCCAAGCTCAGTGATTTCTATCGCAACCATCCCGATATTTCCCTGGCGATCGAGACCGTCGCCACCGAGGTGGTCGAGCCGGCGAGTGACAGCGATGCCTACATCCTTTACCTGCCCAAACCCGACAACGATCCTGCGCGCCTGACCTTGTTCCACGAGTCATTGGTGCCGGTCTGCGCACCGGGTTTGGGGCCACTGGCTTCGGTGGAGCAACTCGCACACTTTGCGCTGCTGCATCGTTCGGCCGACAAGCAAGACTGGATGACCTGGCTGGCGGCCAATGGTGCGCGGTCGCTGGACGACTACCGGCATATCCCGTTCAACCTCGACGAACTGGCACTGGATGCCGCCGCCCGCGGGCTTGGGGTGGCGATGACGGACCTGACCCTGGCGGCCGAGTCGATCGAACGGGGTGTGTTGGTGGTGCCGTTTGGTCAGCCGCTGGTGACCGGCGGGGTGTATGCATTGTGCTTGCAGCCATCGGCGGCGTCACACCCAGGCTGTGCGCTGATCATGCAGTGGTTTGGGCAGCAGGCGCGGCATGCTAACGTCACGCCTTAACTTACTATCGCCAGTTCATCCATGAAAATGCCCGATATCGACGCCATCCAGGCGTTCGTCCTGGTCGCTGAACTCAAGAGTTTCACCCGCGCCGCCGATGCCATCGGCGGCACTCAGGCGGCCATCAGCCTGAAGATAAAACGCCTCGAAGAAAGCCTTGGCCGCAAGCTGCTGGAGCGCACGCCGAGACGGGTCACGTTGTCGGCCCATGGGCTGATGTTTTTGACCAGCGCGCGCCGTTTGCTGGACAACTACCAGGAGGCGATGAACTGTTTTGGCCCGCAGAAACGCACCTTGCGCGTGGGCGTCAGCCACCACATTGTCGGCGCCGATCTCAGCCTGTGGCTGCGGCGTTTGGCGACCACCGACCCGGACGTGATCGTGGCGTTCAGCCTCGGCACTTCGCGGGACATGTTGATGAACTACGAGCAGGGCAAGCTGGATGTAGCGATGATCCTGCGGCACGACAACCGTCGCCAGGACGGCGAAGTGGTGGGCGTCGAACGCTTTGGCTGGATGGCTTCCCACGACTTCGAATTACGCCAGGGCGGGGCGTTGCCCCTGGCGATCCAGCCGGAGCCCTGCGGCATGCGCAGCATGGTGATGGCGGCGCTGGCCGAGCAGAACCGCGCCTGGGAAGAGGCATTCGTGGGCAGCGGCATCCTGGCGATTGGTGCTGCGGTGGTGGCGGGCATTGGCATCGGCGCGATGGTGGGGCGGATGGCGCCCGGTGGCTGCGTCGACGTAGAGCAGCGTTTCGACCTGCCGCCGCTGCCCAATCGTGAAGTGGTGCTGTATACGGCGCAGCGGGACACTCAGGCGCAGGCGCTGATCCGCACCTTGAGCGCCGATATTCCCGCCGATTGAACTAGAACATCAGGCGCCCGGCCCAGGCCATCAGCAGGGCCAGGCTACTGATGCCGAGGATGGCCACGCCCAACGCGGCGAGGTGAACGAGCAGGGCGGTTACAGGCTGACTTCGATGGGGTTCCATGTGAGGACTTCCTTGGGTGTTCGGGAAGCAAAAGTATGGGTAGCCATCGCGCACCAAAACAGGCGCTGCTAGCTATTTCAGTGATAAGCAAAACCGAAGGAACGCCCGAATATCATGAGTAGAACTTGTGATCATCTGGAATAAAATGAGTTTGTCTCACTATTCGCCGATCCCGACAATAGCTCCCATACACACACATTGGAGCTTTACGTCATGGCTGTTGCCCATTCCCTTGGATTCCCGCGCATTGGTCGCGATCGTGAACTGAAAAAAGCGCAGGAAGCGTTTTGGAAGGGTGAACTCGACGAAGCCGGCCTGCGCGCCGTAGGTCGTGAGTTGCGCAAGACGCACTGGGACCTGCAAAAGAAGGCCGGCATCGAGTTGCTGCCCGCCGGTGACTTCGCCTGGTACGACCAGGTACTGACTCACTCGCTGATGTTCGGTGTGATCCCTGAGCGTTTCCGCCCGGCCGATGGCAAAGCCACCTTGCACACCCTGTTCGGCATGGCCCGTGGCGTCAGCGACAGCTGCTGCGGCGGTGCCCACGCCCAGGAAATGACCAAGTGGTTCGACACCAACTATCACTACCTGGTACCTGAGTTCAGCGCCGACCAGCAGTTCCAACTGGGTTGGGAGCAACTGTTCGAAGAGGTCAAGGAAGCCCGTGACCTTGGCCACACCGTCAAGCCGGTGGTTATCGGTCCGCTGACTTACCTGTGGCTGGGCAAGGCCAAGGGTGGCGATTTCGACAAGCTCGACCTGCTGGACCGCCTGCTGCCGCTGTACGGCCAGATCTTCCAGCGCCTGGCGGACCTGGGCGTGGAGTGGGTGCAGATCGACGAGCCGATCCTGGTGCTGGACCTGCCGCAGGATTGGAAAAGTGCGTTTGAGCGTGCCTACAACCTGATCCAGCGTGACCCGCTGAAGAAGCTGGTGGCCACCTATTTTGGCGGCCTGGAAGAGAACCTCGGCCTGGCAGCCAACCTGCCGGTGGACGGCCTGCACATCGACCTGGTGCGTGCGCCGGATCAGTATCCGACCATCCTCGATCGTCTGCCTGCTTATAAGGTGCTGTCCCTGGGCGTGGTCAACGGCCGTAACGTGTGGCGCTGCGACCTGGAAAAAGCCCTGGCCACCTTGCAGCATGCTCATGAGCGCCTGGGGGATCGCCTGTGGGTGGCGCCGTCTTGCTCCTTGCTGCACAGCCCGGTGGACCTGGGCCGTGAAGACAAGCTGGATACCGAGCTGAAAAGCTGGCTGGCGTTTGCCGTACAGAAGTGCGAAGAAGTGGCGGTGCTGGCTCAGGCCGTGAATCAACCTGAAGCGCCAAACGTGATCGCCGCCCTGGCTGAAAGCCGCGCCGTGCAAACTGCCCGTGCCGCTTCGCCACGTATCCATAAGCCCGCGGTGCAGGCCCGCGTGGCGGCGATCACCACCAAGGACAGCCAGCGTCACTCGCTGTTTGCCCAGCGGATCGAGAAACAACGGGCCGGCCTCAACCTGCCGCTGTTCCCGACCACCACCATCGGTTCGTTCCCGCAAACCGCCTCGATCCGCCTGGCCCGCCAGTCGTACAAGGCCGGCAAGTTGAGCGAAGCCGAATACGTCGAAGCCATGCACAGCGAGATTCGTCACGCGGTGGAAGTGCAGGAAAACCTTGGCCTGGACGTACTGGTGCACGGTGAGGCCGAACGCAACGACATGGTCGAATACTTCGCCGAGCAGTTGGACGGTTATGTATTTACCCGCTTCGGCTGGGTACAGAGCTACGGTTCCCGTTGCGTGAAACCCGCAGTGATTTTTGGTGACCTGAGCCGCCCGAAAGCCATGACCGTGGAGTGGATCCGCTACGCCCAAGGCCTGACCAACAAGGTGATGAAGGGCATGCTGACCGGCCCGGTGACCATGCTGATGTGGTCGTTCCCCCGGGAAGATGTAAGCCGCGAAGAACAGGCGCGCCAACTGGCCCTGGCGATTCGTGACGAAGTGGTGGACCTGGAAGCCGCCGGGATCAAGATCGTACAGATCGACGAAGCCGCGTTCCGCGAAGGCTTGCCGTTGCGCCGGGCGCAGTGGAAGGAATACCTGGACTGGGCCACCGAAGTCTTCCGCCTGTGCGCCTCCGGTGTGCGCGACGAAACCCAGATCCACACCCACATGTGCTACAGCGAGTTCAACGATGTGATCGAGTCCATCGCGGCGATGGATGCCGACGTGATCACCATCGAAACCTCGCGCTCGGACATGGAACTGCTGGAGGCGTTCGAAGCCTTCGCCTACCCGAACGACATTGGTCCTGGGGTGTACGACATCCACTCGCCACGGGTGCCGGATGCCTCGGAAATGGCCAACCTGCTGCGCAAGGCAGCCAAACGCATCCCGGCCGAACGCCTGTGGGTCAACCCGGATTGCGGCCTGAAAACCCGTGGCTGGCCGGAGACTGAAGCGGCGCTGATTCACATGGTGACTGCAGCGCGTCAACTGCGGGCTGAATTGGCCTGATCCAACACCCGGAATCACACGCCGGGTGAAGATCAAAAATGTGGGAGCTGGCTTGCCTGCGATAGCGGTAGGCCAGTTTGCACCTTCGGCGACTGATACACCGCTCTCGAAGGCAAGCCAGCTCCCACAGGAATCTACAGCGCTCAAAAAACTGTGAAATTGCCAGTTACGACCCTTGCAGACTAGAATGCGATCAATTCTTAATTACGCTTGGGTCTCACCGCCCGGCGCGCCCCGGTGATCGGCATGTCGTCTCCCCTCAATCTGCATATCCAGGACCTGTACTGCGAACACCATGGATGGTTGCACCGTTGGCTGGACCGCAAGCTGGGCAATGCCAGCGACGCCGCCGACCTGGCCCATGACACGTTCATGCGCCTGCTCACCCGGCAAACCAGCACCCACTTGGGCGCCGAGCCACGGGCATTGCTGACCCATATCGCCAAGGGCTTGATGATCGACAGCTGGCGCCGCCAGGAGGTGGAGCGCGCCTACCTGGAAACCATCGCCCACCTGCCCGAGCAACATGTACCTTCGCCGGAAACCCGCTGGCTGATCCTCGAAGCGCTGTACCGCATTGAAGCGATGCTGCGGGATCTGCCGGAAAAAACCCGCCAGGCCTTCCTGATGTCGCAGATCGATGGCCTGACCTATCAACAGATCGCCGATGCCCTGGGTGTGTCGCTGATTTCAGTCAAACGCTACATGCGCGATGCCTTCCTGGCCTGCCTGAGCGTGGCATGAGCCAGTCGATTGATCCGCTGATCCTCGGTGAAGCCGCCGACTGGATGGTGCAGTTGCAATCCGGCAGCGCCACCGATGAAGACCGCCGCGCCATCGCCCTATGGCAGGGCCGCAGCGCCCAGCACGCCCAGGCCTGGCAACGGGCGCAGGCCGTTCTGGGGGACTTCAACAGCGTGCCGGCGGCGATTGCCGGCGATACCCTCAAGCGCATTGGGCGCAAAAAGTCTCTCGGTCGGCGCCAGGCGCTCGGGCTGTTGCTGGCGGCGGGCCCGGCGGCCTGGCTGGCGTATCGGCAGGTGCCGTGGCAGCAGTGGACCGCCGACCAACACACGGCCATCGGCGAACAAAAGAACCTGACTTTGCCCGACGGTACACGCCTGCTGCTCAACACCGGCAGCTCGCTGAATATCGCGTTCTCCGATCAGGTACGGCGCATCGAGTTGCTCAAGGGCGAAGTGTTGATCACCACCGCCAAGGACTCCGCTCATCGTCCGTTTATCGTCCAGACCCGCCACGGCACGGCCCGCGCCTTGGGCACGCGGTTCAGCGTGCGGGTGGGTGAGCAGGCGAGTCGAGTGGCCGTGACCGAAGGCGCGGTGGAGTTGCTGGCAGAGCATGCCGGCCAGGGTGTGATCGTCAGGGCGGGCGAGCAGGGCGCCTTCAGTGTTGACCGGGTAGCCGCCGTCGAGCCGCTGGACGTCAGCGCCCTGACCTGGGAAAACGGCATGCTGCTGGCCCAGCACATGCGCCTGGCGGACTTGCTGGATGAGCTGGGTCGTTATCGCGCCGGCGTGTTGCGCTGCCACGACTCGGTGGCCAACCTCACGGTGTCGGGCGCGTTTTCCCTACGGGATACCGACGCCAGCCTGCACCTGTTGCAGGAAACCCTGCCGGTCAAGGTCAGCAGCCTCACCGGGTATTGGGTGACGGTCGAACCGCGCTGATTTTTTTCAACATTCGCTGATACCTTTTTCGTTGTCGCCCGGTGTAGGGGAGAACCCTCAACATTGCTCCGCGTCGACAGGAATGCCCATGACCGCCAGACCGCTCCCATACTGCCCCCGTCCGTTGAAGGCACTGAGCCTGGCGGTCGCCCTTGCCGCCATCGCGCCGTTGCAGAACGCCCAGGCAGAAGAAGCTGCGCCAAGCAGTGCGGCGCGCAGCTATACCCTCGCGCCGGGGCCGCTGGGGAATGTGCTGGCGCAGTTCGCGGCGTTGTCCGGGGTGCCGTTGTCGTTCGATTCCACCTTGCTCAACGATCAACAAAGCCCGGGGTTGCAAGGCAGTTACAGCGCGCAATCGGGCTTTGCCCAGTTGCTGCAAGGCAGCGGCTATACCCTGCAAGGCACCAGCGCCAATGGCTACACCGTGGTGCCCCAGGCCAGCGGCGATGCGTTGGAACTGGGCGCCACCACCATCAGCGGCGAGGAGAGCGGGGCGCAGGCGGACACGTATGCGGGCGGCCAGGTGGCACGTTCTGCGCGCCTGGGCGTGCTGGGCAACCGGTCCATCAGTGACGTGCCGTTCAGCGTAGTCAGCTACACCTCGAAAACCATCGCTGACCAACAGGCACGGACCGTGGGCGATGTGTTGCTCAACGACGCATCGGTGCGCCAGTCGTCCGGGTTCGGCAATTTCTCCCAGGTGTTCACCATTCGCGGCCTGCCGCTGAGTACCGATGACATCGCGTTCAACGGCCTGTATGGCGTGCTGCCCCGGCAGATCATCACCACCGAAGCCCTGGAACGGGTGGAGCTGTTCAAGGGCCCCAACGCCTTCGTCAACGGCGTATCGCCTTCGGGCAGCGGGATTGGCGGCAGCGTCAACCTGGTGCCCAAGCGCGCCGAAGACACGCCGACCCGCAGCGTCACCCTCGATTACGCCAGCGACAGCCAGACCGGCGGCCACATCGACCTCGGCCAACGCTTTGGTGAAGACAATCGCTTCGGCGCCCGGGTCAACCTGGCCCGGCACGGCGGCGAAACCGCCGTGGACGACGAAAACAGAAGCTCGCAGTTGATCGCCGTCGCCCTGGATTATCGCGGCGATCGTTTGCGGGTCTCAACCGACTTTGGCTACCAGAAAGAGCGCATCAATAATGGCCGCTCGGTGGTTTACCTGACCGGCACCAAAGTGCCCAGCCCGCCGTCGGCCAAGGACAACTATGCCCAGGACTGGAGCTGGTCGGAGCTGGAAGACACCTATGGCATGGTCAATGCCGAATATGACTTGAACGATAACTGGACGGCCTACGCCGCGGGTGGCGCCAAGCACACCCGGGAGAACGGCCAGTATTCGTCGCTGTATGTCGGCAACGATGGCAGCGCCAAGGTGGGCTTCCTGTATTCGCCCCATGACGAAGACAACAAAAGCGCCATGGCCGGCTTGAACGGGCACTTCGCGACGGGGCCGGTGACCCATCAGATGAACTTCGGGTTGTCGGGGATCTGGGGCGAGCAGCGCTCGTCTTACGAGGCGATCCTGCAAGCCAACCGCCAACCGGGCAACCTGTACAATCCGACGCAGACACCGCGGCCGACCAACACCTATTTCGGCAGCGATATTCACGACCCGCGTGTTGTCGGCAAGAACCGCATCAAGAGTGCGGCGGTGTCCGACACCCTGGGCTTTCTGGATGATCGGGTGTTGCTGACCCTGGGTGTGCGGCGCCAGACGATCGAGGTGGACAGCTGGAACACCGCCACAGGGGCGCGCGGTACGCCGTACTCCGAGTCCATCACCACGCCGGTCTATGGCCTGGTGATCAAGCCTTGGGAGCATGTGTCGTTCTACGCCAACCGTATCGAGGGCCTGGCCCAGGGGCCGACGGCGCCACTCACTAACGTCACCAATCCCGGCGAAGTCTTCCCGCCCAAGCGCAGCAAACAGACGGAGGCCGGGGTCAAGCTGGACTGGGAAAACTATGGCGCCACGCTCGGCGTGTACCGCATCGAACAGCCGAACAACGCGACCACCCGATTCCCAGGCCAGAGGCTCGATACCTTCACCGTCGACGGTGAACAGATCAACAAAGGCGTAGAGCTCAACGTGTTCGGCGAGCCCATCGACGGCCTGCGCCTGCTGGCCGGTGCCACGTGGATGGACACCGAACAGAAGAGCACCTCCAACGGCGCCACCGACGGCAACCGCGCCGCGGGTGTGCCGCGCTTCCAGTACAACGTGGGGGCGGATTGGGATGTGCCGGGCATCCAGGGGGCGGCGGTCAGCGCACGGATGCTGCGCACCGGTGGCGAATACGTCAACGCCGCCAACAGCCTGAGCATCCCGGCCTGGACCCGCGTCGACCTGGGCGCGCGGTATGGCTTCAAGGCGGATGACAAATACATCACGCTGCGCGCCAACGTCGAGAACGTGGCGAACAAGGCGTATTGGTCGTCGGCGTCGACGGCGAATAACTACCTGACCCAGGGTGAGCCGCGGACGGTGAAATTGTCGGCGACGGTGGATTTCTGAGCCTGGGAAAACCTATCGGTTCAATGAACAACCTGTGGCGAGGGAGCAAGCTCCCTCGCCACAACAAGCCAAAATGTCCCACGGTCAACCCGGATTCACCTCTATCCGGTCAAAGCCCCTGAGGCGATACAGCATCACCGAGATCGCCCAACTGGCCACAAAGATCCCGATGATCAGGTAGCCCAGCATCCCGAAACTGTCGTTCAGCGAGCCGATAAAGCTCCAGAACGATCCCTTCAAGTCCAACTGGTCACCCATCAACCCCAGCGCTTCAATGCTGCCGATCACCACCGCAACCACCACCGACACCAGGGTGATGGTCATGTTGTAGTAGATCTTGCGGATCGGCTTCATGTACGCCCAGCCGTATGCCCCCAACATCAGGTGACCGTCGAGGGTGTCCACCAGGGACATGCCGGCGCTGAACAGCAGCGGGAACACCATGATTGCCCACGGCGACAGCCCCTGTGAGGCCTGGGTCGCAGAGATTCCCAGCAGGCCGATCTCGGTGGCCGTATCAAACCCCAGGCCAAACAGGAAACCCAATGGATACATGTGCCAACTGCGGCTGATCAGGCGAAACACCGGGCGGAAAATCCGCGCCATGAAACCCCGGTCCGCCAGCAATAGGTCGAAGTCATCCTCCACGTACGCGCCGCCCTGGCGTACATGGCGCCAGGCCTTGTAGATTGCGTGCAGGATCACCAGGTTCATCAAGGCGATGACCAACAGGAACGCCGCCGAGACCGACGTGCCGATCACCCCGCCAATGGCCTTGAACCCTTCAAACCGGTCCTGCATCGTCGACGCCGCAAACGCGACGCCAATGGATGCCAGCACCACCACCGAAGAGTGCCCCAGGGAGAAAAAGAAACCGACCGCCACCGGGCGTTTCTTTTCCTGCATCAGCTTGCGGGTTACGTTGTCGATGGCGGCGATATGGTCGGCATCCACCGCATGCCGCAGTCCGAAGCCGTAGGCCAGCAACGCAGTGCCCAGCAGCACCGGATGCTCATGGAAGGCTACCAGCGCCCAAATCCAGGCGGCCACGTTAATGCCGACCAACAGCCCGTAGATACCAAACAGCTTGGCGCGAACCTGGGTGTTGGAGTCACTGAAAACCTGGGCAAGGCGTAGGATCATCAAAGGTACCTTTGTACAGTGGAAACATTCAGACATATTCCGGAACTTTAAAGGTTTTGTTTAAGTTGATGATGAAACCTGTGGGCTTACTGAGGAGACGACGGTGACGACTATCGAGAGTGGAGCGCTGGCGGTTATTGAATTCTGGAAGGCGGCGGGGCCCAAGCTCTGGTTTGCCAAGGATGAAGCGTTTGACCGGCGCTTTCGCGAGGCTTTCTACGCCGCGCATTTGCAGGCGGCCCGGCGCGAACTGGAGAGTTGGATGCAAACCCCGGAAGGCGCGCTGGCGTTGCTGTTGCTGCTGGACCAGTTCCCGCGCAATACCTTCCGAGGCACGGCGCATATGTTCGCCACCGACCCGCTGGCGCGCCTGTATGCGCGGCAGATGGTCGAGGCGGGGATGGACACGTTGATCGAAACCCCGTTGCGGGCGTTTTGTTATTTGCCCTTCGAGCATTCTGAAGACCCCGAGGATCAACAGCGGTCGCTGGCCCTGAACAAGGACCTTGATGCCAATACCTATCGCTGGGCCAAGGAGCATGCCCGCATCATCGAGCGGTTCGGGCGCTTTCCCCATCGTAATGAGGTGTTGGCCAGAGTCACGACAGAAGAGGAGCGGGCGTTCCTGGAGGACGGTGGCTTTTCGGGCTAGGACTCTGGTTCAGCGACAAAGTCTCTGACGCCCGCCTGACGAAAACGTCGAACGCCCTTGAGGTCAATCGCCCAACGCAGCGCTTCAGTCGCTGACGGACGTTCGCCATGGGTGATCGCTGCCTCATCGGTGGTCAGTCTGCCAAGGTAGCCCTGCTTGCCGCCGCGTTCGCTCCAGTAGTGGGTGTGGCTGAGCCAGGACTTGGCGAGCCAGCCTTTCCATTTGTCCACGGTGACCGGCAGGTCCAGCACGCCGGGACCCATCACCGGGCTGACCGGGCCGCCGACGATGTCGCCAAACAGGCCCAGGGGCGCGGGGAAGTAGAGGTTGGTCCAGCGGGTCACGGCGAACGCCGCGGCATGGTGCAAGTACAGGGGTGAAAATGGGCGACTGCCCACGGTGAAAGGAAGCCGACCGCTGTAGGCGTAGCCCTTTTCGTCGAGCGTCGGCGGGCACGCGGGGGCTTCGCGGCGTTCGATGCGGCGCTTAAAGTCGCTCACGCTGCGGCCCAGCAGCAGGCTGGCGTGGGCCATCGGGCTGCCGAGGGTGACCAGGTCGGTGATGCGCCAAGGGGTGCCGAGGTTGCGTTGTTCGATAAAGGCTTCGGCCTGCTGCTCGCGAAACCTGAGGAGGCTTTGAAGGCGGCCGTCGAGGGCGTTCCCGGCCTTCGGCAACGTGTCCTGGACCACCGGTTGCAGTCGCTCGTGATTGGCGTAGCGGGCGGCGAGTTCCGGGTTGTTGGGGTGCAACTGGTCGTGATGTTCATGCCACAGGTAGCCGACGATGTCGTAGGCAATCACGCTGCCCAGGCTGTGGCCGACGACGATGATGCGGTCGTAATCACCCTTGTCGTGCAGGGCACGCAGCAAGTCGACGCCATCGGCGCGGATCTGTTCACGCACCACCACGTTCTGCGGGTTGGGGCTCAGGTAGCGGGCGGCGTCGCCAAGGTACGACAGTGCCGAGTACTTCAAGGCCAGGCCGATCACCGCCAGCAGCACCGGGATCAGGGCAAAGGGGTTGTCGCTATGGGGAAACCGGCCATACAGCGTCGCCAGGGTGCCGCTGACCAGCAGTACAAGCATGGCCAGCAAGGTCCAGCGGGTGGCGCGCCAGATCGGCACGATGGCCGTGGGAATATCCCGGCGCGGGCGCTTGAAAATGTCCCATAGCCAACTGAGCAGGTGGCCGACCTTGGTGCCCTGCATCTTGTGGGCCCAGTAGTACTCATAGAAGTCGGTGGAGTTGCGGCCCGCCGACTTCAACACGCGCAAGTCGAAGTTGCGCGAAAACCGGTCGGGTTTGCTCCAGTAGAAGGGCGTCGCCTCGGGGGTGTCCGCCGGGATCACCGCTTCCACGAAGCCGCGCAGGGTATCCATCGGGCGCTGTTCGCCGATTCCGTGGATGACGACTACCGCTTGTTTCATCTGTTGATCGTTCCTTGATCTGTTTTCGGGGGCGTTACGGGAGGGGTGCAAGGGGCCATAGTATTGCCATTATCGATGGTATTCCAGCCAGGAATGCCCCCATAAAAACCGCGCATTTTATTTGCACGGCGCGATCTCGTAGTGTGTTGCTCCCACCAAGGAGATGTCGCCGTGAATCATCGCCCGCTGACCCTGTACGTTGATGCCCATTTCACCAGTCCCTACGCGATGTCGGCGTTCGTGACCCTGCGGGAAAAAGGCCTTGAATTTGAACTGCTCACCCTGAACCTCGACACGGCCGAGAACCAGACCGAAGCGTTCGCTCACTTGTCACTGACCGGGCGCGTGCCGACTCTGGTACAGGGTGAGTTTGCGTTGTCGGAGTCGTCGGCGATTACCGAGTACCTGGAGGAAGTGTTCCCGCAGGTACCGGTGTACCCGGCCGAACCCCGCCAGCGGGCGAGGGCGCGGCAGGTGCAGGCGTGGTTGCGCAGTGACTTGATGCCGATTCGGCAGGAGCGTTCGACCCTGGTGGTGTTCTACGGGCTCAAGGGCGAACCGCTGTCGTCGGCAGCGCAAGCGGCGTCCCACAAGCTGATCAACGCGGCACAGGCGCTGTTGGCCGACGGCCGCGATTATCTGTTCGGCGAGTGGTCGATTGCCGACGTGGACCTGGCCGTGATGCTCAACCGGCTGATCCTCAACGGCGACAGGGTGCCCGCCAACCTGGTGGCGTATGCCCAGCACCAATGGCAACGGCCTTCGGTGCAGGAATGGGTCAAGCAGGCACGACCGTCGCTGTAGTCACCTCCTCAATTACTAAGTGAATCCTGATCCATGAATATACTGTCGAGTGACTCCCGCCTGCCGTTGTATCAGCGTTTTCGGGATCATCTGATTGAGCAGATTGCCAATAATCACTGGCGTGCCGGTGCGGCTATTCCTCCTGAAGCGGTGCTGTCCACCCAGTACCAGTTGTCTACCGGCACCGTGCGTAAAGCGATCGAGGCGTTGGTGGGGGAAGGCATTCTGGAGCGTCAACAAGGCCGGGGCACGTTTGTGCGTCGTCCGAAGTTTCAATCGTCGTTGTTCCGGTGTTTTCGCTTTCAGGGCCCGGGCGGCGAATGCCAGTTGCCCCAGAGCCGGATCCTGTCGGTCAAGCCGGTGAAGGCGCCGTTGTCGGTGAGCGAGGTGCTGGGGCTGGCGCCGGATGCGCCGGTGATTTGTATTGTGCGGGTGCACGTACTCGACACGGGGCCAGTGCTGGCGGAGGAAATCTGGCTGCCGCGCCCCCGGTTCCAGGCACTGCTGGACGTGGACCTGACCCGGCAGGGCTTGCTGTTGTACCCCACTTACGAAGAAGTCTGCGGGCAAGTCGTGGCATCTGCCGAGGAAGCCCTCACCGCCGAGTCCATCGATGACGTGTGGGCCCGCTGGTTGCAGGTGCCGGTGGGCAGCCCGGTGATGGTGATCGAGCGGCTGGCACGGGATTACGCTGGCCAACCCCTGGAGTTGCGACGCGGCCGTGGCCACGCCGAGCATTTCCGTTATCGCGTGGATATTCGCTGAACCGTTAGCGCGCTGCTATTCGGCTTTCAGTAGCACCAGCCAGGCTTGCACCACCCGGCGGTCAAGGTCTTCCCAGTCGGCCATGCCCAGCACCCGGGTGGTGTTCAAGCCGCGCAAGTAGCCGCGCAGTTGCTGGGCGATGGCGTAGACCACCTCGGGTTCCGCGGTGTTATCCAGCAGCACTTCCTCATAATCGACCAGGTAGTCGGCAACCCGGTCGCGAAATTCCGGCAGCACGGCTTCACGGATGCGATCGAAGGTTTTCTGGTGGGGCTTCATAGGCGTTCCTTATCATTTTGTGTGAGGCGGCCTGCACGACACTATTGCTCTAGATAATAGTCACCATCAAGTATTGCGAGTTCTGTTTTTCTGAAAAAGGAGGACAATTGCCATCATTGAACATGATGTGCAAGGACCCTGCGATGAGGACTTTTACCGGATTGGCCCTGGTGGCGCTGCTGATGAGCACAATGGTTGGCTCTGCGTCGGCCGGGGGGCTTCAAGCCAGCCACCTCGCGCCAATCGTCGCCAGCCCGGTGGGTTTGCAGCATTCGCAAACGGTCGGTGTGCTCTACAGCGACAACACCCTCGACAACCTGCAGTACCTGGCGCGCTACCACACCATGGCAGTCAATGGAGCCAAGGATCAGTTGGACGACCGGATTCGCCAGGCCTTCGTCGACAGCTCCGACCCGGACCTGGCGATTGACTGGCTGATGGCTTCGTTGCGGCACACCTTTGCCTCCGTCACCCGTTACGACAACCTTGATGCGCTGTTGCAGGCGCACCCGGACGTGGTGGTGATGCTCGACACCTACAACCAGTTGCTGACCCAGCGGAACGACCTGGTGGAGGCGCGGTTTGTCGCCAAATTCTATGACCTTGACTTGCAATACATCGACAAAGCCGAGGGTTCGGCGCAATTGCACTTGCCTTCTGTATGGGTACATGACAAAACGGCGCCCCAGATCGCTGCACAGATTGGGCAGCAGCGCGACGTTCAGTTGAATGCATTAAAGCAGTTCGATGCCTCGCTCAAGGCGTTGGTCGCTGCCGGTTAGCCCACTTCGTTTATTTTTCAGGAATTTCTATGCGCTTGTTGTTCGTGCCAGCGATGGCTTCTGCTTCTTTATTGATGACCGGTTGCGCGTCTGCCCCCAACGCACCGACCCTGACGCTGCAAACCAGCAAGTCTCCCGATGCGTATGTTGAGTGCGTGGTGCCCAAGTTCGAGAAGAACGGCATGACCTCCACGGTCACGCAGAACTCTCGGCATGCGCGGATCGTGGTGACCAGCAAGATCGCTGCGGACAACATCCTGGAAGTCTACAAATCCCAGGACGGCGGCAAGGTGTTCTTGTATGAGCGCAAACCATTGGCGTCGGCGTTCAAGCCATCGCGGTTCGAGCATGCGGCGCAGGATTGCCTGTAATCGACTGGCGCCGGTCTGTCGGCTGGCGGGGATCTAATGTGGGAGCTGTCGAGCCCCAGCGAGGCTGCGATGGCATCGCTGCGGTCTGACAGTGACACCGCGGTGATCCCATCGCAGCCTCGCTAAAGCTCGACAGCTCCCACAGTTGATCTTCATTGCATTGAGCGAACGATTCAGCTCGGCTTTGGCTCGCTGCTGAACGTCTCGACCGCTTTCACCAACCCCTTGGCCGCCAGCGCCACCAACTCACCGCCTTTTTGCGGGGTAGCCAGTGCCGGGTCCGAACCCATGCGGCCATCCGGGAAACGTGCGCGGAAGTCGCGGGCTTCGCGGATCGGGCCGGTGTTGGCGATTTGCGGCGAGTAGTCAGCCGACTTGATCGCGTCCGGGTAGGCCCATTGGGTCACGGCGATTTCCGACGGCGTGGCATGGCTGCCATGGCCCACCGGGAACTGCTGGTGCGCCAGCTCGTTCACGCCTTCCAGGTCCCACCAGTTGCATAGTTTCAGCGCATAGCCTGACGGGCGCCCGCTGAAGCTGGCTTCGGCGTACAGCTCGGAGAACGCCGCTTCGATCGAGGCGATGTTGCCGCCGTGGCCGTTGAGGAACAGGATTTTCTCGAAGCCATGACCTGCCAACGAACGTACCCAATCACCAATCGCCGCGATAAAGGTCGAAGGGCGCAGGGAGATGGTGCCGGGGAAACCCAGGTGGTGTTGCGCCATGCCGATATTGAAGGTCGGGCCGATCAGGATGTCGGCGTTTTTTTGCGCTTCATGGGCGATGATTTCCGGGCACATCCAGTCGGTGCCCAGCAGGCCGGTGGGGCCGTGTTGCTCGTTGGAGCCGATGGGAATCACGATGCTGCGGCTGCGTTCCAGAAACTGGCCAATCTCGATCCAGGTGGATTGATGTAAAAGCATCTCAGGTTCTCTCTCTCATCAAGCCCAGGAACACGGTGGAGTTCCTGGTGGCGTGTGCCGCATGTTGCACGGCAACGGCCAGCCCATCAACCGCCTTTGACGGTACCGGCACTCGCCATCTGGCGCGGCTTGCAGTTGAGATACGCCGATGACTTCAGCCAGCGCTGGTCGGGGTACCAGGAAAACATGAACTGGCCGTCCTTGAGTTTATCCACCACCTGGCGCGCTACCTGCGGGCGTACGGCGGGGCAGCCCTGGCTGCGGCCGATGCGGCCCTCGCGCTTGCTCCACAAGGGGCTTACGTAGTCGGCGGCATGAATCACGATGGCTCGGTCCCGTGCACGGTCATTGAAACCCGGTTCCAGACCGTCCATGCGCAACGAGTAGCCATGGGCGCCTTCGTAGCTCTCCTGGGTGCGGAACAAGCCGATGCTGGACTGGTAGCTGCCTTCGCGGTTGGAGAACTGGGTGGCGAAGTTTTCCCCGGATTTTTGTCCGTGGGCCACCAAATCCCGCAGCACTAATGTCTTCTTGCGCAGGTCGAAGATCCATAGACGACGAGCGGTCGAAGGCTGGGAGTAGTCGATAACGGCCAGCCGGTCGGACTGTTCGATGCCATTGCCCACCGCGCACTGCATGGCACTCAAGGCTCTTTTCAATACATCGGGGTTGAGTTCTGGAGCGGCGTGGGCGAGGCTGCTATACAGAGTAAGAGGTTTACCGGTGTCTGCGAGCGCAACGGTGCTCAGCGAGGCAAAGGTCGAGATGATCAGGCCGAGTCGGCAGCAAAAGGTCAGCATGTATAGAGCATCTCCGCCGTGGATGGGAGCTAAGCGATTGTTCAAAAAACACGCATGTTACTTGAGCATTTGCCTGCTCGTTGCACCGCTGGTCGCGACAGCCGAAGACCTGTTGGTGGTGTCACCGGCCCCGGTGCAACTGGCGCTCTCGCAATTGTCGACGGTTTGCCCAGGCCTGGCCGGGCAGGTCGATGCGCCTTCCCAGGCGCGTTTGCAGGCGTTTTATCAGCAGCAGGGCGACGTGGTGCTGTGGTCCGAAGGGGATCGCCGCGCCGAATTGCAAGCCCAACTGCAGTTGCTGGCCGACGATGGCCTGGACCCGGCTCACTATAGACTGCCTCCGACGGATGCCACGGGAAACGTGCTGTGCATCGACATCGGCACCAGCCAGCAGTACCTGCAAGCCCTGCAGGATCTGCATTTCGGCCGCTTGCAGCAATCGCGCTTCGAGCCCGTCTGGCATTCGCAACCGGCCCCGGACTCCGACACCCAAGTGCTGGCCATGGCCGAGGCCGGTATGCAGAACGTCGCCCAAGCTTTCGACCAGGCCCGTCCGAGCGCGCCGCTATACCTTGGCCTGCGCAGCGCCTATGCCGCCCTGCGCCAGCAACCGTTGCAGCATTGGGAGGCGGTGGCCAGCGGCCCGCTGTTGCGCCCCGGCATGGACGATTCGCGAGTGCCGCAACTGGCGCGGCGCATGGTCAATGGCGGCTACCTGAGCGGCACCTCCGCCGGCACGCAGTACCGTGGCGAGCTGGTCAACGCGGTCAAGACCTTCCAGCAAAGCCATTCCCTGCAAGCCGACGGCGTGATCGGCCCGGGCACGGTCACCGAGCTGAACATCAGCCCGGCCATTCGCCGCGAACAACTGCGCATCAACCTGGAGCGGTTTCGCTGGTTGTCCCGGGACCTGGAGCCCGACGGCGTGTTGGTGAACGTTGCGGCGGCGCAACTGAGTTTCTACCAAGGCGGTGTGCCCGTGTGGCAAACCCGCCTGCAAGTCGGCCGCGCCGACCGCCAGACACCGCTGCTGAAATCGCGCATCACCCGGCTGACCCTGAACCCCACCTGGACCATCCCGCCCACCATCATGCGCGAGGACAAGCTGCCGGCGATCCGACTGAACCCCGAATACCTGCGCCAGCAGAACCTGCAAGTGCTCGACAGTCAGGGCAACCCGCTGGTGCCGGAACAGGTCGACTGGTCGCACCCCGGCAACATTTTGCTGCGCCAGGGCGCCGGCCCGCGCAACCCGCTGGGCCGAATCGTGCTGCGCTTTCCCAACCCGTATTCGGTGTACTTGCACGACACGCCGAGCCAGCCGCTGTTTTCCAAGGGACCGCGGGCCTTCAGTTCGGGGTGTGTGAGGGTTGAGCAGCCGTTGCAATTGCGGGACTTGCTGGTAAGCCCGGCGGAGAAGATCCGCACCGAAGAGCTGCTGGCGACGGAAACCACCCACGAGTTCCGGCTCGCCACGCCGGTACCAGTGTTGTTGGGGTACTGGACGGTGCAGGTCGATGGCAAGGGCGCTTTGCTCTACGCGCCGGACATTTACGGGCGCGACCCGGTGTTGATGAAAGCGATGGAGAGTGCGCTCTAGGCGCTTAGCTGAGCGTTGATCATCGTCAGCGCCTCATGGGGAGACAAGCGCGCCGTATCGACGGTCAATGGCGACTCGGCCCATGGCTCATATTCATGGGCCAGGACGGACTGCCAGGTGGGCGGCGTGAGCCCCGGAATATCGCTGGTGCGTGATTCCACGCGACGTTGATGTTCGTGTGGGTCGGAGCACACCACCTGGATATTCACCAGCGGCGTATCGGCGCTTAGCGCGGTGTCGCTCCACGCCTGACGACTTTCAGCCACCGGGTTAACGCAATCGACGACAACCGTGCGGCCCAGCAACAGGTTGCTCAACGCCAGCGCATTGGCCACCTGGTAACCGCTGCTGCCCACACCTTGCTCCAGAACCCCTGCATCGCGGATGGCCTGCTCGATGGTGTCGATGCGCAGATACACGGCGCCGGATTGGCCGGCAAGGGCCTTGGCAATCGTGGTCTTCCCGGTGCCGGGCAGGCCGCTGAACACAATAAGCATCGTCGATCCTTCGAATGGGTGAGTCGGCTCAGTCTACCGGGCGACTCACTTCAAATAACAGGCGCTGATCCAGTCCGAAGGCTTGGGCGCCAGCTGTTCGGCCACAGGTAGATACCGCGCGTCCAACTGCGCGGCCAGCCAGTACAGGGTATTGCTGCTCTTGGGGTTCCACTCGCCGCTGTAGCCCGGTTCGCCGATGCGGGCGCGGTCCCTGTCGAACTGCACGTGGGTGTTCACGAATTCTTCATGGTTGCGCTGGCCTTTGGCATACGGCGCAAGCCAGTCCAGTGCTTCGCTCAGCGCGCCGCCGTGGGGCGCGGTGAAGTCCAGCCAGTTGCCGCCAATGCCGTAGGGTTTGGCCGCCAGCGCCGCCTGAACCAGCGGCTCCAGGTCGTAGACCACGTAGTGCAGGGCGTCACGGTCCTGGAAGTCGGTCACCGAACCGTCGGGCAGCACGTTGTCGGTGATCTGTTGCTGGAACAGCTTGAAGGCCTCTTCCAGCATCTCGCGGTCGCCCAATGCGGCGGCAGCTACCGTGACCAGCTTCACGCGGTGGCTTTGCCAGTTATTGGTGTTGGTGGCCTTCTTGGCGCCATGGAACTGCTTGATACGCTCGATATAGCCGTTGCCCAGGTTGGTCAGCAGCGCGCGGGTGGCGTCGCGGGTCTGGGGGCGAAGGTCGCTGGCGGTGAGGGCGTAGGCGCTCATCAGCATGTCGAGGTTGGTTTCGTCGATCGGATTGAAATCCGGCTGATAGGTGCTGGCCCACGCGCTCAGGTAGTCATCCACTTGCTTGAGATAGCGCGTGTCGCGGCTCAGGCGCCAGGCGAGGGCAGCCTGGCGCATCACCGGCCAATCCTTCTCGGCGGCGATGCTTTGCTCGCGAATGCCGTGGTTGGGCAGCGTGCCTTCGGTGTGCAGATGGGGCAGGGCGTCGGGTTGGTCACCGAGGTGGCGCTGGGCGGCGGCCAGAAGCGATTTGGAGGTCGGGTTCGAGGTGGCAGGCTGGCAGGCACTCAGGACCTGGGGCGCGGCAAAGGCGGCTTGGGCGAACGAGGCGAGCAGCGCGGCCAGGGCCACGGTTTTCAGAGAGCGTTGGAGCATGCAGTTTCTCAGGGTTGGATTGACCAGATCGGGGCACAGCCACGCTACCATGCCCGTGATGGGGATTTGATGAAATACCCGCCAGCCCTCTATCCTAGCCTGCCAAGCCCGGTCGAGAACAGGACGCCCCATGACCTTGCAGTTCGTGAAGATGCACGCCCACGGTGATGACTTCATCGTGATCGACCGGCGCGGCCGGGATGACCCGATCACCGCTGAAATCGCCCGCCGCCTGGGGGACCGTCATCGCGGCATCGGCTTCAATCAATTGGCCGTGGTGCTCGATTGCGCTGACGCCGCTGCCCGCATCACATTCTGGAACCCCAACGGCACTCCGCTCGATACCTGCGGCAGCGCCACCCGTGGGGTTGCGGACATGCTGATGCGCGAAGCCGGCACCGCCACCATCGTGCTGCGAACCAACCGAGGGCTGCTGACCTGCGTGCGCGAATCGGGACAGCGGGTGTCGGTGGACATGGGGCGGCCGTCATTGGGCTGGGAAGAGATTCCGCTGGCGCAAGCGATGCACACCGAACGCTTGCCGCTGGAGGGCGACCCGGCGGCGTGCAGCATGGGCAACCCGCATTGCACCTTCTTTGTCGACGACCTTGCGGCGGTCGATATCGCGACGCTTGGGCCGTCGTTGGAAACCCACCCGCTGTTCCCCAACAAGACCAACGTGCATTTCGTGCACGTGCTGGACCGCAGCCATATCCGCCTGCGCATCTGGGAACGGGGCGGCGGCATCCCGCAGGGCTCGGGCTCGTGCTGTTGTGGTGCGGTGGTCAACGGGATTCGTCGTGGGCTGCTGGATGACACCGTCGACGTGCAATGCGATGGCGGTACCGTGACGGTGCATTGGGACGGTCACGGCGGCGTGGTGTTGACGGGGGCTGTCCAAACCGTTGTTCACGGCACAGTGGCTGCCGCGCTCATGGGTGGCGCAATGGAAAGTGCACACTGAAAGTGGTGCCCTGGTCCGGGCTTGAGCTTACCGAAACACCTCCATCATGGGCCTTGGCGATTTCCCGCACGATAAACAGCCCCAGGCCAACGCTACGCACCTCACTGTCCTGCTCCGTGCCTCGGGTCATGGGTTCAAACAAGCCAGCCATCAACGCTTCGGGAATGGCCGGCCCTTGGTTATGTACCGAGAGCCGGCTCTCTTGCGCGTCCTGGTGCGAGGTGACGGTAATAGGCTGTTGCAGATCGCCGTACGCCACGCTGTTGGCCACCAGATTGCCGATGATTTGTTGGATGCGGTCGGCATCCAGGAACGTGCGGGCGCTGCCCGTGGCGTGATGTTCGAGGGTCGCCGTGGGGAACGCCACCCGCAACTCGTCGAGACTGTCACGGGTGACGGTGTGCAGGTCGAGTGCTACGGGGTTGATGCCGATGCCCTGGCCCACTCTGGCCTGAGTGAAGTCCAGCAAGTCGGCGATCATCCGCTGCGCCCGTTCGGTGGACAGGCCGATATGCCCCAGGAGTTGGCGCTCCTTGGGGCTGCGCTCGCCACGGGCGAGGAACTCCGAGGCCATCTTGATCGCGGTAAGCGGGTTCTTCAGGTCATGGCTGACAATCGCGACCATCTGCTCGGCAAACAGCGCCCGGCGCTGGGCGATTTCATAGGCGCTGCTCAGTTCGGCTTGGGCCTGCTGCAGCGCGACTTCAGTGGCGGTCTTTTCCTGCAACAAGGCTTCAGCCAGTTTGCGGGCATTGAGCAGTTCACGCTCGTACTTGTCGCGGTCGGTGGTGCCGAAGAGGGCCAGTTCGTTGTAGGCAATACCGGCATGTTCGTGCCTGACGCCGTTGAGCAATACCGTGACGGTGCGTCGGTCACGGTGCAGCAGGTCGAGTTTTACTTCGGCGATGGAGCCTTGCATTTTCATCAGCGGCGCAAGGTGCGTCTGATGGAAGATCCGCCCGCCCATCGTCAGCAGGTCCTGGAACCGTCGTTCTTTCAACTCATCGACGCTGAAGCCGGTCCAGTCGCTGAAGCACTGGTTAGCCTGCACGATGGTGCCGTCTTCCCGGGTAACCACCAAGGCGCAGGGCGCGCCGTCGAACAAACGTTGAGAATCCGGCAACGACAGGTTATCGACTGGCATCGGCACCTACCCATGGCAACAGGAAACTGTCCATGGCCGCTGAGCAGGCCCCGGGTGCACTCATGTGCGGGCAATGCCCCACGTTATCGACCAGGCAATACGTGCTGGCGGGCAACGCGGCATGCAGGTACTCACCGACGCACACCGGTGCGATCAAGTCGTCGGTGGATTGCAAAATCAGGGTGGGGGTCATCAGGCCCGCGATGTCCTGGCGGTTGTCCGACAGGAAGGTTACCCGTGCGAAGCGCTTGGCGATATCGGGCTCGGTGCGGCAGAAGCTGTTGGTCAGTTCTTCGCCGAGGGCCGGTTGCCCTGGCGCGCCCATGATCACCGGGGCCATGGTGCTGGACCAGCCGAGGTAATTGCTGTCGAGGGTATCGAGCAATGAATGGATATCCTCGAGGGTGAACCCGCCCGTATAGCCATCGGAATCGATATAGCAGGGCGAAGGGCCGATCATCACATGGGCGGCGATTGTTCCGGGCGCCTGGCGATCGGCCAGGGCGCCGATCATCGCGCTGACGGAGTGACCCACCAGCACCACCGGGCCCACGGCGTATTTATCAACAATCTCGCCCAAGTCATGGGCGTAGCCGGCGAGTGAGCTGTATTTTTCGGTGTCGTACGCGCCCAGATCAGACTGGCCAGCACCCACCAGGTCATACAGCACGACGCGGAAACGGCCGGTGAAATGAGGAAACAGGTAATTCCACATGGTTTGATCACACCCGAAACCATGGGAGAAAACCAGGGTCGAGGGGCCGCTGCCAAACACCCTGACGTTATTGCGCTGCTGAAGGTCCATGGCGTTCTCGTGTAGGGCGCGTGTGGGGGTGGCGTAAGTCTAGATAGTCGGTGGCTTCGGGTCACCTGTTTACAGCGTCGATAGGGTAAAGTCGGCCGATTCAGGATGAAACTTCAGGTAACAAAACATGATGGTGTTCCTACGGCAATGTGTCTTGGGCTTGCTACTGATCGTTTCCGGCTCGCAGGTGTGGGCCGATACCGTTCCCCCGGCGCCGGTCACGGTTGCGCTGGACCAGCGCGTGATCGACCTGACCCACACCCTCGACGCCGCCACTCAATCGCGCATGACCACGCAACTCGCCGGCCTGGAACAACGCAAAGGCGCACAGGTGGCTGTGATGCTGCTGCCGAGCACCCAGGGCGTGGGCATCGAAGACTTCGCCAACCAACTCTTCCGTGCCTGGAAACTGGGGCGCAAGGACGTCAACGACGGCATCCTGCTGCTGGTGGCGAAGGACGATCGCAAGGTGCGGATCGAAGTCGGTTACGGCCTGGAAGGCGTGGTCACCGACCTGCTGGCCCACCGCATCATCGAAGAGCACATCACCCCGGCCTTTCGCCAGGGCGATTACGCCGGCGGCGTGCAGCAGGCGGTGGACGACCTGACGCTGTTGGTGGACGGCGGCAATTTGCCCGAGGTGGCCAAGGCCGGTTTTCCGCCTGAGGCTTATGCGGTGCTCCTGGCGTTCATGTTTGGCGGGGTGGTCGGGGTATTGATGGGGGCTGAAAAACTCCCTTGGCGTCGGGCCCTGATGGCGGTGGTCGTTGTCACTGTGGCGCTGGTAACGGTTGCAGGCGGCAAAGACTGGCCGGTCTATTTGCTGTTGCTGCCCCTGTGCATGTTGATTGGCGGTGCCACGTTTGGCGCGTTGTGGCAGGCGAGGGTGGCGTTTTATGCCGTGCTGGGGCTGTTGATTTATATCGCCGGGGTGCTGCTGACCGATCACTTTGTTGGCGACCTGTCGCTGATCCACTGGCTGGCTTATCCCATGGCCGGGCTGCTGATCCTGGGCCTGTACTTCGGCCTGTTCCTGGTGATGAAAAGCATGTGGAAAGAGAGCCAGGGCGGCTTTATCGCGCGGCTGGTGGCGGTGCTGGTGGTGTACGGGGTCGCTGGGGCATTGATTGATAAGGGCGCCACGGGATGGCTGCTGGCGTTTCCATTCGCTTCGTTCGCGGCGCTGTTCATCTTTGCCCACGGTATCAGCGGCGGGTCGGGGTCGGGGTCTGGTGGGGGCTCCAGCTCCTCCGGTTCGAGCTCCAGTTCCAGCAGCAGCTCATCGGGGGGTGGCGGTTCCAGCGGTGGGGGTGGCGCGTCGGGGAGTTGGTAAGACTCCCCCGGAAGCTAGGCGGGCTTGTAGGCAATCCAGCCCTTGAAACTGAAGCCCGCGTAGAACAGTTCCACACCTTCAAAGCCTGCCTCCCGTAGCAGCGCTTCATCGTTGTTGGGTGACAGCACCGGCAAGTGGCTGCTGATGGCGGCAATCGCCCGCTGCGCATCTTCAGGCGGCACGCCGGAATCCACGGCATAGGCCGCATAACGCTTCAGCCAGCGCGCTTTTTCCTCTGGCGAGGATTGGGGGAAGCTGTGATGCGCCGCAATCAAAGGCGCGCCTGGCGACAAGCGCCGCCACAGTTCTTTTAGGGTTTGCAGACGCTCTTTGGCCGGGATGAAGTGCAAGGTCAGCAAGGACGTGGCGGCATCGAACGGCCCCTCGGGCGCGGTATCGATATAGCCTTCATGCAACTGCACACGGGCCATCAGCGGACCCAAGGTGGCCTCGGCCAGCTTCAGCATCTCGGCAGACGGGTCCACCCCCACAAACTGCCACTCGGGCTGGCTGTCAGCAAACTTCTTCAACTCCAGCCCGCCGCCTGCACCGAGTACCAATACCTTGCCGGTGGCCGGGACGGTTTCGCGTAGCAACAGGGTGGCCATGCGCTGCAGGGACTCGAAACCCGGCACCAGCCTCACCGGGCCTTCGGCGTAGCGAGCAACAGCGGCGGGGTCTGAAAACCAGGTCATGGTGGTTCCTGTTGGCGGGGGAAGCGATAACCCTACTGGGGCAAATCCGGGCTGGCAATTGAAGAGATGTGCAGTTGTGTTAAAACGTTGCCTTTGCTGATTTTGAGAGTACCCCTCGAATGCTCCCCGACATGCTTATCCGCGATGCACGGCCTGAAGACGCGTTATGCATTGGCGTGCTGGGCATGCAGGTTTTTCTCGATACCTACGCCACAGAAGGCATTCGCGACTCAATCGCTGCCGAGGCGCTGCAAGCGTTTTCGCCCCAGACGATTTCCGCGCTGATCGCCCAGCCGGGCACGGCGATTATCGTCGCTGAATCAAATGGGCATCTGGTGGGGTTTGCCCAGGTGGCGATGGACACCGGCCATGCGCTGATCTCAACCCCGAAAGCGGCGGAGTTGCAGCGACTCTACATCCAGGAACGGTTTACCGGCCTGGGCCTCGGCTACCGTTTGCTGCAAGCGGTTGAACAGCGTGCAGGGCAGGGTGGGGCGTCGTTGCTGTGGGCGACGGTGTGGGTCGGCAACGAGCGTGCGCTGGGGTTTTATCCGCGCCGTGGTTATGAGCTGCTGGGGGCGCCGACTTACACGTTTCAGAATGAGAGCCATGAAAATCGGCTGTTTGGTAAAAGACTTCAGTCTTAACGCGTGAGCAATTGCACTTAAGAAAATCGAAATGATGTCGATATGATGTCATCGCTCACAAGGACCGTTTATCCGATGAAAGTGTTAAAGCTCGCCGTTGCCTGTGTATTCCCGCTGCTCGGCGCCTGTTCCGACCACCACTACAAGAACTACCAAGGCGATTGGGCCCCGGAAAAAATGCAACCGGTCGACCTCTCCGACAACCACCCGAATGCAGCGCTGGTGTACTTCGAAACGTTCCGGGTACGTGAACTGGGCGTGCCGTTTCACCGCTTGGTGTTGGCCACGGAAGTAGACGGCGTTGCGCTCCCGGGCGCCGGTCGACGTTCAATCCTTGATGTGTCCGGTGAACAGGCGCTCAAGTTGGCTCCGGGCAAGCATTCATTGCGCTGGTGCAACGTGTCGATGAACGCCTTGGGCACCGGCGGCGCCTTCTGCAACAAAGGCGCCGATGATGTGGTGTTTGCCGGGGGCCAGCGGTATGTCGTGACCTTCCGCATGACCGCCAGCACCAAGGGCTACCCGGGTGCCTACAGCGTGGAGTACCGCACGTACTCGACGATCAAGAACCTGGACACTCAGGAAGTCATTTTCCCGTTGGAAGGACAGGGTGATGGCTGAGCGCCTCGCACTGGAGAAGCTGGCTTATCTGGAGTTCCTGCGCCTTCTTGAGGCGAGTCATTTTGAACCGCAGCGCACCGGCCAAGCGTTCTACAACCACTTCAACTTGCACCGGCTTTCGGATCAACAAGCGCTGGCTGGGTTGTATGCGGCGGATGGGCGTCAGGCGATAAAGCTGATTGAGCGTATGTTCGACATCGAGTGAAGTAAGTTCCTCAGAGCATTTTGCTCAGGAACACCCGGCTGCTGCCTTCCGGGTCGCAAGGGATTTCACCAAACCGCACCCAGCCATTCTTCTCGTAAAACTCCGGGGCCTGGAAACTGAGGGTGTACAGCATCGCCGAGCGGCAGCCACGGTGACGGGCTTCGTCTTCGAATGCTTTCAGCAGCGTTGTGCCCAGGCCTGAGCCACGCAGGGCCTCGGGCAGATGAAACAGGTCGAGAAAGGCCATGCCGAGGCTGGTTTTGCCGGTGATGCCGCCGAGGGTTTCACCGGTGTCGGGATGCTTGATCAGCACCGTCAACGGACGTCGGTCATTGGACCCGGTGACGTGCTCGTTGAAGGCGGCGAGGCCGCTGCCCAGGAGCTGCTCGGCTTTGGCGTCTGGCTGGTCGCCGACCTCAATCAGATGCGGCTTCATAGATCCATCACCATCTCATGCCACGCCATCCCGCCATGGTCCGACGCCGACGGCTGCACATAGCGATAGCCCATGCGCTTATACAGCTCCACGTGGCGTTCCTTGCACATCAGGTGAATGGTCTTCTTGCCCATCGCCTGCATGCGCTGGATAAACGTCTCCATCAACTGCGTCGAATAACCCTTGCCCTGATGAGCCGGGTCAACCACCACCGACATGATCACCACATTCGGCGCATCGGCTGAATGCCCGACCAACTCCTTGAAGGCCTCATCCGACATCACCACTTCATCGGCGCAACCGCAGTTGATGAAACCGACCACAACACCATCCGCCTCCAGGATCAGAAAGCCTTGCGGGTACAGCGCGATGCGCGTGGCGATCTTTTCCAGGGTGGCGGCTTCATCGCCTTCGTAGGCCGAGATTTCGATCTCGTAGCAACGGTTGGCGTCGGCGGGGTTGGCGTTACGGAAGGTGAGGGCGGGCATTGGGTTACCAGAGTGGAAATTGAACGACAGCCCCCATGATAAAGAAAGAACACCCCGACAGCACCGCCGAACACAAAACCCACTAACACCCCCGCCCCCCTGTTGGAGCCGTCGAGCTTTAGCGAGGCCGCGATGGCGGCCTTGCTGACACCACCAAGACTCGCCAAGCCCTATAACTAGAAAACCCGCTAATGCGGGTTTTCTCATAACTGAGCCGGGCTCTATTAAACCCCACCCACCAACTTCCCCCCCTCCAACCGGCGCTTATACGCACTGTCCCGACTCGCCAACCAGAAATACAACGGTGACGTCACCACCAACCCCACCAACCACGACAAATCCGCCCCGTTGATGTGTGCCGAAATCGGCCCGACATACAGCGGCGTATTCATAAACGGAATCTGCACCACAATCCCCACCGCATAGGCCACCAGCGCCTGAGGGTTGTACCGCCCGTAAATCCCGCCGTCGACCCGAAAGATCGAACCGATGTCGTACTTGCCCTTATGAATCGCATAGAAGTCGATCAGGTTGATCGCCGTCCACGGCACCAGTACCACCAGCAGCACCAGCACCATGTCCACGAAGTGCCCGATAAAATCCTTCGACGCAAACACCGCCGCAATCGAACACGCGGCCAACACCAGCACCGAGATCACGGCGCGCGCCTTGGCGGTGGGGATCCAGCGGTAGGCAAAGGTCTGTACCAGGGTGATCAACGACAGCACGGCGCCGTACAGGTTAAGGGCGTTATGACTGATCACGCTGAGCAGGAACAGCAACAGCATCAGCGGGCCAATGGAGCCGGTCGCCAGTTTGACCGCGTCCATGGTGTCCATTCCCACCGGCGTGGCGAGTACCGCAACCGCACCGAAGATGAACGACAGGCTGGAACCGAGCACGGTGCCCAGATAGGTGGTCCAGAAGGTCGACGCCACCGGCACATCCGCCGGCAGGTAGCGGGAGTAGTCAGACACATACGGTGCAAACGCGATCTGCCACAGCGCAGCCAGCGACACGGTGGCCAGCCAGCCGGAGATGTTGAAGTTGCCGCGCGTCAGGAAGTCGGCCGTCTGCACATGGGTGAAGATGTAGCCGAAACCCAGCACGATGCCCGCGCCCAGCACCCAGGTGCCGATGCGGTTGAGCACGTGGATGAAGCGGTAGCCGATGATGCCGATGATCCCCGAGCCGATGGCGCCGATGACGATGCCCACTGGCACCGGGATCGCGTCGACGACGCCGTGCAGGGATTTGCCCGCCAGTACGATGTTGGAGGCGAAGAAGCCGATGTACATCACGCCGGCGATCACCACCACCAGCAGTGCGCCGAGGGAGCCGAACTGGGCGCGGCTCTGGATCATTTGCGGGATGCCCATTTGTGGGCCTTGGGCCGAGTGCAATGCCATCAGCACGCCGCCGACGAGGTGGCCGACGAGGATGGCGATGATGCCCCACACCAGGTTCAAGCCGAACAGTTGCACGGCCAGCGCGCCGGTGACGATGGGCAACGGCGCGATGTTGCCGCCGAACCACAGGGTGAACAAGTCTCTTACCTTTCCGTGGCGATCTTCCGGGGGCACGTATCCAATCGTGTGTTTTTCGATAAGCGGGGCGGAGGATGTTGCAGTGGTAACCATGACGAGCTCCAAGGCAAGGTGAGTACGTTGACGTACTTCGCTGGGCGGCGCGTGTGCGTCGCTTTTGTTGTTGGAGTGATCATGTGCAATGGTCACGGGTAGGTAAATTAGTAAGTTTGTTGCTATAGACCTTAAAAATAATATCTCGCGGCGATTTTCGCTCCGGTATGTTGCATGGACTTGAATCGTCAAAAAAAGCGGCTTTTTCTTGCACTTGTTTGGGGCGAATTCCCACGTTTCTGGAGGTCCCGATGGCTGCCTATAACCTGCGCCAGCTCAAATATTTTGTAACCACCGCCGAGTGCGGCAGCGTGGCAGAGGCCTCGCGCAAGCTCTATATCGCGCAACCGTCGGTGTCGACGGCCATCAAGCAGCTGGAAGACAGCTTTGGCGTGCAGTTGTTTATCCGCCATCACGCCCAAGGGGTGTCGCTGACGCCCAGTGGTGCACGGTTCTATCGCAAGGCCCTGGAGCTGCTGCGGGTAGCCCATGAATTCGAGCAGAACGCGCTGGCAGACAACGACGTGGTGGCGGGGCAGATCGATATCGGCTGCTTCGAGACGGTGGCGCCGCTGTATTTGCCGCGTTTGATTGCAGGCTTCAAGCAGCGCTGGCCGGGGGTGGAAATCCGCCTGCGGGACGGCGAACAGCAGGAGCTGGTGCAGGCGCTGACCGCCGGCAGTATCGACGTGGCGATGCTGTTTGAGCATGACCTGGGCAGCGCCATCGAGACCACACCGCTGATGCCGCCGCAGCAACCCTATGCGTTGTTACCGGCGGATCACCGGTTTGCGCAGCAGGCCAAGGTGTCACTGGCGGATTTGGTGCTGGAGCCGATGATTCTGCTGGATGTGCTTCCGAGCCGGACGTACTTCGTGAGCATCTTTGAGGAGCGTGGGCTGACGCCGAATATTGTCTTCAGTTCGCCGTCGATCGAGATGGTGCGCGGGATGGTGGGGCGCGGGTTTGGCTTTTCGATTCTGGTGACCAAGCCGTTTTCGCCGTATTCCTATGACGGGCAGAAGCTGGTGTGTGTGCCGTTGGCGGAGACGGTGACGGGTTCGGGGTTGTCGGCAGTGTGGTTGCGGCGGGCGCCGTTGACCAAGCCGGTGCAGTTGTTTGTGGAGTATTGCCGGGAAGAGCTGGCGCGGTTACTTGGGTAAAACACAGAGCAAAAAAATGTGGGAGCCGGGCTTGCCCGCGATGGCGGTGTGTCAGCCAGCAAATAGGCCAACTGATCCACCGCCATCGCGGGCAAGCCCGGCTCCCACAGTTGATTTGTACTGCTTGGGGAATCAGGTACGGATCGAAAGCAACATTCGCTGCAGCATTTCATCGCAACCCTTCAGTTGCTCCACACTCACAAACTCATCCGGCTTATGCCCCTGGTCCATGCTCCCGGGCCCGCACACCACGGTGGGAATGCCCGCCGCATCAAACAACCCACCCTCAGTTCCGAACGCCACGGTGCCAAATTCCCGCGAGCCGCAAAACGCCGCAATCAGCTCCGCCGCCTGGCTACGCTGATCGGTGGCCAGCCCCGGGTACGCCGACAATTCACTGAAGCGAATCGCACTCTGCCGGCTCACCGCCTGCATGCGCGGCAACACCTGCTGCATCGCATAGGTTTGCAGCTCCTCGGCCACTTCACCCGGGTCCATCGACGGCAGGGCGCGCACTTCAAAGTCGAAGCGGCAATCCGCCGGGACGATATTCAGCGCCTTGCCCCCGGAAATCACCCCGGTTTGCACGGTGCTGAACGGCGGGTCAAAGCGCTCGTCCTGATGCACCTTGAGGCGCTGGCCAATTCGCCCCAGCTCACCAATCAACTCCGCCGCATACTCGATCGCATTCACGCCCTGAGGCGCATACGCCGAATGGCACGCCTCGCCATGCACTTCGCAGCGCATGGCGAGCTTGCCTTTATGGCCCAGCACCGGCTTCAACTCGGTAGGCTCGCCGATAATGCACAGCAGCGGTTTCACCGACCATTGCTCCAGTACCTTGAGCAGCGAACGCACCCCAAGGCAGCCGACTTCCTCGTCATAGGACAAGGCGATATGCACCGGCATCCGCAGGTCTGCGTTCACCAGCGACGGCACCAGCGCGAGCACGCAGGCGATGTAGCCCTTCATGTCCGCCGTGCCCCGGCCATACAACTTGCCGTCGCGCTCGGTCAGGGCAAACGCGGGCAGCGTCCAGGGTTGCCCGTCCACCGGCACCACGTCGGTGTGCCCCGACAGCACGATCCCGGGCACTTGCGCCGGGCCGATGGTGGCGAACAGATTGGCTTTGCTGCGTTCATCGTTGTAGATCAGTTCGCTGGCGACGCCGAACCCCGCCAGGTATTCGCGTACGTACTCGATCAATTGCAGGTTGGACTCGCGGCTGGTGGTATCAAACCCCACCAGCGTCTGCAGCAATTCGCGGCTGTTGCTCATCGGTCGTCTCCGGCCACGCCGTAGCCCGGTGAGCGGTCCGGGGCCAGGGCGCGGTCGATGTAGTCCTGCACCTGCGGGCGGTAGGCGTCCCACAACTTTTGCAGTTCGCCAATCGGGTTCTCATCGGCCCAATCCACCCGCAGGTTGATGATCGGCCAGGTCAGTTCACCCACCACTACCACGGCTGCCGAATGCACCGGGCCGGCTTCGCCACCGGCGGCGATGGCTGCGTGCATCGCGGCCAGCAGGCGATCGGTGAGTTGGCCTTCGCCCTGTTCAAATGCGGTGACCATGGCCTGGATCACCGAGCGGTCCGCGAGCATATTGCCGGCCGCGACGCACTGTTCACCCGACACCGCGTTATGGGTGCCGAGGGTTTCGCTGCCGCTGAAATGCACGGTGCGCCCCAGGTGATCAATCGCCGTCAGTTGCCGGTATTGGCTGTAGCCGTTGCGGGTGAGCGCCTTGTCCACCGCGTCGGCAGGGGCCAGGCCTTGCTCCAGCAGGTCGAGTACATCCGGGCCCAGGGCCGGCAGGGTGATATTTTGGGTCGAGACCGCACCCACACCGGGCCGCAGCCACGGGCAACGGGCGCCCACGGCGATGCTCGATGAGCTGATGGCAATGCCCATCTGGCCGGTTTCCGCGCAGCGGGCGACGATTGAAAAGGTCATGTCGTGCCTCCTTGGGTTACTCGGGGATGACGGCAATCACGTCGATTTCCATCAGCCACTGTGGCTGGCCCAGGGCCGAAACCACTAACCCGGTGGAGATCGGGAACACGCCCTTGAGCCACTTGCCGACTTCCTGGTACACCGGCTCGCGGTAGCGCGGGTCGATCAGGTAGGTGGTGGTCTTGACGATGTGGCTCAGGTCGCTGCCGGCTTCTTCCAGCAGTTGCTTGACGTTGCGCATGGCCTGTTCGGCCTGGGCGCGCGGGTCGCCGAGGCCCACCAGCTTGCCGTCGAAATCAGTGCCCACCTGGCCCCGTACATACACCGTGTTGCCGGCGCGTACGGCCTGGCACAGGTCGTTGTCCAGGCTCTGGTTGGGGTAGGTTTCCTTGGTGTTGAACATGCGGATGCGAGTGTGAGTAGGCATCAAAAAAACTCCAGAAAAAAGTGATCAGGCGCTGACAGGTGAGGTGTGAACAACCGGTGCGGGCTCGCGGTATTCAAGGTATTGGCGCTGGATGGCGATATGGTCAGCCACGTACTTGGCGTCATGCCACACGCCCCAGATAAACGACGAGCCCCGGCGCGACTGCCATGGCAAACCAAGGAAGTAGATGCCCGACTCGCTGGCCACGCCGCGCTGGTGCTGCGGCTTGCCGGCGGCGTCAAATGCATCGACCTTCAGCCAGCTGTAATCCACGGCAAAGCCGGTGGCCCAGATGATTGAGGTGATGCCGGCCTTCGCCAGGTCCAGTTCCAGAATTGGCTGCTTGATGCACTCGGCATCGGGAAACACGCGGCGCGCTTCGGGCTCTACCGGCAGGTCGAGGCCGTTGCGTTCGATGTAGGCATCCGCCGCATCCAGCAGGGCCAGGTAGTTCTCATCGCCGCGGGCCAGGTTTTCCACCAGATTAGGTTGGAAGCGAGCGACGCTGCCGTCGAAGGATTGGGTCAGGCCGACCAGGGTCATGCCTTGCTGGGCGAGCTCGCGGAAATCGATGGTCTTGCCGCCGTGGGCGCCGCTCACCGCGATGGTCACGTGTTCGCGGCCGGGTTTCATCGCGGCCTGGTCCCACTCGCCCAGCACTCCCAGCCACCAGCAGAAATCGCGGTTGCGATAGGCACGTGGTGGGCGGTCGTGGGCACCGACCGACAGGTACACCTGGCGCCCGGAGCGTTGCAGTTCGTCGGCGATCTGCACCCCGGAGGAACCGGCGCCCACAACCAGCACGGCGCCAGCCGGCAGTTGCGCGGGGTTGCGGTAGTCGGCGGAGTGGATCTGGTGCAGCGCGCTGTCTTGAGGCGCAATCGCCGGAATCACCGGCTTCTGGAACGGCCCGGTGGCCGCCACCACGCGGTTGGCTTCGATCACGCCTTCGCTGGTGTGGATGGTAAAGCCCGGACGACCGACATTGCGCATGACGGAGGTCACGTCCACGCCGGTGCGAATCGGCGCATTGAACTTGCGTGCATAGGCTTCGAAGTAGTCTGCCACGCGCTCTTTCGTCGCAAAGCCATCGGGGGCGACGTTATCGAAAGCCAGGCCCGGAAAACGGTCATGCCAGGCCGGGCCGTTGGCGACCAGCGAATCCCAGCGGCCGGTGCGCCAGCGCTCGGCGATACGGCTGCGCTCCAGCACCAGGTGCGGCACGCCTTGTTTGCTCAGGTGCTCGCTCATGGCGACGCCAGCCTGACCGGCTCCCACTACCAGCGTGTCTGTTTTTGTTATTGCTTGAGTCATGTGTCTGTCCTTGCGTAATGCAGTTGGATTCAGCTTGGGCATGGCTTCAAGGCTAGGGGGAGGGCGGTTTTAAATAAAATATTATTAAGCTGGGAAGTGAGCATAAATATCGGATGCAGGCTCACCCTATCGGGTGATTTCGAGGATGGGGCGGGTGTGTAACCATCCTGGCAGTTCTTTCAGCGAGTGTTTGAAGTGGAAAACGACCGGCTTTCTTCTGCGCAATGGTTCGAACAGATGGCCCGGGTGACCGACAGCATCGGGCAATCGGGGTTCGCCGCGACCTTATTCGAGGCCCTCGGTTATCTCCAGCCGATTCAGGCCACGACGCTGTATTTCTACCCGCGAGGTGGCATGCCCAGCGCGTTGTTCGAGCTGGAAGGGCCGTGGTTGCCACAAGGCAATGTGCGCCAGTACCTGTCGGGGTTCTATTTGCTCGACCCGTTTTACGGGGCCTGCGTGGAAGGCGTCAGCTCCGGGTGTTACGACCTGGCCGACGTCGCCCCCGATCACTTCGAACTCAGCGAATACTTCCAGTCGTTTTACCGGCACTCGCACCTGGAAGATGAGCTGAACTACATCCTGCAGTCGAGCAACGGCTCGAGCCTGGCGGTGTCACTGGCCTTTACGCAAAAGCTCGACGCCGCCATCACCCAGCAATTCAAGCGCATCGCCCCATGGGTGCTGGCCGTGCTGGGCAAGCATTTCGTAGGCCTGGATGCCCACGGTGCGCGTTTCGAGAACCTGCTGGAGCAGCGCATTCACTCGGCGTTGAACAACTTCGGCTCGTCGATATTGACCGAGCGTGAATGCCGGATCGCCCAACTGATCCTGCGTGGGCATTCCACCCGCTCGTTGGCCGAGCGCCTCGACGTCTCGGAAGACACCATCAAGTCCCACCGCAAACACATCTACACCAAGCTCGATATCGGCGCGCAATCAGAACTGTTTGCCTTGTTTATCGACTCGTTGGCCGAAGCCCAGGGCGTCCTGAGCAAAGACCCCCTCGAAAGCTACATGAGCAAGCACCGCTGAGCGGCGTTGCTCGCCCTTGCGTCACTACTAATAAGAGAGAAATACCATGAACGTACCCGCCCAACTGAACCGCCTGACCGAGGACTACCAGAAGTCGGATGCGGCCCACCACATCCATGCCTTTGTCGATCAAAAAGCGTTGAATGCCGAAGGCCCGCGGGTGATGGTGCGCGGTGAAGGCCTTTACCTGTGGGACAGCGAAGGCAAGCGTTACCTGGACGGCATGTCGGGCCTGTGGTGCACCCAGCTGGGCTATGGCCGCAGGGATTTGACCGCTGCCGCTGCCTCGCAGATGGACCAGTTGGCGTACTACAACATGTTCTTTCACACCACCCACCCGGCGGTGATCGAGCTGTCGGAGTTGCTCTTCAGCCTGTTGCCGGGCCACTACAGCCACGTGATCTACACCAACTCCGGCTCCGAGGCCAACGAAGTGTTGATCCGTACCGTGCGTCGTTACTGGCAAGTGGTCGGCCAGCCGCAGAAAAAAATCATGATCGGTCGCTGGAACGGCTATCACGGTTCCACCCTGGCCGCGTCTGCCCTGGGCGGCATGAAGTTCATGCACGAGATGGGCGGCCTGATTCCCGACGTGGCACACATTGACGAACCTTATTGGTACGCCCATGGCGGCGAGCTGACGCCTGCCGAGTTCGGCCGCCGCTGCGCCCTGCAGCTGGAAGAGAAAATCCTCGAGCTGGGCGCTGAAAACGTCGCCGGGTTTATCGCCGAGCCATTCCAGGGCGCGGGCGGCATGATTTTTCCGCCGGAAAGCTACTGGCCCGAGATCCAGCGTATTTGCCGTCAATACGATGTGCTGCTGTGCGCCGATGAGGTGATTGGTGGCTTTGGCCGTACCGGCGAGTGGTTCGCCCATCAACACTTCGGTTTTGAGCCGGACACCCTGTCCATCGCCAAAGGCCTGACCTCCGGTTACCTGCCAATGGGCGGCCTGGTGCTGAGCAAGCGCATGGCCGATGCACTGGTGGAACACGGCGGCGTGTTCGCCCACGGCCTGACCTATTCCGGGCACCCGGTGGCGGCGGCGGTGGCGCTGGCCAACCTCAAGGCGCTGCGGGATGAAGGCATCGTGCGCCAAGTGAAGGACGACACCGGGCCGTACCTGCAAAAAATCCTGCAGGAAGTGTTCGGCAATCATCCGATGATCGGCGAGATCCAGGGCACGGGCCTGCTTGCGGCCTTGCAGTTCGCCGAAGACAAGAGCACGCGCAAACGCTTCGACAATGAAAACGACCTGGCCTGGCAGTGCCGCACTTTTGGTTTCGAAGAGGGCGTAATCATTCGCTCGACGCTGGGCCGCATGATCATGGCGCCGGCACTGGTGGCCACGCGCACTGAGCTGGACGAGCTGGTTGAAAAGACCCGCATCGCCGTAGATCGCACCGCACGGATCGCGGGAAAACTCTGAAGTGACCAGCGCGCCACCCCAGGCGAGGGGTGGTGCGCAACCTCCATCAGGCAACGCTTGAACGGCATCGATGTGATCGCATGCCGCGACGGCCTGCATCCCCAATTCCAGGAGTCACCCATGAATACAATAACAAACGTGACCGATACACCCGCTCATCAACCCTCACCCAAAACCGCTTCGTCCCGTCGGTTTCGTCAGCCGCTGGGTCTTGTCGGGCTGGTGCTGTTCGGCCTGGCGTACATGGTGCCGCTGGCGGTGTTTACCACCTACGGCCTGGTGACCCAAATGACCAAGGGCCACTTGCCGACCGCCTACATGCTGACTCTCGCCGCCATGCTGCTGACGGCCTACAGCTATGGACGCATGGTCCAGGCGCATCCCTATTCGGGCTCGGTCTACTCCTACACCCGCAAGGCGTTTGGCGCCTACTTCGGCTTCATCGCCGGGTGGACCCTGTTGCTGGACTACATCTTCCTGCCATTGCTCAGCTATTTGCTGATCGGCATCTACATGTCCGAATACTTCCCCGCAGTGCCCACCGCCGTGTGGGTGCTCGGCTCGATTGCCCTGGTGACCACGCTTAACCTGGTGGGTATCGAGTCCATCACCCGGGTCAACTGGATACTCATCGTGGCCCAGTTGGTGTTCATTGTGGTGTTCGTGGCTTTATCAGTGCATACCCTCAGCGAGCAGTTCGCACCCGTGTCGCTGATGGCGCCATTCCACCATGAAGGCTTCAGCGCGCCGCTGATCATGGCGGGTGCCGCGGTGTTGTGCCTGTCCTTTCTCGGCTTTGATGCGGTGTCGACCATGGCCGAGGAAACCCCCGACCCGCGCCGCACCATCCCGTTGGCGATCATGGTGGTGTCGCTGTTCGGCGGTCTGCTGTTCCTGCTGGTTTCGTATTTCGCGCAAATGGTGTTCCCGGAATGGAACAGCTTCGTCGACCCGGATTCCGCGTCGGTGGATGTGATGCGCCGGGTAGGCGGCGAACTGTTGGTGACCGCCTTTACCGCGACCTATGTGGCCGGTTGCTTCGCCTCGGCGATGGTCTCCCAGGCCAGCGTGTCGCGGGTGTTGTTCGCCATGGGCCGTGACGGCGCGTTGCCCCGCGTGCTCGGCAAGCTGGTGACGAAAAAACGCGTGCCCGCCACGGCCATCGTGCTGGTCAGCCTGTTCTCGCTGATTGCCTTGTTCATCACGCTGGATACCGTCGCCAACATGATCAGCTTCGGTGCGCTGTTCGCCTTCTCGGCAGTGAATCTGGCGGTGATCAAGCATTACCTGGTCGACCAGAAGTTGCGCGGCACGAAGAACTACCTGCTGTACGCCGTTGTGCCGGCGCTGGGGTTCCTCAGCACGATCTGGCTGTGGAGCAGCCTATCCAGTCTGTCGTTCACCATCGGCCTGTGCTGGATGGGGCTTGGGCTCCTGTGTCTGCTGGGCATCACGCGGGGGCTGCGGGTGAAGATGCCGGAACTGCAGATCGTCGAGTGAACCCCTCGTTTATCCATCGCCATTTATTGGGAGTACAACGTGTTCGACCTTAACTATTGGCAACAGCGTGTTGCCCGCCAGACCTTCATCAACACCGCCCTGATCGGTGGTCGCTCAGTCAGCGCGGCATCGGGGGCGATCTTCGATGCGATCAACCCGGCCACCCAGCAGTTGCTGTCGCAGGTTGCAGCCTGCGGTGACGCAGAAGTCGACCTGGCCGTGCACAGCGCACGCCAGGCCTTCGACACTGGCCCTTGGCGGCGAATGCCGCCGGTGGAGCGCAAGAAGATCCTGATCAGGCTCTCCGAGTTACTGATGACCCACCGCGAAGAGCTGGCGCTGCTCGATTCGCTGAACATGGGCAAGCCGGTAATGGATGCCTACAACGTTGACGTACCCGGCGCCGCCAATGTGTTTGCCTGGTACGGCGAAGCCCTCGACAAACTTTACGATCAAGTCGCGCCCACTGCTCACAACGCGTTGGCAACCATCACCCGTGAAGCACTGGGGGTGATCGCGGCGGTAGTGCCGTGGAACTTCCCGCTTGATATGGCCGCCTGGAAACTCGCACCGGCATTGGCGGCCGGTAACAGCGTGGTCTTGAAGCCCGCTGAGCAGTCGCCGTTCTCTGCCCTGCGCCTGGCCCAGCTTGCCCTGGAAGCGGGTATCCCGGAGGGTGTGTTGAATGTGGTGCCCGGCCTCGGCGAAAGTGCCGGCAAGGCCCTGGGGCTCCACCCCGACGTGGATTGCCTGGTGTTCACCGGCTCCACTCAGGTCGGCAAGTATTTTATGCAGTATTCCGCCCAGTCCAACCTTAAGCAGGTGTGGCTGGAATGTGGTGGCAAAAGCCCGAACCTGGTGTTTGAGGACTGCCAGGACCTGGACCTTGCTGCGGAGAAGGCCGCCTTCGGCATCTTTTTCAACCAGGGCGAAGTGTGCTCGGCCAACTCCCGTCTCTACGTGCAACGCTCCATCCATGACGAATTCATCGAGCGCCTGATTGCCAAATCGCGCGCCTGGATGCCGGGTGATCCGCTGGACCCCAGCAGTGCAGCCGGTGCCATCGTCGACAGTCAGCAAACCGCACGCATCATGCACGCCATCAGCCAGGCCCGAGGGGAGGGCGCCAGGCTGTTGTGTGGTGGCAAACAGTTAAGCATCAATGGCTCCTCCAACTTTATCCAGCCGACCATTTTTGCCGGCGTGACCCGAGCCATGGCCCTGTCCCGTGATGAAGTGTTCGGCCCGGTGCTTGCGGTGAGCGCCTTCGACACGGAAGAGCAGGCGATACACCAGGCCAATGACAGTGTCTACGGCCTGGCGGCCTCGGTATGGAGTGATGACCTCAACCGTGCGCACCGTGTGGCCCGAGCCCTGAATGCCGGAACGGTTTCGGTCAACACCATCGACGCCCTGGATGTGTCGGTGCCTTTCGGTGGAGGCAAGCAATCCGGGTTCGGGCGTGATCTGTCGCTGCACGCTTTTGACAAGTACACGCAGCTGAAAACCACCTGGTTTCAGTTGCGTTAACTCAAGGCTGTCACCCGGTCGTGTATTTATGCGTGCGCGACCGGCACAAGTGCAGGCAAACTCAGCGCGAACTCAGAGGGTTTTGAATACCATGGTCACTCTTCGCGTAATGAGCGCCGCCGACTACGACGCCGTGCTTGAACTGATGCAGAACACGCCTGGCATCTCCCTGCGCGACGCCGACTCCCGCGAGGCCACCGCGCGTTACCTGGAGCGCAATCCCGGCATGAGTTTCGTGGCCGAGATCGACGGGGTGCTGGGTGGATGCGTGATGTGTGGGCACGATGGCCGGCGCGGTTATTTGCAGCATGTGCTGGTGCTGCCTGAGTATCGGCGCCAGGGCATTGCGAACGCGCTGGTAGAACGCTGCCTCACCAGCCTTGCGCAGTTGGGCATCCGCAAATGCCACCTGGATGTGTTCAAGACCAATGACAGCGCCGCCCGTTATTGGCAGGGCCAGGGCTGGCAGCTGAGGACCGATATTGACCGCTATTCGTTTACCCGACCGGGTGACGAGAACGCCTGACGTCCATGGAGGGACAAATGCTCGAGATACGACGCGCCACGCTGGAAGATGCACAGACAGCCTTCGACATTCGCCGGTTGGCCATACGCAGTCAATGCATCGGCGCCTATACGTCCGAGCAGATGATGGTGTGGACCCGGGGCGCCGCCGAAGACGGCTATGACGCGTTGATGGACAAGCCTTTTTACCTGGGCTGCGTGAACGGTGAACCTGTGGCCACAGGGATGCTGGATCTGGCGAACAACGAAATCGGTGCGCTGTTTGTGCTTCCAGGGTTTACCGGGCGTGGGATTGGCAAGCAGGTGCTGGTGTATCTGGAGGCGTTGGCGCGGGAGTTGGGGATTAAGGAAGTGATCCTGGACGCGACGTTGAATGCGGCGGATTTTTATCGGCGGTGTGGGTATGTGGGCGATGAACAGGCGATCTACCACTCGCCGTCGGGGTTGCGGCTGGCCTGTATTCCTATGCGCAAACACCTCCACAATGTTCGCTGACCCACCCAAAAACCTGTGACGAGAGAGCTTGCTGTAGTGAGGGAGCTTGCTGTGGCGAGGGAGCAAGCTCCCTCGCCACAGGTCATGTGTCGTCTTGGATATTGAACTCCGTACGCAAACACCTGATCACCTCGCTCACCGAAGCGCCTTGAACAGCCGGCGGCGTAGGGCTCTCACCAAACTCGCGCCAGATAAAAAGCGTCAGCTCCGCACCGTCGGTTGCCTTCTGCTGCGTCCCGAAATTCTGCAAAACCCGATAGCGCTCATCCTGCCAGAACAGCGCCTCAACCCATCCATAAACGGGTATGAAATGAAAGTGCAGCGGGAAGCCCGGCATATGCCCGAACCGGCTGATGTAAAGCCACTTGGGCTTCAACTGCGCTTCCATGACCCGCTGGGTTTTAGCCAGCAATCCGCCCAGCTCCGCGAGCGCTGCATCGGGTATGTCTGCAAGTGAGTGGACAGACGCCTTGGCACCTAGCATCAAATAGCCCGGCAGCGCGGACGACAGGTGATGATTGAGCAGCCAATGCTCGGTCTCATGCACAACAAAGGATGGATCGATCTTCATCGACATACGCCCATGGGAGGAGGGTGGCAGGATACCAAGAGTCACCGCCCTGTATCCCGCAAATGCTGCGGATCTGTCTCTATCGCTGTGCGCACCTGTTCGGTACGTTCTGTGCACCTGCATTCACCGCCGAGACAATCATGGACCTGACCGCAATCCCCTTTGGCACCACCGACTGGTCGACCCTCGAACCGGTGCTGCATCCCGGCGAAACCGGCAGTGCGTATTGGCGCACCTGCCAGTTCGGCTCAACCCGCGTGCGCATGGTCGAATACAGCGCCGGTTACCTGGCCGATCACTGGTGTTGGCGCGGGCATGTCCTGCTGTGCCTGGAAGGTGAGCTGCACACCGAACTGGAGGATGGCCGGCAGTTCACGCTGACTGCCGGGATGAGTTATCAGGTGGGCAATGACATGGAAGGGCATCGGTCATCGACTACCGTCGGGGCGAAGTTGTTCGTGGTGGATTGAGGCGTCAAGCCAGTCGCACAATCAACTTGCCGAAGTTGCGCCCCTCCAGCTGCCCGATAAACGCCTCAGGCGCATTCTCAAGGCCCTCGACAATGTCTTCGCGCCACTTCAGCTTGCCCTGATCAATCCACTGCGCGGCTTCCTGCAAAAAGTCGTCCTGCTGCTCGTCAACGAACTCGGTCTGGATAAAGCCGCGCACGGTGAGGCTCTTGGCGAGGATGTCGTGCATAGTCGCCGGCAGTCGGTCGACCTGTTGCCCAGGCACCGAGCTGTCGTTGTAATGGGCGATCAACCCACATACGGGTATCCGCGCAAAGTCATTGAGCAGCGGCCTCACGGCATCCCAAACCGCCCCCGAGACATTTTCGAAGTAAACGTCAATTCCATTGGGGCAGGCTTCGGCCAACTGCTGGGCAAAATCCGCTGCGCGATGGTCGATGACGGCATCAAACCCGAGTTCATTTTTCACGAACGCGCATTTCTCCGGCCCGCCCGCGATACCCACGGCGCGTGCGCCCTTGATGCGGGCGATCTGGCCGACCACCGAGCCCACTGCGCCACTCGCCGCCGCCACTACCACGGTGTCACCGGGCTTGGGTTGGCCGATAGTGAGCAACCCCGAGTAAGCGGTGAACCCCGGCATTCCAAGAACTCCCAGCGCTGTGCTGGGGTGGGCCATGCCCGGATCCAGAAGCCGCAGATCGAGACCGTCCGAGAGCGCAAAACGCTGCCAGCCGGCATAGGCAAGCACCATGTCGCCCTCTTGCCACAATGGGTTTCGTGAGTGTTTGATCCGCGCGACCGTGCCGCCCACCATCACCTCGCCGATGCCCACTGGCTCGGCATAGGATTTGGCTGCACTCATGCGCCAGCGCATGTAGGGGTCGAGGGACAGATAGAGGTTCTCAAGCAACACTTCGCCTTCGGCAGGCACGGGAATCGCGCTGTACTCCACGCGAAAATCGCTGGGTTGCGGGCGCCCGTCGGGGCGGGCTGCCAGTACGATGCGTTGGTTCTGGAGTTGGGTCATGAGGCTCTTCCTGGTTGATAACGTTCCAGCAGAGTAGTCATGCTCCAGCTATCGAGGTAGGGTGATAGCTGTTGATTCAGAGTTAATCCAAACATGATATCCGACGCGTTTGAACCCTATTTGCTACGAACCTTTATCTCGGTATGCCAGCACGGCAGCCTGAGTGGCGCAGCCCTGCAGGCGGGCAGGGCGCAATCGGCCCTCAGCGCACAAATCCGCCGGCTTGAAGAGTTGCTAGGCCAGCGGCTGTTGCGCAGAACAGGTCGGGGCGTGGTGCCCACTACCGAAGGGGAACTGCTGCTCACCTACGCGACGCGCATTCTGGCCTTGGGCGAGACGGTAGCAGCGCGCCTGAAAGAGCGCACGGTGATGGGCAATGTGCGCGTCGGGCTCTCGGAAGACGTGGCGGTATCGGCGTTGCCGGCAGCGCTCGGCCGGCTGCGGCGCGCCTGCCCGCATGTGCACCTGGAGGTCGTCGTTGACCACGGCGACGCGCTCGCCGAACGTTGGAATGACGGCGAGCTGGATGTGGCCATTGGCGTCAGCTCATCGTTCAACGCCGACCCTGTGCACGCCTGGAACGTCGAGCTGTACTGGGTGTGCGCGATTGATGAAGAAATCGATGCGGCGCTGCCGCTGGATGTCATCGTGTATGCCGAACCCTGTGCCTGGCGGCGCTTGATGTTTGATGCGTTGCTGAACGCCGGGCGGGATTTTCGGGTCACGGTGACCAGCCCGAACATTGGCGTAATCACCGCAGCGGTGGAGGGTGGACTGGGTGTGGCCTTGCTGCCGGCGGAGAACATTCGGCCGGAGACCATGCGCATCATTTCCTTGGCTGAAAGCGATGGGCCTATTTTGAGTGTCAACTACGGCCTGTACGCCGTTCCACGGCAAAGCGACAGCATCCGCGCGGCGGTGGAACTGCTCACCGAGAGTTTTCACGCGATGACTCAACCCTTGCGATAAACCCCCGCCAACTCCCGCGCCAGCCCAATGAAATTCTGCAACGGCGTCGACGGATTGAACGTGCGCCGCACCAAGGTGATCGGCGCCAATAATCGTGGCCGTGCATCGCTGATCCGGCAATACACCACGCTCTCGCGGTGCACATCGCGCATCGATGCGGGCACCACGGAGATGCCTTCACCCGCGGCCACCAGGCTGACGTTGGTCAGCATGCGCTCCACTTCAAAGGCGATCTTCGGCTCGAAGCCGGCGTTCTGGCAGGCCTTGATCAGGTTGGCGTACATCCCCGGCGCGCCGGGGCGGCGGACGAGGATGAAGCGTTCGTCCTTGAGGTCAGTCATGGTGATTTTTGGCTCGGGGCCCTTGAGCAGCGGGTGGCCAACGGGCAGGGTCAGCAGCATTTCTTCGTTGAGCAGGCGGTGGAAGGTCAGGCTTTGGTGGTCGCCGACCGGGGCGCGGAGGATGCCGATGTCGATGCGTTTTTCGATGGTGTCTTCGGTGACTTCCCGGGCGCTGCCTTCGTTGATCGAGAGTTCCACGCCCGGGTAGTGCTCGCGGTAGGCGCGAATGATCCGCGGGATCAGCGGATGGGCAGCCGCGGAGCTGGTGAAGGCGATGATCAGCGTGCCCTCGATGCCTTGAGCGGCGCGGGCGGCCTTGAGGGAGCCTTGTTCGACGCGGGCGAGGATGGCCCGAGCCTCTTCGAGAAACACCATCCCACCGGCGGTCAGGTCGACGCCCTTGGGGTGGCGCTTGAACAGGTCGAATCCCAGCTCTTGTTCGAGGGCACGAATCTGTTGGCTGAGGGGCGGCTGCTGCATGTTCAGGCGGGCGGCAGCGCGGGTGAAATGTCGCTCTTCGGCCACCATGATGAAATAACGTAAATGGCGAAGTTCCATGGTGGTATATCCCGTGACAAGACTTTATTATTTGTGGCCAGAATGCGCCTTGGCGACCAATATGCCGAAAGTGGCCTGATCCGACAATAACAATAAATAAAAAGACCCTGGAGCATTGATGTCATCCCGATTTTCCAATAACGCCACATTGCCTATTTTGATTGCCATTGCACTTGGTATGGTGTTGGGACTGTTTTATCCAGGCGTGGCGGTTGAAATGAAACTGCTCAGCGACGCTTTTATAAAAGTGGTCGGGTTACTGATGCCGTTTCTGTTGTTTGTGTTGGTGTCAACGGGTGTGGCGGGTATCAAGCGCGAGCCTCAGCATCGGCATGTAGTCGGGCGCATCGTGGTGTATTTCCAGCTGATGTCCCTTGCCGCATTGGTGTTGGGAATGTCGACGGGGTGGCTGTTCAGCCTGGATCACACGGCAGTGGCTAACCTGGATTTTGACCCCCTGACGCCGCCTGTTGCGCCGGAGGCGCTCCTGCATGAGCTGTCCATGACGTCGATTTCATCCAGTCTTTACAGGGTTTTTACCCAGAGTCTGGTACTTCAGGTGATGCTGGTGGCGGTGCTGTGCGGGCTGGTGCTGGGGCGTGGCGGCAAGGTTGGCAACCGCTGCCTCGGCTGGTTGGAAGCAGCAGTCGCCGGGCTGTTCTTGCTATTGCGCTTTATCTTGAAATTTGCACCGCTGGCGGCTTTTGGGGCGATGGCGTTTGTGGTGGGGAAGTACGGTTTAAGTTCTGTTTTACCGCTGTTGAAGTTTATTGTGGTGATTTACCTGGCGTGCGCGGTTTTCGTGATTTTAGTGTTTGCGACGATTGCGCGCCTGGTCGGCGTTAAATTGACTCGGTTAATTATTTATTTAAAAGAAGAGTTGTTGTTGGTGACGTTTACCGGCTCATCAGTGGCAGCACTTCCCGGTTGTGTCAGCAAACTTGAAGCGCTGGGCTGTGATCGCCAGTTAGTACGGTTGGTGCTGACCACCGGCTATACGTTCAACTTGGCCGGCACCAATATTTACCTGACCACCGCCATCATGTTTCTGGCGCATCTGGCCGGGGTGGAAATTGCCGTTCCCGAATTGCTGGCGGTGCTGGTCATCTGCCTGTTCACTTCGCTGGGGTCTACCAGTGTGGCGGGCTCGGCGCTGTTTACCCTGATTGCCACCTTGAACATCCTGCAACTGGTGCCGCTGGAAGGGGTGGGGTTGTTGTTGGGAGTGGAGCGGCTGATGAAGTGTCGGTCGTTGACCAATGTGTTGGGCAATTGTGTGGCGTGCCTGGCGATATGCGGGTGGCAGAAGTCGATTGATCGCGAGGTGTTGAAGCGGGAATTGAGTCACTGAGCCGAGCACACTTTCCAAGCCAAAACTCGGTCAAATGTGGGAGCGGGCTTGCTCGCGAATGCGGTGGGTCAGCCAATAAATCTGCTAACCGATACACCGCCTTCGCGAGCAAGCCCGCTCCCACATTCAGATTGCATTTCAGCCCTTGGCGTTGAGCAACTTGTCGAAGGCCTTGTCCAGATTGCCCTCAGCACCTTTCAGCTTCTCACGACGCTCCTTCAACCAACTCTGGTCCGCGTCGAGATTCTTCCGCGCTTCTACCAACATCCGCTTGACCTCTTCCGGCTGCGGCCCACCCGTGCCTTTACGGGTCTTGACCATCGTCGTCGGCGACAGCGCCGCGCGGAAACCCGCCTCATCCAGCGGCAAGGTGTTCGGCGTCCATTTGTATTTGTCCGCCGCCTGGGTGTACAGCTTCTGCGCGTCTGCATACGGGAAGGTCTTTGGCGTGGTGCCGTTGCTGCGCGCCTCGGTGACGATCAGCGACGCGAAGCTGTGACCAATGCGGAACGGCACCTTGAACTGACGCTCCAGGGTGTCGGCCAACTCCATCGAAGTGGTCCACTCCGACTCCAGCTCATCCAGCGCACGCTGCGGGTTGATCTGCAGCGCATCCAGCACGGCATCCATGCTTTTGAACATGTCATCGGTGGACTGGAACAGCCCCAGTGAATCAAACGCGAACTTGTAGTCGGTCATGCCGGTGGTGACGTTGTGCGCGCGCAACGTCACGGTCTGCGCCAGGCCGACCACATCCGAGGCCGATTCCCGGGTGCGCATCAACAACCCCGGGTTGCGCTTTTGTGGCATCGCGCTGCTGGTGTAGGTGGACTCTTCGTCCAGCAGCAGCCAAGGGCGGATCTGATGGTACTGGGTATGGATATCGCCAATCATCGCACCGATACGGATCGCCGAAGACGCCGCCAGGTTGGCCGCCTCGATCGGAATGTCGTAGGTCGACACCTGGCTCGAATCCAGGGAGTTTTCCCGCACGCCGTCGAACCCCAGCAACTCGGCCAGGCGTTCGCGGTTCAGCGGGTAAGCGGAGTTCGCCAGTACCGCGGTGCCCATCGGGCTCAGGTTGAGGCGGGTATAGAGTTCACGAATGCGCTGGCCGTCGCGATCAAATGCGGCTTCGAACGCCAGCAGGTAGTGCGCATAGCTGATGGGCATGGCCTGCACGCCGTTGGTGTAGGCGGGTACCAGGGTGTCGATGTTCTTGTCGGCGATATTCAGGATACGTTGGCGGGTGGCGTTCAGTGCGTCGCTGTAGGCCAGCACCTGGGAGCGCAGTTTGGCCAGGCGGTAGGTGGCGAGCATGTCCTGGCGGCTGCGGCCGGAGTGGATCAGGGAGGCTTCCGGACCGATCTTGTCGGTCATGATTTTTTCCAGTTGCAGCACGTCTTCCGGGCGCTTGCCATCGGGCTGGTCGGCCTGGTCGATGGCAAAGCGCACGCCGCCGGCGATCTTGTGGCCCATGTCCGGCTTGACGATGCCTTCTTCGGTGAGCATCACGATCGAGGCTTTGTTGATGCGGTTCAGCCAGGCGAACTGGGTTTGGGTCGGGTCGCCCTTGGCCTTGTGGGCGCTTTGCGAGGAGCCCGGCGTGGCCCCGACTTTGGCCGCCTGGGCCGCGCATTCTTCGGTGGTTTTGCAGGGCAACGCGCCGGTGTCGGCGGCGTAGGCGCCGTAACTGCTCAACAGGGCAAAGGCGACGGCCAGGTGGATCAGGCTTTTTTTGTTATTCATGTGCAACGCTCCGGGAAAAATCACAGCAAGGGCAGGGTGTAGCTGACGATAAAGCGGTTCTGGTCGATATCGCTGCCGCTGCCATTGCTGCGATACGTGCCATTGCGCCATTTCACTTCAAGGTTCTTCAGGGCGCCGCTCTGAAACACGTAGCCGATATCGGTGTTGCGCTCCCACTCGGTACCTTCCAGGGTTCGGGTACGCACGAAGTTGTCACCCTTGAGGTAGCGGGTCATGAAGGTCAGGCCGGGGATGCCGAGGGCGGCGAAGTCATAGTCGTAGCGGGCCTGCCAGGACTTTTCCTCGGGGTTGGCGAAGTCCGGCGAGATCATCACGTAGTTGACGAGGTAGGAGTCGGTACCGTCCAGGTGGGGGAAGCCGGTGGTGCCTTTCATGCGCTGGTAGGCGGCGCCGAACGAGTGGCCCTGGATGCTATAGGTGAACTTGGCGCCGAAGGCCTGGTTGTCGATGTTGCTGTTGCCTTCCTTGCTGGAGTCGGCGTAACGCAGGTCGGTCTTGAACGACTGGGCGTCACCCAATGGCAGGGTGTGGACCAGGTTGAAGATGTGTTGCTTGTAGTTGTTCTCGAGGTTGGCGTAGTGGTAGCCGGTGACGAGGGTTTTGGTCCAGCTGTAGCTGGCACTGGCGAAGTCGAATTTATCGCTGGGCACGGCGCCCTTGATGCCTTTGCCATCGACTTCAATGTCTGCATGGCCGCTGTCGTTACGCAGGGTGTTGCTGGTCAGGCGCCCGGCGTCGAAGGTCAGGCCGGCGATGTCCTGGCTGGTCAGTTGGGTGCCGCGAAAGGTCTGGGGCAGCAGCCGACCGTCGTTGGGTAGTACGGTGGGCAGCTTGGGGATCAGCGTGCCGAATTTAAGTACGCTTTTGGAGATGCGTGCCTTGGCGGTGGCGCCCATTCGGCTGTAGCTGTCCGGAGCCCCATCCTCGCCGACGGGAAGCAGGCCGGTGTTTTGGCGGTCTGGGCTTGAGTCGAGTTTCAGGCCTTGCAAGCCGATGGCATCGATCCCGAATCCCACCAAACCTTCGGTATAGCCCGACTGGTAATTGAGGATCAGCCCTTGGGCCCACTCATCGCGTTTGGACTGGCTCGCGTTGGGCTGGCGGTAATCGCTGTTGAAGTAGAAGTTGCGAAATTCGAGGTCGGCCTTGCTGTCTTCAAAAAAGTCAGCTTCGGCAAAGGTTGGGAAGGCGAGGGTCAAACCGAGGGTGGCCGAAGTCAAACCCAGGGTAATAGGGGATTTTTTCATTGTTATTCCCGTTGTCTGCTGCTTATTTTTAGAATTATCTGGCCGGACGGCGACAGGGAGACGCGTCCGGCTTGCGCAGGCTAACGAGTTGTTTTGCAGATTGAAAATATATAGAAAGTGTTGAGACGAGACGAAAAAAGTATGAAGCGGACGCCCGATTTTTCAGACACTGAAGGGCCAATGTGGGAGCGGGCTTGCTCGCGAAAGCGGTGGATCAGTCAATACATCCGGTGACTGTCACACCGCATTCGCGAGCAAGCCCGCTCCCACACAAGCCCGCTCCCACATTTTGATCTGCGCTTTAGTGCATCTTGCTGTGGTCCATGGTTTCCGTTGCATTCAACGCGCGGGCCTCAGCCTTCACTTCGATCGACTGCTTTTCGCCCTTGGCATTTTCCACGGTGACGGTCAGCGGCACCTGGTCGCCTTCCTTGATCTGGGCGGTGAGGTCGATCAGCATCACGTGATAGCCATCCGGGTCGAGCTTGACGGCCTTGCCGGCAGGCAACGGCACCGAGTCCACCGGGCCCATGCGCATCACGTCGTCCTTCATGGTCATCTCATGGATCTGCACGGTTTTGGCGACCGGCGACGCCACGCTGAGCAGTTTGCTGTCGCTGTCGGCGGTGACGGTCATGAACGCACCGCTGGACGGCTGGCCCGGTACCGAGGCGCGTACCCAGGCGTCGCTGACCACCGCCTGTGCACTGGCGTGTGCGGCGAGGCCCAGCAGGGAAAGACCGAGGGCGAAGCGTTTGAGGTGTTGAACGGCAGTCATTAGCAGACCTCCATGACGGTGAGCAGGTCTTCTGCGCACTCTTTGGCGTTAAGCGAGGCAGACAGGCCCAGGCGCAAGGTGCCTCGGGTGTCGAACACAAAGCTGGTGGCGGTGTGGGAGAGGGTGTAGCTGTCGCCGGCGGGGATCTTTTCATAAAAGATCCCGAATTCCTTGGCGGCCACGGCGATTTCTTCCGGGGTGCCGTACAGCGCTTCAAAACTCGGGTCGAAGGCCTTGACGTAGGCGTCGAGTATCTTGGGCGTGTCGCGTTCGGGATCGAGGGTGATAAATACCACCTGCATGATCTTGCCGTCGCGGCCCATCAGTTTTTTCGCCTGGGCCATGCGCGCCAGGGTGGTCGGGCATACGGCGGGGCACTGGGTGAAGCCGAAGAACACCACCGGCATCAAGCCGCGGAAGGAACTCAAGGTGACGGTTTCGCCATCTGTGTTCTTGAGCTTGAAGGTACGGCCCATGATCTTGTCGCTCAGATCCTTGCCGTACTTGAAGTTCAGTTTCGGGCTGTTGTCACAGCCGGCCAGCAGGCCCAGGCCCAGCAATCCCATGCCGGAGAGGACTTTGCGGCGGGTGAATAACGTACTCATCAACTGTGCATCCTGTGAAGCGCCTGGGTACCACGAAGCGTTAAATCAGGCGAGGAGAGCGTGGCATTCTAACAACCTGGGCCTCTGGGCGTAATCTGCGACGTTCTGTCACAGGCCCTGCCGCGCAAGACCAGATGTGGGAGCTGTCGAGCTTGAGCGAGGCTGCGATGCAGGCGCCACGGTCTTGCAGGGGCACCGAGGCGATCCATTCGCAGCCTCGCTAAAGCTCGACAGCTCCTACAGGGGGAATGGTAAAGTCGCCGCCATGAAACTCTCCCGCCCGGACCGTTCACTCATTGCCTGGACCCTGTATTTTTGCGTCCTGTTCAATGTGTTCGTCTGCGGTTTGGGCCATGGTCAGATGATGGGCCTGGAGCTCAATGGCCTGGGCGGGCAGTTCTGTTCAAGCCTGGGCACCAAGGCCCCGTCCTCGGATGCCGGCCTGGGCAGTCCGACGGCCAGCAGCTGGTCGAATTTCTTCGCCTGCCCGGTGTGCTCCGCCGTGACCCTGGGCATCGTCTTCCTGTTTTGCCTGGCCTGGTTGTTGGGCCTGGGGCAAAAGCCGCGCCCGGCCCATGAGCAGCGTAACAAGGCGCCTCCGCGGTATTCCTGGCCCTCGGCCAACCCTCGCGCTTCCCCTGCATTCTGACGTGTGCCTTGGGCTTCCTGTTACCAGGAGGCGTTCTATCGTCACGAGTGTGAGTGCGTTCCATGAGCTCTATCCTGCCTTCCGGCGCTGCCCGCCTGGTCAGCAAGGCGTCGCGCCGTCCGTCCCGCGGCGACGTGTTGTTGCCGTCTGTCGAATACCCGAGTAACGCCCGCTGTTTCGTCCACCTGGATGCACGGTTGCTGCCGTATTGGCACACCTTGTTCGACATCTGCCCCGGTTTGCTCAAGCTCGACCCGCCGGAGGGTTTGAACCTGTTTCGCAGTTTCATGACCTGGGCCTACCGCAACCGTCCCTCCCTGAACTGGACCTACCACGTGAGTGTGTGTCGTTGGTTGCTCGGTTCGGTGTATCGCACGCAGATCGATGAAGAACCCATCGAAGCGTTCATGACAGCGGCGGCAGCCCGTTGGGTCAGCGATGACACCAGCCAGGCCCGGGGCTTGGTCCTGGCCTGGCAAGGTTCACCCCTGCAAGTGGTGGATTGGAAGCAGGGCAGCGGCGTACCGCTGCAGAAACTGCCGCCGCTGCCCGGGGATTTCGCCTGGTGCGCGCTGGATAGCCAGGGACGGTTCAGCGGGTGGTTGCCGGTGCCTTGAGGTTCTGCTCGATCCATTGGGCAACGCTGGTGACGGCGATCTGCTGTTGGGCATTGAAGGTGACGGCGGGGTCCCAGGCCACGCCGTGGCCTTGGGCGAAGGCCACCCGGTATTTCAGCAGATTGTCCTCGGGTGCAGCGGCCAGTTCCGCTTCCAGGTACGTCACCGACCAGCGTTCGCGTTTGAGGGTGAGCCCCAGTTGCGCATCCACGGTCTCTGCCAGCTCGCCGTAGGTCAGGGTGTCGCCTGCGGTGTACACCACTCGGTTGACGATCGGCGGTTCGCTGAACAGGATGCGCGCCGTCAGCAGGCCGATGTCCTCAGGCGTGGTGACGGTGACGGCAGTGTCCCAATCCCCCAGTGCGCGCACGGTGTTTTGTGCCAGGTCGACAACGCCGAAGGACGGCTCGAACAGAAAACTGGTGAACATCCCGGTGGAGACGATCACCCATTGCGTGCCCTGTTGGTCACGCAGCAAGTCGCGCACATCAAGCTGTTCGTCCCACAGGTCCTGGGCCGAGCCACGGCCGATCACGTCGTAATCCACACCGAACTGCCACGGTACATAACGCTTCACGCCACCTGCGATGACCGCGTGGGTCAGCTTGCGCTGGGTGCCCGGGCCTGCGGCAAAGCCGATGCAACTGATCACGGTGTGATAGTTGGCGAACACCGTTGCCAGTTCGGCCTCGGAGCCGTTGGCCAGGTCACCGGCCAGCAGCTCAATGCCCAGGGCGCGCAGTTCGGTGATTTCCTGCTGTTTGGCGGGGTCGAGGGAGTTCAGTGTGGCGGGGCGCAGCAACACCGTCACAGGCACATTTTGCGGTGCAGCCAGGCGTGCCAGTTGGCGCAGTACCGCCAGGCCCAGTTCGCCGGCGCCCAGTACAAGGATCGAAGCAGTCATAGGGTTCTCGGTTCGATTGAAAGTCATGCCATGCTTGCAGAATTGCCGACGGGGCATAAGAAGGCACACCAGTGATACCGGGAGTAGAAGGTGGACAACGACGAGATCATCAGGCGCTCACAAGCCGCCTGCGAAGCCCTTAGCGCCGATGAAGACGGGCTCAAGCGCCAGGTGCTGACCCATGCGGGTAACCGCTGGTCGTTGGGCATCGTGCACCTGTTGGGCGTTAACGGGCGACTGCGCCATGCCGAGATCGGCCGGCGCATGGAGGGCGTCACCCAGCGCATGCTCACGCGGACCTTGCGCCAGCTGGAGCGCGATGGCCTGGTGTTGCGCCACGACTTTCAGGAGGTGCCGCCCAAGGTCGAATACCAGCTGTCGGAGCTGGGCAAACAGCTGCTGGTGCACATGATTCCGTTGTGGACGTGGGTGGTGGAAAACGCCGACGGATTCAGGCGTGCCCGGGAGCAGTTCGATGCTGATCAGGCGCTGTGATCAAGACGTGGGCCGGCAGTCTGCACGTTTGCTCGCAGGCCCATTCTCGGGAAACAAGTGCGCATGCAGGTAGTCGATAAACACCCGCAGCTTGGGTGTTGGATGCCGGCCCGAAGGCCACATGATCCGGAAGTTCTCTGCTTCCGAACACGCCTCCAGCACCGGCACCAATTGTCCGCTGTCGAGCCATTCACGAATGGCGAAATCCGCCAGGTAGGCGATGCCGATACCTTGCACGGCAAAGCAGATGCGCGCTTCCAGGTTGTTGCAGACCATCGCGGCCGGCAGTGGGAAATCAGCTTCCACTCCGTCCTGGCGCAGGGGCCAGCGCTGCATTTTGCCTGTGTTGGGGTAGCGGAACTTGATGCATGCATGCTGGGCCAGGTCTTCCGGCCGTTGCGGCGTGCCGCGCTCGGCGAGGTAAGCCGGTGACGCCACCAGCAGCATCCGATAGCCGCCGATCAGGCGCGATGTGAGGCGCGAGTCGGGCGCTTCACCGCTGCGCAGCACGGCGTCGTAACCTTCTTCCACCACGTCCACGCGGCGGTCGGTAAAGCTCAGGTCCAGTTCCACCTCGGGGTAGGCTTTCTTGAATTGCGCGAGCACCTGCAAGAACGGATGGCCCACCAGCGGAAGGCTGACCTTGAGCCGGCCACGAGGCGCCGACACGGTTTGCGAAAGCTCGGCTTCGGCCTCGTCGATCTCCATCAGGATGCGCCGGCTGCGCTCCAGGAACAGCTCGCCCTCGGCAGTCAGCGTGACGCTGCGGGTGCTGCGGTTAAACAGGCGCACACCCAGGCGCTCCTCCAGGCGCACCACGCTCTTGCCGACCGCCGAGGCCGTTACGCCCAGCACGCGCCCGGCGGCGACAAAACTGCGGGTTTCGGCGACCTGCACAAAAACATTCAGGGTGTTGAGGCTGTCCATCGAGGCTCCGGTTTGGCTGAAGGGGCGCCTGGACACCTTATCCGGATTACGGAACAAAAGCTCCGCAGACAATGGAGGTGGCGCCCCCTTAATCCCGTTAAGCAAGGCTCATATCCTTGTGGCATAGCCCATTCACGAGGAATACCACGATGACCGACACCATGAAGCGCTGGGAAATACCCGCACTGGGACTGCACACACTGCGCCTTGCCGACGTGCCGCGCCCCACCGCGAAGGCGGTGGAGGTACTGGTGCGCGTCGAGGCCGTCTCGCTCAATTACCGCGACGGCGAAGTGGTCGACAACGGCATGGGCGCCGACCTCACATTCCCATTCACGCCGGCCTCCGACATGGCGGGCACGGTGGTCGCGGTGGGCGAGGGCGTCACGCGCTTCAAGGTTGGCGACAAGGTGCTGTCGGCGTTTTTTGCTGGCTGGATCGACGGTGCCCCTTTCTCCTGGAGCCAGGCACCGTCTCAGGGTGGCCCCATCCCCGGGATGCTCGCCGAGTACGTGGCAACGCCTGCCGAATGGTGTGTGCAGGCGCCGCTCAGCCTTACGGCGGGGCAGGCCAGCACCTTGCCGGTGGCCGCCCTGACCGCCTGGATGGCACTGTTCGAACTGGGCCACCTGCACGCCGGCCACACTGTGGTGGTGCAGGGCACCGGGGGCGTCTCGTTGTTTGCCGTGCAATTGGCGGCGGCCAATGGCGCCCACGTGATCATCACCAGCATCAGCGATGAAAAGATCGCGCGCGCCATCGAGCTGGGTGCCACCCATGGCATCAACCGCAGCCGGGTGCCGGAGTGGCACACCGCAGTGCAAGAACTGACGGGTGGGCGAGGCGCCGAACATATCCTTGAAATGGCCGGTGGAGACAACCTCACGCGGTCCCTGCAAGCGGTGGCCAATGGCGGGCGTATCTCGGTGATCGGCTTGCTGGAGAGTGATCAACTGAGCGCGACGGTCATGGCGCTGCTCGCCAAGCGGGCGTCCATCACCGGCGTCGCAGTCGGGCCGCGCCGGGCCCTGGAAGACCTGATTGCGATGATCGACCGCCATGGCATCGAGCCGATGATTGATCACACCTACGGCTTTGAGCAAGTCCCCGAAGCCTTTGCTCATCTTCGGCGCGGTGCCTTCGGCAAGATCGTGATCGAGGTCGCGCGGTGATCTACATCATTCTTGGTCTGTGCACCCTGGCGTTCGGGGGCGCCCAGGTATTGCCTGCAGATCTCTGCTCTGCGCATTAATCGGGTCTGCGGGCGTGGACTAGTGGTAAACCGCTTGATTGGCTACGGCATTTAGCTTTCCGATTGGGTACTGTCGAGGCTTTTGAAGTGCATGTCTTCGTTAAGGAACCCACCGATGTCCATCGGAAAAAACTTCGCCGGCGTCATCGCCTTCATGAAAGTCGCGGCCAGCGAAAGCTTCAGCGAGGCGGCCCGCGATCTGGGCATTTCAGTGCCTTCGGTGAGTCGCAGCATTACCCGCCTGGAAACCCAACTGGCGATCAAGCTGCTGGAGCGCACGACCCACAGCGTGGCGGTCACGCAGGAAGGGCGACGGTTTTTTCAAGAGTGCCTGCCCAGTGTCGAGCATCTGTTGCGCGCTACCGAGGCACTCAAGCAATCCACCCAGTCGCCTTCTGGTGTGGTTCGTGTGAGTTCCACGGTGGGCTTTGGGCGCAAGTGCATTGCGCCGCTGTTGCCTGGGTTCTGTAAGGCTCACCCGGACATCACCCTCGAATTTGATCTGAATGATCGCCATGTGGATTTCGCCGAAGGTCGCGTGGATGTCGCGATTCGCAACGGGCGGCTGGAGGACGCCGATGTGATTGCCAGGCAACTGGCGCCGATGAGTTTTGTCACCTGCGCCGCGCCTGAGTACCTGCACGTAGCCGGCTACCCGCAGACCCTGGAAGACCTGGCGGCGCACAAGACTATCGCCTTTCGCCTGGCGCAGTCGGGCAAGCCGCATGTGTGGGAGTTTGAAGTCGACGGGCAGTTCGTGCGGCTGCCATTGCCATACAGCCAGTTGTTCAATGACCCTGAACTGGTGGCGCTGGCGGCTGTGGCCGGTGGTGGGGTGGCGCAGCTCGCCGGTTATCAGGCGCAGCACTGGATCGCACAACAGCGCCTGGTTGTCTTGCTACCAGGCTATATGGCGCAGGCGCGGGGCAGGGGGCATTACATCTGTTATCGCCAGCGAGACAAAACGCCGCTGAGGGTGAAATTGTTTGTGAACTACATGGTGCAGGCCTTTAAGGCATGACCATTGGGTAAAGGCTTTTGCCAGGGTGCCTAATTGTCGCGGGTGGCGACGGCTGGGCACTATCCGGGTGATATTTATCACCGGAAAATCAATATGTTAAGCAAAGCTATCAAAACCTGGCTGGAATGGCTGTGGCTGCTGCCGTTCGCCGCGGCGCTGTACTATCCGTGGGCGCTGGCGTGGAGTAACCAGGCGCATGTGGCAGGCGCCGGCACCCCGGTCGCCCTGGCGCTGATCCTGAGTGCCTATGCCGTGCCGCTGTTGGCGTTTGCCTGTGTGTATGTCACCGGTGTTCAACCGGTCATGAGCGCACGCCTGGTCCTCGCGCGCCGCTTGTCGTGCCTGGCGGTGGCTGCGCCTCCTGCGTACACGCTGATGGGCGTCTTGCTGTACCTGATGAAAATCGAGGGCCACGACATCGCGGTATGGAGCGGGCTGTGGCTGGCGCTGGCGGGCTTTTTTGCCATGGTCTCTTCAACGGGGCCGAGCATCAGCCTGGTGACCTCGGACAAGACCTATATCAAGCTGCGTGTCGCCCACGGCATCGCCTCGGTGGCGATCCTGTTGGTGTTTCTCGCGCCGCACCTGTTCAACCATCTGCTGGGTGTACTGGGTACCGATGTGCATAAGTCGGTGATGGACGTGCTGCGACGGGTGTATCGCAATGGCTGGCTGGAGCCGGTGATCATTGTCACGTTTTTCTTCCAGATTCTCAGCGGGCTGGTGTTGATTCGCCCGAAGACCGTCACGCGTGCCGACCTGCTGGACGCGTTACAGACCGCCTCCGGCGCCTATCTCTCGCTGTTTATCGCGTCCCATATCAACTCGGTATTTACCCTGGCGCGTTACTTCGGCACCGACACCGATTACGCCTGGGCCGTGGCCGAGCCCGTAGGGTTATTAGCGGATCCATGGAGCATTCGGCTGCTGCCGCATTACTCGCTGGCGGTGTTCCTGTTGATTGGGCATCTGGGTTGTGGTTTGCGAGGTGTATTGCGTAATCACAATGTCAGCGAGTCACGCAGTTCGCTGTTGACCTGGCTGGTGATTGGCATGGGCGCCATAGTCACGATCATCATTACCAGCGGCATGCTGGGGGTCAGGGTTTAGGCTGTTTACGGCACCGTAAAAAGTAATGGCTTGTGTAATTCAAAGCGCTCAACGTATTATCCAAGATCTTACTTGGTTATATGGTTGATGGGCATTGCGCCACTGCACCAGAATCTGTCCATCGACACGCCTTTGTTGAAGCATGCCGTGCGTTCCCGCGACTGCTTCGTTCAACCTGCAATGGGCTTGAGTACGGCGTGAGGCAGAGGCTGCGATGGACTGCGCAGCGGTCGTGAATCCTGAAGCGCTGGTGTATCCGGGACACTGCGGTAAGGGCTTGCGATGGTTGCGCAGCCCATCACAGCCTCTTTCTTACAGGCGGCGGGGCTGGATACTGTAGGCGCAGCGCCGGTCCCCGGAAATCAAATGCTCGCGCCGCTCCACCACATTCTCATCGCCCAGGGCTGCCTGGAAGATCTGCAGTTCCGAACGGCAGAACCCCTGGCATTTGCGGGCGGCCACGCAGATCGGGCAGTGGTTTTCCACCAGTAGCCAGCCATCGTTCAGCGGCTCCATCTGCGCCATGTACCCGGCGCGCTCGCGAATCTGCACCAGGATCTCGACTTTCTCCCGCAAGCTGGGTGCGACGGAGCAAGCCTGGATGTATTCATGCTTGGCGGTCGCCTCCATGCTGGCGATGACTTTTTCCACGCCTTCGCTGCCAAAAATCCCTTCGATGGACTCGATCAGGTGCAACGTCAGCACGCTGTGGGAATCGGGGAATTTGCTTTGGGCGGTTTCGGTCAGGGTCCACTTCAACGATGGCCGGCCGGCACCCGAGATGGGGGCTGATACGCCGACGATCAACTCCGCGACCTGCAACTTCTGGATTTGCTGGCGGGCGGCTTCGGAGGTGATGTCCAGCAGCGCAGCCAGGTCCGTGGTTTTCAGTGGGCCACGGGTCTTGAGCAGGAACAGGATGCGGTCCCCGGTGGATGCCTGGCTGTCGTCGGTGGGTGTGGCGTTCATAGATCGGGAATAACCATGGAAGTGACCGGCTCATTTGACCACAGCACGCATGTTGAGGCACCCCTTGATGCGCCTGAAGGTACGGTTCCAGTTGATTTGTATCGAAAGCATTCTGCTGGCCCATCACGCATTTTTCCCTCGCTACTATCGGCCGCCTGCCCAACCCACGAGGGAAAAGGAATGAGTGAGACCCCCGATAGCCTGATCACACCACCCGAGGGATACAGCGATTGGCTGTCCGATCTCAAGAGTCGAATCCACTCCGCCCAGCAGCGCGCCACCCTGGCGGTAAACCGCGAGCTGGTGTTGCTGTATTGGCAAATCGGCCAGGATATTTTGACCCGGCAGGCACGGCAGGGCTGGGGGGCCAAGGTGATTGAGCGGCTGGCGCAGGATTTGCGTTCAGCGTTTCCGGAGATGAAGGGTTTTTCGCCGCGCAACCTGAAGTACATGCGTGCATTTGCCGAGGCGTGGCCGGATTCCGAATTTGTGCAACAGGCTGCTGCACAATTGCCTTGGGGCCATAACCTAGTGTTGCTGGACAGGCTGCCCGGCCCCGAAACCCGTCGCTGGTACATTGCACAGGCCATCGAACACAATTGGTCGCGCAACGTCCTGGTGATGCAAATCGAAGGTCGCCTGCTGGAACGCAGCGGCAATGCGGTCAGCAACTTCGAGGGACTGCTGCCCAAAGCCCAATCCGACCTGGCTCGCGAATCACTTAAAGATCCTTACCGTTTCGACTTCCTCGGCCTGTCCCTTGACGCGCAGGAACGTGAAATCGAAAACGCCTTGGTCAAACATGTCACCGATTTTTTGCTGGAGCTTGGCGCCGGTTTTGCCTTCGTGGGACGGCAAGTATTGCTGGACGTAGGGGACGAGGAGTTTTTCGTCGACCTGCTGTTTTATCACCTCAAGCTGAGGTGCTACGTGGTGATCGAACTCAAGGCCGGTAAATTCAAACCCGACCATCTGGGGCAGTTGGGCTTTTACCTCGCGGCGGTAGACGCCCAGCTCAAGCACCCGCAGGACAGCCTCACCATCGGCTTGCTGCTGTGCAAGAGCAAGAACGAAGTAGTGGCCGAATACGCCCTGCGTGACACCTCGCGCCCCATTGGTGTTGCCGAGTATCAACTGGTGGAATCCCTGCCTGCAGAGCTGCAAACCAGCTTGCCGAGCATCGAACAGATTGAGCGAGAGCTGGCAACTGATCGCCCTTCCATGGCAAGTGCTTCGTAGGACAGTGCCGACAGACTGGACATTGGCAATCGCGTCGGCACAATAAGCGCCTTGAAAGGAACTCACCCTAGGAAAGCCATGGCCCGCCGTATTCATTCTGCCTATCCAATGTTGTTGCTCACTGGCGTGCTGATGGGCGCGGGGATGCCTGCCAGTGGCGCGTCCTTCGATTGTAAAAAGGCCTCCACCACGGTGGAAAAGGCTATTTGCGCCAGCCCTGAATTAAGCGAACTCGACACTACGCTGGGCGTGTACTACCGCCAGGCGATGGCCAAACTGGCACCCGACCAGCGCGACGAATTGCGCCGTGGCCAGCGCATCTGGCTGCAGGCTCGCAACGCGTGTGCCGGTGCCCCGGAACAACTGCCCGGCTGCCTGCAATCCCAACTGAGTCAGCGAGTGGTCGAGGTGGGAACCATCACCCACAAAGACACCGCAGCCCTTGACGCAATCATTGCCAGTATCCCGTACCATCCGGCCCAGGCAGCAGAAGGGCTCCGGCGCTACCCGATGAACGATCTGGCAGCCGCCTGGCTGGTTTACCTGCAGCGTTTTGAACCCGACAGTGGCGTGACGGAGAATGAGGCCGAGGAGAATCGCAAGCAGGTTCTCGTAGCACTCAAGGAAGACAGTTTTCCCTGGTCGATCTGGCAGGACCTGCAAAACGATCCCGTCGTCAGCCGTGACCGGGTGACGTTGACCTTGCTGCGCATGATGATTGAGCGCCAACAGTATGAGATGTACGCCGACCAACGCCCGTATGTGCACTGCTTTGTCTTCAGCCGGCAGGGCGAGGTCGCGTATGAGTCGTTCGGATCGTTGTACGGCTCCACCCGCGACAGTTTTGCGCCGATCTGTGCCCCCCAAGGTGATCTGTTTGCACAGCCGGCGTGGAAGCGGTTGGACGACAGTTTGACCGAGCCTTTGTCCACGGCCTCGCAAAACGAGGGCACGATCCGCTTTGCCAGCTATGCCGACTGGAACACTCTTTCCCTCAAGGCCACTGCGTCGCCTCGGCTGTTTCTCCAGCCAGGCGCCGCAGGCAAGACCCAGGATCCTGAATTAACGCTGCGCAACTGGGGCACTGATAAACACTGGCCCGCCAAGCAACGCCAGCAGGCGCTGGCGGCCATTGAACCGGCGCGCCAAGTCACGAGCGAATGGTTGCAGCGCGAGCGGGGCTTCTCTGCTGTTGATGCCCGGCAAGCATCCCGGGAAATCGTTCGGCAGTGGTTGAACTTGCGCCTGGACTTTATCGGTGGCCCAAGCGAGCTCTAGTTTCTCAACTTCCCGATGCAGGCGCGGGTTTCTTGTCGCTCTTGCTGGACGGGGGCTGGGTCGAGAAGCCTTTGTGGCGCGTGCTCTTCACGCTTTTTGACGGCGCGGGCGCATTGGTCTCAGTGTCCTTGCTGCCACTGCTGTCGGCCCCGGATGGGCTGCTGGGATAGGTGCCTGGCGGCAGTGCCGAGCCTGGCACGCTGTTGCCGCTCAAGGCAGGCGTCTCGGGTGCGGTGTTGTCGCCGAAGGCTGCGTAGACGGGGGCATACAGTACGAGCGTCAAGCTGGCGGCGAGTACGATCCTTTGGGAAATGCTGGTCTTCATGACTCAATCCCTCTTGGCGATGGGGACCGAAGCCCGGAATACATCCAGGCTTCGGCGACGCCTCAATCAAGACTTCTTGGAGCCTGGCGCGTGGCTGTGAGCCCCGCCTTTTTTGCCCGCTTCAGAAGCCTTCTCGCGGTCATTGGCGAAATTGCCGCCTGAACCCTGGCCGCCGCTTTTACGGTTTGTGTCTTTCTGGTCTTTGTGACCAGCACCTGGGGTGGTTTTTCCACTATTAGCCATTTTGAAAACCCTCAATGATGAGCGAATCAATGGTGTTGCCTAATTGGGAATCCTCCAGCCAAATCAAAGTTTGAAATAGTTTCCAGGCATGCGACGAATGGACATCAAGCGGCCATTGGTTTCGCGCCGGGTGCTTTCTTGTGCGCGGCTTTCATCGCTTCCATCTCCGCGCCCAGCTCTTCCAGCAAGGCCTTGCCCAACAGCTTCCTGGCCTGTGGGAACATCTCGCTTTCCTCTTCCTCGATATGGTGCTCCAACAGTTCCTTGACGACTTTCACCCGGCCGGAAAACTCGGTGGTGGAGGGCGAAGTCTGCTTCAGGTCTGGCAGGACGAGGGAGTCGACGGTGCGATGTTCTTCCTTGGCCTCGTGGTACATGATTTCCTGATCCTTGCCCCCGGCCTTGCGAAAAGCCGGATAGAGAATTTCCTCCTCAAGGCGGGTGTGCAGGCTGATTTCCATTTCCAGTTTCGCCAGTAGCTCGGTGCGCTTTTTGACGCCGCGTTCAGTAGACTCACTCAGCTGGTTCAGGATGGCTTTGACGCGTTCGTGGTCGGCCTTGAGAAGATCAATGGCATTCATGGGTGACACCTCACGGGTAGCGAAAGGGCAGGTCGAATTGCCCGCCTGTCCAGACCTCTACAGCATGAGTTGTACCAAGTTGAGCGGAATATTTATTAGCTTATAAATCAATAATTTATATCGAATAAATATCGGCGCTGGTCGTGCAGGTTGCACGGTCCAGTGGCGGCTGGCATGCATTAAACCATGCCTAGCCGCCGCTGACTTTCCAGTGCTTGATATCGTCGGCAAACACGATCTGTTCCACCTTATGGGCAATCCCGTAGGCCAGTGACTCGTGGGCGGCGATGACTTTTTCCTCGGCCGACAGGCACTTGAAAATATCCAGGTGCGTGTCGGCGTTGGCGGTTTCCAGTTCGTAGATTTTCACGTAGCGCGCCAGGTCGTTGTCCAGGCTTGAAAGGTATTCCCGCAGACGCTGATGATCGACGGAGCTCTGGTTGAAGTACCAGTTCATCGGGTGGATCAAAAAGCGTGAGTGGGGCGTGGTGATCCGGCGACCGGCCGCCAGGAACATGATGATGCCCATGGATTCGATGTTGCCTGCATTAATCGCACACAGCGGCACCGGTAGGGACTTGAGGAAGGTGTAGAGGGTAAAGCCGAAATTGGTGCTGCCACCGGTGGTCGACAGGTTCAACAACAACGAGCTGGCGCCTTGCTCGATCGCGTCCAGGCAGCAATCCCGAAAGCGCTCGGTAGTGCCCTGATCGATCTGGCAGTGAAAGTGGATGATGTGCTCGGTCATCCTGGGCCTCCGTAGGGTAAGAGGTGACGTACAGTTGAGTCTAGAAGGTTGCGGCGCATGTGCCGCAACCGTTGGGCGAGAGCCATCAGCTGCAATTTTAATGAACCCTCGGGTGTGTTGCTTGACCTAACGCATACGACCTCAGGAGGATGAATCATGCAAATCGAATATGTCTGGATTGGCTTGGCGGTGATTCTGGTGCTGCTGGAACTGTGGGCGATCAACAGCGTGCTGCGCAGTGGCAGTGGCTGGGAAACCAAGGGTTTATGGTTGGTGGTACTGATCTTCATGCCGCTGTTGGGGCTGATTCTCTGGGCGCTGTTTGGGCCAAAGGGTGTGAACCGCGCGACACACGCCGCTGAGCACGGCAAAAGCTAAGACAGAATCGAAAAAGAACAGGCGCCCAAGGGCGCCTGTTTGCGTTGGGTGGCGTCAAGCCGCCAGGGTTTTGGCAATCGCCTCGTTGAACGCAGGCAAATCATCAGGCGTGCGCGAGGTGATCAACGTCCAGCCATTGGCCGGGCATTCTTTCACCTGCGCATCCACCCAGTTGGCTGCGCCGGCATTGACCAGGTCGGTACGCACGCTTTTGTAGGAGGTGAGGGTCTTGCCTTCGATCACGCCGGCATCGATCAGGGCCCAAGGGCCGTGGCAGATGGCGGCTACGATTTTACCTGCCTTGACGAAATCATTGATCAGCCGCAAGGCATCGGCATCCTGACGCAGGGTGTCAGCGTTGACGGTGCCGCCGGGGATGACCAGTGCATCAAAATCACTGCCGTGCAGATCCGAAAGCTTGGCATCGGACTCCACTGTCCTGTCTTTCTCGGTGTCCTGGAGAAAGGTCTGGGTGCTGCCACCTTTGCTCGAGCCGTGGGTTACCGTGGCGCCAAAACCACGCAGGGCTTCCAGCGGCTTGAGCAATTCGTCGCGCTCGATGCCAGTGTTGGAGGTGATGATCAGAATCTTCTTGCCGTGCAGTTGCGAACTCATGGTCGAGTGTCTCCTGAGTGGGTAGATAATTAATTGGCGTGCTGGGATTGCAGCTCCTTGGCCATCTTCAAGTGGGTTTCGAGCGTCGGCAGCGTCTTCTCGGCAAACGCCTTCAGTTCGGCGTTGTCCGAAGAAGCGGCTTCTTTTTTGAACAGCGCCACGGTGTCTTCATGGGCCTTCACCTGGTTGTCGGCGTAAGCCTTGTCGAAAGATTCTTCACGAATCTCCAGGATCATTTTTTTTGCCTTGTCGGTCAGGCTGGCATCATCCGGTACCTTGATATCAAGCTTGGTCGCCAGGGCAGTCAGCTCCTGGTTGGCCTTGGTATGGTCGGTGATCATGTGCTGGGCAAACGCCTTGATATCGGCGGCACCGCTTTTTTCCAACGCCAGTTTTCCGGCCTCGACTTCGGTAATTCCGCCTTGCGCGGCGGCGTCGACGAAGTCATTGGAGGTGGCCGCCATGGCCATGCCAATCGAGCCCGCGGCCAGTGCGAAGGTCAGTCCCATTTGTTTCATCAGCAAGTGCTTCATGATGCTTCTCCTGAAGAGTGGCGCGATGCCGTTACCTGACTGTTGAGCGGGTGCCTGAGCAAAAGGTTTAAATTAATTTGCGCTTATTTCTCCGGGCCGCAGCCCACGCAATTTCCTTGAACTATCAAAAAACCATGGGCTCTGCTGCATAACGGCTCCGCGCTGGAGCCTGATCATTTAACAGCAGGAGAATCACCATGGGCACTGAAAAAACCGCCGACAAAACCCCCGATGCAATCAGCTCCGAACAGGCGCAGAAAGGTCGCCAGCTTGACGAGAAGGACAGTTCCTTGCAGCGCCCCAACCCCAAGACTGAAACCGTTGATAAGGTGATTACGCCGACGTCTATCAAGGACACACAGCGGCAAACCGACTTGATCAATGAACAGGCGGCCAAGGCCGAGCGCAAGCTGGGCCAGTGAAGAACGGAGGTCGTCATGGGGCGATCCATCAGTGCCGGTGAGCTGGGTATCGAGCTCAAAGCCGGTGATGACACCGCACTGTTCAAGTGGTTTATCGCCAGCTTCTTGATGGGCAAGCGCATTCAGGCGCAGATCGCGGCGCAGGCCTATCAGGTGATTGTGGTGAAGCATGGCCGGGACACGCCGCGCAAACTGCAACACTGCACCTCCCGTGAGTTGGTGGCCATGCTCGGCGAGGCGCATTACGTGCGTTACGACGAAAGCACCGCGCAACGCCTGCTGGACCTCAGTAGCAAGTTGAACGCGGAGTACGCGGGCAAGATCAGCCAGATACACGATGCCAGTGCCGACCGCGCGGAGTTTGAAAAACGCTTGAACGCGTTCGAAGGCGTCGGGCCGAAGACGGTGGAGATCTTCATGAGGGATGCAGCGTCGGTGCTGTTCTGATGCCGATTTTTCTGGGGTGTGCCGGTTGGAGCCTGCCTCGTGAGCAATGGCCTCGCTTTCCCCGCCAGGGCACCCATCTGCAACGTTATGCCGCATGCTTGAATGCGGTTGAAATCAACAGCTCCTTTTATCGTCCCCATCGTCCGCAAACCTATGAGCGATGGGCGCAATCGGTGCCGCCGGGCTTTGGTTTTTCGGTCAAGGTGCCTCGGCTGATAACCCATGAGTTGCGTCTGCATGACTGCGATAAGGCGCTGGATGAATTCCTCTCACAGTGCCTGCAGTTGGGTGATCGCCTGGGCTGCCTGCTGGTGCAATTACCGCCTTCATTGAACTATGAGGCAGCCATCGCTGCCGGTTTCTTCACGGCCTTGCGCCAACGCTTCGCCGGTAATGTGGTGCTGGAGCCCCGGCATGCCAGTTGGGTGCGGGCCGAAGGCATATTGCAGGAGTATCAAATAGGCCGGGTGGCCGCCGACCCTCCGGTGATCGCTGAAGGTGACGTACCGAGAGGCTGGCAAGGCGTGCGTTATTGGCGCCTGCACGGTTCGCCGCGTATCTATCACAGCGCTTACGAAATGGATCGATTACACGCCCTGTGCGAGGCGATGCAAAGATCGTCAACCGAGGGCGTTCCCACCTGGTGCATTTTTGACAACACCGCCAGTGGCCATGCGGTTGCGGATGCCCTCAGCCTTCAAGCCTTGCTTGGTGGAAGGCATGAATGTGGTCAATGATTTGCGCTGACGCCTCGGTGATTGCGGTACGGGTGTTGCCCGCGATGTGTGGCGTCAGTATCGCGTTGGCAATACCCGTCAAAGGCGATTCGAACTGATGTTTTTCCCTGGCAAAGGTATCGATGGCGACCCCCTTGATATGGCCGGGAACGCGCGTCATGAACGTCGCCAACTGGCCCTCGTCGACAATGCCGCCACGGGCTGTATTGATCAGGATCGACCCCGGCTTCATCCGAGTGAATGCAGTGCTGTCGAACAAGCCCCTGGTCTGCGGGGTGAGTGGGGTATGGATGGACACGACATCGGCCTCATCCAGCAATTCGCCGAGTGTGGCGCGCCATTGCAGGCCCAGGTTCGCGGCGGCCTGCCGGGTGAATCGCTCCGAGCCGGTGGCGATCACTTGCATGCCCAGGGCCCGGGCCTTATGGGCGAGCACCTGGGCGATCCTGCCGGTGCCTACCAGCCCCAGCGTCAACTCGGCGATTTGCAACGCGGGCGCGAGCAGGCCTTTCGACCACTGGCCTTGATGGGTTTGGGTGTTGTAGAGGTTAAGGTCCCGAGACAGGAACAGGGTTTGCGCCAGCACATATTCCGCCACGGCCGTTGCGTTGGAGCCCGGGGTATTGAGCACGGCCACGCCATGCTCGGCGGCGGCCTGCAAGTCGATATGGTTAAGCCCGACGCCGGCCTGGGCGATCGCCTGCAACGGGCTGCTTAGATCCGGCGAGGCCACGGCGTTGATCAGTGCAGCGCCCAGGGGAATGTTCAAGCGGGTCTTGAGTACGCTGTAGCCACCGGCTTTTACCACCGCGCTGATCAGTGAAGGTGTGTCGTGGCAGTTGATATCCACGAACTGAATGCGCCCGTCGTAATGGGTTTTGATGCTGTCCTGATCGGTGAAGTAGTGCAGGTTGAGGGTGATTTCCAGGCCGTATGCCAGGCACCGTTCGATCTCATCATGGAGCAGGGGAGGGTTGGGGGCATCCAGGATCAGGACGGGAAACGCCATCGGAATACTCCTCTGCAAAGGCTATCGGGCTGTTATGGGGGGCATGTCAGGCATCCACTTGCATCACCTCCAGCCCCAGGCATTCATAAGCCTCGACGCTGCCCGGCGGCACATGCCACTCGGTAATCAGGGTATGGATGCGACTGCACGGTGCCACCACAAATGGCTCCACGGCGCCCAGTTTGTCGGCCAGGGTGACGGCCACCACGTGGGAGGCGCTGTCGAGCATAGCTTGTTTTACCGCCACCTCCTCAAAGTGCAGCGAGCTGATGCCGACCTGTGGATGCAGGGCGCATACACCCGTGAACAACAGGTCGGCCTTGATGCCCTGGATCAGCCGCAACGCCTCGTGTCCGCTGGCCGCCATGGTCACCGGGTTGAGTTGGCCTCCAGCGAGGATCACCGTCACATTGGGGTGCTCGGACAACGCGATAGCAATCATCGGTGAGTGGGTGACGGCGGTCAGCTTGATGGAGTGCGGCAAGGACTGGGCGATTTGCAGGGTGGTGGTACCGGAGTCGAACAGCACGATTTGGCCGTCTTCCACGCGATCAGCGGCGAGTTGCGCCAGGTGGCGTTTGGTCGCGGTGGTTTCGCCGAACCGGGTGAAGAAGTCCTTGCCGGTGTCCTTCGGTCGCGGCAGGGCGCCGCCATGCACGCGTTGCAGTAAACCTGCGGAGGCAAGTTCGCCGAGGTCGCGGCGAATGGTGTCCTGGGAAACAGCGAAATGTTCCACCAGTTCCGAGGCGGTGACCTTGCCGTCGCGCTCCAGCAGCAACAGGATTTTTTGTTTGCGCAGGGAGGGCAGGTCGACGGCGGCATGGGTGTTATGCATGTTTGTGCTCGTTAATGCGTGTTTGTGCGAGATTAATCAGCATTCGGCGGAAACGCAATGGGTGGCTGTGTCCCTCCGACGCCCTGTCGAATGTGCTGAAAATCATGACCAAACCACACAGGATCATGAACGTGCTCGGTACCCAGTGCCGTGTTTCGGTCAGCGGGCTGATGCAGGAGTTTTAGCTGCCGTGAAGCTTTCCAGCAGGGCATCACTGAGCAAAAAAATCGTAAAAAAGTAAAAAGAGTTGTCCACGAAAACCGTGGGTATCTCTGTGGATAACTTCCCTTGAGCCCGGCGGGTATGGCGATTTAACCGGCGGTTAATATTTGATCAGTCGCTGTTTGTGGCCAGTATGGGCAGGCTTTGCGCCTTGACAGGCACCGGCGAAACCGGTGCCGAAATGCAGATTTAAGAGTCGTTCGGGCGCCCGGTAGAGGGACCGGCCACTTGGGTTGGGCGCTTCGATTGCATCAGGCTATCCAGGGCCTGGCGATAGTTGCGCCCAGCCAGCCGCATGCTGTCGTTATGAGTAGCGCCGGGCACCAGCAACAGGTGCTTGGGCTCTTGCGCGGCATCAAACAATTGCTGACTGAAGCGCGGTGGCACAAAGGCATCGGCGAGTCCGTGGACCACCAGCAGCGGCATGTGGATATCGGCGATCTTGTCGATGGAATCGAACTTCTGTGACAGCAGCCAGCGCACCGGCAATGAAGTATTGGCCACCGCCGTGGCTACATCTGCCAGGGAGGTGAAGGTGGATTCGATTACCAGCCCGCGCACCGGGGGCGGCACATGGTTATCCGCGGCCTGCTTGCCCAGCTCTGCCGCCAGGTCGATGGCCACAGCGCCACCCAGGGAGTGCCCGTATATGAGGCGTTTGGCGGGGTCGGGTTGCAGCACCTGGAAGCGTTCCCAGGCAATGCGCGCGTCTTCGTACACGCTGGTTTCCGAAGGCAGGTCACCCCGGCTCTGGCCGAAGCCGCGATAGTCGATGGCCAGTACCGAGAAGCCCAGGGCCCGCAGTTGTTCGATGCGAAACAGCTGGCCGGTGAGGTTCCAGCGTACGCCGTGCAAATAGAGAATCGCCGGGGCGTCCTTCTGCGCCGCCGGCCACCACCAGCCGTGAATATTTTGCCCGGACTTGAAACTTGCGGGTTTCAGGTCGAACTCCTGCACATCACGCGGCAACCCGCTGTACCAACTGGCTGTGCCCGGCTCGACGCGAAACAGCAGTTCGCGCTCCTTGTGTTGCAGCACCGCGCACCCCACGGGCAGGCCGATGATCAAGGCCGCCATGCACAGCAGGGGAAACCAGCGCAAGCCGAGGCGGGACAGGAAACGTGAAGACATGAAGGTTCCAGGACAGAGGCAAAGCACGGGTTTTAACAGATGCCTTGGCTGTGCAGGAAATATTTAGACAGCCGTCATCGGGCATTGCTTGCAAAGTATTACAGGGTTGCTTCCAGTACCGAGAAGAAGTGTCCGGGTAATGGCGAGGGATTGTCGGTGCTCCAATTGAGGTAGAGCCCGATGGTGGAAGGCGACACGGAGAGGGGAACAAACACAACTTTGTCACCGGTGATCGAACGGGCAATCGACTCTGGTACCAGTGCCACCCCAAACCCGCACGCCACCAGGCCAATCAGGGTGTGCAATTGATCGGCTTCCTGGACCACGCGCGGATAGAAGCCTGCGGCCTCGCACAAGACGATCAACTGGTGGTGATAGCCGCTGCCCAATACCTGTGGGGTGAACACAAAGTCGGCATCGGCGAAATCCTTCAGCTCGATAGCGGCGTTGCCGGCATCGGGATGGTCCACGGGCAGCGCCATCAGAATCGGTTCATCCAGTAATAGCCGGGACTCGATGTGATCCGCCAGACCCGGCAGACGGCGCAAAAAGGCGATATCGGCCTCACCCGTTATCAGAGCTTTCGCCTGGCTGGCGGAGGGCATTTCCTTGATCACCAGCTGCACCTTGGGAAACGCCTGGCGAAACTGCTTGAGGGCATCCAGCAGCCAGGGATAACCGGCAATCGACACCGAGGTGATGGTGAGGGTGCCGGCGACTCCCTGAGACACCTGCCGGGCGTGTTCGACGCCTTGCTGCAATTGCCCGAGGACGGTGTAGGCCGTCTGAAGAAACGCTGCCCCGGCCGGCAGCCGCCGCACACCGCGTCGGTCACGCTCCAGCAGTGCAAACCCCAACTTCTGTTCCAGGCGATTGATCGCCTGGCTCAACGCGGGCTGCGCCATATGCAGGCGCAGCGCAGCCTTGTGAAAGTGCAGCTCCTCGGCAACGGCAACGAACTGGCGCAGCAGGCGGGTTTCGATCATCAGGGCTGATCCTTCAGGTAGATGGAGCCTGTGGGGCTTGATACGTCCGGGGTATCAACATCGCTGTTTTTCAGTATTAAACAGGGTGGCCTCGGGTTGTTAGGGTGGAGTGCCTATCAGGAGAACGCAACGATGGACTTTACAGGTAAAACCGCAATCGTGACCGGTGCCGCCCGAGGCTTGGGCTTCAGCTATGCGCGTGAGTTGGCGCGCCTCGGCGCGCAGGTGGTGATCAGTGATATCGGCGCGGACACCCTCGGTGATGGTGTGGACCCACAGGTGGTCCAGGCGGCTGCGCTGGCGCTTCAACGTGAAGGTCTGCAGGTGGTTAGTCACGTGGGTGACCTGTCCGGTGAAGCTGGCTGCCAAGACCTGATCGAGTGCGCCATCACCCATTTCGGGCAGCTCGATATCCTGATCCACAATGCCGGCTGGGTCGGCTATCAACCGATCGAGGCCGCCGACGCGGCGTTTATCCGACGGGCAATGGACATCAATGTCTACGCACCGATCTGGCTGTGCAAACACGCCTGGCGGCATCTCCAGCAATCCATCGCACCGCGCATCGTGCTGACCACCTCTGACCGTGCGATGTACACACACTATGCCCAGCCGGGACTCGTGGCCTACAGCGCCGGCAAGATGGCGCAATTGGGGATCATGAATGCATTGAGTGGGGAAGGGGCCGAGGATGGAATCCTGGTCAATGCCATCTCGCCGGTAGCCAAGACCCGCATGTGGGGCGTGAGCGGCGAGCCGCACAACCTCAAGCCGGAGTGGGTAACCCCCGGGGTGATCTTCCTGGCTTCTGCGTTGTGCCTGGACAGCGGTTATATCCTGCGGGCCAGTAACGGCCAGTTCACCGCCACGCGTTTCGCTGAGAATCCGCATGTCGAGTATCCGGTTGACCTGGCGCGGGTCCAAGCCTCGGACGCTACGCAAGTCGCCGCATCATGGGAGGCCATCAAGGAGAGTTGAAGGTCACGCAAGATAAAGCGTCAGCCCTTGGGCCTCATAGGGTTGCAGCAGTGCCTGCGGCGTACTGGCCAATGCGACGATCGCGCTGGCATGGGCCAGCTCCACCACTTGGTAGGGCGATGCGGTGTTGAGCTTTTCCGAGGTGGCCAGCACGATGGTTTCAGCTGCGGCGTGGCACAGCGCGCGCTTCACCACCGCCTCTTCATAATCGCCGGTAGACAGGCCGGCACTCGGGTGCACACTGCACACCCCCATGAAATACAGGTCGGCGTTTACTCGGCCGATGGCCTCCAGCGTGGCCGCGCCAACCCCCACCAGTGAATGGCGAAACAGCCGGCCGCCGAGCATGATCACTTCAATCTGCGGATGATCCACCAAGGCCATGGCAATCGACGGGCTGTGGGTGACCACGGTGGCGCTGAGGTCCGCCGGCAAGTGATGGACCAGTTGCAGGCACGTGGTACCGCCATCGATAAACACCACCTGGCCGGGCTGCACAAGTTGTGCTGCCGCGCGGCCAATGGCGATTTTTTCCTCGGGCACCAGGTGTTCCCGTACCGAAAAATCCGCCATCGCGGGCGAAGCCGGCAAGGCGCCGCCATGCACCCGCAGCAGCAAACCTTCCTTGGCCATTTCCCGCAGGTCGCGGCGAATCGTGTCTTCGGACACCTCCAATGCCTGGCTCAACTCCTTGGCAATCAGCCGGCCATCGCGGTGCAGCGTGTCCAGCAGGTGTTGTTTGCGTTGTTGGGTCAGCATCAGTAGCTTCCTGCACGTTTTTTCTTGACTGTGCACGATTTTGCACGACATGCTGAATAACACAAGACAAAAAGGCCCCGCCATGGAAAACAGCCCCGTTCGTATCCACGCCGAAGAGTTGCTCTCGGATAACTGGTATGTGCTGAAAAAATACACCTTCGACCTGCGCCGCCGCGATGGCAGCTGGCAGTCCCAGACCCGCGAAATCTATGACAGGGGCAATGGCGCGACCATCCTGCTGTACAACCGCGAACGGCGCACGGTGTTGCTGATTCGCCAGTTCCGCATGCCGACCTTCGTTAATGGCTACCACGGCTACCTTATCGAATCCGCCGCTGGCCTGCTCGACAACGCCAGCCCCGAGGAACGTATTCGCCTGGAAGCGGAAGAAGAGACGGGCTACCGTGTGGGGCATGTAGAAAAGATCTATTCGGCCTTCATGAGCCCGGGTTCGGTGACCGAGCGCATTCACTTTTTCATCGGCGAATATCAGCCCGGTGATCGGGTCAGTGATGGCGGCGGGCTGGAAGATGAGGGCGAGGATATCGAAGTGCTGGAGTTGGGATTTGAGGCGGCTCTGGCCATGGTAGAAAGTGCCGAGATCGTCGATGGCAAGACCATCATGCTGTTGCAGTACCTGGAATTGCGGATGTTGAAAGAGGGCTGGTGATGTCGCGACGGTTATCGCTTGCGCTGGCGATGTTGCTTGCCGGATGCAGTGGTGTGAGTGCTGAGCAAACGTTTGTCGGTGATGGTGCTGTTCCCGCGTTTTATACCTGGACCGACAAGCTGCCTGCCTCACCCGGGCAGATGCTGCGCAGCGAGCCGTTGACCGGCCAGCAAAGCCTGGCCGATGCAGGGCAGAACATCCGTATTTTGTACACCTCCACCGACGGTCTCGATGCCCGCAAGCGGATTGTCGTTTCCGGTGCGCTGTTCCTGCCCAAGGGCACACCGCCGGTGGGTGGTTGGCCGTTGATGGCGTGGGCCCACGGCACGGTGGGCAGCGCCGATATCTGCGCGCCATCGTTCGCCGGGCGCAGCCCGCGAGATACGCGGTATCTCAATTATTGGCTGGCCCAGGGCTACGCCATCGTCGCCACTGATTACCAAGGGCTTGGGACACCTGGCCTGCATCCGTATGGGCTGACCAGTCCGCTCGCTTATGGTGTGCTCGACAGCATTCGTGCGGTGATGGCGGGTGATTTCGAACTCTCCAAGCGGGTGGTGGTGTTCGGGCAGTCTCAGGGCGGCCGTGCTGCGTTTGCCACGGCGGTCTATGCGAAAGACTATGCGCCCGAGTTGGATATTGTGGGGGTGGTGGCGACCGGTACACCTTACGCGGCTGCCCATAAAACGGGTGACAGTGCCGAGGTGGAAAAGGCACGCAGTTCGGTGGTGCCGACCTTTGCCTACAACCTGCTGCGGCTGAGTACAGCCACTTTGTTTGATCCTTCGTTCGTGGCTGCCGACTACTTGAGCGAGCGTGGGATGCCGGCGTTTGAGATCAGTCAGCGTGATTGCTTGCATGTCATAGAGCAGCGGGTAATGGCTGATGGGCTCAGCTTCAATGACAGCTTCAAGCGTTCGCCGAAAGCGGCACTCGACAGGGTTTATCGTGAGTCGGCGTATCCGACGTTGAAGACGGATATTCCGGTGTTCATCGGTACGGGGGGGCAGGATCGGGATGTGTTTGTGCCGGGGCAAAAGGCGCTTGTCAGGGGTGCGTGCAAGGCGGGGGATCGGATCGAATGGCATTTTTATCCTGAGCTTGATCATTCTGCGACGGTCAATGGTTCGCTCGTGGACTCGACGCCGTTTGTGCGTAGGGCGTTTGCGGGGGAGGTGATTGGTGGGAATTGTGGGGGGTAGTTTTTTTGGGTGTATATCCGTTATTTAGGTAACGGCCGCTTATGGTTCCGCTCTTACAGCGGCTCACTTTGGAAAAGCCCCAAAGTAAGCAAAGGGCTCTGCCCCGCCTGTCGGCACCTCGCCTAGGCTCGGTGTTCCCTCACTCCGGCATTGCTCCGCGGGCCGCCGCGACGGGCCATCCATGGCCCGGCGCGGCTAAACCGGCGTCCTGCCGGTTTACCCGCTCCGCAATACCTGCGTTCGGCCTCGGGCTTATTGGGGCAGTCAGATCAAAATCAAAAGCAGATCAAGAGCACAGCGGCCTACCGGCCGGCTTGAGTGTTAAAAGCAAAGGCAAAGACCAGAGCGAAAGCCAAATCTGAAGCTGATGCAGCTCTGCTTTTCTGTGGGAGCTGGCTTGCCTGCGAGGCAGACACCTCGGTCTTCCAGATGCACCGAGGCGATCCAATCGCAGGCAAGCCAGCTCCCACATTTGACTGTGCCCGCTTTTGATTTGGCTTGTGCCTTTGCTTCACTACACTCAAGCCGGCCGGTAGGCCGCTGTGCTCTGCTTTTGATCTTGATCTTAGGCGCCCCATTAAACCACGCTGGCCGAACGCAGGCTTTGGAGCGTGGGTAACCCGGCAGGACGCCGGGTTAGCCGTCCTGGGCCAAGGATGGCCCATGACGGCGGCCCACGGTCCAAAGCCGGAGTGAGGGCACACCGAGCCTAGGCGAGGTGCCGAGTGGTGGGGCAAGAGCGTTTTGCTTACTTTTGCGCTCTTCAAAAGTGAGCCGCTGTAAGAGCGGAACCATAGGCGGCCGTTACCTAAATAACGGATATACCCCCAATCCCCAACACACTCACCCCAATTTCACATTCATGGTAATCCGCGCGGTAAACACCAATTTCCCCTCCGCATCCAGCATCTCCACCGGCACCACCTTGTCACCCGCCGTTTGCCAATCAATCCCCTCACCATTGGCCGTCGCCGTCACGCTGCTCTTGGCCTTGGCCAGATACTCCACCGTCATCCCCTTGGGAATCCACCGCGCACCCGCCGGCACAGAAACGTCCGTCATGGTGCCCGCCGCCAACTCCGCAGCGTTGCACATGGCAATGGCGTGCACCGTGCCCAGGTGGTTGGTAATAGCCTTGCTGAACGGCACTTCCACCGAGGCAAACCCCGGCCGCAACTGGGTCATCAACGGATTGATCGTGCTGAAGTAGGGCGCCATCTGGCACGCCAGTTTGCTGAACGCTTCGGGACCGACACTGTTGAACATGCTCAAAGCCTGACTCATGGTGCTGCCTCGCTGAGGTGTGAGATTTACGGAATATTATTCCGATACAGAATTATGTTCTGTAACGGAACAGTATTCTGCCCATGGGAAATCTGTCAAGCTGCCCGGGCTTATCCTTTCTTCAAACGATTGAGCTCATGTTCAGCATGCAAACCCCGGATCTGCTCCAGCGTTGCTTCCCTGGCCGAAGGGCCGAATTGAAGCGCGACATCTTCAAGGCCGCCCTCGACCTGTTCAACGAGCAGGGCCTTGAAGCCACCACCATCGAGATGATCCGCGCACGTTGCGACACCAGCGTCGGCGCGATCTATCACCACTTCAGCAACAAGGAAGGCCTGGTCGCCGCGCTGTTTTTTACCGCGCTGGAAGACCAAGCCGAATTGCGTGGGCGTTATCTTGAATCGGCCGAAACGGCGAAGGAGGGTGTGTACGCGCTGGTTCACAGCTATGTCGATTGGGTCGACAGCGAACCGCAATGGGCGCGTTTTCAGTACCACGCGCATTTCGCCGTGACCAAGGGGCCATTCGCCGCCGAGCTGGAAAGCCGCAACCAGGCGCGCAATGCAGTGCTGAAGGATTGGATGGGGCTACCTGGGCGTGCTGATCAGCTTAATCAGGTACCGGCCGAACTGCTGCCGGCACTGATCATCGGCCAGGCCGATACCTACTGCCGCGCCTGGCTGGCCGGGCGGGCGACCAGCAGCCCGCGACTCTATCGCGAGACCCTGGCCGAGGCCGCGTGGCGTTCGGTGGGCGGCGCCTAGGGCGCCGAAGGCATCACGCGCACGGCACCGGCGTCATCGCGACCTGGTAGCGCTCATCAAAATCATCCGCCAACTGGGCCAGCGTCACCTCGCCCAAACGCTGCAGGAGCAAAGCCTGGGCGTCATCAAAGGCCTGGTTCAGCGCCGCATTGACGGCCTGTTCCACCAGGCATTGCGGATGATCAGTGGACAAGCCGACGGCAAAGATCGACGACGTGCCGAGGGCGTTGTGGATGTCCAGCAACGTGATTTCACTCAAGGGTTTGCCCAGGCTCCAGCCGCCTTGATGGCCTTTTTCCGAACGCACATAACCTTTCTCCTTGAGCAGGCCCAGGGTGCGGCGTACCACCACCGCGTTGGTACCAAGCATCTGCGCGATGGTCTCCGAGGTGGCGCGTTCCTCGTGGCGGCCCATGTGGATCAGCACATGGAGCATGCGCGAAAGCCGGGTGTCGTTTCTCATCTGCAAGCCTCTGGATTTCCTGCCCGAAAGTATCGTTCGTAACGATTAGAGTTGCGAGATGCTTGACGAGGTATTTTTACGTAACTTATGGTGTGTCGTGAATGCCCGGCAACCGATGCAAGGGCCACCAGAGAGGTCATCTTCATGGTTTACGACGTGATTATCGTGGGCGGCAGCTACGCCGGAATGTCCGCCGGCCTGCAATTGGCGCGGGCCCGGCGCAAGGTGCTGGTGATTGATGCCGGGCAGCGGCGCAATCGGTTTGCGGCCACCTCCCATGGTTTCCTCAGCCAGGATGGCCAGCCGCCGGAGCTGATCGCCGCCGAAGGGCGAGGGCAGTTGATGGAGTATCCGACGGTGACCTGGGTGCAGGACACCGCCGTTGACGCTACCCAACGCCAGGACGGTTTCGTGGTGCAAACCCGCTGCAGCGGTGGGTTCAACGCTAAGCGCCTGATCCTCGCCACCGGCGTGGTGGATGAGTTGCCCGAGGTGGAAGGGCTGAAGGAGCGTTGGGGCAAGCATGTGTTCCATTGCCCGTATTGCCACGGCTACGAGTTGGATCAAGGCCGCATCGGCGTGCTGGCGACTTCGCCGCTGGCGATGCATCACGCCATGCTGCTGCCGGATTGGGGCACTACCACGCTGTTTACCAACGGCGTATTTGTGCCGGATGCCGAACAGCAGGCGCAACTGGATCGGCGCGGGGTCAGCGTCGAAAGTCAGACGGTGCGGCGGATTATCGGTGAGCGGGCGGATATGGAATTGGCAGACGGTCGAGTGATCGCCCTGGACGGTATCTTCACCCTGTCCCGTACGCGTATGGCCAGCCCGTTGGCCGAGCAGTTGGGGTGTGAGTTTGTCGAAGGGCCGACCGGACCTTATCTACTGACCAACGAAACGCGCCAGACCACGGTGCCCGGCGTGTTTGCCTGTGGTGATGCCAACCTGGCCGGCGGCTCGGTAGCGCTGGCAGTAGGTGAGGGCGTGCGCGCCGGGGTGGGCGCGCACTTTTCGATGATCTTCAGCTGAGGTCAGCGCACCAGGCACGGCCGCTTGTTATCGAACGTCCAGCCCGGAATCATGAACTGCATCGCCACGCTGTCATTACGTGCCCCCAGGCCCATGCCTTTGTACAGTTCGTGGGCGTGGGCCACGGCGTCCATGTCGATGTCCACGCCCAGGCCCGGTTTGGCCGGCACCTTGATATGCCCGTCGACGATCTTCAATGGAGCCTTGGTCAACCGCTGGCCGTCCTGCCAGATCCAGTGCGTGTCGATGGCGGTGATTTCCCCCGGTGCCGCGGCAGCCACCTGGGTGAACATCGCCAGGGAAATATCGAAGTGATTGTTGGAATGCGAGCCCCAGGTCAGGCCCCACTCGTGGCACATCTGCGCCACGCGCACCGAGCCTTGCATGGTCCAGAAGTGTGGATCGGCCAGTGGGATGTCCACGGACTGCAACTGGATCGCGTGACCCATTTCCCGCCAGTCGGTGGCGATCATATTGGTGGCGGTCGGCAGCCCGGTGGCACGGCGGAATTCGGCCATGACTTCACGCCCGGAGTAACCGTTTTCCGCACCGCAAGGGTCTTCGGCGTAGGCGAGTACGTGATGCTGGTCGCGGCACAGGGCGATGGCTTCTTTGAGCGACCAGGCGCCGTTGGGGTCCAGGGTGATGCGCGCATCGGGGAAGCGTTCGGCCAGCGCCGTGACCGCTTCGATTTCTTCGGTGCCGCGCAGTACGCCGCCCTTGAGTTTGAAGTCATTGAAACCGTATTGCGCCTTGGCCGCCTCTGCCAGACGCACGATGGCTTCGGGGGTCATGGCTTGTTCGTGACGCAGGCGGAACCAGTCTTCGGCATGGTCTTCACTGCGATAGGCCAGGTCGGTTTGCTGGCGATCACCGATGTAGAACAGGTAGCCGAGCATCTTCACCGCGTCACGTTGCTGGCCTTCTCCGAGAAGGGCCGCCACCGGGACTTCAAGGAATTGGCCGAGCAAATCCAGGAGCGCGGCTTCCATCGCCGTGACGGCATGGATGGTGACGCGCAGGTCGAACGTCTGCAAACCCCGGCCCGCCGAATCCCGCGCGGTGAAGGTCTGGCGCATGGCATTGAGGATGCTCTGGTACTGGCCGATGGGCTTGCCGATCACCAGGCTGCGGGCGTCTTCCAGGGTTTCGCGAATGCGTTCGCCACCCGGTACTTCACCCACACCGGTACGACCGGCGCTGTCGGTAAGGATCACGATATTGCGCGTGAAAAACGGCCCGTGGGCGCCGCTGAGGTTGAGCAGCATGCTGTCGTGGCCGGCCACCGGGATGACTTGCAGTCCGGTAACGACGGGGGCGCCGTTGGCGTGGTGCTGATGTTCTGTGTTCATCGTGGAGTCCTTATTTGCTCAAGACGGGGGCGGGTTGCAGCACGCTGCGGGTGGTCGGACCGGGCAGTGTCCTGGCGAAAAACACCAGGATCGCCGCAAGGATCGAAGTGCCCGCCAGGCCATACAAGCCGCCCTGGATCGAGCCGGTGGTCTGCTCCAGAAATCCAAAGGTGGTGGGTGCGACAAACCCGCCGAGGTTGCCGATGGAGTTGATCAGTGCAATCACTGCCGCCGCGATCCGCGCATCCAGGTAACCCTGGGGAATCGGCCAGAACAGCGAGGACGCAGACTTGAAGCCGATCGCCGCAAAGCAGATCGCGATAAAGGCAAAGATCGGCCCGCCGGTGGTGGACAGGAACATCCCGACGGCAGCGATCAGCAGTGCCGCCGCGACCCAGGCTTGCTGGAACTTGAACTTGCCCGCCAAGGCAGCGAAGGCGTACATCGCGATGATGGAAATCAACCACGGGATCGAGTTGTAGAACCCCACCTGAATGTCGCTGAGGTCGCCCATCTTTTTGATGATGCTCGGCAGCCAGAAAGTGGCGGCGTAGATGGTGAGCTGGATGCAGAAGTACAAGGCGCAGAACAGCATGATCTGGCGGTCCTTGAGCAGCTTGCCCAAGGTCGGCTTGACCGTGGTGGCGGCATCACGCTCACGTTGCTCGCGGTCGATCTCGCCCACCAGCGCATCCTTTTCTTCAAGGCTGAGCCACTTGGCGTCGTGGGGCTTGGAGTCCAGCCAGAACCACACGAAAAAGCACAGCAGCACCGAGGCCATGCCTTCGATGATGTACATCCACTGCCAGCCGTGCAGGCCAAGGCCGGTGATTTGCAACAGCACGCCGGACAAGGGGCCGGAGATCAGCGAGGCGAGGGCCGAGCCGCTGAGGAAAATCGCAATCGCCTTGCCGCGTTCGACACCGGGCAACCAGCGGGTGAAATAGTAAATCACCCCAGGGAAGAAGCCGGCTTCGGCCACGCCCAGCAGGAAGCGCAGGATGTAGAAGTGGGTTTCGTTCTGGATGAAGGCCATCAACGTAGCGGTGATGCCCCAGGTGAACATGATGCGGGTCAGCCAGATGCGCGCGCCGACTTTTTGCAGAAGCATATTGGACGGCACTTCGAACAGCGCGTAGCCGATGAAAAACAACCCGGCGCCGAAGCCGTAGGCGGCCGCACCAATGCCCAGGTCGTGCTCCATATGGGTACGCACAAAGCCGATGTTGACGCGGTCGATGTAGTTGACGATGAACATGATCACGAAGAGCGGGAGCACGTGGCTCTTCACTTTCTTGATCGCGCGGGCCAGGACCGGGTCGGTGGCAGGCGCAGCTGTCGCAGGGCTGGAAGGGGTCACGAGGTCAAACTCCCACTGATTATTGTTGTGCGGGGAAGTGCTTGGGTTACCAGAGATGTCTGACAACTTGATAGACATCATACAACTGCGATTTCAGAGATGGCAACCCTTTGTAGGAGCGAGTTTGCCCGCGAGAAGCCTCAATGATTACGCGGTAATATTGATTTTTTGCGGTGTGGCGGGCTTTTTCGCGAGCAACCTCGCTCCTACAGGTATTTGTTTGTTGTCATACAAGTTGGCTCATCTAAGAATGCTAGTATTGCCAGGCGCCCCTGAACGGAATTCCTGATGCAAAACCCCAGCTCGGCACCTCATCGCAAGCGCTCCCCGGGACTTGCCCACGACATCGTCACCGCGTTGACCCAGCAGATTCTCCTGGGGCAAATGGCGCCGGGTGAAAAATTGCCGTCCGAATCGGCCATCGTGGGTGAGTACGGCGTCAGTCGCACGGTGGTGCGCGAAGCGCTCTCCAAATTGCAGGCCGCAGGGCTTGTAGAAACCCGCCACGGTGTCGGCACCTTTGTGCTGGCGCGCGACGAACGTCAGGGCCTGCACCTGACCCATGACACCGCTGCCAGCGTGCGCGGCATTCTTGAGCTGCGCATGGGCCTGGAGACCCAAGCGGCCGCACTGGCGGCCCTGCGCCGCACCGACGAACAATTGCAGCAGATGCGCCAGGCGCTGGATGACTACCAGGACTCACTGGCCAACAACGACAGCGCCGTTGAACCCGATGTGCGCTTCCATCGCTTGATCGCCCAGGCCACCGGCAATACCTATTTCACCGACGTGATTTATCACCTGGGCAATTCGGTAATCCCGCGCACCCGAATCAACGCCGAAGAGCGCGGTGACGCGGATCTGATGGAACTGGGTCGGCTGGCGAACCTTGAGCACGAGGCGATCCTGAAAGCCATTCGCCGGCAGGACCCGGACGCGGCCAGAGCCGCCATGCTGTTGCACTTGAGCAACAGCCTGGAGCGGATGACGGGGGAGTAGTCTCGCCAGGGTCATTTTTTTCAATACCGCGATCCGTCTTCCCCTTAAGGTTCAGCTCATACCTGCACAACAACAAGGAACTGCAATGAGCTTGATCATTTCCATGGCCGCCTTCGCCCTGGCCACCTCCATCACGCCGGGACCGGTGAATGTCGTGGCCATCAGTTCAGGGGCGCGCTTTGGGTTTGCCGCCAGCCAGAAGCACGTGGCCGGGGCCGCGCTGGGGTTCACCTTGCTGCTGGTGCTGATTGGCCTGGGGCTGCATGAAGTATTGGTGCGCTGGCCGCTGCTGACCCAACTGATTCAATGGGGCGGGGTGGCGTTCCTGTTGTACATGGCCTGGAAGCTGGCGGTGGACGATGGGCGACTGGACGCTGAAGGCACGGCCACGGCGCCCTCGATGCTCTACGGCGCGATCATGCAGTGGCTCAACCCCAAGGCCTGGCTGGCGTGTGTGGCAGGCATGGGGCTGTTTGTCGCCGATGGTGATGCCCGGCAAGTCTGGCTGTTTGCGGCGATCTACCTGGTGATTTGCTACCTGTCGGTGGCGTGCTGGGCGTACGCCGGGACGTTCCTGCGCCGTTACCTGAGCAACCGCCAGGGCATGCGCCTGTTCAATCGCTCCATGGCCGCGTTGCTGGTGGCCAGCGTGGGGTATCTGCTGCTGGCCTGAGTCAGCCGCGATATTGCCCGGGCGTCGCCGCCAGGTGCTGTTTGAACGTGCGCTGGAAATGCGCCTGGTCAGAAAAGCCGGCTGCCAGTGCGACGTCGGCGATCAACTGGCCGCTGCGTAACTGGGTGCGGGCAAACTGGATGCGCCGGTTGACCAGGAATGCATGGGGCGTCATGCCGTAATACTGTTTGAACGCACGGATCAGGTAGGACGGCGACAGCTCGGCCGCCTGGCAAATGTCTTCGAGCTTCAGGGCCTCGGTGCAATGCTCGCGAATATAGTCGGCGGCGCGCTCCAGTTTGTGATTGACCTCACGCACCGGGGTTGTCGAAGGATTGAGACGCTGCTGCACGTCGGTGAAAAAACTCACCACCGCACTCTGCTTGTGCAGGTGTTCGGCGTGGTTGTCCACCAGCACCTCATACAGCTCGTTCAGCCCGATGTACAACGCGATATCCGTGGTGTGCGTGGCGGAGAACGGTCGAAAGTCCTGGTCCTTGCTGAAACCCAGCTGGTGCTGCAGGTCGGTCAGCCAGGCCGTATCGATATACAGCATGTGATAGGACCAGGGCAGATCATCAATGGGGTTGCAGGCGTGGACATCCCCGGGGTTCATCAAGACCACGGTGCCGGTGCTGATCTTGAGGGTCGATGCCCCATGGATGTACAGGCTCTGCCCGGACGTGATCGCACCGATGGAAAAGTGCTCGTGGGCGTGGCGGGTGTAGCAGACCTTTCGCCCGTCGGCGATGGTCCGCGCCTCAATGAACGGCAGGCGTTCGTCGCGCCAGAAGGAAGGGGCAGTCGGTTCGAGGGGCGATCGCATCACTACAAGTCTCACCGGGAAACAATGCAGTGAATAATTACACAGAAACCGGCCTGCAACGTTTCATTTCATGGTTTCGGGTTCCATTCTGCGCAGGAAACCGACCCGCGGATCTACGCCGTTGATGGCGTCTGCCAGGGAAAGGGGTTGCCTCGCCGCCGCTCGCGCCTCATCGGCGCCTGCCAGCAAATGTTGGTCAATCACGATAGTGGCAATGGCCAGGCTGCGTGGCGAGGTGAAGGTGTTGGGCACCGCAGGGCCCGGCCCATAGACGGCAGGCAGCTCGGCAAAACGTTGGGCGATGACCGTCGCTTGTTGCTGCCCGTTGGGAAGGGTGCCGCGCGCGTACGCTGACCAATCGATCGGCAGCGGGCTGCCTTGGGTATTGCCGGTGCGCAGGGCCTGCTCGAACGTTTGCAGGGTCAGGTCCGGTAGTGGGGCAACCTTCAGTTGCTTTGGGAAAAACTCGTAGAAGCGTTTGTCGCGGGCGTACTGACACAGCACCAGCACCCCGAATCGCCCGATGCCCGGTGGTTGCCCGCCCGCGCTGGTGCGCGGGGTTTGCAGGCGATGGAATTCCAGCTTGCCATACTCCATAGCTTCACGACTCAGCAGGGTCAGTTGTGACATCCAATACATGATCGACTGTATCAGCGCTGCGCGCACCGCCGTGTAGCGTTTCTCGAACTCGGTGGCAAAGGCGGAATGGATCGACCCCAACTCATCGAACCGTGGCGCCATGCTGGCGAAATCCACGTCCTTGACGGTCGAGCGCCATTGCGTAGTGCCCTTGGTCAGCTGGCCTGCCATGTGCAACTGAACCAGCGAAACGGCGGTGTTGGCGGCGATGCCCGGCGGCGGGTGCGTACCTGGCCTGGCCTGCCATTGTATGACCCATCGCTCCAGGTAGGGGTTGCCGGCAAACACCCGCTGAAGATCCTGCAAGGCCATCTCATACAGGCTGATATGCCCGTTCTTCAGCAACTCGGAACTGACCTGCAGCAGGGTGATCTGCTCGTTCAACGCGGCAATGGCGCGATTCTTTTCGGCGGTATCGCGCGGCTCGATGCTTTTGACCAGCACCCCGTTGGCCACGGCCCAATCGGTAATCGGCAGGCTGCCCCGGCGGACCCTGCGGGAAGGAATGATGAAGTAGATCATCGCCATGAAGTCAGTGAAGCGCATGGCCCTTGACGCGCCTGGTGTTTCAGCTTCGATCAGGTCTACGTATTGCTTGAAATGCACCCAGGTATGGGAACTCATGTACGACACCTCATCAGGAATGTCCCGTACCAGGAATTCCGGAGCGGTGCCCGCCAGCAGCAGGTGCGTGGCCATGGGCACGGCGTTGGTGCGCAAGACCTTGAACTGGACCATGGCTTCTACGACGCCAAGTACTTCATCGAAGGTCAGGCCCCAGTTGTGGGAATCAGTCAGGTCGTAACCAGCGACAGTGGCCCGCCGCGTACCGGCGTTCGCGTCCAGGCTGAGAATCAGTGCGGCAAACAACAGTGCGTTGCGGCTGGCACGGGTGTTCGCAGCGCTGGCATGTTCTCCGTACCAGCCCACGGTTTCGGACAGCCGCGCGGCCAGTGCCTGGGCCCGGGGCGACGCCAATAGTTGGTGCAGCAGCAGATCAGCCTCGGCGCGCACTTGGTCGCGGTTTTTTTCGCCTACGACCACTTCGCTCAGGTAGTCGAACAGTTTTACGTCCGGGTTGGGCAGGAAGGCGGCGACGGTCTGCAGCACCTGTTTGCGTTGCGCTGCCAGCAGTGGCATCACCTGCAACGCCCGCCAGTAGTTGCCGTGACGGGGCGGCTTGAGTATCGCGATGCCCAGCAGGCGTGCGGTGATGTGCGCCTCTTCACGGGTGGTGGGGAGCGCCATCTGGTACAGGTTAAGTAACTGTCGCAAGCTGACCTGGCCATCGCTGCTGATGCGCCCGCCGGATTGGCGGGCCAGCTCCAGTAAGGGCTCGGCCATCGAGGTCAGGCTTGAGAGCGGCGTGTCGGTACGGGTGAGTACCTTGGGGGTATCGTCCAGCGCGTAGCCACTGAGGTCGCCGTCCGCGTTCAGTACGTATACCCGGGCAAGGTCGAACTGGCGGCTGGCGCTCACGCGTTGAAAGGCCGCTTCCTGGCGCAGGCCGGCGAGCAATTGCGCGCCTTTGTCGATCAACCCGAAAAAGGGTGAGCCCAGGGCCAGGTTGAAGGTCATGTCCAGGGTGCTGTTGAGCTGTGTATCGAGGGTGATCGACTTGAGTGCTGCCCGCATGGTGTAGCGGTCGTTGAGCACCGCGATATGCCGCGTGTGTTTGCTGACGGCCATCAATGAGTGCGCCGCCGAGCTGACGTAGGGAAACGTGGCAGCCGTGGTGGCGCGTAGCTGTTCGATCAGAGCCAGGGCTTCCTCTGCGCTGGCGGGCCGGGGCAGCCGATATACCGTCATCAGCGCGGCCAGGGTGAGGCTGGCGTCCGGCAATACGTCGGTATGGGCGAGATTGGCCAGGCGCTCGAGTTCGTCCCATTGCTGGTTCAGCGGCGAGTTATTGGAGCGATCCAGGGGCGAGCTGTTCACCTCTCGGTCGTCGATCACGGCAATCACTGCTTTTTGGTCGACGGAGTAGCGGTAGGTGGTTACTGCGCCTTCACTCGACAGGTTGAGGCTCGCGAATTCTTCCCCTTGCGTCACGGCGTCAAGCAGCTGTGCCGCGTATTTTAACGTGCTCGACAGCATCGAGTCCGAGTCCAGGCTGCATCGTTGCAGGTAGAGCTGGAGCCAATCGAAAGGCGGGCTGCCGTTTGTGCTTTGCCCCAGGAGCGTCTGCAGCGCGTCGGCCAGTTGCTGGTAATCCCGCTGCTCCTCGGTCAGGCGCTTGCGCAGGGTTGATTTGAGGCGCCCGCTTTCATCGACACCGGGCAGCGTGTCAAGGGTGTGGATCTCTTCGAGAATCACCTGGGCCTGCAAATGATTGGTCGGTACCGGGTAGCCGTAGAACGGCAATACCAGGTTCAGCGGCAATTTTCGCGAATGAGGCTCGACGGGGTTGTCCATGAACGGCAAGCCGGCGTTGACCGTGTCGATAATCTGCACCACCTCCAGGATCGGATTCGCGACACGCCACCAGTCCGAGTCTTTGTTCAGGGTGAAGGTGTACGGTGTTTTGACCGTGCCTTCCAGGATATTGGCCTGCAAATCGCCGCCCCGAAACACCAGGCTTGCCAGTTCCAGGTCATGGCGTGAGGCCCACTCACGAAAGGCTGGGCGGCCGATGGCATCGCAGAAGAGACGCGCCCACTGACCGAGCATGGTGTGTTCGGGCACGCTGACCAGAATGGGTTCGGTGGCCGGTGCGGTGCCCTGGGCAACCAGGCTGATCAACCCGGCGATCAGCTCGGCGATCAACGCTTGGTCATCCTTGAGGCGCAATGCCTGGCGCTTGATCAGTTCCAGGGCGGAGGGCGAGATGTTCTTCAACAGGTGGGACAGAAAGGGTAAATCATCCATGGCGTTCAGGCTCTGTGCAAGGTCGCCCATGTGCTATGGGCGACCGGAGCCTGCATCGTCGGATGGGCCGGGCAAGAACAAAAGACGTACCTTCCTGATGGGGTGTAGCCCGAGTCGACTGCCGGTGCAGGCGCTACGGCAGTCTGGCGTTTGGGCTCAAAAATCCCAGCGGGTCGCCAATTGCAGGCTGCGCGGCTCGCCGTAGAAACCGGTGCCGAAGTTGCCCAGGCCGGTGTAGTACTTTTTGTCGAACAGGTTCTTCACGTTCAACGTGGTGCTCAGGTGCTCGTTGAAGCGGTAGCGCGCCATCACGTCCACCAGGAAGTAGCTGTCCTGAGTGATGCGTGAGTTGTGGCCGAAATTCACCGAGTCATTGGGATCGGGCTGGAACACATTGCCGAAGAACTCGCTCTGCCAATTCACGCCGCCACCCACGGTCAGGTTTTCCAGAGCGCCGGGCAGCCGATAGGTGTTGAACAGCCGCACCACTTGCTGCGGCGTGGTGGTTTGCAGCACGGAGCCATAGACGTAATCGCCGTTGGCGTCACGGCTGTGCTGGTAGGTGTAGCCCGCCGAGACGTTCCAGCCGTCCAGCACTTCACCGGCCAGTTCGACTTCAAAGCCCTTGGTGGTGGCGCCGGCAATCGGGCGATACACCGAGTCGGTCTCAAACCCGGAAACGTACTGTGCGACGTTGTCCTGTTCGATGCGGAATGCGGCAAAACTGGCGTTCAGGCGGCCGTCGAAAAACGCTGCCTTGAGCCCGGCTTCGTAGGTGTCACCTTCAATCGGATCGAGCAACTTGCGGTCGGCGTCCTTGCTGTTCTGCGGCTTGTAGATCTTGGTGTAGCTGGTGTACACCGACCAGATGTCATTCAGGTCGTAGACGATGCCGGCATAGGGCGTGACGACGCCCGTCTGGCGGTAGGTGAGACGGTTGTCGGCCTTGGTCGGGTCGTAGAAGTCGGTGTTGTCGGTGCCGCTGAAGTTGCTGACGCGGGTACCCAGGATCACCGACAAGTCATCGGTGGGTTTCAAGCGCGTGGCCAGGTACGCGCCGGTCTGGCGTTGCACGATGTCGTTCTGGCCGCTGCGGGGAATGTCAGGCTTCGGGTATTCGCCGCGCCAGTCGTAAATGCTGCCACCCACGGGTGGGTAGATCGAGCCGTACACCGGCACGTCCTGTTTGGAGCGGGTGGCCATGAAGCCCATGATCAATTCATGCTCGCGCCCGAACAGGCTGAAGGGGCCATTGAGGTTGATGTCCAGGGTGTTTTGCACCTGGTCACCCTTGTACTTGCCCATGAACATGTACATCCCGTCGCCCGTGACCGGGTCCGGGTTGCCGCCGCTGGCGGAGGCGAGCAGGGTGTCGTGCTGGCTGCGCTTGCGGTCGAGGCTGACTTTCAGCGACCAGTCGTTCGCCAGCTTTTGTTCCACCGAGGCAAACAGGGTCTGGTTCTGGAAGTCGCGGCGGCTCCAGTCGGCAGCCGGGTTAAACGAGCGCGAGAAATCGGTGCGCGAACCGTTGCTGAAGTACATCGGGAAACCGGTCCAGCTGGCGCCGCGGGAACGGGTGTCCTGCTGGTCGATGCCGAAGGTCAGCAGGGTGTTGGGCGTCAAGTCGGCCTCGAGAATGCCGTAGGCGATGTCCTTGGTGTTTTGGTAGTGGTCCAGGTACGACTGGCGGTCCTGATACACACCGACAAAACGCCCGCGCACATTGCCGGAGTCGGTCAGTGGCCCGGAAATATCGCCTTCGGTGCGGTAGTTGTCCCACGAGCCGAACGTCTGGGTGACCGAGGCCTTGAAATCCCGGGTGGGCTTTTTGCGAATCAGGTTGACCGTGGCCGAGGGATCGCCGGATCCGGACATCAGGCCCGCCGAACCCTTGATGATTTCCAGGCGGTCATACACTGCCATGTCGGTGCTGGTGGTGCCGTAGTCATACACGCCGTCGTAGGTGGAGTTGACCCCGTCGTACTGGAAGTTGGTGATCGGCAGGCCGCGGCTGGAAAACTCCCAGCGCTCGCTGTCGTAGTTCTGCACGCTCACGCCGGGCGCACGACGCAGGGTGTCGGCGATGCTGGTGGAACCCTGGTCATCCATTTGCTGGCGGGTGATGACCGTCACCGATTGCGGTGTCTCACGCATCGACAGCGCCAGGCCGGTGGCCGAGGCCATGGCGCCGGTGGTGTAGGAGTGAGTGTCTTCGGTAGTGGCGCCCAGGCCTTCGCCGGAGATGGTGGTGGCGCCCAGCTCCAGGGCGCCGGTGTTGGCTGGAATCAACTCCAGCACGTAGCCGTTGTTGCCCTGGGGCACGGCCTGCAGGCCGCTGCCTTGCAACAGCCGTTGCAAACCGCTGGCCGGGGTGTAGCTGCCGTTGAGGCCCGGGCTGGTTTTGCCGCTGGCCAGGCTGTTGTGGCCGGCGAAAAAGATCCCTGATTGCTCGGCGAAGCTGTTCAGCACGTTGACCAGAGAACCCGCGGCGATGGTGTAGTGGCGGGCGGTTTCCTGAGTCGACGGCGACTCGGCGGCTTGCGCGTCGAGCGCGCCCAGGCACAACAAGGTAGCAGTAACGGCCAGCGCCAGCGGGCGCAAAGTGAAGCGAGCGGGTTGCGACATGAACATTCCCTTTGGATCAAATCGATCGGCGAATTGAAAGCATCTGCTGGGTTAACCGAACGAGTTTTGGAAAAGGGAACTGACGGCTGAAAGTTTTTATGCGCTTGGGTGTTTGGGCCTGACCGTGACCCACCACGGCATGAGTGTGTCGACCTGAATCGGCAGCGCGGCCTGTAGCAGGCGCAGTGCGTGGTCGCTGTCTTTGAGGGGGAACGAGCCCATCACCGGCAGTTGCGCCACGGCTGGATCACAACCCAGGTGGCCGGAGCGAAAACGGTTGAGTTCGGCGATCAGTTCGCCAAGCGGCAGGTTGTCGGCCAGCAACACGCCACGGCTCCAGGCCTCACGGGTGGCGGATGCGGGTGAATTAAGGTTGAGCCCGTCGCGGGTGAAGGCCACTTGTTTCCCGGCCTCGATGATCTGTACCTGATGGCTCGCGGCAGTGCGCACTTCAACCCGGCCTTCAAACACATTGAGCAAGGTGCTATCGCCGTCCTGCACCACGCTGAAGCGGGTGCCGAGTGCCCGCAGGCGACCCTGTTGAGTCTCCACCAGGAACGGGCGGGTCGGGTCCTTGGCGGTCTCAATCAGCACTTCGCCGAAACGCAGGTGCAGCAAGCGCTGGACCCGGTCAAAACGTACATCCAGGGCGCTCAACGCGTTCAGCCACAGGCGACTGCCATCGTCCAGCAGCGCTTCGCGGGTTTCACCTCCAGCGGTGGCGTAGTCGGCATTCCAGCCGCCCACCAGCCGGGGCAGGGCGGTGTTGCGCCAGGTGCCCCAGGCCAGCGTTGAGCCGGCACACAACACCAGCAGGGTCTTGAGCGTCTGGCGCCGAGAGCTGCGCAACGCACGGCTGGCGCTGTGGGATTGCTCGGCCAACGGGGCAAAGCGTTGGCTGACCCGCTCTACATAACCCCAGGCGGCCTGGTGTTCCGGACTTTGTCGCAGCCATGCCTGCCAGTGCTGGGCAGCCTCGGGCTGATCCTGCAGGCGTACATACCACTGGGCCGCCTGTTCCAGGCTGACATGGCTGAGTTTTCCGGGGCTGGTCACTCCACGAGCATCCCGTCCAGTTCCGCTTCGAGCACCGCGCAATGCAGCAGCGCCTGGGCCAGGTATTTTTTCACCATCCGTTCGCCCACCCCGAGTTGCTCACCGATCTGCTTGTAGGGCATGCCGTGCAACTGTGCCAGTAAAAACGCTTCGCGCACCTTGTGGGGCAGTCGGGCGAGCATGGCGTCCACTTCGTAGAGGGTTTCGACGATGATCGCCCGTTGCTCCGGCGAAGGTTGCAGGGCTTGCGGCCGATCCGCGAGGCTTTGCAGCCACGCCTGTTCCAGTTGGCGCCGGCGCCAGTGATCGATGCACAGCCCCCGGGCGATGGTGGCCAAGTAGGAGCGCTCCCGCGTCTCATCGGTGTCGGCAGGCGGACGCTTGAGCACCCGGATAAACGTGTCGTGGGCCAGGTCCGCCGCATCCCAGCGATTGCTCAGGCGCCTGCGCAGCAGCCCCAGCAGCCAGGAATGGTGATTGCCGTAGAGGTCGCTGAATGAGGTGGGCGAGGTCGACACAGTATCCATGTGGCGTAGAAGCCTTGGCGTAAATAAGAATTGGTCGCGATTAAACCAAAGGGCCGGGCGCTGCGCAAATGATATTGGTTTGCTTTTGCGGCGCTGTCAGAGCCCACGCTTCTCGGCAATCCACGCGGTGGCCAGGTCGATAAAGGCCCGCAGTTTCGGTTGGCTCTGGGTTCGGGCGGGGAAATACAGGTACAGCCCGCTGCTTGGCGGTACGAAAGATTGCAGCACGGGTTCCAGTGCGCCTGAAGCCAGGTCCTCCATGACCTCGAAATCACTCACGTACGCCAGGCCCTGGCCGGCGCGCGCGGCGGCGATCATCAGGTTGCGGTCATTGACGATCAGCCCGCCTTGAACGCCGACCGTGAATTCCCGGCCCGCCCGCTCGAATTCCCAGCGGTGGGCCATGCCCGACGTCAGGAAGCGATAGCCGATAGTTTCATGGGCGGTGAGCTCTTCCGGCGTTGTCGGCTTGCCGGCCTTGGCGAAGTAGTCGGGAGAGCCCACCACTGACCACTTCAAGTCCGGTGTCAAGCGTACGGCGACCATATCCTTGTCGATGGATTCCCCCAGGCGAATACCGGCGTCGAAGCCCTGAGTTACCAGATCCACGGCGGCATCGTCCAGGGAAATATCGAGTACCACATCCGGAAACGCCTCACGAAAGCGTGGAATCAACGGCTCGATCAGCAGCTTGCCCGACAACCTCGGCACCGTCAGGCGCAAGGTGCCCATGGGGCGGTCGCGGTAGCCACTGAGGGCCGCCAGCGCGTCGTCGATTTCTCCGGCGGCGGGGCGCAGGCGGCTGTAAAGCGTCATTCCAGCCTCAGTCAGCGCCACCCGGCGCGTGGTGCGTTGGAACAGCACTACACCCGTGCGCTTCTCCAGAGTTTTTACCGCATGGCTGACCGCCGTCGGCGTAACCCCCAGGCGCGCGGCGGCTTGAGTGAAGTTTTTAAGCTCAGCCACTGCGAGGAACTCGGTCAAGCCATTGAAGGGATCAAGGTTCATTCACGGACCATTATGAAAGAGAGTTTCATAGTGCTTGTAGCACGAGACGATTTTTCCGGCTAATGCCACGGCGTACCTTTACTTCACTTTCACTCCATCAGGTACGGATCATGACAACGGCACATTCCTTCAAGCGTGTTTGGTTGGTAACCGGGGCTTCCCGAGGCATCGGCGCGAAAATCGTCGCAGCGGCACTGGCCCACGGCGATGCAGTGGTGGCAACGGCCCGTAATGCCCAGACAGTCATCGAGCGTTTCGGCGCCCAACCTGGCCTGCTGGCCGTGCAGTTGGATGTGACCGACGAAACCCAGGCAGCCGACGTTGCCCGCGCCGCCGTCGAGCACTTCGGGCGCATCGATGTGTTGGTCAACAATGCCGGTTTTGGCTTACTGGGTGCGGTGGAGGAGGCGTCTGCCGATGAGGTTCGCCGCTTGTACGAAACCAATGTCTTCGGCCTGCTCAATGTCACACGGGGTGTATTGCCGTTCATGCGCCAGGCGCGCAGTGGGCATGTGATCAATATTTCGTCGGTAGGCGGCTTCCGTTCGGGGGCGGGATTCGGCACGTATTGCTCGACCAAGTTTGCCGTTGAAGGTTTGAGCGAGGCGCTGCACGCAGAACTCGCCTCCTTGGGCGTCAAGGTGACGGTGGTGGAGCCGGGTTATTTCCGTACCGATTTCCTGGACGGCAACTCCCTGGTGGAGTCGCCCTTGATCATCGACGATTATGCCGCCACCTCCGGCGAGGTGCGCAAGCTGGCCAAGGTCTACAACCAGCAGCAACCGGGTAATCCGGAGCTGCTGGCTGTGGCCATGATCAAATTGGTGGAAGCGCCGCATCCACCGATGCGCCTGGCCTTGGGCACCGACACGTTGCAGGCGATCGAGGCCAAGCTGGCCTACGTCAAGGAAGAGACCGCCGCCTGGCGTGAGTTGTCGGCCTCTACCGATTTCTGACACCCAATGGCGTAGCAGCTGTCGAGCCCCAGCGAGGCTGCGTTAGTCGCACCGCTGTTATCGAGCCTGGCATTGCACCGAGGCGCGCCTGACGCAGCCTCGCTGGGGCTCGACAGCTGCTACGGTGGTTCTACTGCTAGGGGCCGGGCACCAGGAACGCTGCCTCGAGCAGTTGCCGGGTGTAGGCATGCTGGGGGTTGGCGAAGATCGCAGGTGCATCCCCTTGCTCCACCGCCTGCCCGTGCTTGACCACCATCAACTGGTGACTCAAGGCCTTGACCACGGCGAGGTCGTGGCTGATGAACAGGTAGGTCAGGTTGTACTTGGCCTGCAGGTTGCGCAGCAGTTCCACCACCTGGCGTTGCACGGTCCGGTCGAGGGCCGAGGTCGGTTCATCCAGCAAAATCAGACGTGGCTTGAGCACCAACGCGCGGGCAATAGCGATGCGCTGGCGTTGGCCGCCGGAAAACTCGTGGGGGTAGCGATTGCGGGTTTCCGGGTCCAGGCCTACTTCCTTGAGCGCGGCGATAATCGCCGCTTCCTGCTCGGCGGCAGTCCCCATCTTGTGGATGCGCAGGCCTTCGCCGACGATTTCGCTCACGCACATGCGCGGGCTCAGGCTGCCAAACGGGTCCTGGAACACCACCTGCATTTCCCGGCGCAGCGGGCGCACCTGCTGCTGGCTGAGTTTGTCCATCTGATGACCTTCGAAGCGAATGCCACCCTTGCTCGCAATCAGCCGCAAAATCGCCAGGCCTAAAGTGGACTTGCCCGAACCACTTTCACCGACGATGCCAAGGGTCTGGCCCTGGGGCAGGCTGAAGTTGATGCCGTCCACTGCCTTGACGTAATCGACGGTATTGCGCAGGAAGCCTTTTTTGATCGGGAACCAGACCTTCAGGTCGTCGACTTCGAGCAGCGGAGGGCCAATTTCATTGGTGGCAGGGCCGCCGCTGGGCTCGGCTGCCAGCAGCTCCTGGGTGTACGGATGCTGCGGCGACTGGAACAGGGTTTCGCATTCGGCCTGTTCGACGATGCAGCCTTTTTGCATCACACATACCCGGTGGGCAATGCGCCTGACCAGGTTCAGGTCATGACTGATCAACAGCAAGGCCATGCCCAGGCGCGCCTGCAACTCTTTGAGCAGCTCCAGGATCTTCAACTGTACGGTGACGTCGAGCGCCGTGGTCGGTTCGTCGGCAATCAGCAGCTCCGGCTCATTGGCCAGGGCCATGGCGATCATCACCCGCTGGCGCTGGCCGCCGGACAGCTCGTGGGGCAGGGCCTTGAGACGCTTGTGGGGCTCGGGGATGCCTACGAGTTCCAGCAGCTCCAGGGTGCGTTTGGTGGCGACCTTGCCGGTCAAGCCCTTATGCAGGCCGAGCACTTCGTTGATCTGCTTCTCGATGGAGTGCAGCGGGTTCAGCGAGGTCATCGGCTCCTGGAAGATCATCGCAATCCGGTTGCCGCGGATATGCCGGATGGTCTTTTCTTTCAGGGTCAGCAAATCGTGGTTGGCGTACTGGATCGTCCCCGACGGGTGTCGTGCCAGCGGGTAGGGCAGCAGGCGCAGGATCGAGTGCGCCGTGACCGACTTGCCCGAGCCGCTTTCGCCCACCAGCGCCAGGGTTTCGCCGCGCTTGATATCGAAGCTGACGTTGTTCACCACACGCTGGTGGGTGTTGCCTACGACGAACTCGACGGAGAGGTCGCGGACTTCGATCAGATTGTCCTGATTCATCTCATTTCCTCGGGTCGAAGGCATCGCGAGCGGACTCGCCGATAAACACCAGCAAACTCAACATGATCGCCAGCACGGCAAACGCACTCATGCCCAGCCACGGCGCCTGCAGGTTGGATTTGCCCTGGGCCACCAGCTCACCCAGGGACGGCGAGCCGGCCGGCAGGCCAAAGCCCAGGAAGTCCAGGGCGGTGAGGGTGCCGATGGCGCCGGTCAGGATGAACGGCATGAAGGTCATGGTGGAGACCATGGCGTTGGGCAGGATATGGCGGAACATGATCGCGCCGTTCTGCATCCCCAGCGCCCGCGCCGCCCGCACGTATTCCAGATTACGCCCGCGCAGGAATTCGGCGCGCACCACGTCCACCAGGCTCATCCAGGAAAACAGCAGCATGATCCCCAGCAGCCACCAGAAATTGGGCTGCACGAAACTGGCGAGGATGATCAGCAAATACAGCACCGGCAAGCCCGACCAGATCTCCAGGAAGCGCTGCCCGGCCAGGTCGACCCAGCCACCGTAGAAACCCTGCAAGGCCCCGGCGATCACGCCGATGATCGAACTGAGTACGGTCAACGTCAGGGCAAACAGCACGGAAATCCTGAACCCGTAGATCACCCGTGCCAGTACATCGCGGCCCTGGTCATCGGTGCCCAGCAGGTTGTCCCGTGACGGCGGCGCGGGCGCCGGGACTTTCAGGTCGTAGTTGATGCTCTGGTAGCTGAACGGGATCGGCGCCCACAACGTCCAGGCATCCTTGGCTTTGAGCAGCTCCTGGATATACGGGCTCTTGTAGTTGGCTTCCAGCGGGAATTCGCCGCCGAAGGTGGTCTCGGGATAGCGCTTGAGCGCCGGGAAATACCAGTCGCCGTCGTAATGCACCGCCAGCGGCTTGTCGTTGGCGATCAGCTCGGCACCCAGGCTCAGGCCGAACAGGATCAGGAACAGCCATAGCGACCACCAGCCACGCTTGTTGGCCTTGAAACGCTCGAACCGACGAAGATTGAGGGGGGATAGATTCATCTCAATGCTCCCGGCTGGCGAAGTCGATACGCGGATCGACCAGGGTGTAGGTGAGGTCACCGATCAGTTTCACCACCAGCCCCAGCAGGGTGAAGATAAACAGCGTGCCAAACACCACCGGATAGTCGCGGTTGATCGCTGCCTCAAAGCTCATCAGGCCCAGGCCGTCGAGGGAGAAGATCACCTCCACCAGCAACGAGCCGGTAAAGAAGATGCCGATAAAGGCCGACGGGAAGCCAGCGATCACCAGCAGCATCGCGTTGCGAAACACGTGGCCGTAGAGCACGCGGTGATTGGTCAGGCCCTTGGCCTTGGCGGTGACCACGTACTGTTTGTTGATCTCGTCCAGAAAGCTGTTTTTGGTGAGCAGGGTCATGGTCGCGAAGTTGCCGATCACCAAAGCCGTCACGGGCAGGGCGAGGTGCCAGAAGTAATCGAGGATCTTGCCGCCCCAGCTCAATTCATCAAAGTTGTTGGACGTGAGCCCGCGTAACGGAAACCAGTCGAAGTAACTGCCGCCGGCGAACACCACGATCAGCAGGATCGCAAACAGGAACGCCGGGATCGCATAGCCGACGATGATCGCCGAGCTGGTCCACACGTCAAAGTGGCTGCCGTGCCGCGTAGCCTTGGCGATCCCCAGGGGTATCGACACCAGGTACATGATCAGGGTGCTCCACAACCCGAGTGAGATGGACACCGGCATCTTTTCCTTGATCAGGTCGATGACCTTGGCGTCGCGGAAGAAGCTGTCGCCAAAATCCAGCCGGGCGTAGTTCTTGACCATGATCCACAAGCGTTCCGGCGCCGACTTGTCGAAGCCGTACATCTTCTCGATTTCCTTCACCAGCGCCGGGTCCAGGCCCTGGGCGCCGCGATAGCTGGAGCCGGCCACCGAGACTTCGGCACCGCCACCGGCAATCCGGCTGGTGGCGCCTTCAAAGCCTTCGAGCTTGGCGATCATCTGCTCCACCGGGCCACCGGGCGCAGCCTGGATGATCACAAAGTTGATCAGCAAAATGCCGAACAGCGTCGGGATGATCAGCAGCAGTCGACGAACAATATAGGCCAGCATCTCAGTCGCCCCCGCTCGCCGGATCGGCGCTCTGGTTGGTGTCCACGGTTATCGCAGGTTTCGCGTCGGGTTTGCTCCACCAGGTGGCGGTGCCGACGTCATACCGTGGTGAGACCTTCGGATGGCCGAGGTGGTCCCAATACGCCACGCGGAAGGTCTTGATGTGCCAGTTGGGGATCACGTAGTAGCCGAACTGCAGCACGCGGTCGAGTGCCTTGGCGTGGGCCACCAGGCTCTTGCGCGAGTCGGAGTCGATGAGTTCTTCCACCAGTTGGTCGATGGCCGGGTCTTTCAGGCCGATGTAGTTGCGGCTGCCGGGCTTGTCGGCGCTGGATGACTTCCAGTACTCACGCTGCTCGTTACCTGGCGAAGAGGACTGCGGGAAACTGCCCACCACCATGTCGAAATCCCGGGAGCGGATGCGGTTGATGTACTGCGAGATGTCGACCCGGCGGATCACCAGGTCGATCCCCAGGTCTGCCAGGTTGCGCTTGAACGGCAACAGGATGCGTTCGAACTCGGTCTGGGCCAGCAGGAACTCGATGGTCACCGGTTTGCCGGTGCTGTCGACCATCTTGTCGTCGACGATCTTCCAACCGGCCTCTTGCAGCAACTGATAGGCCTCGCGCTGCTGGGTGCGGATCATACCGCTGGCGTCGGTCTTCGACGGCTCGAAGGCTTCGGTGAATACCTGGGGCGGGATCTTGTCCCGCAGCGGTTCAAGAATCGCCAGTTCATCCGGGCCGGGCAGGCCGGTGGCGGCCATCTCGGAGTTTTCGAAATAGCTGCGGCTACGGGTGTAGGCGCCATTGAACAGCTGTTTGTTGCTCCATTCAAAGTCCAGCAACAGGCTGATGGCCTTGCGCACCCGCACGTCCTGGAACATCGGCTTGCGGGTGTTGAACACGAAGCCCTGCATCCCGGTAGGGTTGCCGTTGGGAATTTCTTCCTTGATCAGGCGGCCCTGGGCAACGGCGGGGGTGTTGTAGGCGTTGGCCCAGTTTTTCGCACTGATTTCCAGCCAGTAATCGAATTGCCCTGCCTTGAGGGCTTCGAGGGCCACGGTGTTGTCGCGGTAGTAGTCGGTGACGCGGTAATCGAAGTTGTAGAAGCCCTTGTTGATCGGCAGGTCTTTGGCCCAGTAGTCCTTGACCCGCTCGTAGCGGACCGAACGCCCGGCCTTGACCTCCGCCACCTTATACGGGCCGCTGCCCAACGGAATCTCCAGGTTGCCCTTGGAGAAGTCGCGGCCCTCCCAGTAATGCTTGGGCAACACGGTCAGTTGCCCAAGGATCAGCGGCAGTTCGCGGTTGTTGGTGCGCTTGAACTTGAACAGCACCCGCAGCGGGTCCTCGGCGACCACTTCGTCGACGTCGGCGTAGTAGGTCTTGTAGATCGGCGAGCCGTCCTTCATCAGCGTCTGGAAGCTGAACACCACGTCTTCGGCACGGATCGGGTGGCCGTCGTGAAAGCGCGCTTCGGGGCGAATGTAGAAGCGTACCCAGCTGTTGTCCGGGGCCTTTTCGATCTTGCCGGCCACCAGGCCGTATTCGGTGATGGGTTCGTCCAGGCTTTGCTGGGCAAGGGTGTCGTAGATCAGCCCGATATTGTCTGCCGGCACGCCCTTGCTGATGAACGGGTTGAGGCTGTCGAAGCCGCCCATGCTGGATTCGCGAAAGGTACCGCCCTTGGGTGCGTCGGGATTTACATAGTCGACATGCTTGAAGTCGGCGGGGTACTTGGGTGGTTCGTTATAGAGGGTCAGGGCATGTTGTGGGGCCGCATTGGCCGCGCCGCACAACAACAGGCTGCCAAGGATCGCAGTACGCAAAGGCATCATTGGGCTTTCTCCGAAGCTTTCAGCCACCATGCGCTCAGGCCCAGGCTGTAGGGCGGCGTGGTGACGAAGGCGAACCGGTTGCGGTACGCCAGGCGATGATAGTTGAGGTACCAGTTGGGAATACTGTAGTGCTGCCACAGCAGGACGCGGTCGAGCGCTCGCCCGGCTGCCAATTGTTCTTCGCGGGTTTGCGCCGCCAGCAGTTGTTCCAGCAGATGGTCGACCACTGGGTTGGCGATGCCTGCGTAATTCTTGCTGCCCTTGATCCCCACCTGGCTGGAGTGGAAGTACTGCCACTGCTCAAGGCCGGGGCTGAGGGTCTGGTTGAGGGTCATCAGAATCATGTCGAAGTCGAACTGATCGAGGCGTTGTTTGTACTGTGCGCGGTCTACCGTGCGCAAGCGGGCATCGACGCCGATGCTTGTCAGGTTTTCGACATAGGGTTGCAGGATGCGCTCCAGGTTCGGATTCACCAGCAGGATTTCCAGGCGCAGGGGCTGCCCGTCACTGTTAAGCAACCGTTGCCCTGACAGCTTCCAGCCCGCTTCGGCAAGCAAGGCGAGGGCGCGGCGCATGGTGTCTCGGGGGATGCCGCGCCCGTCGGTCTGGGGCAGGCTGAAGGCCTGGGTAAACAGGTTGGCGGGCAGTTGGTCGCGATAGGGTGAGAGCATCAGCCACTCATGGCCGGTGGGCACGCCGGTGGCAGAGAATTCGCTGTTGGGGTAATAGCTGAGGGTGCGTTTATAGGCGCCGCTGAACAGGGTGCGGTTGGTCCACTCGAAATCGAACATCAAGCCCAGGGCTTCACGCACCTTGGCCTGGCTGAAGGCCGGGCGCCGGCTGTTCATGAACAGGCCCTGGCTCTGGGTCGGGATCTGGTGGGCGATCTGCGCCTTGATCACATCACCCCGGTTGACCGCCGGGAAGTTGTAGCCGTTGGCCCAGTTCTTCGCCTGGTGCTCGATATAGATATCGAACTCGCCGGCCTTGAAGGCTTCGAAGGCCACGTCGCTGTCGCGGTAGAACTCCACCTCGACCTTGTCGTAGTTATAGAAACCACGGTTGACCGGCAGGTCCTTGCCCCAGTAATCCTTGACCCGTTCGAACACCAGTTGCCGTCCCGGCGAGACCTTTGTGATGCGGTAAGGTCCGCTGCCCAGTGGGGGCTCGAAGGTGGTGGCCTTGAAGTCACGGTTTTTCCAGTAGTGCTGGGGCAATACTGGCAGCTCGCCCAGACGCAGGATCAGTAACGGGTTGCCGGCGCGCTTGAACACGAAGCGAATGCGGTGCCGGTTAAGAATGTCGACCCGGGCCACTTCCTGCAGGTTGGTGCGGTATTGCGGGTGGCCTTCGGTCAGCAGCGTGCGATAGGAAAACGCCACGTCGTAGGCCGTGATCGGCTTGCCATCGTGGAAGCGCGCTTCGGGGCGCAGGTTGAACACCACCCAGCTGCGGTCCTCGCTGTACTCCACCGATTGGGCAATCAGGCCGTAGCTGGAAGTCGGTTCATCGCCGGAAGGGGCGTACTGGCCCGTACCGACCATCAACGGCTCATTCAGCTCGTTGACCCCGTATTGCAGGAAGTTGGCGGTAGAGACCGGGCTGGAACCCTTGAGGGTGTAAGGGTTGAGGGTGTCGAACGTGCCAAAGGCCATGACCCGCAAAGTGCCGCCCTTGGGCGCTGCGGGGTTTACCCAGTCGAAGTGGGTGAATTTGGCCGGGTACTTGAGCGTGCCGAACTGCGCATAACCGTGGCTCTCGGTGATGGTCGCGTTCGCGGAAAAGCTCAAGGCCAGACTTATTAGTAGAAGGAGGGGACGCTTCAAGTCAGAGATCCGATCCAGGCGGCTTGGGCTTTATGAGCCGTACAGTAACAGCTTGTTCCGATTGGAAAAAGGCTGGCGCCGCAGGAGGGAGACTACAGGCTTGGGTGTGGGTTGGCGGGGTGAAGAACAAAGGGGGAACTGTTGCCAGTTCCCCCTTGTGTTTGCTGCTTACCTCGGTCCGGAAACCACCAACATCTGGCCCGGCTTCAACGCCTGGCCAGTGCGCGGGTTCCAGCGCTTGAGATGTTGCATCTCGACGTTGAAGCGCTTTGCAACGATGTACAGCGAGTCGCCTTTCTTGACCTTGTATTGCACCGGCTTCTTGCTGTCTGCCTTGGCCACCAGCTTGCGGGTGTCCTGCATCACCAGGGTCTGGCCAACCTTGAGCGCCTGGCCATTGAGCTTGTTCCAGCGCTGCAGGTCATGCACATCGACTTTGTTGGCCTTGGCAATCAACGTCAGGTTGTCGCCACTGCGCACCTTGTAGTTGCGGGTGCGACCGGCAATGGCCTTGTGCTCAACGTCGTCGAACACCGGCTTTTTCGGACGCATGCTCAGCAATTCTTCGGGCTTCATCGCCGAAAGGCTGCTGGCCAGCAACTGCGCCTTGGAAGTCGGCACCAGCAAATGCTGCGGGCCGTCCAGGGTGGTGCGCTGCTTCAAGGCCGGGTTGAGCTGGAACAGTTCGTCTTCGTCGATCTCGGCCAGCGCGGCGACCCGTGACAGGTCCATGCTGGTTTTGATTTCTACCACTTCAAAGTAGGGCGTGTTGGCAATCGGGTTCAGGTTGACACCGTACGCCTCGGGGGCCAGCACCACCTGGGACAGCGCCAGGAACTTGGGCACGTAGTCCTTGGTTTCCTGGGGCAGTGGCAGGTTCCAGTAGTCCGTCGGCAAGCCGAGCTTCTCGTTACGCTCGATGGCTCGGCTGACCGTGCCTTCGCCCGCATTATAGGCCGCAAGCGCCAGCAGCCAGTCACCGTTGAACATGTCATGCAGACGTGTCAGGTAGTCCAGGGCGGCGGTGGTGGAGGCGGTGATGTCGCGGCGGCCGTCGTAGGCGCGGGTCTGGCGCAGGTTGAAGTAGCGCCCGGTGGCGGGAACGAACTGCCACAGGCCCACCGCATCGCTGCGGGAATAGGCCATTGGGTTGTAGGCACTTTCAATCACTGGCAGCAGCGCCAGCTCCAGGGGCATGTTGCGCTCTTCAAGGCGTTCGACGATGTAATGAATGTAGAGGCTGCCGCGTTCGCCGGCGTTCTCAAGGAAGGATGGGTTGCTGGCAAACCACAATCGTTGCTGTTCAATGCGCGGGTTGACGCCTAACCCGTCCTGCAATTGAAAGCCCCGGCGCATGCGTTCCCAGACATCCTGGGGCACTTCCGGGCTTGGCTTCTCTGATAGCCAAATGGGTTTTTGCTTGATCTTGGCGGTAAGGTTTGGCTTGGGTTGCACGGTGGATTGTGCGGCAAAATTGGTCGATTGGCAGCCCGCCAGAGTAGCGGACACAGCCACCGCCACGGCTTGAGCCAGGCGGGTCAATGCGTCTGAATGGTTGGTTTTACGAATAGATGACGACATTGGCTGGAAGTAAGTTCCGGGCAAAAATGTCGGGCGATTCTAGAAAGCGCTTTGGTTCCGGTCAACCATTCAGAAATTACGTATCAGAATCCTTCCACTTAGAACGTATCTTTCCACGACCTCAAGCTAGCAAATACCTCACTCCCGGCCTGGTTATCCCGGCCATTCCGTTCGTCCGCTTTTTCTTTAACGGATGTTTCAGAGGTCCGCAGAAAGGGGTTAGTGAGTTTTTCCAGGGCCAGGGTTGAAGGCAATGTGATTTCGCCGTTCGCCCGCAGTTGCCGCACGTTCTCCACCCGTTCGGCGATATCCGCGTTTTGCGGTTCCACGGCCTGGGCGAACTTCAGGTTACTTTGTGTGTATTCATGGGTGCAGTACACCAGCGTGTTGGCCGGCAGTGCCGCCAGGCGTTCCAGGGAGGTGTGCATTTGCTGCGGGGTGCCTTCGAACAGCCGGCCACAACCGGCGGCGAAGAGGGTGTCACCACAGAACAGCACGCCCTCGTGATAAAAGGCGATATGGCCGAGGGTGTGCCCGGGCACGGCAAACACCTCGAAGTCCCAGCCCAGCACGTTGATGCGGTCGTTGTCCTGGAGTGCGACGTCCCGCGCCGGGATTTTTTCGTTCGCCGGGCCGTAGACCGTGGCGCCTGAAACACTTTTCAGTTGCTCGACGCCGCCGACATGATCGTGGTGATGGTGAGTCACCAGGATATCGCTGAGGGTCCAGTCCGGATGCTGCTGGAGCCAGGCCAGCACGGGCGCGGCATCACCGGGATCGACCACCGCGCAGCGCTTGTTCGGCTGATCCTGTAACAACCAGATGTAGTTATCGGTGAAGGCGGGCAGGGCACTGATCTGTATCATTCTTTGATTCGCCAAGCTGAACACATTGGTGCATCTTAGAGCTTCTTGGCGCGTTGGAGAATGCAATGACTGATAAAGCGTTCGCCCAGGCCGATCCCGAGTGGCTGGCACTGATCAGTGCCGCCCGTGAATGGCTGTCCGGGCCTGTCGGGCAATTTTTACTGGAAGAAGAACGGCGCATGCTCGAAGACGAGCTGGGTCGGTTCTTTGGTGGCTACCTGGTGCATTACGGCCCGTCGGCACAAACCCCGCCGGCGGCGCCCCAGGTACAACGCAATGTGCGCCTGGGCGCGCCGTTGCCGGGTGTCGAGATTGTGTGCGAGGAACAGGCCTGGCCGTTGAGCGAGCATGCGGCCGACGTGGTGGTGTTGCAGCATGGCCTGGATTTCTGCCTGTCGCCCCATGGTTTGCTGCGCGAAGCCGCCAGCAGTGTGCGCCCAGGTGGCCATTTGCTGATCATCGGCATCAACCCCTGGAGCAGTTGGGGTTTGCGCCATGTGTTCGCCCACGACGGGTTGCGCCAGGCGCGCTGCATCTCGCCGTCGCGCGTCGGCGATTGGTTGAACCTGCTGGGCTTTGCGCTGGAGAAACGCCGCTTCGGGTGCTATCGTCCGCCGCTTGCGTCTGCCAAGTGGCAAGGCCGGCTGGCCGGCTGGGAACGCAGGGCCGGTGCCTGGCAATTGTCTGGCGGTGGTTTCTACTTGTTGGTGGCGCGCAAGATCGTCGTTGGCCTGCGCCCGGTGCGCCAGGTACGCCGCGAACCAATGGGCAAGCTCGTGCCGATGCCCATGGCCAAGGTCAATCGCAAGCAGAGCGAACAGTAAAAAACCTTTTTTGATTTCAGGTCGAGTCTCTCGACCTCGGGCCCTTGTCGGTCGATTATCGGCAACCCGCTTTGATGGATCCCGCTTTAATGGACAGTGAAATGACCGATACCGTAGAACTCTTCACCGATGGCGCCTGCAAGGGCAATCCCGGCCCCGGCGGATGGGGCGCCTTGCTGGTGTGCAAGGGCGTGGAGAAGGAGCTGTGGGGCGGCGAAGCCAACACCACCAACAATCGCATGGAGCTGATGGGAGCGATCCGCGGCCTGGAAGAGCTCAAGCGTCGTTGCGACGTGTTGCTGGTGACCGACTCCCAATACGTGATGAAGGGCATCAACGAGTGGATGGTCAATTGGAAGAAGCGCGGCTGGAAAACCGCCGCCAAGGAGCCGGTAAAAAATGCCGACCTGTGGCAATTGCTCGATGAACAATGCAACCGCCACAACATCACCTGGAAATGGGTGCGCGGGCACATCGGCCATCCCGGCAACGAGCGGGCCGACCAACTGGCCAATCGCGGCGTGGATGAAGTGCGCGGCTACAAGCAAAGCTGACCATCAGTTGCACTGCAGCGGCCATTCGAGCCGCTGCTTCACATCCCGCATTGCCCGCGGTGAGTCCACCAGCACGGCGTCGATCTTCAGGCACGCTGCTGCCCGGTAATCATCGTCGCTGTTGATTCCAATCGCCAGAATGTTGACCTTGCCCTTGGACTGGAAGCAGTTGATCGCCGGTGGCGTCCATAGCTTGGCATTCACGGGTGAGCGTGCTTCGCCCAAGGTGAACGTCTCCACCAGTTCGACTTTTCGCTGATACTCAAACGCCACCCAACTGCCAGCGTGTGGTACCGGACGGCAGCTCTGTGCCAGGGCGACGGCTGCCAGGCGGTTTCGTGTGTCGTCCCGGGATTCAAATAGCCGAGCTTGAGGGAAGCGCGCGAAAGCGGTTTGGTAACTGGCATCGGTGGAGTAGATCAGCACCCGGTCCCACGCATGATTGTGTTTCAGCACACTGGCAACGGCGTTGGCCTGCGCTTCAGCAGGCAAGGCTTTCATATCGAGAATGACGGGGATTGAAGCGGGAATCCTGTCCAGTGCTTGCTGCAATGAAGGCACCGGAGCGGCGTGCGTGCGGTAGGGATAGGTCACCTGCCCGCGGGTATCGGTGAGTTTGAAGTTCCACCCCGCATTCAACTGCTGCAATTGTTCCAGGCTTTGTTTGGCGACGGATCCACTGCCTTGCGTATTCGCGCTCAGGTCGGCAGGGCGATAGAGAACGGGGACGCCGTCACTGCTCAGTTGAACCGTCAGCCAGATCATGTCGACGCCATTTTTCAAGGCGTTGTCGATGGCCGGCAAGGTGTTTTCCGGATAATCCGCGGTGCCCGAACGGTGTGCAACGATCAGCGGAAGCGATTTATCGGGCGTGCCAGTGGGGGCAGATGTGCAGCCCGCGATCATTAATACGGTAATGATCAAGGCGATGGCGCGGCGGTTGGGGGTCACCTGTTGTTACTCTCGCTGAAGGTCGGGGCGGCTGTGACCTTACATGACGAGGATTGCCCTGGCCAACTGCTCGTCCGAGTAGTGTTCGTCCTTGAGCGCCAGGCGAATATGTTCCAGCGCCGATTCCAGCTGAACACCCCTGATCACTCCGTCGCTGGCGACAAAGGCGGCAGCGTCGGTCTTGGCGGCCAGTACCACTTTGTCATCCTTGAAGGACGAACTGGTGCCTTTGGTAGCGCTCATGCTCAGGCTGACCAAGGCGTCGGTGGTCATCACGAAGCTGGTGGCCTGGGTGTTGGTGCTCAGGGCGCCGGTCAGCAAAACGAAGGGCAGCAACGATTTACGCGAGGTCATGGGTTAGCGTCTGCAGCAAGTCGGGGGTGCGCAGGCTATCAACGGCACCTCGTGCAGACTTTATAAGGTTTGCTAATTCTTGTTAAAAACTGTCGCACATGGGCTTCATTTGGCCAGCCCTGGGTCGTTCAGGACATGTCGTGCTAATATCCCGCCCCTTGAAATGTACCAAACCGTTGAGAGCTGAACCCTGATGGCCATCCGATCTGTTGTACTCGATACCGAAACCACCGGCATGCCGGTGACCGACGGCCACCGGATCATTGAAATCGGCTGTGTCGAACTGATGGGCCGTCGCCTCACCGGCCGGCATTTCCACGTCTACCTGCAACCGGATCGGGAAAGTGATGAGGGCGCCATTGGCGTCCACGGCATCACTAACGAATTCCTGGTGGGCAAGCCACGGTTTGCCGAAGTGGCCGATGAGTTCTTCGAGTTCATCAACGGCGCGCAGCTGATCATCCATAACGCGGCGTTCGACGTTGGCTTCATCAACAACGAATTCGCGCTGATGGGCGCGACCGACCGGGCTGATATCACCCGGCACTGCTCGATCCTCGACACCTTGATGATGGCCCGTGAGCGTCACCCGGGCCAGCGCAACAGCCTCGATGCCTTGTGCAAGCGCTATGGGGTCGACAACTCCGGCCGTGAACTCCACGGCGCCTTGCTCGACTCCGAGATTCTCGCCGACGTCTACCTGACCATGACCGGCGGCCAGACCAGCCTGTCCCTGGCCGGTAACGCTTCGGACGGCAATGGTTCGGCAGAAGGCTCGGGCAACCGTCCTTCGGAAATCCGCCGCCTGCCAGCGGATCGTCAGCCCACCACGATTATTCGCGCCAGCGAGCAAGACATGGCCGAACACGCGGCGCGTCTTGAGGCGATCGCCAAGTCCGCCGGCGCACCCGCGTTGTGGACCCAATTGACCCAGCAATAACCGTCATCCCAGCGCCAGCCCCTGGCTGGCCCTGATCAGGTCATAAGCCTTGCGTGCAATCGGGTTCGCCGTGTTCGGGCGGATCCACAGGTAATATGTCACCTCCGGCATCCTCGGTAGCCCGTCGTTCTCTCCCAATACCCGCATGTCCGGCCCGAGCATTTCCATGCTCCGTGGGGTCACGCCGAGCCCTGCGCGGGTGGCCGCCTTGATCCCGATCAGGTTCGATGCCAGGTACGCCTGCCTCCACGGAATGTTCGCCCGCTCCAGCGCCTCCAGGGCATAGCGCCGATAGATGCTCGGCTCATCCACCAGAATCAACGGCAGCGGTTCGCTCGGCGAGTGAATGTATTGCGCCGAACAAATCCACCACACCGGCGAGGTGCGCAGCGCAAAGCCTTCCAGGTTGGCATCGGCGCGGGTGGAGATCACCATGTCGACCTTGCCCCGGTGCAAGTCGTCCATCAGGAAGGGGCTGCGGCCCACGTCGATTTCCAGGCGCAGGCGCGGTGCCGAGCGGGCGATGTGGCTGAGGATCGGCGGCAGGATGGTGTCGGCGATGTCGTGGGGCGAGCCGATGCGCAGTACACCGCTGAGGCTGCTTTCCCGCAGGGAGTTGAGTGCATCGTCATTCAACGACAGCATCTGCCGCGCATGCCGCAACAACTGCATCCCAGGTTCTGTCAGCTGCTTTTGCCGACCACGTTTTTCAAACAGGCTGACGCCTACTTGCTGTTCGAGGCGCTGCATATGCTGGGTGACGGAAGATTGCGTGCGGGCGAGATGGGTGCCGGCTTCAGCGAAGCTGTGGTGGTCGACCACGGCGATAAAGGTGCGGAGCAGTTCGAGATCGAGGGTCGACATGGCCATTCCAGGGCATTTTTTATATCAGGGGCGTGAAGATAAACATTACATATATTTATGTGTTGTCACGTCGAGTTTTTACAGAAGCCAATGATTGCGAGTATATGGCCAAAAGTGAGGTCGTCCATATACGGGAAGTTATAACGATATTAGATATTTGAATTTCCGTTGCCCCGGCACTCTCCCTAGCATGCCCCCACATCAGGTCGGGGTACGCCGATCGCTAATGAGGGGAGTTCCATGGGTTTTGTGCGCGCGGCGGTAAAACGAAGGTTGCCTGTGGTCCTGGGCGCATTGATCGCCCTGGGCGGCAGCGCGGTGGTTCAGGCCGACGCGACCCTGGACAAGATCCAACAGCGCCATGTGCTGGTGGTCGGCGTGCTGCTGTCCGGCGGGCCGTTTGGCGGCATCGATCCCACCACCCAAAAGCCCAAGGGCTTGAACGTCGACCTGGCCAACGAGCTGGGTCGTCAATTGGGTGCCGAAGTGCAACTGGTGCCGGTATTGCCCGCCAACCGCGTGCAGTTCCTGCAACAGGGCAAGGTCGACCTGCTGATTGCCAATATGGAATGGACCGCCGAGCGCGGCGAAATTCTCGGCTTCGTACCGACGCCGTTCTACAGGATCGGCGGCACCGCAGCGGTACTCAAGGACAGCAAAATTACCCATTGGGAAGACCTCAAGGGCCAGCCAGTGTGCACCTCCCAGGGTAGCAGCTACGTCAAGCCGCTGACCGAGCTGGGCGCACAGATCAAAGGCTTCAAGAGCTCCTCCGAATCCCTGCTGGCCCTGCGCGGCAACAACTGCGTCGCGGCGGTGCATGACTCCACCCTGATCAACCCGCTGATCAACGACAGCGCCGAATGGAAGGACTACCGCGCCATCAGCCCCGAGCTGAACCCGGCACCGTCGGTGATCTGGACTCGCCGCGGCGAGAACGACACCCAGGCCAAACTCGACCCGATCATCAAGGAACTGCATCGCAGCGGCTGGCTGATCGACGCCCAGACCCGCAACCACATCACCCCGGCGTCCCCGGCGCTGGTGGAGTTGCAGAAACAGTTCAAGGGCGCCTGACACATGACATTGAGAACCCTGACTGCCTTGGGCCTGGCACTGTGCGCAAGCCTGGCCCACGCCGACGCGACCCTCGACAAGATCCAGCAACGCCATGCCATCAGTGTCGGCGTGATTCTCAGCGGTCCGCCGTTTGGCACCCTCGACCCCAAGACCGGCGAACACCTGGGCTACAACGTCGAGCTGGCCAAGGGCCTCGGCCAGGCGCTGGGCGTAGAGACCAAGACCGTCTCTGTACTGGCGCCCAACCGCGTGCAGTTCCTGCAACAAGGCAAGGTCGACGTGCTGATCGCCAACATGCAGTACACCGACGAGCGCGCCGAAATTCTCGACTACGTGCCCACGCCCTATGAAGAAGTCGGCGGCGCAGCGTTGATCCGCAAAGGCGCCGGCATCACCCAGTGGGCCGACCTCAAGGACAAGCCGGTGTGCGTGTCCCAGGGCAGCAACTTCATCAAGCCGTTGCAGGAAACCTATGGCGCGCAGATCAAGGCGTTCCGCAGCCAGTCCGAATCCCTGCTGTCGTTGCGCGGCAATGGCTGCGTGGCGGCGGTGCACGTCAGCCCGACCATGCACGCGCTGCTGGACGACGCTGAATGGTCCGGCTACGAAATCCCGTTGTCGGGGGATTTGATCCCGTCCAAATCCGTGATCTGGATCCGCAAGGGCGAGCACGACACCCAGGCCAGGCTCGACGCTATCGTGCGTGACTGGCATCGCAGCGGCTGGTTGATCGCCCTCGGCGAACGCACCGGCATGGCCCCGTCCCAAGCCCTGCGGGATTTGCACGAGCAGTACAGCCATGAGTGAAGCGCTATTCGCCACCTTGCAGCAATTGCTCGGCGCCGCCCATGTGCAGCGCAGTGAAGATGCCCCCCAGTACCTCACCGACAAACAGGGCCGCTACACCGGCCAGGTGATCGCCGTGGTACACCCGGCCAACACCGAGGAAGTCGCCGCCGTGGTACGTGCGTGTGTGGCCCTGGAAGCGCCCATCGTGGTCCAGGGCGGCAACACCGGCCTGATGGCGGGCGCGACGCCGGACGCCAGCGGCCGCGCGGTATTGCTGTTGCTCGATCGCATGAACCGGGTGCGCGTGATCGATACCGACAACGACACCCTGACCGTCGAAGCCGGCTGCATCCTGCAAAACATCCAGGACGTGGCCCGTGAAGCCGGTCGCCTGTTTCCGCTTAGCCTCGGCGCCGAAGGCAGCTGCACCATTGGCGGCAACCTCGGCACTAATGCCGGCGGCACGGCGGTGCTGCGTTATGGCAACACTCGCGAGCTGACCCTGGGCCTGGAAGTAGTCACCGCCGAAGGCGAAATCTGGAATGGCCTGCGCGGTCTGCGCAAGGACAACACCGGCTACGACCTGCGGGATTTATACATCGGCAGCGAAGGCACCCTGGGCATTATCACTGCCGCCACCCTGAAGCTGTTCCCGCTGCCCAAGGCCCAGGCCACCGCGCTGCTGGCCTTTGATGAACTGGCCCAGGCGGTAGCGTTCCTGTCCCATGCACGCGCCGGTTTTGGTGCAAACCTCACTGCATTCGAATTGCTCAGCGCCGATTGCCTGGCGTTGTTGCGCGAGCAGTTTCCCGAAGGCCCGCAACCGTTCATCAAGGCCAGCCAACCCTGGTTTGCCTTGCTGGAGCTGTCGGACAACCACGGCGAAACCCACGCCCGCGAAGCCTTCGAAGCGGTCCTCGGTGAAGCCTTCGAACAGTCACTGCTGGCCGACGCACTGATCGCCGAGAGCCTGGCGCAGAGCGAAGCGCTGTGGCTGCTGCGGGAAAACATGAGCGAAGCGCAGAAGCGTGCCGGGCGCAATATGAAGCACGATATCTCGGTGCCGATCTCGCAAATCGTCGCTTTCGTTACCCATACCGACGCGCTGTTGCAGGTGCATTTCCCCGGCGTTCGCAACTTCACGTTCGGGCACCTGGGGGACGGCAACCTGCATTACAACGTCGCCCATCCGCTGGGTTCCACGGTGGACGAGCACATGCGCAACTACGCGGCATTGAGCTTGCTGGTACACGACAGCGCCCATGCCCACGGCGGCTCCATCAGCGCCGAACACGGGATTGGCCAACGCAAGGTTGGCATGCTGGGTCGTTACAAAAGCCCGGTGGAACTGGACCTGATGCGCCGCATCAAACGCGCCCTCGACCCGAAAAACCTGCTCAACCCCGGCAAAGTCCTGGAGGTGCAGCCATGACGGTTCGCCTGTCCAAGCGGGTGCAGCGGGTGTCGCTGTCGGCCAACGCCGCGGCCAAATCCCGCGCCACGGAACTGCGTGATGCGGGCCGCGACATCCTGGACCTGACCACCGGTGAGCCAGACTTCGACACCCCGGAGCACATCAAACAAGCCGCCTATGCCGCCATCGCTGCGGGCGCTACCAAATACACGCCAACACCCGGTGTGAAAGCCTTGCGCGTCGCGGTGCAGCGCAAGCTGGCCGAAGAAAACCACCTGGACTATTCACTGCCCAACATCGTGATCGCCAACGGCGCGAAACAGATCATCTTCAACGCCTTCGCCGCCACCCTCGACGACGGCGATCAAGTGCTGGTGCCGACGCCGTACTGGCCGTCTTTCCCTGACAGCGTGCGGTTCAACGGTGGCGAACCGGTGTTTATCGAGTGCGGGCTGGAGCAGGGCTGCAAGCTGCTGCCGGCTCAACTGGAGCAGCACATCAATCAGCGCACCCGCTGGCTGATCCTTAACGGCCCGGGCAACCCGAGCGGCGCCGTGTACAGCGAGGTTGAACTGCAAGCGCTGGCTGAGGTGCTGCGTCGCCATCCCCAGGTGCTGGTGCTGCTGGATGAACTCTACGAACACATTCGTTTCGACGGCCGCCCGGCCCAGAGCCTGCTGAACGTCGCACCGGATTTGCAGGACCGTTGCCTGCTGGTAGGCGGCGTGTCCAAGACCTACGCCATGACCGGCTGGCGCATCGGTTTCGGCGCGGGGCCACAGACCTTGACCAATGCAATGGCGGTTGTTCAGTCGCAATCCACCTCCGGCGCATCTTCTGTCGGGCAAGCCGCCGCGTTGGCCGCATTCACCGGCGGGCTGGGTTTCCTCGCCGAGCAGGTAGCGGCCTATCAACTGCGCCGGGACCTGCTGATGATGGCCCTCGGCACCGTCGACGGCCTGGAAGTGCTCGAACCCCAGGGCGGCTTTTTCGTGTTTGTGCGTTGCGCCGGTTTGCTTGGCCGCTATCGCCCGGACGGTCAGCGGCTGAACGATGATGGTGATGTCGTCGCGTACCTGTTGGAGGAGGGCGTCGCCGGTGTAGCGGGGAGTGCCTATGGCCTGTCGCCGTGGTTTCGGCTGTCCATCGCCACCGCGACCGACAGCGTGGCCGAGGCCGGTCGCCGTATTGCTGTCGCCTGCGGCAAATTGCGGGGCGTCGAATGAGTCATTGGCTGGAGATTTTTGTGCACTGGGCCGCCGGTATCGGCCTCAACTACAGCTTCCTGCTGGATGCCTATCAGCGTGGCACCCTGGAGCAGGGCGCGCTGACCACCGTGCTGTTGTGCCTGTTCACCATCGTCGGCAGCCTGCTGGCGGGGATCAGCCTGGCGACACTGCTGACTTCAGGCAACCCGTGGCTGGCCAAGCCGGCGCGGGTGTTTATCGAAGTGACCCGCAACACGCCTACGCTGGTTCAGCTGTACTGCGCGTTCCTGGTGTTGAACATGCTGCTGACCCAGGCCGTCGGCGCGGCCAACCCGCTGACGCCGTTTGCCTGGGTGGTGATCGTGATCTCGCTGCACAAGGGCGCGTTCCACGCCGAAGCCCTGCGCGCCGGCATCGAGGCGGTACCTTCCGTGACCCTGGAAGCTGCCAGTTCCCTGGCCTTCAGCAGCCGGCAGTTGCTGTGGAATGTGCAGTTGCCGTTGGCCCTGCGCTTCGCCTTGCCGTCGCTGATCAACAACCTGATCGACCTGGTGAAAATGACCGCCGTGGCCTCGGCCATCGCCGTGGGCGATATCACCTACGCCTCGATCATGATCTGGACCCAGAGCGACAACGTGCTGGAACTGATGATTCTGATCCTGAGCTTTTTCGGCTTGCTGAGTTTTACCGTCAATTGTGTGGGGCGCTGGCTGGAAGCGCGCCTGAGGATGCCCGGTTATGGCCATTGATTCATTCCCGGTGCTGTCGGCGTTGCTGCAATGGTCGCCAGCGCTGGTGACTGGTTTCGGCCAGAACATCCTGATCAGCCTGGTGGCGATTGGTCTCGGTTCGCTGCTGGGGCTGATGGTGGGCGCGTTGGCCCTGTCGCCGTTGCGCCTGCTGCGGTTGCTGGCGCGGATCTGGGTGCAGATTTTCCGCAACGCGCCGTGGCTGGTGCTGATCTATTTCACCACCTACGTGTTCCCGTTCGAGATCCATATCGGCAGCTCTTACGTATCGTTCCCGGACTGGGTCAAGGTGACCATCGGCCTGGCCTTGCCGGCCAGCGCGAACGTGGCGGAGATCTTTCGCGGCGCCATCGGCTCGATCCCCAGCACCCAATGGGAAGCCGCGCGGTCGCTGGCATTCACCCGTGGCCAGATTTTCCGTTCGATCATCCTGCCCCAATGCTTCAAGCGCATGTTGCCGCCGTGGATGAACCTCTACGCGGTGGTCACCATGGGCACCGCCCTGGCTTCGCTGGTGGGCGTGCACGATGTGATCGACACCGCACAGATCGCCAGCAACACCGTGAACATGACCGGCTTCACCGTGGTGATCTACCTGAGCCTGCTGGTGCTGTTCTTCGCCTACTGCTACCCGATTTCCCGTTTTACCCAACGCCTGGAGCGCCGTTATGCCTTCTATTGAACCCCTGGTCAGCCTGCGGGACTTGCAGCTGTCGTTCGGTGACAACCGGGTGCTCAAGGGCATCGACCTCAACGTGCATCGCGGCCAGGCAGTGTCGATCATAGGCCCGTCGGGCTCGGGCAAGTCGACCATCCTGCGTTGCATCACCGGGCTGTTGCAGCCCCAGCGCGGCACCATCCGCGTCGGCGAGACCCGGGTCGACACGCTGACCCAGGAAGCCCAGCGCATCGAGTTGCGCAAGCGCGTCGGGTTTGTGTTCCAGCAATACAACCTGTTCCCGCATCTGTCCGTGCTGGAAAACCTGGTGATCGCCCCGCGCAAGGTGCTTGGCCGTAACCGCGCCGAGGCAGAGAAGGACGCCCGGGCGCTGTTGGCCAAAGTGCGCATGGAGCACAAGGCCGATGCCTATCCCGGCCAGTTGTCCGGCGGCCAGCAGCAGCGGGTGGCGATTGCCCGGGCGTTGGCCATGCGCCCGGAACTGATTCTGTTCGATGAAGTGACCTCGGCCCTGGACCCGGAAACCGTCGGCGAAGTGCTGACGGTGATTCGCGAGCTGACCGAAGAGGGCATGACCTGCGTGCTGGTGACCCATGAAATGCGCTTCGCCGAAGAGATCAGCGACATCGTCTACTTCACCGAAAACGGCGTGATCGTCGAGCACGGCAGCGCCGAGCAGATCTTCCAGCGCCCCACCAGCGAACGCACCCAGGAATTCCTGCGCCATGCCTTGGGCGATCCCGGCCGCCGGCCACCGATCGCCAACGATCCGTACCTGTTGACCAACCTGAGCCGCTACACCCTGTCTGTCTAATAAGAGGAACCTCGTCATGAGTACCGAAAACCGTGCCGCCGTTATCGAAGACTTCCTGCAGCAGATCCGCGTCATCAACCAGCGTGGCGTAGACCGCGCGGCCCTGGTGGAAATTGTAGGGCTGCTGGAAACCCTGGCCGAGCGCCGGGACCTGTTCAACTTCAACGAATTCCCCGCGCCAGTGCCGGGGCAGGGCAGCACTGCGTTCCGCTATCGCCTGAATGACGACGGCGACACGCCTACCCTGTACCTGAACTCGCTGCTGCCGGGCAAAAGCACCATTGCGCACAACCACGAAACCTGGGCGATCATCAGTGCCGTGGAAGGCCAGGAAATCAATTACGTGTATAGCCGCAGCGATGAAGGGCGGGATGCAGGTTTCACCACCCTGACCCTTGAGAAAGAAGTCATCGTGCAGCCGGGCACCTCTATCTCGTTCCTCGGTGAAGACCTGCATGGGATTCGTGTTGAAGGTGAGCAGGCGACCTTGCACTTTCACCTGTACGGCTTGCCGCTGGAATCCCTCAACGGCCGTTATGGCGTTGAAGCAGACGGCCGGATTCTCAACTACAACGCCTCGCAGATGGCGCCTTCAATCCGGGCCTATTCCTGAGCACTACACACATCAAATATGGGAGCGGGCTCGCTCGCGAATGGGGTGTGTCAGCGAATGAATGCGTTTCTGACCCACCGCATTCGCGAGCAAGCCCGCTCCCACAATTAGATTCGCGTTCATCCAGGGTTTTTTATGATTGATCTGTATTACTGGCCTACGGGCAATGGCCTGAAAGTCGGCATCCTGCTGGAAGAGCTGGAGGCGGAGTACCGCCTGATTCCGGTCAACATCCGCGAAGGCGCGCAGAAGCAGGAAAGCTTCCAGCGCATCAGTGCAAATGGACGGATTCCGGCGATTGTCGACCACAGCCTTGAAGCACCCCTGAGCCTGTTCGAGTCCGGGGCGATCCTGAATTATCTGGCGGACAAAGCGGGGCGGTTCCTGCCGCCCGGCGGCACCGCCGAGCGCCAGAAAGTCCAGGAGTGGCTGTTCTGGCAGGTGGGACATATCACCCCGTACCTGAGCCAGTTGCAGCTGTTCAAGGAGAAGGCGCCGGAGCCGATTCCCTTCGCCCTCGACCTGCTGAACGCCGAAGCCACGCGCCTGTATCGGGTGCTGGAGAAGCGCTTGGCCGAGGTGCCGTATGTGGCGGGGGAGTACTCGGTGGCCGACATGGCGATCTTCCCGTGGATCCAGCCCCTGCGCCAGGGCCAGGACTTGACGGACTACCCGAACATCCAGGCCTGGCGTCTGCGGATCAAGGCGCGCCCGGCGGTCCAGCGGGCCTATGCCAAGGGACGTGAAGTCGCCGCCGGCGAGCGTTCGTTGGCCTTGCAGTAACTCACCTTTTTTTGCGGGACTTCCATGAGCCAGACCATCACACCCGGGCAATTGCAACAATGGCTGTTCGACGGCCAGGAAATCGCCCTGTTCGACGTACGCGAGCACGGCCAATACGGCGAGGCGCACCTGTTCCACGGGGTAAACCTGCCCTATAGCCGCCTGGAACTGGAGGTGCAGCGCCTGGCGCCCAACCCTCAGGTGCGCCTGGTGATTTACGACCAGGACGGCGGCGACGTGGCTGCGCGCACGGCGCTGCGCTTGCAGACGCTGGGCTACGGCCAGGTGCATGTGCTGGAAGGCGGCGCGGACGGTTGGCAGGCAGTTGGCCTGCAACTGTTTGCCGGGGTGCATGTGCCGTCAAAAGCCTTTGGCGAGTTGGTGGAAGAAGCCAGCCACACGCCCCACGTCACCGCGCAGCAACTGGCGGAGTGGCAAGCCAAGGGCGAGCCGCTGGTGGTGCTGGACGGCCGACCGTTCGATGAATACCGCAAGATGACCATTCCAGGCTCCATCTGCTGCCCCAACGGTGAACTGGGCTACCGCGTGCATGACCTGGTGCCGGATGAGACCACGCCGATCGTGGTCAACTGCGCCGGTCGTACCCGCAGCATTATCGGCGCGCAGACGTTGATCAACCTCGGTGTGAAGAATCCGGTTTATGCGTTGGAAAACGGTACCCAGGGTTGGTACCTGGCGGATTTCAAACTGGAGCATGGCAGTGCCCGGCGTTATGCCGATCAGGTCTCGACGGATCTGGGCCAACAGCGCGAGTCTGCCCGGCAACTGGCGGAGCGGGCAGGGGTGGTCAGTGTCAAGGCGGAGCAGGTTCGCCAATGGGCAGCGGACCCGACTCGCAGCCTGTTCCTGTGTGATGTGCGCACCGCCGAAGAATTTGCCGCCGGCAGTTTGCCAGGGGCGCAACATACGCCGGGCGGGCAGTTGGTCCAGTCCACCGACCTGTACATCGGCGTGCGTCAGGCGCGGGTGGTGCTGTTGGACAGTGATGGTGTGCGTGCACCGATTGTTGCCAGTTGGCTGCGTCAGTTGGGGCATGAGGCCTATGTGCTGGAGGATGGCATCCACAGTGGATTGGCGCTGGAGGTCAAAGAGGCCGTGCCCTTTGACGCGCTGCCGCTGATCTCGGTGCAGGCGCTGGCCGATGCGCTGAAGGACGACGCCGTGGACCTGGTGGACCTGCGCCCGAGCATGACCCATCGCAAGGGCCGGATTGCCGGTTCGCGCTGGTCGATCCGTTCCCAGTTGACCGCCGGTGCGCGCCCGTTGGTACTGCTGGCGGATGATCCGGCGTTGGCTGCTTTTGCTGCGCTGGAGTTGGGCGACGATGTGCGTTTGCTCGACGGCGGCTATGCCGCATGGGTGGCGGCAGGTTTGCCGGTGATCGAGGACGCGCAGACGCCTACCGACAATCAGTGCATCGACTTTTTGTTCTTTACCCATGACCGCCACAGCGGCAACAAGGACGCCGCCCGCCAATACCTGGCTTGGGAAATCGGCCTGTTGGCACAGATGAGCGAAGCGGAAATCGCCAGTCTCAAGCCGTTGTTGCCCGCTTCACGCGTGCGTACCCGCTTGATTCACGCGGCGCGTACCGAAGGTGGCAATGGTGGTCGGGCGGTGAATATACCGATCACCCGCCTGAGCACCGTGCTGTTCGACAACCTGGCCCAGATGCGTGACGCCCGCTCCCGGCGCGACAGTGAACGGGTCCTGAGCTACGGCGCTCGCGGGAATCCCACTGCGTTTGCACTGGAAGATCTGGTCACCGAACTGGAAGGCGGCTACCGCACCCGGTTGTATGGCACGGGGCTCGCCGCAGCGGCGCAGACGTTCCTGGCCTACCTGCGGCCCGGCGACCATGTGTTGATCACCGATGCCGTCTATTCGCCGGTGCGCAAACTGGCCCGGGAGTTCCTGCAGCCATTCGGCATCGAAGTCAGCTACTTCACCCCGGATGGCAGCGGCCTGGAAGCGTACCTGCAGGCCAACACTAAAATGGTCTACGCCGAAGTACCCGGTTCGCTGCTGTATGAGTTGTGCGACCTGCCCGCGCTAGCCGCACTGTGCAAGCCGCGGGGCATTCTGCTGGCGGTGGATAACACCTGGGGCTCGGCGTACCTGTATCGCCCGCTGGCGCTGGGTGCCGACATCTCGATCATGGCGTTGACCAAGTACCTTGGCGGCCACAGCGACGTGATGATGGGCAGCGTCTGCACCACCGAAGCGGCATGGCCGGCCCTGGCGAAAATGAGCGATACCTTTGGCAATGCGGTGAGTGCCGACGATGCCTACCTGATCCTGCGTGGCGCGCGCACCCTGGCTTCCCGGCTGGACGTGCACGAGCGCCAGGCGCTGAAGATTGCCCAGTGGTTGCAGGGGCAACCGCAGGTCAAGCGGGTATTTCATCCGGCCTTGCCCGAGCATCCAGGGCATGCGCTGTGGAAGCGTGATTTCAGTGGTAGCAATGGTTTGCTGTCGTTTGAACTCAGCAGTGCGGATGCCGGTTACGTCGAGCGCTTTATCGACGGTTTGCAGCTGTTTGGCCTGGGCGCATCCTGGGGCGGTTATGAAAGCCTGGCCACCCTGGCCGACACACAGGATCGCCAGAGCGCCGTCGACCGTGGATTGAACCCGGTGATACGCCTGCATGTGGGGCTGGAGGATGTGGAGGCGTTGATCGAAGATTTGCGGCGCGGGTTTACACTGGCCACATGACGTTGCCCGCGAGGGCTGGCACAGCCAGCTCTTGCGGGAGCGCCGCTTATGCGGCGAAGTCAAGCACCTGTTTGGAAAGTGTGCTGTCGAACAGACCCGGTCCGGCTTTTGCCAGCGTGAAGGTTCCGTTCGGTTTAACCTCAACACCGCTGGAACCCGCGAATACAGTCTCCACGCCGGGCTTTTGAAGAATATCCAGAAGCGGTTTTTTTCCGTTGTATTCCTGGCCCACGACCATCCCCATGCCAAATCGGGACGAGGAGTTCACACCGCCGACAAATATCACCTTGCCGCCACTGGCCAGAGACTGATCCAGGTCGTCCATCAGTTGGGCGGTATCTTCATTGGGCAAGCCGAACTCCAGGCTGCTGCCGGTTAAATGCATCAACGTCCGTTTTTGATAGACCCCGTCTTTCAAGTCAGTCAACACCACCAGGGCGGAGCAGTCGGTCAAGCTTTCGGTTGAGAGCACCGAGTTATTGTCTTCGATAGTACGGGAGTTGCCCATCAGCACTTCGACTTTTGGGGGGACCACGCTCGGACGGACCGGTTCGCTTCCCTTCGGTGGCCCCACACGGACAGGCCGATAGTTGATGGGCATATCAACCCAGACAGGTTTTGCTGCCGTTCCATAATTGACTCGGATCGGATCGCCGTGCTCTTTAATCACCACAGGAAAGATATCTTGCGTGGCGTAGTATTCATACAGATCGTTGTTGGCAAGCTGTTTAATAGCATTTATCGGTAGATTTTTTTGATCCGCGGCTTTATAGCTGGCGTAAAAGTCTTCGTATATTTCATCCGGGAATTTATTGTCCGAGTAGCTGGCAATTACCGTTCCCTCAAAACCTTTAACCGGTTTGCCCGTAATGGTGTGCAGGTCGCTGGCGAACGACCGGGTACCACCGTCTGCCGAATAGCAGAAAAGGGTGCGAATGTTCCGGTATTTTTTCAGGTCGATCCCACGGGCCAGTAGCTTGTCGTAGATCTCCTGGGCTGAATAGAGTGCACCATTCTCGCCGACGATTTTTGTGGGTTGGCCAGGTTTTGGCTCTTCGCCATGTCCGAAGATATTGATACGCTCGGCGCCGTCGTAGGTGTCCACGAACGTTTGAATTTCCCCTTCGATGGCATCGACCTTGGTGACCGGCCCTCCCAGCTGTATTGGATACGTTGGTTGCGTAGGTGATGACGTTTCTGGTGGCAGGAGCCTGCCACTTGTCACCTCCTGGGAGGCGTTTGTTTCCGAGGCATTGCCAGGCGATGGTGCACGAAAGTGCAGAAACAGTGTCGCCAGGTTAAGCAACAGATCGGCGAGTGCCGCCTCTTTGTTCTTTCCGTCTTTGCTGGCCAGGGCATTTATATCTTGGCCAATGCCCAGTGCCTGCATCGCTATGCCGATATAGGCGAGGGGGCCGCGCAGAACAGGCAGCACGCTGTTGAGCACCAGCAGTCCGCCCCTTTTGGCAGATGCCCAGCGATTTTCAGCATTCGAGACCGACTGCTGATCGGCCAGGCTGGCCAGGCCATTCGCGTTATCTTCGTACAACCGATTAATCAATTGCCCAGAGTTCAGCGCCTGCTGCAACTGGGTCGCAGCATGACCTTCTGTGGCGAGGACGGGCGGTGCGGGCGTCGACAGCGGCGCAAAGTCGTCGCCCATGGTAAAGCGCCGGATGTGAGGCTCTTTAAATCCGCCGTTGTTGTAGATCTTCCGGGTCGCGTCGTCCGGTAGCCAGGCGAGGATATCTTTTTGCAACTGGTTCGGCTTCTGAATGGCCTCCATCAAGGCCTGGCGGGTTGGAAACTGCAGCAACTGCGCAGTGGTGTTCAACGGGCGATACAGAATATGCGGTCCGGTGGTGCTGTCCTTGGGTTCAATCAGGTACATGTTGCTGACAACATCAGGTGTTGTACCCGGCTCGCGCGTAAAGGCCAGGGGCCGGATAACGATCTCCTTGCCGTCGACGGTTTTTGTGCCCGGCGTTGGATCAAGTATTTGCTCAACGTACCGGAACCCCGTGGTGTCGAAGCCGAATGCGCCTGTTGTTGCCAGTTTCAGGGCCTGGAGCTTCAGCTCGATAGGTACCTGCTGGGCAAACAACGAGAGACGCTGAGCTTTTTTTGTGGGGTCGTCGAGCAACTCTTGCTTGAGAAACTCCGGGTATTTCTTGCCGATGTCAGCGTCTTGAACCTTCTTCTTGAGGACGCCTTCACCCTCAAGTGCGGTTATTCGCACAGTGCCTGGCTTGCCATCGGATTTGTAATAGACGTCGATCTGCCCGTCCGGCAACCCCGACAGATTGCGCAGGAGCATGTCGGTCATGCTCATTCTGACTCGTTCGACGGTACCGACGCCCGCCGAGATACCGCCTCCCCAACCGGCAAACAGCGAGCCGTCTGTCGGCTTGAATTCAATTTCAATCTGCGAGGTGTTGTACGACCTGGGGCTGGGCAGTTGTGCGTCGAATTGCTTTTGGGCAAATGTGCGCAGGTCGTCTATTGCGTAGTCGTACGACTGCCCTTTGTTGCGCTGCACGAAGCCCGTCAGCTCCAGCATCAGGTGGTGCAAGGCAACGCGTTGCGAGTCGTTGGCCTGATTTACCCAGGCCGGCGGCTGAGCGGCTGCTTGAGTCTGGCTCGGCGCATCCGCTGCAGATGGGTTGACGGACAGCGTGTCGCCCAATTCACCGTCGATAATAATGCTGGCTTGGGTATCGAACGGATTGCCGGTCAGCTCCGACTTGACGTGGCCGGCTTGGTCGAAGGCGTCCCAGGAGTCATAAGGTGTAATTTTGCCGCTGGGTTCCACCAGCAAGAGAATCTCGCGATTGGGTCCTGCCAGGGCGCGATGAATCAGTAGGTTGGGCGTGTCCTCGTTCTCGGGCCCGTTTGTAAGGCGATAGACAGTGGCTGGAGAACTGCTTGGGTCCTGGGGGGCAGCACGAGTCGATCCTTCAGGATGCTTTACGACCATGTCTACGGTTTTGCGTTGTTCGGCATCCAGCCCAGGCTGCTTGAGGCCAGCTCGCTGCAGATTGTCTTGCAGGAGGCGGCTGACCAATGACTGACGGCTGCCGCTATAGACCGCAGGCGCAGTGAAGGCGGGCTGCCTCCAGTAACCGTGGGTGGCCGTTTTGTAAATCGTCTCCAGTTGCGTCGGTAAACGGAGCAACTCATTCTTCAATGCGTTCATATCGATAGGGACGGGGACGTATCCTGGCGTCCCGGTACGTGCCAGAAGGTCAGGGCGGGTGTCGAACAATTTGGCGCCTGCGGGGATGCTCAGTGATTTACTGTTGCTCAACGCGTCCATGGCGTACTGCATAAGCGGGATGTCTTTGCGTTCTCCGGGATTCTCCGGGTTGAGTATGCCAATGCTCAGGTGGTTGATGTCCAGGTCCCCTGCACCATGGGCGGTGCGTTGGACGTAGAAGCCCAGCCATGAAGCGACCGCCGAATACACGCTGGGTGCCGCGGAAAACAGGCTGTTGGCGATACTGGTTGCGGGGTCGATGGTGTTGACGGGCGTTTTATCGAGCACCGACGTGACGGGTTGAACGGTACTTGCGTTCTCGAGCTGCTGGATAGCGGCGAGCTGTGCTTGTTGTACCGCGCGCGTGCTCTCGTCGGCAGGAGGGGTATCCCGGTTCAAGGCGGGGAAGCCTTTATGATAGAGCGCAGTGCTGCGTGTAAGAGCGTCTTTCAGGGTGTCGGCGGGGAGATGCTCACCATAAAAACTCAGCGCTTTGATGACGGAGATGGAGCCATCCGGGTTATAGGACACGAGCTCCTTCGTGCCCTTGCCCAGTTGATTGGCCAGCGCCCTTATCTCGGACGATACCTGGGCCCATCCGGATTGATCGTTGACCGTGGCGATCGTGCGAAAAACGCGGTTTGTCAGGTCAAGGACCATCAGGTCGCCCGCTGGCTGGCTAATGTTCACGGTTGAAATATCGACGTTTTTTTTTCGCGCAAAATCCAGGAATTCCTCAGCCTGAAGTGCTGTGTTAAAGGCTTTGATCGTTTGTCCGATAGTGGAGCGCTCAGGGGGGGTAATTACGTAGCCTGACGTTAGGCTTGCGTCGGCAGGTCGTATTTCGTTTCTTCGCAGCAGCAGCGCGGTTGCGCTCATTTGCGCCACTTCTTTATCCGCCTCAATAACCTGTGTTGCTACCGTTTGAGCAGGCAGCATAGGTGGCAAAATTTTCCCGCTGAGCTCAGCTCCGATGGTTTCTGTTGCTTGCTGTTGGCGTTCGATAACGTTTTGGTGTTGCCGATTTTTTGAATCTGAATGAGCCGGAAATGATCGGGTCGTCAGTATTTCGCCGATCAAGGGTAATTTCCTTGGCCCCCGGGGCCCCTGATCGTGACCGTAAAAGTTACCGAGCAGCTCCAGAGGCACTTTGTTCTCGCCGTAAAACGGAAATGTATCGCCGTCTGGTGAGAGCCATTTTGCTGTGGTTATAAGGTTGGCGGCGGCTTCTTCCCAACCAGGAAGGGTGTCTGCAAAGGTTGTTTTCCCATCAACCAAGCAGCGCATCGATGCGGGTGGATACCAGTCGAACATCGAAGTATCAATTTTGTTGTTTTTGGCAAAGGTTGCAAACGGTTCTGCTGTCAGTGCGAGATTGAAGGCCGACCATGCCGTGCCAAACGAGGAAGCATGCGGGATGTTGGAGAGGCTCGTCGAGATTTGGTTTATCTGTCCGGAAGTGTCTCCTGCTATCTCTTTATCCACCAGGGCCAAGGCATACTGGATTGCTATATCGCTATCGCCTTGTTTTACCATCGCCTTGGCGTTTTTCGAGTCTTCCAGGCTGACAATATTCACGTCGCTCTGCGGAGGAACCGGGGACGAGCCCGCTCGATGCGTGATTTTTCAGAGCAGCCGACTGCGGCTGGACGGAGAGTGCGTGGTGTATGGATATGTTGGCAGCGGGGCGCAAATCAGCAATTCTCATGAGGCATCCTTCAGGCGGCGTTAGGAAGACTACGGCCGTTGATGGATGTCCTTGCAACGGCATTCGATGTGTCGTTCACGAGTACGCTACGGTTCCGAGGACTGCCTGGCAGGATTTATTGCGAAACGATGCGTGAAGCGCGGGTGCGACGCTTGAGAAATGTCACCAGGGCCTGTGGAGTGCCTGCGCTTATTGCGTGGGCGCTCCATAACAATTTGCGTCCGCCCATAGGTGCCCATCGAACTTTGTGTTTAACTTCGGCACCTGAAATTCGTTTCACTACCACCACTAGAAGGATTCCGTTCATGGCTCAAGTTACCCTCCGAGGCAACCCTGTCCAGGTCGAAGGCGATTTGCCGAAAGTCGGCGCCAAGGCGCCAGACTTCACCCTGACTGCCGGCGACCTGTCTGACGCGACCCTGGCGACTTTCGCCGGCAAGCGCAAAGTGCTGAACATTTTTCCAAGCGTTGATACCCCGACCTGCGCCACTTCGGTTCGCAAGTTCAACGCCCAGGTCAACGACGTGAACAACACCGTAGTGTTGTGCATCTCCACCGACCTGCCATTTGCCCAAGCGCGTTTCTGCGGTGCGGAAGGCCTGGAAAACGTGAAGAACCTGTCGGACTTCCGTGAGGCAGCCTTTGCTGTCGACTACGGTGTTGCGATTGCTGATGGCCCGCTCAAAGGCCTGACCGCCCGTGCCGTCGTGGTACTGGACGAGAACGACAACGTGCTGCACAGCGAACTGGTCAGCGAAATCGGCCAAGAGCCGAACTACGAAGCGGCCCTGGCTGTTTTGAAGTAACTGTTACTACGCATTACTGTCGTTTTGCAGTAACACGCGTGATGCAGTATTACGGCCTGGCCTAGTCCAGGCCGTTTTTATTTGTGCTTCAGATGCTTAGCCGGATAGCAAATGGACTAAGCACAGAAGTTAAAAGTTGTAATCCAAGGTAAATAGCCGGTAAAGGCGCTTTTCTTAACGCGCTCCAGTGCTTATCTTTCAGCCTCCCAAAGAAGAAGCTCTCGCGCCCAATGGTTGATCACTCCATGCAATCCACCCCTCGTCACTCCCGCCGCTGGCTGTTCGGCCTGCTCGTGCTGCTGGTCATTGCCGGCTTGTGCTGGAAGTTCTGGCCCGGCAGCAGCCACAAAGACAGTGCCGAGAAGAAGCCCGCCGGGCATGCCGGCAAGTCGGGCATGATGCGCCCGGGGTTTGGTGGTTCTACCGGCCCGGTGCCGGTGCGTGTGGCGCCTGCGGTGCTGGGTGAGTTCCCGGTGTACTACAAGGCGCTGGGCACGGTCACCGCACTGAACACCATTAATGTGCGCAGCCGGGTAGGGGGAGAGCTGGTCAAGATCGCCTTTGAAGAAGGGCAGATGGTCAAGGCAGGTGACTTGCTGGCGGAAATCGACCCGCGCAGTTACCAGAATGCCTTGCTCCAGGCCCAGGGCACGTTGCTGCAGAACCAGGCCCAGCTGAAAAACGCCCAGGTCGACGTGCAGCGTTATCGCGACCTGTATGCCCAAGACAGTATCGCCAAGCAGACCCTGGACACCGCCGAAGCGCTGGTGTTGCAGTACCAGGGCACGGTCAAGACCAACCAGGGCGCGGTGGATGACGCCAAGCTCAACCTCGAATTTACCAAGATCCGCGCCCCGATTACCGGGCGTGTCGGCCTGCGCCAGGTGGACGTGGGCAACCTCGTCGCCGCCAACGACACCACCTTCCTGGCGGTGATCACCCAGACCCAACCCATCAGCGTGGTCTTCACGCTGCCGGAAAACACCCTGGAAACCGTGCTGGCGCGTTATCACGCCGGCAACAAGCTGCCGGTAGAAGCCTGGGACCGCGGCGACGTGGCCCTTAAAGCCAACGGCGTGCTGCAGAGCCTGGACAACCAGATCGACGTCACCACCGGCACCCTGAAATTCAAGGCGCGCTTCGATAACAAGGACCAGGCGCTGTTCCCCAACCAGTTCGTGAATGTGCACTTGCTGGCCGACACCCTGCATAACGTGGTGCTGGCGCCATCGGCGGCGATTCAGTTCGGCAACAATGGCACCTTCGTCTACGTGCTCGATGGCGACAAGAAGGTCAAGGTACGTCCGCTGGTGATCGGTGACTCCGACGGCGACAACACCGTGATCAAGCAAGGCTTGGCAGCCGGCGACCGGGTGGTGCTGGAAGGCACTGACCGCCTGAAGGACGGCAGCGACATCGAAGTGGTCAACGACAGCACTGAGGTGCCGACCACGCCGACCGAACACCTCCAGGGCCAGCCGGCAGCCAAGACGCAGCAAGGCCCGGCTGATGCCGGCAAGGCGCAAAAGGGCGGCGCATGAACCTCTCGCGGCTGTTCATCCTTCGCCCGGTAGCCACTACCCTGAGCATGCTGGCCATTGTTCTGGCCGGGGCGATCGCTTATCGCCTGTTGCCGGTTTCGGCCTTGCCCCAGGTGGACTACCCGACCATCCGGGTGATGACCCTGTACCCCGGCGCCAGCCCGGACGTGATGACCAGCGCGGTGACCGCGCCTCTGGAGCGTCAGTTCGGGCAAATGCCCGGCCTGACCCAGATGGCGTCCACCAGCTCCGGCGGCGCCTCGGTGCTGACCCTGCGTTTCAACCTCGACATCAACATGGATGTCGCCGAGCAACAGGTGCAGGCCGCGATCAACGCCGCCACCAACCTGCTGCCCAAGGACTTGCCGGCACCGCCGGTGTACAACAAGGTCAACCCGGCGGACACCCCGGTACTGACCCTGGCCATCACCTCCAAGACCATGTTGCTGCCCAAGCTCAACGACCTGGTCGACACGCGCATGGCGCAGAAAATCGCGCAGATCAGCGGCGTCGGCATGGTCAGCATCGCCGGTGGCCAGCGCCAGGCGGTGCGGATCAAGGTCAACCCCGAGGCCCTGGCGGCCAACGGCCTGAACCTGTCGGACGTGCGCACCCTGATCGCCGCCTCCAACGTCAACCAGCCCAAGGGTAACTTTGACGGCCCCACGCGGGTGTCGATGCTCGACGCCAACGACCAGTTGGTCTCGCCCAAGGAATACGCCGAGCTGATCCTCGCCTACAACAACGGCGCGCCGCTGCGGCTCAAGGACGTGGCGCAGATCGTCGACGGCGCCGAGAACGAACGCCTCGCGGCCTGGGCCAATGAAAACCAGGCGGTCTTGCTGAACATTCAGCGCCAGCCCGGGGCCAACGTCATCGAAGTGGTGGACCGGATCAAGGCATTGTTGCCGAGCATCACCGACAACCTGCCGGCCGGCCTGGACGTGACGGTGCTCACTGACCGGACCCAGACCATCCGGGCCTCGGTCAAGGACGTACAACACGAATTGCTGATCGCCATTGCCCTGGTGGTGATGGTGACGTTCCTGTTCCTGCGCCGCTTCAGCGCGACCATCATCCCGTCCATTGCCGTGCCACTGTCCCTGGTGGGCACCTTTGGCGTGATGTACCTGGCCGGTTTCTCCATCAACAACCTGACGCTGATGGCCCTGACCATCGCCACCGGTTTTGTGGTGGACGACGCCATCGTGATGCTGGAGAACATTTCCCGCTATATCGAGGAAGGCGAGACGCCCATGGCGGCCGCGCTCAAGGGCGCCAAGCAGATCGGGTTCACCCTGATTTCCCTGACCCTGTCGCTGATTGCGGTATTGATCCCGCTGCTGTTCATGGCCGACGTGGTGGGGCGCTTGTTCCGTGAATTTGCCATCACCCTGGCGGTGGCGATCCTGATTTCCCTGGTGGTGTCCCTGACCCTGACGCCAATGATGTGCGCGCGTTTGCTCAAGCGCGAACCCAAGGAAGAAGAGCAGGGCCGTTTCTACAAGGCCAGCGGCGCCTGGATCGACTGGTTGATCGAAGCCTACGGGCGCAAGTTGCAGTGGGTGCTCAAGCACCAGCCGCTGACCTTGCTGGTGGCCATCGCCACCCTGGGCCTGACCGTGGTGTTGTACATGGTCGTGCCCAAGGGCTTCTTCCCGGTGCAGGACACCGGCGTGATCCAGGGCATTTCCGAAGCGCCGCAGTCGATTTCCTTTGCGGCCATGAGCCAGCGCCAGCAGGAACTGGCGAAGATCATCCTCGAAGACCCGGCGGTGGAGAGCCTGTCGTCCTACATCGGGGTGGACGGTGATAACGCCACCCTCAACAGCGGCCGCCTGCTGATCAACCTCAAGCCCCACGGCGAACGGGACCTCAGCGCGGCACAGATCATCACGCGCCTGCAACCAGAGCTGGACAAACTGGTGGGTATCCGCCTGTTCATGCAGCCGGTGCAGGACCTGACCATTGAAGACCGCGTCAGCCGCACCCAGTACCAGTTCAGCATGTCCTCGCCGGACGCCGAGCTGCTGGCGCTGTGGAGTGACAAGCTGGTGCACGCCCTCAGTCAACTGCCGGAACTCTCCGACGTCGCCAGTGACCTGCAGGACAAAGGCCTGCAGGTGTACCTGGTGATCGACCGCGACGCGGCTTCGCGCCTTGGCGTGTCGGTCTCGACCATCACTGATGCGCTGTACGACGCGTTCGGCCAGCGGCAGATTTCCACCATCTATACCCAGGCCAGCCAGTACCGCGTGGTGCTGCAGGCCCAATCGGGGGAAACCCTCGGCCCGGCCGCCCTGAACCAGATCCATGTGAAAACCACCGACGGCGGCCAGGTACGGCTGTCCAGCCTGGCCCACGTGGAACAGCGCCAGGCCCAGTTGGCAATTGCGCATATCGGCCAGTTCCCGGCGGTGATGATGTCGTTCAACCTGGCCCCCGGCGTGGCGCTGGGCAAGGGTGTGGAACTGATCAACCAGGCCCAGAAGGACATCGGCATGCCCGTCGGCGTGCAGACTCAGTTCCAGGGTGCAGCCCAGGCGTTCGAGGCTTCGCTGTCGAGTACCTTGCTGCTGATCCTGGCGGCGGTGGTGACCATGTACATCGTGCTGGGTGTGCTCTATGAGAGCTACATCCACCCGATCACCATTCTCTCGACCTTGCCCTCGGCAGCGGTGGGTGCCTTGCTGGCCTTGCTGCTCAGTGGCAACGACCTGGGGATGATCGCGATTATCGGCATCATCCTGTTGATCGGTATCGTGAAGAAGAACGCGATCATGATGATCGACTTTGCCCTCGATGCTGAGCGCAACCAGGGCCTGGACCCGCAAACCGCGATCTACCAGGCGGCGCTGTTGCGCTTCCGGCCGATCCTGATGACTACCCTGGCGGCGCTGTTCGGTGCGGTGCCGTTGATGCTCGCCACCGGTTCCGGTGCGGAGCTGCGTCAGCCCCTGGGTCTGGTGATGGTTGGCGGGCTGCTGGTGAGCCAGGTGTTGACCCTGTTTACCACTCCGGTGATCTACCTGTATTTCGACCGCCTTGGCCGGCGCTGGCGCAAAGAGCCCGCGCGCCTGGAGCCGGTTGAGTCATGAACCTGTCCGGACCTTTCATTCGCCGGCCGGTAGCGACCATGCTGCTGAGCCTGGCGATCATGCTGCTGGGCGGCGTCAGCTTCAACCTGCTGCCAGTCTCGCCTTTGCCGCAGATCGACTTCCCGGTGATCGTGGTGTCGGCCAGCTTGCCCGGCGCCAGCCCCGAGGTGATGGCGTCTACGGTGGCCACGCCGTTGGAGCGCTCTTTCGGCGCAATTGCCGGCATTACCACCATGAGCAGTTCGTCGAGCCAGGGTTCGACCCGGGTGATCCTGGCGTTCGACTCCAATCGCGACATCAACGGCGCGGCGCGGGAAGTGCAGGCGGCGATCAACGCCTCCCGTAACCTGCTGCCCAGTGGCATGCGCAGCATGCCCACCTACAAGAAGATCAACCCGTCCCAGGCGCCCATCATGGTGCTGTCCCTGACGTCGGACGTGTTGCCCAAGGGCCAGTTGTACGACTTGGCCTCCACTATCCTGTCCCAGAGCCTGTCCCAGGTGCCGGGGGTGGGTGAAGTGCAGATCGGCGGCAGCTCCTTGCCCGCCGTGCGGATCGAACTTGAACCCAAGGCCCTCGACCAGTACGGCGTGGCCCTGGACGATGTGCGTAACACCATCGCCAATGCCAACGTGCGCCGGCCCAAGGGCTCGCTGGAAGACAGTGAGCGCAACTGGCAGATCCAGGCCAACGACCAGCTGGAAAAGGCCAAGGACTACGAACCACTGCTGATCCGCTACCAGAATGGCGCGGCCCTGCGCCTGGGGGATGTGGCGAAGATCAGCGATGGCGTCGAGGACCGCTACAACAGCGGCTTCTTCAACAACGACTCGGCGGTGCTGCTGGTGATCAACCGCCAGTCCGGTGCCAACATCATCGAGACGGTGAAGCAGATCAAGGCGCAACTGCCGGCCTTGCAGGCGGTGTTGCCGTCCAGCGTCAAGCTGAACCTGGCCATGGACCGTTCGCCGGTGATCACCGCCACCTTGCACGAAGCCGAGATGACGTTGCTGATTGCCGTGGCCCTGGTGATCCTGGTGGTGTACCTGTTCCTCGGTAACTTCCGTGCCTCGCTGATTCCCACCCTGGCGGTGCCAGTATCGCTGGTGGGCACCTTTGCGGTGATGTACCTGTTCGGCTTTTCCCTGAATAACCTGTCGCTGATGGCACTGATCCTCGCCACCGGTCTGGTGGTGGACGATGCCATCGTGGTGCTGGAGAACATTTCCCGGCACATCGACGAAGGCGTGCCGCCGATGAAGGCGGCGTACCTGGGGGCGCAGGAAGTCGGCTTCACGCTGCTGTCGATGAATGTCTCGCTGGTGGCGGTGTTCCTCTCGATCCTGTTCATGGGCGGGATCGTTACCAGCCTGTTCCGCGAGTTTTCCATCACCTTGGCGGCGGCGATCATCGTCTCGCTGGTGGTGTCCCTGACCCTGACCCCGATGCTCTGCGCCCGCTGGCTCAAGCCCCATGTCAAAGGCCAGGAGACAGGCTTGCAGCGCTGGAGCCAGAAAATCAACGACCGCATGGTGGCCGGCTATGCCCGCAGCCTGGACTGGGTGCTGCGTCACAAGCGCCTGACGCTGCTCAGCCTGTTGGTGACCATCGGGGTCAACGTCGCCCTGTATGTGGTGGTGCCGAAAACCTTCATGCCCCAGCAGGACACCGGGCAACTGATCGGTTTTGTGCGTGGCGACGATGGGCTGTCATTCAGTGTCATGCAGCCGAAGATGGAAATCTTCCGCAAGGCAGTCCTGCAGGATCCCGCCGTGTTGAGCGTGGCAGGCTTTATTGGCGGCAACAGCGGCACCAATAACGCGGTGATGCTGGTGCGGCTCAAGCCCATCAGCGAACGCAAGATTTCTGCCCAGGCGGTGATCGAGCGCATGCGCAAGAATGTGCCTCTGGTACCGGGCGGGCGCCTGATGTTGATGGCTGACCAGGACCTGCAATTTGGTGGCGGCCGCGACCAGACCACCTCGCAGTATTCCTACATCCTGCAAAGCGGCGACCTGGCGGCCTTGCGCCTGTGGTACCCGAAAGTGGTCGCCGCGTTGCGCGAACTGCCGGAACTCACCGCCATCGATGCCCGTGAAGGGCGTGGTGCGGCCCAGGTCACGCTGATTGTCGACCGCGACCAGGCCAAGCGCCTGGGCATTGATATGAACATGGTCACCGCCGTGCTCAACAACGCCTACAGCCAGCGCCAGATTTCCACCATCTACGACAGCCTCAACCAGTACCAGGTGGTGATGGAGGTCAATCCGAAGTACGCCCAGGATCCGATCACCCTTAATCAGATGCAGGTGATCACGTCCACCGGTGCACGCGTCCCGCTGTCGGCCATCGCCCACTATGAAAACAGCCTGGCGGATGATCGGGTCAGTCATGAAGGCCAGTTCGCCTCGGAAAACATTGCGTTTGATATGTCACCCGGGGTCACGGTGGAGCAGGGCACGGCCGCTATCGAGCGAGCGATTGCCAAGGTCGGCTTGCCCGAAGATGTGATCGCGAAGATGGCCGGTACGGCCGACGCCTTCGCCGCCACTCAGAAAGGCCAGCCGTTCATGATCCTCGGTGCGCTGGTGGCGGTGTATCTGGTATTGGGGGTTCTGTACGAGAGCTACATTCACCCGCTGACCATTCTGTCGACCTTGCCGTCGGCGGGGGTGGGCGCGTTGCTCTCGATCTATCTGCTGGGGGGCGAATTCAGCCTGATCTCGCTGTTGGGGCTGTTCCTGCTGATCGGGGTGGTGAAGAAAAACGCGATCCTGATGATCGACCTTGCACTGCAACTGGAGCGCAAGGACGGCATGAGCCCACTGGAATCGATTCGCGCCGCCTGCCTCGTGCGGCTGCGCCCAATCCTGATGACCACCCTGGCGGCGATTCTGGGCGCCGTGCCGCTGCTGCTCAGTACCGCCGAAGGCGCGGAAATGCGCCAGCCCCTGGGCCTGACGATTATCGGCGGGCTGGTGTTCAGCCAGATCCTGACCCTCTACACCACGCCTGTGGTTTACCTTTATCTCGACCGCCTGCGCCACCGTTTCAACGGTTGGCGCGGAGTGCGTACCGATGCTGCCCTGGACACTGCGCTATGACCGACTCAACGTTTCCCACCGTGCAACGTCTGGCGATGACTCGCGGCTCCAAGCTGCTGAGCCTGGCCCTGTGCGGCGTGATGCTCAGCGCCTGCGCCGTCGGCCCGGACTACAAACGCCCCGAATTGACCGAGCCTGCCCAGTACAAAGAGGCCCAGGGCTGGCGCCAGGCCGCGCCCAGCGACTCGTTGGCCCGGGGCGCCTGGTGGGAGTTGTACGGCGACAGACAACTCAATGAGCTGGTAGAAAAACTCAACAGCTCCAACCAGACCGTGGCCCAGGCCGAGGCGCGTTATCGCCAGGCCGCCTCGCAGGTGCGCAGTGCCCGTGGGGCGTTCTTCCCCACGGTTGACCTGAGTGCCTCGAAAAGCCGGGCCAGCCAGGGTACCGGCAGCAGTAACGCCAGCCTCAGCAGCTCCAGCAGCGGTATCCGCGACACCCTGAACACCCAGCTGGGCGTGAGCTGGGAAGCCGATATCTGGGGCAAACTGCGCCGGGGCCTGGAAGCCAATGAAGCCAGCGCCGAAGCCAGCGCAGCGGACCTCGCGGCGATGCGCCTGAGCCAGCAATCGGAGCTGGTGCAGGATTACCTGCAACTGCGGGTCATGGACGAACAGACCCGTTTGCTGCAAGCCACGGTGGATACCTACCAACGCTCCCTGCAAATGACTCAGAACCAATACCGCGCCGGTGTCTCGGGCAAGGATGCCATTGCCCAGGCCCAGACCCAATTGAAAAGCACCCAGGCCAGCATGATCGACCTGATCTGGCAGCGGGCGCAGCTGGAAAACGCAATTGCCGTGCTGATCGGTGTGCCGCCGGCCAACTTCAACCTGGCGGTGAGCAAGGATATTCCGGCGCTGCCGCAGATTCCGGTGAGCCTGCCGTCGCAACTGCTGGAGCGCCGCCCGGATATCGCCCAGGCTGAGCGCTCGGTGATTGCGGCCAACGCCAATATCGGCGTCGCCAAGACCGCCTACTACCCGGACCTGACCCTGAGCCTGGCCGGCGGCTATTCCAGCAGCACCTACGCCGACTGGATCAGCCTGCCGAACCGCTTCTGGTCGGTGGGACCGAAACTCGCCATGACCCTGTTTGACGGCGGCCAGCGTTCGGCGGAAGTCGACCGCGCCGAAGCGTCCTACGACGAAACCGTAGCTAAGTATCGCCAGACCGTACTGGATGGTTTCCGCGAAGTGGAAAACTACATGGTGCAGCTCAAGGTCCTGGAAGACGAAGCGGTTGTCAGCAACGAAGCCCTCGACGCCGCCCGTGAATCCCTGCGCCTGACCCAGAACCAGTACAAGGCCGGCCTGATCGCTTATCTCGATGTGGTCACCGTGCAAGCGACGGCCCTGAGCAACGAACGCACGGTGCTGACCCTGCTGCAAACCCGGTTGGTGGCCAGCGTGCAACTGATCGCGGCGCTGGGCGGTGGTTGGGATGGGCAAATGCAGCTGAGCGACAAGAAGTAAACAACGATCCGCAGCTGTACTGGCTTGTGTGGGAGTGGGCTTGCTCGCGAAAGCGGTGGGTCAGTCAACTGTGTATGAACTGACCCGCCGTTTTCGCGAGCAAGCCCGCTCCCACAAGGGTTTTGCGGTGCTTTTGAGCCAGTAGTTTGGCGTCAAATTCTGAATGATGGCTATACGATAATATTTCAGGTGTACAAGAATTAATCTCGCTACAATCCCCGACTTTTCACCCCGGCACGGAAGCCGTTTGGCCCATTGGTCACGAGAAGTCCCATGCTCACCGGTAGTTATTCCCCCGCCCTGGTCCTGATTTCCCTGTTCGTCGCGATCCTCGCGTCCTATACCGCGTTGGACCTGACAGGCCGTATTGCCACGGCCAAAGGCCGCGCCGTTTACCTGTGGATGGGCGGCGGTGCGCTGGCAATGGGTGTGGGCATCTGGTCGATGCACTTTATCGGCATGCTTGCCTTTCGCTTGCCCATCAGTCTGGGCTATGACATCGACATCACGGCGCTGTCATTGCTGATCGCAGTCCTTTCCAGTGGTTTTGCCTTGTGGCTGGTCAGCCAGCCGCGCTTGCCCGCCTGGCAGCTGGCGTTTGGCGCCTTGATCATGGGCGCCGGCATCAGCGCCATGCATTACACCGGCATGGCCGCGATGCGCATGACGCCCGGCATCGACTACGACCCCACGCTGTTCACCGCCTCCCTGTTGATTGCAGTGGGCGCTTCGGCGGCGGCCTTGTGGATCGCCTTCAATCTGCGGCGCAACACGCCTTACGTGCGCTTGGCCCGGGGCGGAGCGGCGATGGTGATGGGCGTGGCAATCGTCGGCATGCACTACACCGGCATGGCCGCTGCGCGTTTCGCCGATGGCAGTTTTTGCGGCGCAGCCCTGACAGGCCTCAGCGGCAAGGGCCTGGATAATCTGGTGCTGGTGACCACCCTCGCGGTGCTGATCATTGCGCTGCTGACCTCGCTGGCCGATGCCCGCCTGGAAGCCCGTACCGCGGTGTTAGCCAACTCCTTGACCCAGGCCAACCAGGAACTCACTCACTTGGCCCTGCACGACATGCTCACCGGCTTGCCCAACCGCACCTTGCTCGCTGACCGGATTCAACAAGCGATACAGCGGGTGAACGAGGAGGGCGGTTGCTTCGCGCTGATGTTTATCGACCTGGATGGCTTCAAACCGGTTAACGACGCCTTCGGCCACCACATGGGCGACCAGTTGTTGCAGGAGGTCGGCCTGCGCCTGCGGGAAGACTTGCGCAGCCAGGACACCCTGGCCCGCATCGGCGGTGATGAGTTTGTCTTGCTGGTGCAGTTGACCCAGCCCGACGACGCGCTGCGCCTGGCCGAGCGCCAGGTGGGCCTGATCAACCAGTCGTTCCGCGTTGCCGAACACGAGCTGAAGATCTCCGCCAGCATCGGTATTGCGCTGTTCCCCGGCAACGGCGCCACGCCCCAGGAACTGCTGATGAACGCCGACGCGGCGATGTATCACGCCAAGGGCATGGGCAAGAACGGCTACAGCTTTTTCGATGTGTCGATGAACACCAATGCGCGCAAACAACTGCAACTGCTGCAGGACTTGCGCAGCGCCGTGGAGCATGAACAGTTCCGGCTGTATTACCAGCCCAAGTTCGACGCCGTCAGCGGTCGCCCGGTCGGTGCCGAAGCCCTGCTGCGCTGGGAGCATCCGCAACAGGGCTTGTTATTGCCGGACAAGTTTATCGAGCTGGCGGAAAAGACCGGGCTGATCATCCCCATCGGCGACTGGGTGCTCAATGAAGCCTGCCGCCAGATGCAGGTGTGGTACGCCCAGGGCTATCACGACTGGCGCATCGCGGTGAATCTGTCGGCGTTGCAGTTCTGCCATGCCGGGCTGGTCAAGAGTGTCGCCAACGCGCTGGAGCGCCACCGGTTACCGGCCAACAGCCTGACCCTGGAAATCACCGAGACCACCGCCATGAGCGATGCCGATGCGAGCATGACGGTGTTGCAGAAGCTCTCGGACATGGGCGTCGATCTGTCCATCGACGACTTTGGCACCGGCTATTCGAGCCTGATGTACCTCAAGCGCCTGCCGGCCAATGAACTGAAAATCGACCGTGGGTTTGTCCGCGATCTGGAGCACGACAGTGACGATGCCGCCATCGTCTCGGCCATCGTGGCCCTCGGCCAAGCCCTGGGCCTGCGTATTGTGGCCGAAGGGGTCGAGACCGATTCACAGCAGAGCTTCCTCACACGGCTGGGCTGCGACTCATTGCAAGGTTATCTGCTGGGGCATCCGTTGCCGGCGGACCAATTTATGACGGACATTAAAAAGGCCACCGCCGGAGTGGCCGATACCCGCGGCTGAGTGCGGGTCATACCTGTTAGTTCTGACAGTAGCGACCGTGATACAGCGCGTATAGAGTCGATTCCAGGAAGCTGACTTGGGAGCCGACCGACATGGCATCGCTCATGACCGGTGTATTCACGCCCACAGGTTCGATGCTCGAACCCCGTTCTTTCCACAACGCCGTGGGCATCGGCGACCTGGGCGTACTGGTCATCCCGGGGAAGGCCCCGGCGAAGCTTCAGGCCCGCGTTTCGACCAATTGGCGCCTGGCGCACCCGGTTGCGCATCGATCCCCCGCATCATGGCCAGCGTGGAGTTCTACCACCAAGCGTCAGGTCAGTGGTTGACGGTCGCGCCGCTTCCGTTTCCCCGCAGTGCCAGTGCGGCTGTGGTTTTGCAGTCGGGTATTGTGCTGTTGACGGCTGGGAGCGAGTCCGGCCAGTCGATCAGTGACGTGCAGTTGTATAACGTTTCAACCAACCGCTGGACACCAGCGAGACCCTTGCACACGCCGCGCTTCGGCCATACCAGCACACTGTTGGCGTCAGGAAACGTCTTGGTGGTCGGCGGCAATAATCTGCAATCCGGTGGCGGGCAAGTGCAAGACCGCGTTGAATGCTACGACCCGCTCACCGGCCATTGGCAGCGTAAAGCCTGGCTCCCCGTGGATGCCATGAATCACACCGCAACCTTGCCGGCGAGCATTATGATCCGAGGTCCGCTCAATGGACGCTGACCGCGGCCCTCGACCCCGGGTGTTTCGGCCACAGCGCGTGCTGCCTTTCTGCGGGGCAAGTGCTGATTGCGGGGGGCTCGAGGGCCACCCCTCATCCGGCGCCGCTGTCCAATGCCGAGCTTTTTACCCTGGCGTGATCAACACGCTCTTCTCGGGTTGACCTGAGCCCATGCAAAACCTGCCGGTCGCAGGTAGTATTGGATCCATCAGCTCACGTTGAATCAGGAGACCTTACACATGGACAAAGTCGTCATCATCACCGGTGGCAGCCGTGGGATCGGCGCCGCCACGGCGTTGCTGGCCGCTGCCCAGGGCTATCGTATCTGCATCAACTACCAGGCTGATGAAGACGCTGCCCACCGGGTGCTTGAGCAAGTGCGCGCCCTCGGCGCCCAGGCCATTGCGGTGCGGGCCGATGTCAGCATCGAAGACGAAGTGATCGGCCTGTTCCACCGGGTCGATAACGAATTGGGCCGGGTGACGGCGCTGGTCAACAATGCCGGTACCGTCGGGCACAAGTCTCGAGTCGATGAGATGTCCGAATTCCGCATCCTGAAGACGCTCAAGACCAATGTGTTGGGGCCGATCCTGTGTGCCAAGCACGCGCTGCTGCGCATGTCGCCCAAACATGGCGGGCAGGGCGGCAGCATCGTCAACGTGTCGTCGGCCGCCGCGCGTCTCGGGGCCCCGGGTGAGTACGTGGATTACGCTGCGTCCAAGGGCGCGCTGGACACGTTCACCCTGGGGCTTTCCAAGGAAGTGGCGGGCGAGGGGATCCGGGTCAATGGCGTGCGTCCAGGTTTCATCTTCACTGAGTTCCACGCGCTGAGCGGCGACCCTGACCGGGTCAGCAAGCTGGAACCGGGGATTCCCATGGCCCGTGGCGGGCGTGCCGAAGAAGTGGCGGAAGGGATTATCTGGTTGCTGTCGGACAAGGCGTCCTATGCCACCGGGACCTTCATTGACCTGGCGGGCGGTCGATAAAGTTATAGCGCCTGTTCGGGCGTCATCGCGGGCAAGCCCGGCTCCCACAATTGATCGCGTATCTCTGTGGGAGCCGGGCTTGCCCGCGATGGCGTCGGTTGTCTTCACACAGCCTGTCAAAACGAACGCACAATTTTCCCCAGGGTCTCCATCGCCTTCTCACACGACTCATCCCACGGGCTGCCGTAATTCAAGCGAATGCAATTCCTGAAGCGCTGTGTCGGTGAAAAGATCGGCCCCGGCGCGATGCTGATGCCCTGGGCCAGGGCCATCTGGAACAATTTCAACGAGTCGGTCTGCTCCGGCAATTCCAGCCAAAGAAAGTAACCGCCGGCCGGCTGGCTGACACGGGTCTGCGCCGGGAAGTAACGGGCGATGGCCGCGAGCATGGCGCTTTGCTGCTCCTCCAGCGCATACCGCAATTTGCGCAGGTGCCGATCGTAGCCGCCGTGTTGCAGGTAATCGGCAATCGCCGCCTGGGCCGGCATCGACGCACACAGTGACGTCATCAACTTCAACCGCTCGATCTTCTGCGCATAACGCCCGGCAGCCACCCAGCCAATACGGTAACCCGGGGCCAGGCTTTTGGCGAACGAGCCGCAGTGCATCACCAGGCCTTCGGTGTCGAACGCCTTGGCCGGTTTCGGCGCCTGTTGCCCGTAGTACAACTCGGCGTACACGTCATCTTCAATCAGCGGCACCTGATGGCTGCGCAACAATTCCACCAGTTCCTGTTTCTTGGCCTCGGGCATGGTCGCGCCCATCGGGTTCTGGAAACTGGTCATGCACCAGCAAGCCTTGATCGGATAGCGCTCCAGGCTTTGCGCCAGCACCTTGAGGTCAATGCCATCGCGCGGGTGCACGGGGATTTCCACCGCCTTGAGCTTCAGGCGTTCGAGGATCTGCAGGCTGGCATAAAACGCCGGGGCTTCGATGGCTACGAGGTCACCCGGTTCGGTCACGGCTTGCAGGCACAGGTTAAGCGCCTCGAGCGCACCGTTGGTGATCAACAGTTCTTCCATCGGCAGCATCAGCCCGCCAACCATGTAGCGCAGGGCGATCTGCCTGCGCAGTTGCGGGTTGCCCGGCGACATGTCGGTGACCACCATGCGCGGGTCCATTTCCCGGCTGGCACTGGCCAGGGAGCGGGCCAGGCGTTGCAGCGGGAACAGCGTCGGGCTGGGGAAGGCCGAGCCGAAGGGCACGGTTTGCGGGTCCTTGATGGAGTCGAGTACCGAGAACACCAATTCGCTGACGTCCACCTCGGTGGATTCGTGCACATGGGCACTCACCACCGGCTCGGAAAACGGGCTCGGCGCATGGGTGTTGACGAAGTACCCGGAGCGCGGTCGGGCGCGGATCAGCCCGCGACGCTCCAGCAGGTAGTAGGCCTGGAACACCGTGGACGGGCTGACCCCGTAGGTCTGGCTGGCATAGCGCACCGAAGGCACGCGTTGGCCGGGGCCGAGGACGCCGGAGCGAATCAATTCTGCAATGTCGTCGGCGAATTTTTCGTAGCGTTTCATTGAGTCTCAGTGCTTTGAACAGATTTTGCTGGTTGAACACAGATCAAACTGTGGGAGCAGGCAAGCCAGCTCCCACATTTGATCTCCAGTGTTGCTGAAAGCTCGGGTTCAGCGATTCAATGGCGCCACAAACCGGCTATCCGCTGCGCTGTAGATCCACGGCTCATCCACGTCCGTGACCTTGAAGCGGATGGTCTGGGAGCTGCTGGCCGGCTTGTCTGCCGTCATCGCCACCGACACCGGCACATCGGTAATCTCTCCCGGCGCCAGGCTGATGTCGGTCTTGCCCTGCAACTGGAAGCCATCGCCATCTACCAGCTCCAGGCGATAATCCTGGCGTTGCTGGGTCTTGTTGATGACCTTGAGGCTGTAGATGTTCTCGATCAAGCCTTCGCTGTTCTCGCGAAACATCCCACGGTCCTTGGTCACGTCCAGCGACACCATCGGGCGCGCCACCAGGGCCACCACCAGTGCGCCGATCATCACCAGCAGCACGGCACTGTAGCCGATCAGCCGTGGCCTGAGCAGATGGGTCTTGCCACCTTGCAACTGATGCTCCGAGGTATAGCTGACCAGTCCACGGGCATAGCCCATCTTGTCCATGATCGAATCACAGGCGTCGATACACGCGGCGCAGCCGATGCATTCCATTTGCAGGCCGTCACGGATGTCGATACCGGTGGGGCACACCTGCACGCACAGCTGGCAGTCGATGCAGTCACCCAGGCCAACGTCCGCCGGTTGCACGTCACGTTTGCGCGGGCCGCGATTTTCGCCACGGGCCACGTCGTAGGAAATGGTCAGGGTGTCTTTGTCGAACATCACACTCTGGAACCGCGCATACGGGCACATGTGCATGCACACCGCTTCCCGCAGCCAGCCGGCATTGATGTAGGTAGCGCCGGTAAAAAACAGCACCCAGAACAGGCTGACGCCGCCCATTTGCCAGGTCAGCAGTTCTTCGGCCAGCGGCCGGATCGGTGTGAAGTAGCCGACAAACGTCAGCCCGGTCAGCACGCTGACACCCAGCCACAGTGTGTGCTTGGCCGACCGTCGGGCCAGCTTGTTCAAGCCCCAGGGCGCGGCCTGCAGCTTGATGCGCTGGTTTCGCTCACCTTCAGTGACCTTTTCGCACCACATGAACAGCCAGGTAAACGAGCTTTGCGGGCAGGTATAGCCGCACCACACCCGGCCTGCGAACACGGTGATCGCGAACAGGCCGAATGCGCAGATGATCAACAGCGCCGACAGCAGGATGAAATCCTGGGGCCAGAACGTGGCGCCGAAGATGTGGAATTTGCTTTCAGCCAGGTCCCACAGCACCGCTTGCCGGCCGCCCCAGTTCAGCCACACGGTGCCGAAAAACGCCAGGAACAGAAAGCCTGCGCCCGCTACACGCAAGGTGCGGAACAGGCCGGTAAAACTGCGGGTATGAATCAGGTTGTCGCTGGATTTGGCCTTCATCTTCTTTGGATGTGCTGGCTCAAACACGTCTACGGTTCGGACGGGGATTCTATCGCTCATGGTCTTTCGCTCATCAGCCTCCATCAGGCAGATGAACTATGACCGGCGCTCTGTTTGCATAACAGACTCAGGTAGGGCGATAAAAAGCGGATCAGATGGGCCGCCAACGCGTGCCTGCGACAATGTGCTGCACCCGGTGGTGCGCGGGGTGCAGCGCTTTTCAGGCAGTGATGATCCAGATCAATCAAATCACCGAATCACCGTCGGTGGCCTTCAAATGCTTACGGCCATCCTTGGCGCCAGCGACGGTCAATGCGTCGGCTTCAGCTTCGGTGATGTAGGTGCAGTCACCGTTCAACTTCACAAACGACATGGATTTCTCGCTGTCTGTTTCGACAGTGACATGGGTGGCTTCAAGTTGTTTCTCCTGGCCGTCGGCATCGACGGTGAAGAAACATTGCTGACCTTCGATACGTACGGGCATATCGATCTCCTTTTTGTGGGCTATTGCTGGTTAGGGTGGGATGCGAAGGCAATGGTTCTGCGCAACTGACTGACGGTCGGTGCTGTCCATGTTCTATCGAACCCTAACAAGGACACGTCCATGGACGCCTGGTGGCATGAAGTCTGGGAAACCCTGCAAGCGGAATTTGCCGATATCGGCGATGCCCGGCAACTCACGCAAATCACCGTGCGGCTGATGATTGCCGCGATATTGGGCGGGATCCTGGGTTATGAGCGCGAACAGAAAGGCAAGGCCGCCGGGGTACGCACCCACATGCTCGTGGCCATGGGCGCCGCGTTGTTCGTGTTGGTGCCGAGTATGTCGGGCTCCCAGGCAGACGCCATGAGCCGTGTGCTGCAGGGCGTGATCGCTGGCATCGGCTTTCTTGGCGCCGGCACCATCCTTAAGGGCAAGGAAGATGAAGAGGGCCAGCACGTCAAAGGCCTGACCACCGCCGCCGGCTTGTGGATGACCGCCGCCATTGGTGTGGCGGCGGGGATGGGGCGGGAGTCGACGGCGGTGCTCAGTACGTTATTGGCATTGGCGGTGTTCAGCGTCATGCCAAGGATAGTGCGGCTGCTGGAGAAGGATTAGACGATGACCGGCGGCATGGTCGTCGGTGGTTCCTCCACGGGTGGTGGCTGAGTGCCAGGTGGCTCCTGCTCGGGAACCGGGTCGGGCTCGGTCGGCGGCAATGTCGGCTTATCTATATTGGGATCAGGCGTTTCAGCTGGAATAGGGATATTCATCGGTGTGGCCTCCTTTGTGCTTTGCTCTACCGGTGGACAATCGCCCGGTGGATTTGATTCCCCGCCCGATGGCGTCATATCCACCTGAACTTTTCAATCGCCAGCATGCTCGGAACCTATACGGCCCTGCTCAGGGAGAGCGTTGCCGTTTCAGAATTTGGATCAAGCGCAAGAGCGTCCACTGGGCGTTAAGGGGAGATGCTCGATGACTGCTGAAACACTGACCCAAGACGATTCAACCTCCACATTACCGCTGTCCCAGGCACTGTTGCTGCCAAGGATTGCGATTGAAAGCACCACTCCGGTGATCGATGGCGGCGAGTTTGCCGTCAAGGCTGTGGTTGGCCAGCGCGTGCAGGTTGCCAGCAAAGTGTTCGCTGATGGTCACGACAAGCTTGCAGTGATGATCCGCTGGCGCCCGCGCAATGAAGAGAGCTGGCACAGCGTGGTGATGACCGATGTCGGCAACAACGGCTGGGAGGGCGCATTCACCGTGACCGCCCAGGGGCCGCATGAGTATTGCATCGAAGCCTGGATCGACACGTTCGCCAGCTTCCGCTACGAATTGAGCAAGAAACACGAGGCCGGGGTACCGGTCAGCCTGGAGTTGCAGGAAGGCCGCAGCCAGGTCCTGCAAGCCGCCGAGCGCAGCGACAACGAGCTGCGTGACCGCCTGATGCTGCTGCACCACGAACTCTCCGGCCTGCTGGAAACCGAGCAAGTCGCACTGTTTCTGCACGAAGACAGTGCACACCTGATGACCCAGGCCGATCACCGCGCCTATTTGAGCATCAGCCCGGTGTTCCCGATTGACGTGGAGCGTGAGGCTGCGCAGTTCGCCAGCTGGTACGAGCTGTTTCCCCGCTCGATCACCGACGATCCTGCGCGCCACGGCACCTTTAACGACGTGCACTCGCGCCTGTCGATGATCCATGACATGGGCTTTGACGTGCTGTACTTCCCGCCGATCCATCCCATCGGCCGCAGCCATCGCAAAGGCAAGAACAACTCCCTGACCGCCGGGCCCGATGACCCGGGCAGCCCGTATGCCATCGGCAGCGAAGAGGGCGGCCACGAGGCGATCCACTCGCAGCTGGGCACCCGGGAAGACTTCCGCAACCTGGTCAAGGCCGCCGCCGATCATGGCCTGGAGATCGCCCTGGATTTCGCGATCCAGTGCTCCCAGGACCATCCGTGGCTCAAGCAGCATCCGGGCTGGTTCAACTGGCGGCCCGACGGCACGATCAAATACGCCGAGAACCCGCCGAAGAAATACCAGGACATCGTCAACGTCGACTTCTACGCGGCGGATGCGATTCCCAGCCTGTGGACCGAGTTGCGTGACATCGTGGTCGGTTGGGTGGAAGAGGGCGTGAAGACCTTTCGCGTGGACAACCCCCACACCAAGCCGCTGCCGTTCTGGCAATGGCTGATCAGCGATGTGCGCGGCAAATACCCGGAAGTGATCTTCCTCGCCGAAGCCTTCACCACCCCGGCGATGATGGCGCGCCTGGGCAAGGTCGGTTACTCCCAGAGCTACACCTACTTCACCTGGCGCAACACCAAGGCCGAGTTGAGCGAGTATCTGAGCGAGCTGAACGAGTCGCCATGGCGCGAGTGCTTTCGGCCGAACTTTTTCGTCAATACGCCGGACATCAACCCGGGTTTCCTGCATGAATCCGGCCGCGCGGGCTTCTTGATTCGCGCCGCGCTGGCCACCATGGGCTCAGGCCTGTGGGGCATGTATTCCGGCTTTGAACTGTGCGAAGCGGCCCCGGTACCGGGCAAGGAAGAGTACCTGGACTCGGAGAAGTACGAGATCCGCCCGCGAGACTTCACGGCGCCGGGCAACATCATTGCCGAGATCGCCCAGCTCAATCGCATTCGCCGGCAAAACCCGGCCTTGCAGACGCATCTCGGGCTGAAGCTCTACAACGCGTGGAACGACAACATCCTGTACTTCGGCAAACGCAGCGAGGACGGCAGCAACTTTATCCTGGTGGCCGTGAGTCTCGACCCGTTCAACGCCCAGGAGGCCAATTTCGAGTTGCCGTTGTGGGAGATGGGCCTGCCGGACGATGCTCAGACCCAGGGCGAGGACTTGATGACCGGCCACCGCTGGACCTGGTACGGCAAGACCCAGTGGATGCGGATCGAGCCGTGGCATCAGCCGTTTGGTATCTGGCGCATTACCGTTTCCTGAAGCTGATCTCCAATCCAAAGGAGATCTAATGTGGGAGCTGGCTTGCCTGCGATAGCGGTGTGTCAGTGCAGATGAGACTGGCTGATCCACCGCTATCGCAGGCAAGCCAGCTCCCACATTGACCGAGTTCCTTCAGGCAGAATTTTTCGAATTCCCAGGAGTTTCCAATGGCGAAGAAACCCAAGGCTGCCACCTTTATCAAAGACCCGCTCTGGTACAAGGACGCGGTGATTTATCAGGTTCACGTCAAATCCTATTTCGACTCCAACAACGACGGCATCGGTGACTTTCCCGGGCTGATCGCCAAGCTCGACTACATCGCCGACCTTGGGGTGAACACCATCTGGCTGCTGCCGTTCTACCCCTCGCCACGCCGTGACGATGGCTATGACATCGCCGAATACCGTGGTGTGCACAGCGACTACGGGACCATGGCCGACGCCAAGCGCTTTATCGCCGAAGCCCACAAACGCGGACTGAGGGTGATCACCGAACTGGTGATCAACCACACCTCCGACCAGCACCCGTGGTTCCAGCGGGCACGCAAGGCCAAGCCGGGTTCGGCCGCGCGGGACTTCTACGTGTGGTCCGATGACGACCAGAAATACGACGGCACCCGCATCATTTTCCTCGACACCGAAAAGTCTAACTGGACCTGGGACCCGGTCGCCGGCCAATACTTCTGGCACCGTTTTTACTCCCACCAGCCGGACCTCAACTTCGACAACCCGCAGGTCATGAAAGCCGTCCTGTCGGTGATGCGCTACTGGCTCGACATGGGCATCGACGGCCTGCGCCTGGACGCCATTCCGTACCTGATCGAGCGCGATGGCACCAACAACGAAAACCTCCCCGAAACCCACGACGTGCTCAAGCAGATCCGCGCCGAGATCGACGCCAACTACCCCGACCGCATGCTCCTGGCCGAAGCCAACCAATGGCCGGAAGACACCCAGCTGTATTTCGGTGACAAGAAGGGCGACGACGGTGACGAATGCCACATGGCGTTCCACTTCCCGCTGATGCCGCGCATGTACATGGCGCTGGCCCAGGAAGACCGTTTCCCGATCACCGACATCCTGCGCCAGACCCCGGAGACCCCGGCCAATTGCCAATGGGCCATCTTCCTGCGCAACCACGATGAACTGACCCTGGAAATGGTCACCGATAGAGAGCGCGACTACCTCTGGAACTACTATGCCGCCGACCGCCGGGCGCGGATCAATCTGGGGATTCGCCGGCGCTTGGCACCGCTGATGGAACGTGATCGCCGGCGCATCGAGCTGCTCAACAGCCTGCTGCTGTCGATGCCTGGCACGCCGACCCTGTACTACGGCGATGAAATCGGCATGGGCGACAACATCTACCTCGGTGACCGCGACGGCGTGCGCACGCCGATGCAATGGTCCATCGACCGCAACGGAGGCTTTTCCCGCGCCGACCCGGCCAGCCTGGTACTGCCGCCGATCATGGACCCGCAATACGGCTACCAATCGGTCAACGTCGAAACCCAGACCCAGGACCCGCACTCGTTGCTGAATTGGACCCGACGCATGCTGGCCGTGCGTAAACAGTCCAAGGCCTTCGGTCGCGGCAGCCTGAAAATGCTCTCGCCCAGCAACCGCCGCATCCTGGCGTATACCCGCGAATACGTGGGCGCCGATGGCAAGAATGAAATCATCCTCTGTGTGGCGAACGTGTCCCGCAGTGCCCAGGCGGCAGAACTGGACCTCTCGGCGTTTGCCGGCATGGTTCCGGTGGAGATGCTTGGCGGGAATGCCTTCCCGCCCATTGGCCAGCTGAATTTTCTGCTGACCCTGGCGCCGTATGGTTTCTACTGGTTCGTGCTCGCGGCGGAAAACCAGATGCCAAGCTGGCACGTGGAACCGGCGCAAAGCATCCCGGACTTCACCACCCTGGTGCTGAAGAAACGCATGGAAGAGCTGCTCGAAGCGCCGTGCCGCACAACCCTGGAACAGAATGCGTTGCCGGCGTGGCTGCCCAAGCGCCGCTGGTTTGCCAGCAAGGACACGGCGATCGACGGAGTGCACATCGCCTACGGCGTGCGCTTTGGCGACCCGCAGCACCCGGTGTTGCTCAGTGAAATCGAAGTCACCAGCGCCGGGCAGGTCAGCCGCTATCAGCTGCCATTCGGCTTCCTTGGTGAAGACCAGTTCACCAGCGCCTTGCCGCAACAACTGGCGCTTGCCCGTGTGCGGCGAGTGCGTCAGGTGGGTTTGGTGACCGATGCCTTCAGCCTCGACACCTATATCCGCGGCGTGATCCAGGGTCTCCAGGCCAAAACCGTCCTCGACTCCACCGACGGCGAGATTCGCTTCGAGCCCACGGCGCAGTTGGCCAAGCTGGAATTGAACGACGAATCGGAAGTGCGCTACCTCGCAGCGGAACAGTCCAACAGTTCCGTGGTGGTGGGCGGCAGCCTGGTGCTCAAGCTGATCCGTAAAGTCAGCGCCGGGGTTCACCCGGAACTGGAGATGGGCGCCTACCTGACCGAAGCCGGCTACGAACATATCTCACCGCTGCTGGGCTCGGTGATTCGCCACGACGCCGACGGCCAGGACAACCTGCTGATGATCGCCCAGGGTTACCTGAGCAACCAGGGCGACGCATGGGGCTGGACCCAGAACAACCTGGAGCGAGCGATTCGCGACGAACTGGCCGAAGCCATGTCCGAGCAGGAACAGCACTACAACGCCCTCGGCGAACTGGCGGATTTCGCCGGCTTGCTCGGACAGCGCCTCGGTGAAATGCACCAGGTGCTGGCAGCACCTACCACCAACAAGGCCTTCAAACCTGAGGTTACGTCCCTCAAGGACACCCAGGGCTGGGCCAAGCATGTGGGCGCACAAATCGACCGCGCGTTGCAGTTGCTTAAGCAGCATCAAACCAAGTTGAACCCTGCCGATCAGGCGCTGGTCAGTGCTTTACTGGATCAGAAAAAGGCCATCGCCAGTTACGTTCAGGACCTGGCGAAAGCCACGGTGGGCGGGTTGCGCATTCGCGTGCACGGCGATCTGCACCTGGGCCAGGTACTGGTGGTGAAGGGTGATGCCTACCTGATTGACTTCGAGGGCGAGCCGGCGCGGCCGCTGCCTGAACGTCGCGGTAAACATAGCCCGTACAAGGATGTGAGCGGGGTGCTACGGTCGTTTGATTACGCGGCGGCCATGGCGGTGAATGTGCAAGGCGTCGACCAGTCACCTGAAGCCAATGCATCCCGGCAGCGGGTGGCGGATCGCTACTTGCATGAGGCCAAACAGGCATTTATCCAGGCCTATCACGCCGCCACGACTACACTGGCCCATGACTGGCAGGATGCCAAAGGCCAGGACGCAGCGCTGGCGTTGTTCAGCCTGGAGAAGGCCGCGTACGAAGTGGCCTACGAAGCAGAGAATCGTCCCAGCTGGTTGCCGGTGCCGTTGCAAGGTTTGCACGGGCTGCTCAGCGGGCTGAAACCATTATCGAAAACTGCACGCGGTGGGGAGTCGTCATGAGTTTTACAAGCAAAGAACCGCTGCAGGAAAAGTTGAGTGTGATGCCCAAGCCTGCTGATATCGAAGCCCTGGTACGGGCCGAACACCATGACCCATTCTCGATCCTGGGCCCCCATGATGACGAGCAGGGCGGCCAGTTCATTCGCGCCTTCCTGCCGGAAGCCCTGAGTGTTCAGGTACTGGCCCGCGACAGCGGCGAGCACATCGGCAGCCTCGATGCGACCCAGGTGCCGGGCTTGTTTGTCGGGCACTTCGGCAGCCGCCAGGCGTACCTGCTGAAGATCCAGTGGGCCGGTGGCGAACAGGTCACCGAAGACCCTTACAGCTTCCAGCAACTGCTGCTGGGCGAGATGGACCTGTACCTGTTCGCCGAAGGCAATCACCGCGACCTGAGCAGTTGCCTCGGGGCACAAGTGACCAGCGTCGACGGCGTCCAGGGCGTGCGCTTTGCCGTATGGGCACCGAATGCCCGTCGGGTATCGGTGGTGGGCGACTTCAATATCTGGGACGGGCGCCGCCATCCGATGCGCCTGCGTCATCCGTCCGGGGTCTGGGAAATCTTTATCCCGCGCCTGCAACCGGGCGCCGCCTACAAGTACGAAATCCTCGGCGCCCACGGGATCCTGCCGCTCAAGGCCGACCCCATGGCCCTGGCCACGCAAATGCCGCCGGATACCGCCTCCAAAGTCGCTCCGCCGCTGCAAGTCGACTGGCAGGACCATGACTGGATGCAATCGCGCGGCGAGCGGCAAAAGCCCAGCGCGCCGTTGTCGATCTATGAGTTGCATGCCGGTTCCTGGCAGTGCGAACTGGACGAAGTCGGCGAGGTGTCCCGCCAGTACAGCTGGCGCGAGCTGACCGAGCGCTTGATTCCGTATGTGCAGCAGTTGGGCTTCACCCATATCGAGCTGATGCCGATCATGGAGCACCCGTTTGGCGGTTCCTGGGGCTACCAGGCGCTGTCGCAATTTGCGCCCACGGCGCGCTTCGGCTCGCCGGAGGATTTCGCGTACTTCGTCAATGCCTGCCATCAGGCAGACATTGGCGTAATCCTCGACTGGGTACCGGCGCATTTCCCTACCGACACCCACGGCCTGGCGCAATTCGACGGCACCGCGCTGTACGAATACGCCAACCCGCTGGAAGGCTTCCACCAGGATTGGGACACCCTGATCTACAACCTCGGTCGCACCGAAGTCCATGGCTTCATGCTGGCGTCGGCGTTGCACTGGCTCAAGCACTTCCATATCGACGGTCTGCGGGTGGATGCCGTGGCGTCGATGCTGTATCGCGACTATTCGCGCAAGGCCGGTGAATGGGTGCCGAACCGCCACGGCGGTCGTGAAAACCTTGAAGCCATCGACTTCCTGCGTCACCTCAACGACGTGGTGGCCCTGGAGGCCCCCGGCGCACTGGTGATCGCCGAGGAATCCACCGCCTGGCCGGGCGTAAGCCAGCCAACCCAACAGGGCGGCCTGGGTTTCAACTACAAATGGAACATGGGCTGGATGCACGATTCGCTGCACTACATCCAGCAAGACCCGGTGTACCGCGCCCATCATCACAACGAGCTGAGTTTCGGCCTGGTGTATGCCTGGTCCGAGCGTTTTATCCTGCCGATTTCCCATGATGAAGTGGTGCACGGCAAACACTCGCTGATCGACAAGATGCCCGGCGACCGCTGGCAGAAATTTGCCAACCTGCGGGCTTACCTGAGCTTCATGTGGATGCACCCGGGCAAGAAGCTGCTGTTCATGGGCTGCGAGTTCGGCCAGTGGCGCGAGTGGAACCACGATCAGCAGCTGGACTGGTACCTGCTGCAATACCCCGAACACCGGGGCGTGCAGAAACTGGTGGGCGACCTCAACCGCCTGTACCGCGAAGAACCGGCGCTGCACGACCAGGACGACGCGCCACAGGGCTTCCAGTGGCTGATCGGCGACGACGCGATCAACAGCGTCTACGCCTGGCTGCGCTGGAGCAAGGACGGCAGGCCGGTGCTGGTGGTGGCCAACTTCACGCCGGTGCCGAGGGAGTCTTACAAGGTCGGCGTACCCTTTGCCGGGCGTTGGAGCGAGGTGATCAACAGCGATGCCGACACCTATGCCGGTTCCAACTTTGGCAACGGTGGCGGGGCGTTTACGGAGGAAGAGCCCAAGCATGGGCAGCCGTTGTCACTGTCGTTGAACCTGCCGCCGTTGGGTGTGCTGATCCTGCGACCGGACGCCTGACTTCCAGACGATGAAGATCAAATGTGGGGGCTGGCTTGCCTGCGATAGACTCACTTCGGTCTAGCTGAAAGACCGAGGTGCCTGCATCGTGGGCAAGCCCGGCCCCCACATTTGGATTGTGTTGTGGCCTAGAAATCAACCTTCACGCCAATCGTGCCTTCCCGCCCGTTAAGCTGGTTGCTGTCCAGATTCCGGCTGTACCCCACCTCGCCATACACCTTCACTGTGTTCGAAACCTGCAGCGTCGCTCCGGCGCTCAGGTCCATCGTGGTGGATTGCTGGTCGGTATTGATATCCGTCGATTCATTGAAGGTGACGGTGTTGGTCCCGGCGCCCGCATGACACACATTGGCCCGCACATAAGGCTGCACCGGCATCCCGCTGGCCTTGTAGTCGCCCCGCAAGCGAACCCCGAGGCGAGTGGTCACGGCGGTGTCGGCCTTGAACGCAATATCCGAAATCCCGTCGTTCTGACTGTCCAGCCAGGTGCGATCAATGATCACCTGGGCCTGGGGTTCCACCTCCCAATGCTCGGAAATCGCGAAAGGCATACCGACCTCTGCCGAGACCGCCACGTTGTGCCCCTTGGTCTGCAGTTTCACGCCCCGGCTGGAGTCGTCATGGCCGTCGAACCGGGTGCCCATCAACACCAGGTCAAGGTACGCGCGGTTGGCGCCGATCAGGGTCCAGTAGGTGCCCAGGCTGTCGGCGCGCAAGGTGATGTCGCCGGTGTCGGTGTGCTGGAAACCACCGGAAAACCCCGCGACATTCCCGGTCAGGCGGCTATGGCCGACAAAGAATCCCACGCGTTGCGTCAGGCCATTGTCCGAGGTCCAGGCGTAGAGATCAGTGCCCACCTGGAAGCCCGACAGCGAACTGTCCAGGGACGGGCTCACGGTGTCGGAAAAAGACTGGCGCGTGCGGCTGCCAAACACCCGGGCCCAGCCCGCAGGTATCGCGCCGCTCTGTTGTGGGGCGCCTTGGTCACCCATGCGCTCGTGATACGTACTCAACATGCCCTGGACCATTTGCTGCACGGCGGGGAACAAGACCGAGTAGTCCGCCACTTCCGGGCGGTAGATCGGAATAGGTTCTTCGCCCGGAAAGATGCCCGGCAGCTCAGGAGTGCCGTCGGCGGGTACCGGTGGAAGGATTCCCACGGGCGGGTTATCGGGATCAGGGGGTGGCGGCGGGAAAATGCCGGAGGGCGGGCCTTCGGGGTTGGGCAATGGCGGTGCTTCAACGGACGAGCGCAAGTACCAGTTTTGCGCGGTGCCCGGCGTGAAGCCGCCTTTGTACAGGTAGTACTCGAAGGCCCCGGCCGAAACCGAGCCGCTTGGCAGGGAAAAGGCCAGGTCGCTGCCGGTAGCGCCATTGATGGCCTGTACCACCTGGATGCCGTTCTGCACCGTCTGGCCGCCGGCGCCGCCGAGGTTGGTGATGGTGATGGCCGTGCTGCCCTGGATCGTGCCCTGACTGACAATCAACCGGTCGCTGGGTGATCCGTCGCCGGCCAGCACGCTTTGCAAGGCCATGCGCCCATTGTTGCCGGTGTAGTTGCCGTTGATGGTGAGGTGGTCGGTGGCGCTGCCGTTAATCATGTCGATCAGGCCAGCGTTGTTCACGGTGACGAGCTGGCCGGTGGTAGACGGGCTGATGCTGCCTTGGGTGACCAGTAGCGTACCGACGTTGATGTTCATTGTCCCGGTGTGGGTACCGGCGTCGCCCAGGGTTAACGTGCCGCTGCCCAGGGTGAATACCGAGCCATTGTTGAAGGTGACGGTTTCCCAGTTGACGTAGCGCTGCGGCGTGGCGGATCGGGTGTTGTCGAACGTCAGGGCGTCGTTGCCCAGCCCGCCATCCAGCAGGGGCGTGGACGACAAGGTGGTTTCAGTCAGGTTGTCGAGGAACGCCCGGTCGGTTCCGCTGCCGGTCACAATGGGGCCGCGGATCAGCCCGGCGGTGTTCCAGGTGAATACGTTATTGCCATTACCGGCAAAGATGCCCTGGGCGATATCGCCGCCCTTGATGAGCATCTGGTTGTCGCCGTTGCCGACGCTGATTTTGCCGCCGATGCTTCCATTGGAAACGGTGACCGTGTTGTTGCCATCCCCGGCGGTCATGTCGCCGATGATACGGCCGGTGCTCAGGTTCGCTTCGTTGTCGCCATCGCCCTGGGTCACCGAGGCGATGATGCCGCCGCTCATGGAAAAGTTATTGTTGCCCAATCCCTGGAGCACCGCCCCGGCACTGCCCTGGCTGATCTGGATGATGCCGTTTCCCGTGCCCTGGATGATGCTGCCGGTCACAGTGCCACCAAACAGTTGGAAGATATTGGCGCCGTCTCCCATATTCACCGTGCCCTCCACGGTGCCCGAATTCATGGTCACGAGATCACGACCTGGCCCGAACGTCACGTCGCCATTGATCACGCCAGTGCCAGGGGAGGGAAACAGCAGTGTGTTGTTGCCCGCAGTGTCGACGACGCCCGGGCTGCTGCCGCTGCTGCAGGTGAAGGTGTCGTCACCGGCGGTGGGGACCAGGACGCAATCGGCGACAGACACCAGCGGCCACCCCGCCAGCAGGGCCGAAGAGACGACACTCAAGTGCATCAGGGTTGCAAACCGTAGGGACATGATCCGCCCTCGCTGGACGCCCGTGCGACACGCGCACGTTCTCACGTTAGCGCCGCGTTGAAAGCGCCGCTACTGTGAGAAATAACAGGTACAGACGAGTGGGCAGAGCGCTACAAAAACACAATCTCATAGGGCTCGCGCATGCGTTCCAGCAGCACCTGCGCCAGGATCGGCGCCAGGCCGATTTCCGGGTCGCCCGCCAATTGGCTGGCATAGGCGTGGGCGGCATGCAGCTTGCGGGCGACGCTCCAGGTGTCGAGCCGTACTTTGCGTGCGCGCTGCCAGGGGATCGCGGCGGTCTCGCGAACGGGCCAATGCCACGCCCAGATCGGCAGTTCGTGCAGGCGCACGCCTTTGAGTCCGCAGGCCTTGGCCGTGGCGCGGCCTACAGCGTCATGGTCGTCGTTGCCGTCGTTGCGCCAAGTGGTGAACACCACGTCGCCGGGTTGCAGATAGCGCGCGATGAACTGGCTCATCTGCTGCTCCCGCGCGGCCAGGGCGTTGTCGGCAAAGCCGCCACGGATCCATTTCAGGCTGTGCAGGGGCACACCCAGGCGGCGCAGGGCTTCGACACTTTCCTGGGGCCGCACCACACTCAGGCGTTTGACCGGCCACACCGTGGAACCGGGATGGCTGGCGCTGCCGTCGGTGATAGAGATCAGTTGCAGAGGGTATTCAAGGGTACTGAGCAATTGCAGCAGACCGCCACAGGCGATCACTTCGTCACCGGGATGCGGGGCGATGACCACCACGCGGGCGCCGGCTGGCACCAGGGTTGCGGGATTGATGGCAGGGATTTGCGCGAGTTGCGGGGCGCTGTTCCAGATTTGCGCGGGGCCCCGGCGGTTGTCACTTAACAGTGCAGGCTTCATGAGTGTCACGTCCTTGTTCATCGGTGATGCAGGCCGTACCCCGTTGACGGGACGGCTCTTGTGGTACGCGAGAGCATGCAAGGCGCACTCGCGGCGCGACGGCGTTCCAACCCTGGATTGCCGTGCAAGGAATACTGATGATAGTTATGAATCGCCGCTTTAACACCGCCGGGTGTCGCAATTTTTTCAGGAGGCTTGCATCAGACTCTTCAGGTAGTCACCGAAGCCGCCCTGGGCGCGGCAATCCAGGCGGGCGCTGGTTATGACCTGGGGCGAGTGGCTCCAGGCAATGGAAGCCCCGCAGCGCTCAAGCTGGCGCACCAGCTCCACGTCTTCATGGCACGGCAAGGGCTCAAAACCGCCGGCCCGCACGTAGGCGCCCGCGCTGACTCCGAGGTTGGCACCGTGGATATGCCGATGCCCGTCCCGGGCCTCATAGGCCTGGTGATAGCGGATTTGCGCCGCCGGGTCGAAGCCTTCGCTCCAGGCATCCACCGTCACCGTGCCGCACACGGCATCTACACCCAAGGAGAGCTGGGCCACGAGCCAGTCGGGAGCAACTCGGCTATCGGCGTCGGTGCAGGAGATCCAGCGCGCGCCGTTGTTGAGCAGATGCCGCGCACCCACGCCACGCACATGGCCCACGTTTCGCGCCTGCACTTCCAGGCTGTGCACCTGATATTCGCGGGCGATCATGGCGCTGCGGTCGCTGCAGCTGTCGAGCACTGCCAGAATCTGCACCTCTTCACCCAGCAGGCCCGGATGACTGGCGGCGACCATCGCGGCTTTCAGGCATTCGGGCAGCAGTTTTTCTTCGTTATGCACGGGTATCAGGATGCCGATCATCGCAGTCCCTCCAAGGTCGCAACCGTGGTGCCGTCGCGGCTCCACAAATCCAGTAGAAAATCGCTTTCGTGATGCTGCGCCAGATGTGGCATGCCCAATCGCTGGCCGAGGCGTGCATGCACCTGTTCGGCGGTCTGCGGGCAGCCTTCGATGACCGGGCGCCAGTGGCAGGCGAGGATTTGTCCGTCAGGCGTCAGGGAGGCGAGGGCGCGATCGATCAGCTCATCGAAATCCTTCGGGTCCAGGTAGTAGCAGAGCTCGCTGAGCACGATCAGCTCGAAGGTTTCACTGGGCCACTGCTCCGGCAAGCGGCTCTGCTGCACCGTGGCATGGCTGAAACCCTGCAGCCGCGCCTGTGCCAGGCTGACGGCCGCTTGCGCCGTGTCGCAGCACAGCAGGCGGTCACAGCGCGGGGCCAGCTCGAAGCTCAGCTCACCGTTGGCACAGCCGGGCTCGAAAATCGAGGGGTAGCGGGGCCGGGTCAGCATCGCCAGGGTCAGAGCCCGCTTGCGCTGTTCGTACCAGCGTTGGCGAAAGGCCCAGGGGTCGTCGTTGCCGGCGAACAGCTCATCGAAGTAGGGCGTGGCGACACTCATACAAACACCACTTCGAAGGGTTGCAGCAGGCGCTCCAGTACATAAGGCGCGAGCACCGGCGGCAGGCCGATCTGCGGGTCGCCCTCCAACTGGCTGGCGAACGCGTGGATAGCGTGCCGTTTACGGGCTACTTCCTCAGGCGTCAGGAGGATCTTGCGTGCGCGGTGCCAAGGCACCTGGCCATCTTCGGGAGTTGCCCAGTGCCAGGTCCACACAGGCAGTTCCAGTAAAGTCGCGCCCACGGCCCGCGCGGCCTTGGCACTGGCCCGGCCTACGGCTTCATGGTCGCAGTGACCGTCTTCGCGCCAAGTGGTGAACACCACGTCGCCGGGCTTGAGGTAGCGTTCGATAAATTGACTCAAATCCTCTTCGCCCTCGGCGACCTGGCTGTCACGAAAGCCGGCCCGCAGCCATTTCAAGCTGTGCAACGGCAAGCCCAGTCGGTGCAGGGCCTGCGCCGACTCTTGCGGCCTCACCACGCTCAGGCGTTCCACCGGCCAGCGGTGTGAGCCGGGATGACTGGCGCTGCCGTCGGTGACGGAGATCAGCAGGATAGGGCGATCCAGCGCGGCGAGGCCTTGCAACAGGCCGCCGCAACCGAGGACTTCATCGTCCGGATGCGGCGCGATGATCACGGCACGGCGGCCTTCAGGCACCAGTTCGGCAATGGTCACGCAAGGCAGTTCGGCCAGCCGCGACGAGCTTTGCCACAGGTGCAATGGGGTGCCCTGGCCAACGATTGGATTGGTTTTCATAGTTGCCACCTCCCTGTGGGCTCGCCGGCGACCTGTTCACCGAGGGCCGCCAGGTCGCGTTCGGCGTGGCTCTGGCGCAGGTACACCGGCAAGTCGGCCATCAACTGCGCAAAATGCGGGTCCTTGCAATACGGGCCGGCGCCCAGAGCACGACCGACGTGATGGATTACCTGGTCGACCGTCTCCTCGATACAAGCCCGTGCCTGTTGTGCCAATAGCCGGGCATCGGCCTTGGGTTGGCGGTCGATATGCGTGGCGCAGTCACGCAGCACACAGGCCGCGCTGTGCAAGGCGCTGTCGACGCTGCCAAGGTGCGCCAGGGCGTGGGGCTCCGTGCGCTTGCTGCATTGCTCGCGCAAAGCCTCGGCCAGGCGTTGTGCCGCGCCGTACCAGCAAGCGGCGATGCCGATGCCGCCTTGCCAGAAGCCCGGGCGTGCCAGGTAGTCCCCAGGCTTGCCGATAGCCAGGCCAACGGCGTCATGGAAAAGCACTTCAACACTGCCGGTAGCGGCCATGCCCACGGCGGCCCAGCCCACGTCGGTGACGGTTACGCCGGGCTGGTGCATTTCCACTGCAACCAGTTGCTGGCGATCCTCTTCATCCCACGCTGTGAGCAACCCGTGGCTGACCACCGCCGCGCCCGAGCACCAGGCTTTGCGGCCCTCCAGCCGCACGCGCTGGCCATCGCGCCGGATTCGCACCTTGGCGGTGGGCGGCTCGGCCGCCCACATGCCCCACGTGCTGCCAACCGGGGGCAACGGGCTGTCGAGTTCCGCGATGATCGCCAGGGCGTCAGTGTGGCCTTCAAACAACTTGCACAAGCGCAGGTCATGGCCGGCGACTTGCGCCAGTCGGCTGAAACGTTCCAGGGTTTGCCCGCTGCCCGGCAAGGGCAACTGGTCCAGGCCTTCCTCCACCAAAGCCCTCAGCGCAGCGCCAAGGGCCTGGGTGTCCGGGTAATCCCGGTAGCCGCGAAGAAACTCATGCAAGGCCATGTCACACCTCGTCCTCATGCTGCAATTCAAACAGCAGCAGCGAACGCCCGGTGACGGCGTATTCGTGATCGAAATCGAAGCGCTCCTGGCCCCGCACCGCTGGCTGGTTGGTGTCGAGCATGCACGTCCAGAAGCCGCCATCCGGCACCGGTGGCAGGCGGAAATTAACCATGTCGTGGTGCGCGTTGACCACCAGCAACAACGTGGCATCGGCGCCTGGGCGGCGAATCCCGGTTTCTTGGGCGCGGCCATCCATCAACATGCCGAGGCAGCGGCCGTGGCTGTCCTGCCATTGTTCGATGGTCATTTCATCACCGCTCGGCGCGAGCCAGGTGACGTCCTTGACGCCGATGTCTTCGTTGTAGTCGCCCACCAGGAAGCGTCCGCGACGCAGGATCGGGTACGCCAGGCGCAGCTTGATCAGGCGCTTGACGAACTTGAGCAGGGCCTTGCCGTCTTCATCCAGTTCCCAGTTGATCCAGCCGATCTCGCTGTCCTGGCAATAGGCGTTGTTATTGCCGTGCTGGGTGCGGGCGAACTCGTCACCGGCCACCAGCATCGGGGTGCCCTGGGCCAACAGCAACGTGGCGAAGAAGTTACGCATCTGGCGCAGGCGCAGCGCGTTGATTTCCGGGTCGTCGGTGGGGCCTTCGACACCGTGGTTCCACGACAGGTTGTTGTTGCTGCCGTCCTGGTTGTTCTCGTCGTTGGCCTCGTTGTGCTTGTCGTTGTAGGACACTAAGTCGTGCAGGGTGAAACCGTCGTGGGCGGTGATGAAGTTCACCGAGCTGTATGGCCGGCGACCCCGCTGGTTGAACATCTCGCCCGAGGCTGTCATGCGCCCGGCGAAGTCCGCCAGTTGGCCGTCGTCGCCTTTCCAGAACGAACGGACGGTGTCGCGGAAACGGTCGTTCCATTCCACCCAGCCCGGCGGGAAGCCGCCGACCTGATAGCCGCCGGGGCCACAGTCCCACGGCTCGGCAATCATTTTCACCTGGCGCAGCACCGGGTCCTGGCGGCAGGCCACGAGGAAACTGTGGCGCTCGTCGAAACCGTCGCGGTAGCGGCCGAGAATGGTTGCCAAGTCGAAGCGGAAACCGTCGACGTGCATTTCGGTGGCCCAGTAACGCAACGAGTCCGTGACCATCTGCAGCACACACGGGTGGCTCAGGTCGAGGGTGTTGCCGGTGCCGGAATCGTTGATGTAGAAGCGCTTGTCATCGGGCATCAGGCGGTAGTACGAGGCGTTGTCGATGCCGCGCATGGACAGGGTCGGACCTTGCTCGTTGCCTTCGGCGGTGTGGTTGTAGACCACGTCCAGAATCACTTCCAGCTTGGCTTCATGCAGGTGCGCAACCATCTCCTTGAACTCGGCGATCTTGCCGCTGGCCAGGTAGCGCGGGTCCGGGGCAAAGAACGCAATGCTGTTGTAGCCCCAGTAGTTGGTCATGCCTTTTTGCAGCAGGTGCTGGTCGTTGACGAAGGCGTGCACCGGCAGCAGTTCCACCGACGACACACCCAACTGGCGAATGTGCTTGAGCACATCGTCAACCATCAGCCCGGCGCAGGTACCGCGCACTTCTTCAGGCACCGAAGGGTGGCGCATGGTGATGCCGCGCAAGTGGGTTTCATAAATGATCGTGCGGTCCCACGGCGTGCGCACCGGCTGGTCGTTGCCCCAGGTGTGGGCCGGGTCGATGACTTTGCACTTGGGCACGAAGGGCGCGCTGTCGCGTTCGTCGAAACTGAGGTCGGCGTCCGGATGGCCGATGGTGTAGCCAAACAGGGCTTCGGACCATTTGAGTTCGCCCACCAGCTGTTTAGCGTAGGGGTCGATCAGCAATTTGTTGTGGTTGAAGCGATGACCATTGGCCGGGTCATAAGGACCGTACACGCGGTAGCCGTAGATCAGTCCCGGGTGGGCGTCGGGCAGGTAGCCGTGGAAGGTCTCGTCGGTGTACTCCGGCAGTTCGATGCGCTCCAGCTCGACTTCGCCGCTGTCGTCGAAGATGCACAGTTCGACTTTGGTGGCGTTGGCCGAGAACAGCGCAAAGTTGACCCCCAGACCGTCCCAGGTCGCGCCGAGGGGGAAGGGCAAACCTTCACGAATCCGCGACGGCTCGTTTTCCGGCGTCGAGTTGGGCTTGTTGGGTTTGCTCATTGAGATGCTCCTGCAAAAGGGTTTTTCCGGGCCGAACGAGGCCTTGCCGGCGTGAAGCCGGAGAGAAATCGGTGGTTGGATGGCCTCCTGCGGTGCGGGCGCACGCGCAGGAGGATCTTCGGGTCAGGGTGCCTTTGGCTTCTTCGCCGCAGGTTTCTTCGCTGCTGGCGCAGCGCTTGGCTTGGCGGCCGGCTTGGGCGCTGGCGGCTTGGGTTTAGGCTTGGCCTTGGCGGCGGCCTTTGGCGCTTTGGATGGCGTCAACGCTTCGGCTTCCGCCAGTTTGCGCGCCATTTCCCAGTGTCGCGCGTCCTCGCCGTGGGGTTTACCTTCCGACTCCCAGATCTGATGCGCCAGTTCGCGTATGCGTTTGTCTTCAGTACTCATCGCAATGCTCCTCACAGAAAATTTCAGCTTTCTTGATCATCAGGATTGATAAAGACATTGACCGGGAAGTCCCCCAGGGCAGCGCTGATCATGAGCTCCTTGTTTGGTGTGACTGCGCCTGTTCGGAAAAGTCCCTTCCAATTTTGGGTTGATGCGGCGAACGGTAATCGGACCCGGGTATCGCCCCAAATCTGCGCGTTGACCAGGGGATACACACCGTTTTCAAGCAGCTGGTGAGGCCAGCGTGGCACCACCACCAGCAGCTGTTTGCCCTGGTATTCCCGGTAGAAAGCGACCACCCGTTCGGCATGTTCGCCCACCACTTCCAGAGGCTCGTAGGTGCCCTGGCGAAACAGTTGCGGATGCACCTTGCGCAACCCCAGGACCTGGCTGATCAACGCCTGTTTTATACGCCCGTCATGCCAGTTGAACATCAGCTCGCCGATGTCCGGCGGCGTGTGCAGCCCCTGTTGGCGCGCGTGATAGTCCACCGGCCGGCGGTTATCAGGGTCTACCAGAGTGAAGTCCCAGAACTCATCGCCCTGATACAGATCCGGCACGCCCGGCACGGTGAGGCGAAGCAAGGATTGCGCCAGCCCGTTGAGGGCGCCTGCGGGGGCGATGGCCCGGGCGGCTTCGCCGATGGCGTCGCGCAAGGCCTTGCCGGAATCTTCCAGCAGCAGCCGCGAAAGGAACGCTTCGACCCCTTGTTCATACAGCTCGTTGGGCGCACTCCAGCTGCTCTGCAGCTTGGCTTCGCGCAGGGCCTTTTGTTGCCACTGCCAGAGGCGCTGGTGATAGTCCGCCAGGCCCTCGGTATCGTCACGATGCAGGTCCAGGGGCCAACTGCCCAGCAGTACCTGATAGAGGATCAACTCGTCACCGGCTGAGGGGGTGCTGGCATCGCTGCGCAGGCGGGTGGCGAGGGGGCGCCATTGCTCCACTTGCTCGACATACCAGTCGGCGGCCTCGCTGAGTACGGCCAGGCGCGCGCGGGTATCTTCGCCGCGCTTATGGTCGTGGGTGGCGGTGGCCAGCAGGTTGTCGGGGAAGGTGCGCAGGCGCTGTTGATTCACTGCGTGGAAGTCTTCCAGCGGTGCGCTGAACTGTTCGGTGCTGAAGCCCACGTCGTTGCGCGACAGCAATACGCCGGAGCGATAGAACGCGGTGTCTTCCACCGCCTTGGCCGCTGCCGGCGAGGTCAGTTGCTGGAAGCGTACGCAGGCGTGCTTGAGCATCTTGCGTTCGCGGCCCAAGGGGCGGTCGCGCCAGGGTTGGCCGCCGAGCCATTTTTCCAGGTAATCAAGCACCGGCCAGTCACCTTCGCTCAAGGTGCTGCGGGCGCCGGCCAGGGCTTGCAGGAAAAACACGTCATCCAATTCACTGCGGCCCCGGGCGCTGATGTAGGTGCGGTACACCGGGAAGTGCACGATCAATTCCTGCAACGCGCGGCGGATCGCACCCAGGGTCAGGTCGCGGCTCATCACATCGTCCCGGGCCACTTGCAGCAGGGCCTGGGCCACGCTTTCAAAATCCCCGGCCAGGGAGCCGTTGAGGATCTGCTGACGGGCCAGCCAGGCTTCTTCGATAAACGACGACGGGCGTTCGGTGTGGCGGGTCCATAACTCGGCCAGGGGTTCGAAGCCTGTGGGGTCGTGTTGCAGCAATGACAGCTGGTTCATGAATTCATAGCCGGTGGTGCCGTCCACCTGCCAGTCTTCGCGCAAGGTTTCACCTTCGCCGAGGATCTTCTCGACGAAGATCGGCAAGTGTCGCCCACCGGCCAGGGAGTCCACGCGGCGGCGCAGTTTGCGGCAGTAACCGCGCGGGTCGGCGAGGCCGTCGATATGGTCGATACGCAGACCATCGATCAGGCCTTCGCTGATCAACTGGAAGATCTTGCCGTGGGTCGCCTCGAACACCGCGCTGCGCTCAACCCGCAGGCCGCCCAGCTCGTTGACGTCGAAGAACCGCCGCCAATTGATATCGTCCGCCGCCGTGCGCCAGCTGGCGAGGCGGTAGCTTTGTTGTTCCAGCAGGTGGTGCAGGCGGGCAAACCCTTCGGGCTGGCGCGCGTCGTAGAGGTTGAGATTGTCTTCGATGGCCTCGAGGGTTTTCGGATCGCGGGCAGCCTCGACCAGCTCCTGTTTCAGCGCGGCGGCCTGGAGGTAGGCGTCTGGCTGGTAGGCCAGGCCGCTGAAACGGTCAGCCAACGTCTTGATCGGCAGCAATTCGCCAAAATCTCTTGGGCAGATCGGGAAGCGATGTTCGTAATGCTCGACATAGAAGCTGCCGTGTCGCGGGTCGAAACGCAGGGGCAGGGCACCGGTTTGCAGGGCTTCGCCGTAGTCGCTGCCGAGGAACGGCATCAGCAATTGGCCCTTGAGCAGCGGGTCTGGCGAGTGCCATTGAATGTCGAAGAACTCGCTGTAGGGACTCAGGCGGCCCCATTCCAGCAGGTCCAGCCACCACCGGTTATCGGAGCCGCCGACGGCCATATGGTTGGAGACGATATCGAGGATCAGCCCCATGTCATGCTCGCGCAGCGCTGCTACCAGCCGGCGCAGCGCCGGTTCGCCGCCCAGTTCGGGATTGACGGTGGTGGGATCGACCACGTCATAGCCGTGCATGGAGCCGGCACGGGCGCTCAGCAGCGGTGACGCATAGAGATGGCTGATGCCCAGCTCGGCGAAGTACGGCACCAGGGGCACGGCGTCGTTGAGGGTGAAGCCCTTATGAAATTGCAGGCGCTGGGTGGCCCGTAGCGTCAATGGCTTCATCGGTCACGCTCGTGGGCCTGGATGCGCGCCACGGCCAGCAGTTCAAGGCGGCGGGCGGCGTTTTCATCATCGAGCAGGGTGGCTGCATCGCCCGCCAGGCGACGGCGCCAATTCGGATGGGTGTCGGTGGTGCCGGGCAGGTTGGATTGCTCTTCATCCCCCAGCGCGTCCTCCAGCGGCAGCAACACCAAGGGCGCACGGGTGTGGCCCAGGTAGCGCACGCTGGCGTCGATGACGTGGTCGGTTTCGTTGCGCACTTCGTCGGTGAAGTTCTGCGGGTCCTGGCTCAAGGCTTGGCGCAACGCCTGGCGTTCCCGCAGGCGGTGCTCGCTCCATTGTTCGACGGTGGGGGCATCGATCAGGCCCAGCTGGATATTCCAGTCGATGTCGCGGCTGTGCCACCAGCCGTTGAGGGTTGGCAGGTCGTGGGTGCTGGTGGTGGCCAGTGCGTTGTCCGGCCAATCCAGAATCGGCTTGAACTGGCCGTCGTGGTCTTGCTCGAACAGCAGCACGCGCATGCCAAGGATCGAGCGGGCGATGAGTTTTTCCCGCAGGCCGTCGGGCACGGTGCCGAGGTCTTCACCGAGAACGATTGCCTGGTGTCGGCTCGATTCCAGCGCCAATAAGCGCAGCAGGTCGTCCACCGGGTAATACAGGTAGGCACCTTCGCGCGGTGAGGCATCCATCGGGATCACCCACAGGCGTTGCAGGCCCATCACATGGTCGATGCGCAAGCCGCCGGCATGGGCGAAGTTGGCACGCAGCATTTCGATGAATGCGCGAAAGCCATTGCGTTTCAGGCCTTCGGGAGAGAACGCGGAAATGCCCCAGCCCTGGCCGGCGCGGTTGAGGATGTCCGGTGGCGCGCCCACGGTGAGTTCCGCCAACAGTTCATCCTGGCGGCTCCAGGCCTGGCTGCCGCCGCCGTCTGCGCCCACCGCCAGGTCGGCGATCAAGCCGACGCCCATGCCACTGCCGCGGGCCGCTTGTTGCGCGCGTTCTAAGCAACGGGCGATCAGCCATTGGCTGAAGGCGTAGAAGCCGATTTCATTCCGATTGGCTTCGGCAAATTGCACCAGCGCCGGGCTTTGCGGGCTCTGCCAATCCTCGGGCCAGTGGCGCCAGTCGAGGCTCTCGCCGTTGGCCACACGTTCGGCCTGCACCGCTTCAAAGCGGCAGTGGTTTTCCAGGGCTTCGCCGCCGGCCTGGCGGAAGCTCAGGAAGTCGGCGTGTTGCGGGTGGTCGCCCTGACGGAAGTCTTCATACAGGGTGCGCAACAAACGCTGCTTGGTTTTGGCGGCAGATGGCCAGTCGATCAGGCTTTGTTGTTCCAGGTCATTCAGCTCGTCGGCCAGGCCGCTGGCTTCGATGGCGATTTGCACCGCGCGCTCACCGAGGATGCAGCCGGGGGAGGCGTACAGGCTGTTGAGGAACAGGCGGCTGGACGGGGAGTACGGGCTGAAGCGCTCGGTGTCGGCGCTGAACATGGCGTGCATCGGGCTGATGGCCAGGGCATCGGCACCGCGTTCGGCGGCAGAGCGGGCCAGTTGCTCCAGGGCCTGAGTGTCGCCAAAGCCGCCGTCGCCGCTGCGTCGCAGGGAATACAGTTGGGCGCTCAGGCCCCAGGCGCGGGCGGTCTCGGTGTCGACCGCTTCAGCAACGGTGTAGCAATGAGTCGGTGCCACGGCCAGGGTGAAATGCTGGTCGTCGATATGCACTTGTTGGTAGCCCACCGGAATCGATCCGGGCAACACCGCATTATCGTCCAGGCGCAGGTCCAGCACGCTGTCGTCTTCGAGGTGAATCTGGCACGGCGTGCCGGGGGCGAAGTAGCGCGCCAGGTCCAGACCCGCGCCGCTGTCGACGGTCATCAGCGGCGGCAGGTGCTTGTCTTGTTGCACGCGCTCCAGGTCTTGCAGGCTGGCTTCGATCTCGGCATCGGTGTCGGCCGGGTGGCCCAGGCCTTTGAGCACGGCGCGCAGGGCGTCGGCTTTGACATGTTGCGGGCGGCCATTCGCGTCGATCCAATCGACGGCCAGGCCCGCTCGGCTGGCGAGTATTTCCAATTGCGCGTCGCTCAAGGGTGCTCTCCAACAGGGGAATGGGTGAGGCTGACGCGGGCACTGAAGGGGGCCAATTGTTCGGTCCCGCTGGCCTGCGTCACAAATAGGAGGTGCTCGGCGGTCGGGTAGTTCAGAGAATCGGCGCTCAGGTTGAGGTCGATCTGCAACAGGCCGCCATTGCCCAGTCGCCAACGCGCCGTGACTGCGCCCGCCGCCAGCACTTGCGCACCCAAGGCGATGCTGCCGGGCAGGTGCGGCACGATATGTTGGTGGCGCAGGCTCAGTAGCTGACGGTAGAGCTGCGAGTCGCCGCAATCGGCGAGGGCGGGCGCCGAGCGGCGGAAGGTTTGCAGGGCGTTGGGGTCGGGAATTCGTTTGCGACGCTCGGGGTCGCTGAACGAGGCAAAGTCGGCAAACTCATTGCGCCGGCCTTCGCGTACCGCCTCGGCCAGTTCGCCGTGGTGATCGGTGAAGAACAGGAACGGCTCCTCGGCGTTGACTTCATCGCCCATGAACACCAACGGGATCATCGGCGACATCAGCAACAAGGTCGTCGCGGCACTCAAGGCCTGGGGAGAACAGAGTTGATGCAGGCGTTCGCCCAGGGCGCGGTTGCCGATCTGGTCGTGGTTCTGCAGGAACAGCACAAAGGCGCTGGGCGGCAGGTGGCCGCTGGGCTCGCCGCGTGCGTGGCCATGGCGCGTGGTGTGGCCCTGGTAGATAAAGCCTTCACTCAGGCAACGGGCCAGTTTGCCGGTAGGGTCTTCGGCGAAGTCGGTGTAGTAGGCATCGGTTTCGCCGGTGAGCAGCACGTGCAGGGCGTTGTGGCCGTCATCGTTCCACTGCGCGTCGAAACCGCGCTCCAGCAGGCTGGCCTGGTTGAATTCGTTTTCCAGCACCAGCCACACATGGCGGCCGGTGTCGACTTGCTGGCGTACTTTTTGCGCCAGCTCCTCAAGAAATTCGGGATCGTTGATGGCGTGCACGGCGTCCAGGCGCAGGCCGTCGAAGCGGTATTCCAGCAGCCACATCAGGGCGTTGTCGATGAAGAAATCCCGGACTTCCCGGCGGTCAAAGTCGATGCCGGCGCCCCAGGGCGTGTGCACGTCTTCGCGAAAGAAGCCTTTGGCGTAGGTGCCGAGGTAGTTGCCGTCGGGGCCGAAGTGGTTGTAGACCACATCAAGGATCACCGCGAGGCCATAGTGGTGCGCGCTGTCGATCAACTGTTTCAGTTGCTCGGGCGAACCGTAGGAGGATTGAGGGGCGTAGGGCAGGACACCGTCGTAGCCCCAGTTACGTTCGCCGGGGAACTGCGCGATGGGCATCAGCTCGATGGCGGTGAAGCCCAGTTCCGCGAGGCGCGGCAGTTGTTTCTCGACCTCGGCGTAGCCCCCCAGTACGCCCACGTGCAACTCGTAGATCACCGCTTCGTGCCAGGGCCGGCCTTGCCAGTGGCTTTGGCGCCACTGATAGGCCAAGGGGTCGACGACCACGCTGAAGCCGTGAACGTCCGTGGCCTGTGCCCGGGAAGCCGGGTCGGGAACGTCCTGTTCGCCGTCGATGTTGTAGCGGTAGCGTGTCCCCGGTGGACATTGCAGCTGCACCACAAACCAGCCATCGGCCTGGGGCAGCATCGCGACCGATTTACCTTCTTCAAATTCAACGCTGACATAAAACGCGTCTGGCGCCCACAAGGCGAAACGGGTGTGTTCCGCATCCAGCATGATCGCGCCGTGGGGCCAGGTTTCCAGAGTCCTTGACGGCATCTATGAAGACCTCTTTTTTACTGTTTCCCCGATCTTCCCAGCGCTTTCGCTACCAGTTGCTCATAAAGTTCGGCATAGGGTTCCACTGCCTGGCACCAGTTGAACGGTGCGGCCATGGCCCGGCAACGCATGGCGTTGAGCAAGCCTGGGAAGGCGAAAACCTTGAACGCGCGGCTCAGGGCCGCTTTGTAGCTTTCGACAGTGGATTCGTTGAACAGGAAGCCGGTGACGCCATTCTCGATGGTGTCGGCCAGGCCGCCGGTGTTGCGGGCGACCGGCAACGAGCCGAAACGCTGGGCGTACATCTGGCTCAGGCCGCAGGGTTCGTAGCGGGACGGCATCAACAGGAAGTCGCTGCCGGCGAACATGCGTCGGGCATCGGTTTCGTTGAAGCCAATGCGCACGCCGATCTGGCCGGGAAAGCGCAAGGCCAGGGCACGCATGGCTTGCTCTTCTTCCGGCTCGCCACGTCCAATGATCGCGATCTGGCCGCCGTTTTCGACAATAAAACTGGAGACTGCTTCGGTCAGGTCCAGACCTTTCTGATAGACCAGGCGCGACACCACGGCGAACAGCGGGCCGGTGGAGTCATCCAGGCCGAACAGGTTGCGTACATGGGCGGCGTTCTGTGCCTTGCCTTCCCAGTCACCGATGTTGAAAGGGTGAGTCAGGTGCGGGTCGGTGGACGATTCCCAGCTTTCATCAATGCCGTTGGGAATACCGCTGAGCAAGCCTTGCTGGGTCTTGCTGGCGAGGAAGCCATCCAGACCGCAGCCGAATTCGGGGGTGGTGATTTCCTGGGCGTACGTGGCGCTGACCGTGGTGATGTGGCTGGAATACGCCATGCCGGCCTTCAGGAAAGACAACTTGCCGTAGAACTCCATGCCTTCCTGTTGCAAGGCGTGTTCGGGAATCCCCAATTCCGGGCACGAGGCCAGGCTGACCACACCTTGGTAGGCCAGGTTATGAATGGTGAACAACGTCGGGGTGCGTGACCCGCGCCAGTGCATATAGGCCGGGGCCAGGCCGGCGGGCCAGTCATGGGCGTGCACCAGGTCCGGACACCAGTGGATTTGCGCCAGGTTGGCGGCAATATCGGCGGCGGCCAGGCCCAGGCGGGCGAAGCGGATATGGTTGTCGGGCCAGTCTCGGCCGTTGTTGGCGCCGTAGGGCGTGCCTTCGCGCTCGTAAAGCTCGGGGCAGATCAGCACGTAGATGACCAGGCCATCCTTGAGGTCCATGCGCCCGATCTTGCACGGCGGCAATGCAGCGTGGCCGCCCAGCTCACCGATGATATGGATGGGGTTGTCGCTGTCCAGCACCTGCGGGTAGCCGGGGATCAGCACGCGCACATCGTGCAGGTGCGCCATGGCGCGGGGCAGGGCAGCGGACACGTCGCCCAGGCCACCGGTTTTCACCAGATCGGCAATTTCGGACGTGACAAACAGCACTTTTTTGCGATTGGGATTGACACGTGGTACTGGCCGCACCGCGTTGGGAAGGTCAACCAAAGAGGTCGGCCCGCCAACCGGCTGACTAAAACGCTCTCCCTGAGTATCTACAGCGGCACTGATCATGGTTCTCTCCCGTGTTTTGGTCGGCTGATGGCATATGGCAATCAGCGAAGGTTGACCGCATCCTGCGGCCAGGCGCACAAGCGCTACACAGACTGGCAAGGCTTATGCCAGTTGTGCTGGAGTCTTAAATAGAGTGGATGGGCGGGCGTTCGGTGTGAACCGTCAGCGCTCGCCTTACCTTAAACCTGACCTGTGGCAGAGTTGGAAAGTTTCGATTTTTTGCGGGGTTTTTGTTTTGGATCGGACCCATCGGTCATGAGTCTAGGACAGATCCTAGAGCCTGTGGGGTCTGTGGGGTATTTTTGTAGGACAAATTTTTTTCATGAACGTCGTAGCAGCTGTCGAGCCCCAGCGAGGCTGCGTCGGGCGCGCTCCGGTTCAAGATCGGCAGTGCGCCCGACGCAGCCTCGCTGGGGCTCGACAGCTGCTACGGGGGAGTGGGAAGTGAAATGTGTGCACTAGCTTAGTGCGCGAAGGGGCACTCCTTTGGCCCACGCTTGGATGTCTTCGATCATCTGCTGGTAGAACTGGCGGTAGTTCTGCTCGCTGACGTACCCCACATGAGGCGTGGCCAAGACGTTGGGCAAACGGCGGAACGGGTGTTCGGCCGGCAGCGGCTCCTGGGCGTACACGTCCAGTGCCGCGCCTGCCAGGCGGCCACTGGCCAGCGCATCGATCAAAGCCGCTTCATCGACAATCGGCCCGCGGGCGGTGTTCACCAGATGCGCTGTAGGTTTCATCCAGCCCAACGCCTCGGCGTCTACCAGCCCGCGGCTGCGGTCGCTGAGTACCAGGTGAATCGACAACACATCCGCTTGCTCGAACAGTTCGCGCTTGCTGACCCAGGTCACGTCGGATTCGGCGGCGCGTTCCGGCGTGAGGTTCTCGCTCCAGGCAATCACACGCATGCCGAAGGCCTGGCCAAATTTGGCGACCTTCTGGCCAATGCTGCCCAGTCCGAGAATCCCCAGGGTCTTGCCGTGCAGGTCGCCGCCCAGGCCCACCTGCCAACCCCCGGCGCGCAGGGAGTTGGCTTCGGCCAGCAGGTTGCGGGTGGAGGCCATGATCAGCGCCCAGGTCAGTTCCGGGGCGGCATGCTTGTAACTGTCGGTGCCGCAGACTTGAATGCCCAAGGCCTTGGCTGCGGGGATGTCGATGGCGGCGTTGCGCATGCCGCCGGTCACCAGCAACTTCAGCTTGGGCAAACCTTGCAGGAGGGCCTGATCGAAAGTGGTGCGCTCGCGCATCACGCAAATCACCTCGAAGCCCTGCAAGCGTTCGATCAGCGTGGCAGTGTCCGCCGGGTAGTCGTGGAGGAAGTGCACCTGGCCGACCGACGCCAGGACTGACCAGTCCACTACGCCACTGGCCACATTCTGCCAATCATCAATCACTGCGATCTGTACCGACATGCACGCGTGCCTCGAAAAGGTTGGATTAAAGGGCGTTCAGCCCTTGCAACAGCGCCTTGTGAAACTGTGCCGGTTCTTCCATTTGCGGTGCGTGGCCCAGGCCCGGGAATTCCACCAGGGTGGCGTGGGGAATCAGCTTGGCCACTTGTTTGCCCAACACCGCATAGTTGCCGATCTTCGCCTTGACCGCCGGTGGCGCCAGGTCTTTGCCAATGGCGGTATTGTCGGAAGTGCCGATCAGCAACAGGGTGGGCATCTGCAGGTCCTTGAACTCGTAGTACACCGGCTGGGTGAAGATCATGTCGTAAATCAGCGCCGAGTTCCATGCTACCTGGGTGTGGCCGGGCCCTTTATTCATGCCGGCGAGCATATCGACCCAGCGGTCGTATTCAGGCTTCCAGCGGCCAACATAGTAGGTGTCGAGTTCGTACTGGCGGATGCCGTCGGCGGTCAGTTTCAACTCGCGCTCGTACCATTGGTCAACACTGCGATAGGGCACGCCAATGGCTTTCCAGTCTTCCAGGCCGATAGGGTTCACCAGTGCCAGCTGTTCGGTTTGCTGCGGATAGAGCAGGGCGTAGCGCGTCGCAAGCATGCCGCCGGTGGAATGGCCGAGGAGGGTGGCCTTCTGAATGCCGAGTTTTTCCAGGAGTTGGTGGGTATTGATCGCCAGTTGCTGGAAGCTGTACTGGTAATTGTCCGGCTTGCTGGAGGTGCAGAAACCGATCTGGTCGGGAGCGATCACCCGGTAGCCGGCGTCGCTCAGCGTCTTGATCGACTCTTCCCAGGTGGCGCCACAGAAGTTCTTGCCGTGCATCAGCACGATGCTGCGCCCGTTGGCCTTGCCTTTGGCCGGCACATCCATGTAGCCCATCTGCAGGGATTTACCCTGGGACTGGAAGGTGAAGTGTTCCACCGGGTAAGGGTATTTGAAACCTTGCAGTTCGGGTCCGTAGGTCGGGCCCTCGGTGGCGGCAAAAGCGGGAAGTGCGCTGCCGAGCAGCAGGCTGGCGACGCAGAGTGAGCGGATTTTGGACATGGGTACAGGCTCCGGGAACAGTGCCCGGATGCTGTGGCGAGGGGATTAACGGGAGATTAAATCCAGTGCAGGGTGAGCATGGCCAATACCCCGTAGCGCGCCCCTTTGGCGAGGGTCACCAGCAGCAGGAAACGCCAGAACGGCTCGCGCATGACCCCGGCCACCAGGGTCAGGGGGTCACCAATGATGGGCACCCAACTGAGCAGCAATGACCAATGGCCCCAGCGTTGATAGTGGGTACGGGCCTTTTCCAGATGCTTCGGACTCACCGGAAACCAGCGCCGCTCCTTGAACCGCTCCACCGAGCGGCCCAGCAGCCAATTCACCACTGAGCCCAATACGTTGCCAACCGTTGCAACGCCGAGCAGCAGCCACAGGCTGTAGTGCCCGCTGATCAACAGCCCCACCAGCACCGCCTCTGACTGCATCGGCAACAGCGTGGCGGCGCCGAAGGCGGCGAAAAACAGTCCCAGGTAACCGGCAAGCATCAATCAGCGTGCCGGATAGTCAGCCACTACCACGTCTTTGCCATCGCGAGTCAGGCCGATGACCTGGTAGGCATCGCTGCTGCCGTCCATTTCCATGCCCGGCGAGCCCAACGGCATGCCCGGTGCAGCAATGCCCAGCAAGTCGTCGCGCTTGCGCAGGGCCAGTACCTGATCGGCAGGCACATGGCCTTCGACGAATTTGCCGTCGATCACGCCGGTATGGCACGACGCAAGGCGCGGTGCCACGCCCAGGCGTTGCTTGACCTCGCTCATGTTAGCTTCCACATGGTCATTGACCTTGAACCCGTTGCTTTCCAGGTGGGCAATCCACTTCTTGCAGCAACCGCAATTGGCATCGCGGTGCACATCAATCGGGATCAGCTCGGCGGCTTGGGCCAGGGTACTCATGAGCAGGGCCGACAGCGCGGCCAGTCGCAAGGTGGTTTTCATCGTCATCTCGTCAGATAAAGGGCAACAGCCGGGCATTCTCCCTGCTTTTTACAAAAGGTTTCTTGCGGAGTGTTACGAAGTTTTACGAAGCACCGACAGCACCAGAATAACCGCCTGGTGCTGTCGGAAAGCTGAGAGGGAGATGACGGATTTGTCAGGTAGACGGGGATTCCAGGCGCTGCTTGAGTTGGTCAAGGGCCTGGTTGGAAAGCGCAATCATGCGCGCATGCAGGGTGGTCAGTTGCAGTTCGGTTTCATAGGTGAGGATCCGGGTAAACAAGGTGCCACTGCCTTGGGCCTGCAAGAAATAATGGATGCATCCGTCGACCGCCAGCGAAGTAAAGGCAGTCTTGAATTCCCGCGGTCGCAGCGCAATCTGCACGCGATAGCTCATGGGTACCTGCACACCCAGCAGGTCGATGGTCTCGGTAAAACGGTGGCCAGTGGGCAATGAGCCCGTGGTGCCGGTGTCGGCGCCCAGGGATGTCGGATGCCATTCATGCCAGCGATCCGGTTGGGTGACATAGTCGTAAACGGTTTCGATAGGGGCCTGGATATAGCGTTCCTGACTGATCCGCTCCAGACGGATCGGGTGCTCAACTGCGTGCATGACACACCTCCTGTGTGGCGGAGCGAACTGTCAGAATAGTCGGGCTCCCGCGCATTGCACGGGAGCTTTCAGGCTATTTTTTTAACGCACCTTGAAGCGTCCCATCAATGCAATAACCCGGCCATTGGCATCCAGCAGGCTCTGGGTGTTGTGTTCCGTGGCGTGGCCGCTTTGCACCAGTTCCTCGACCATATGGCGGATGTGCACCATGCTGCGGTTGATTTCCTCGGTCACCGCGCTTTGCTGTTCAGCCGCAGTAGCGATCTGGGTACTGAGGTTGTTGATATGGCTGACGGAGCCGGCCATCTCGTCCAGCCCCGTGTTCACCCGGGCCGTGGCGTCGGCCGCAGACTGGCAGCTGGCCTGGGTGGCTTCCATGGCGGTCACCGAAGAACTCACCCCGGTAGTCAGGCGAGCGAGCATTTCGTTGATCTGCGAGGTACTGGCCTGGGTACGGGCGGCGAGGGCGCGGACTTCGTCGGCTACCACCGCAAACCCCCGGCCCTGTTCGCCAGCCCGGGCGGCTTCGATGGCCGCATTGAGTGCCAGCAGGTTGGTCTGGCCGGCGATGGCGCCGATCACGCCGAGGGTTTCGGTGATGCGCGCGGCATCTTGGCGCATATTTTCCACGGTGTGGGTGGCGCTGGAGACTTCGCCGATCAACGCGCTGACACTGCGGGACGCTTCCCCGACCACCACCCGCGAACGGTCGGCATGTTCGTTGGCGCGCTGGGTGAACGCCGCAGTTTCGGCGGCGTTCTCGGCCACGGTATCGGCGGTGGAGCTCATTTCGGTGATGGCGGTGACGGTCTGGTCGGTTTCCGAGGCATGGCGCACCAGGATCTGGTTGGTCTGGGCCGAGGTCTGCTGCAACTGCGCCAGGCTCGACGACATGGCGCCGGTGGCCAGGGTCACTTCGCCGATCATGTTTTGCAGGTAGACGATAAAGCGATTCACCGAATGGCCAATCGCGCCCAGTTCGTCCTCGGCGCGGATGGTGATGCGCCGGGTCAGGTCGGCGTCGCCGTTGGACAGCGCGTCGATATTGGTTTTCAGCGCAGTCATCCGGTGTACCAGCTGGCGGATGGCGTACACCTGCAACAGCACCAGCAGCAGAATCATCGGGATTTGCAGCATCGCCAGGGTGCCCAGCACATCATCACGTTGGGCGGTGATCAGCGAAGTCGGCAGCGCAGTCGCCAGGAACCACGGGGTGCCCTCGATCGGGCGCATGAAGAAGGTGCTGGCCACGCCCTGGTTGTCGAACTCACTGCGCTGCAGGGATTGGTCGCGATGGGCCAGGCCGGCGCTGACCTGGGCGGCAAACGCCGAGGTGCCGGCCAGTTCGCTGATATTTTTCAACACCACCGGGCCGCTGATGCGCGTGCTGTTGCTGATGATCTTGCCGTCGCCTTCGACGATCAGCATTTGCGCGCCAAGGTCTTTTTCCTTGCTGGCCACCAGGTCGTTGAAGAAGCCCAGGGTCACGTCGATGGTGGCGACGCCGTAAGCCGCGCCGTCGCGCTGGATGGCCATGGCACAGTTGGTGCGCGGTTCCTGACTGGCGTCATCCTTGTAGGCCGCGGCCCAGGCACATTGGCCGCGCGGCGACGCGAGGCCGCCTTTGTACCAGCTCTGGTCGTAGTAGTTGGGGGCCGCGTCGCTGTTCCAGAACGTATTGACCGCCAGCTTGCCCGAGGCATCGCGGTGCCAGAAGGTACTGTGCTTGTTGCGTCCCGGGGTGCGTTGGTTGGGCAGGGGCCAGATGCCGCCGCCAAATACTTTCAATTCGCCGTACTGGTCCACCAGGCCGGGCAGCACCTTGTCGATGGCGTCGCTGTCCAGCAGCGGGATGGTTTGGGTGATGCTGCGTTGCTGGGCCTGGACCTTGTTCAGTTCGCCCTGGATCTGCTCGGCCACTTCGGCAATGCGATTGAGGGCCACCTGTTCTTCGGTGTGGCGCAGCTTGGGGGCCACCAACTGTCCGATGCCCACGACCGTCAATACGAATAACAACAGGACGAACAGCACCAGAAACAGGGTGTAGCGAGTTTGGATAGAGCGCAATGAGGGCATGGGGTCGTCCTTACGAAGCGTTTATTGTGCGACGCGGCTTTGTTAGAGCTTCGAAGGGCTATCGGCTTGGGAAGGGCGAGCTTTAGGTACTATCGTGCAAGAAAACCCAGGGCAGGGATTTAAGGCGCGGAGCTGGCGAGCCAGCCCCGGTCCAGAGTGGCAGGATTATTTGTCCAGCATCTGCATAACCGCTTCCGGGTAACGCAGCCCTGCCGTTGCATTGGCCGGGAAGATCGCCTCCAGCGCCGCCAACTCGGCCGGGCTCAGCTTGACCTCCAATGCCGCGACGTTCTCTTCCAGATACTTGCGTTGCTTGGTCCCCGGGATCGGGATCAGGTAATCCCCTTGCGCCAGCACCCAGGCCAACGCCAGTTGCCCGGCCGTCACGCCCTTGTCGGCAGCCAGGGCTTGTACCTGGTCCACCAGCAGAAGGTTCTTCGCAAAGTTCTCGCCCTGGAAACGCGGGCTGAAGCGGCGGTAATCATCCGCCGCAAAATCATCCGGGCTTTTCAGCGCGCCGGTCAGGAAGCCACGACCCAGTGGGCTGTAAGGCACAAATGTGATCCCCAGGCGTTGGCAGGCCGCGAGGCAACCGTTGTCTTCCTGGTCGCGGCTCCACAGCGAATATTCGCTTTGCAGGGCGCTGATGGGATGTACTTTGTGAGCGCGTTGGAGGGTGGCCGCCGACGCTTCACTCAGGCCCAGGTAACGCACCTTGCCTTGCTTGACCAGTTCGGCCATGGCGCCGACGGTTTCTTCAATCGCCACGTCAGGGTCGATGCGGTGCTGGTAGTAGAGGTCCAGGGTTTCCACGCCGAGGCGTTTCAGGGTGCCGTCGATGGCGTTGCGAATGTACTCCGGACGGCCATTTACTCCACGCAACGCCGGGTTCGCCGGGTCACGCACGATGCCGAACTTGCTGGCGAGAAAGACCTGGTCGCGCTTGCCGGCGATGGCTTTGCCAATCAGTTCTTCGTTGGTATGAGGGCCGTACATGTCGGCGGTGTCCAGCAGGTTGATCCCCAGTTCCAGGGCGCGGTGCAGAGTGGCGATGGCTTCGGCGGTGTCGGTGCCGGTGGTATAGAAATCGGTCATGCCCATGCAGCCGAGGCCGATGGCGGACACCTGGGGACCGTTTTTACCGAGTTGACGTGTGTGCATGGGTCCAGCTCCTGTGTGGGAAGGGCTCCATTGTTGCCCTCGACAAAAGCGGGATAAACCGGCTAAAACCACTATCACTATTATGAAATTCTAAATAATCCCTGAAGGATGTCGGCCCGTGGACCGTTTTAATGCGATGCGAGTGTTCGTGCGGATTGTCGAACTGGGCGGGTTTGCCAGGGCGGCCGACAGCCTGCAACTGCCGCGCGCTTCGGTGACCATCCTGATCAAGCAACTGGAGACGCACCTTGGGGTGCAACTGTTGCAGCGCACCACGCGCCAGGTCAGCCCGACCCTGGACGGTGCCGCCTACTACCAGCGTTGCGTGAGCCTGTTGGCGGACCTTGAGGAAACCGAGGCGGTGTTCTCCACCAGCCGCCGCAACCCGCGCGGCACGTTGCGTATTGATATGCCCTCCGGGATCGGGCGGTTCCTGGTGATTCCGGCAATGCCCGAGTTCACCACGCGTTACCCGCAGATTGATCTGGAAATCGGCCTCAACGACCGCCCGGTGGACCTGATCCGTGAAGGCGTGGACTGCGTGTTGCGCGGCGGCCTGGCGCTGGACGAGTCACTGGTGGCCCGGCCGCTGGCATTGATGGATCAGGTGACCTGCGCCAGTCCCGGGTACTTGCAGCAGTTCGGCGTGCCATCGACGCTGGATGAGTTGGGCGGCCATCAAGTGGTGGAGTATTTCTCCAGCACCAGCGGCAAACGTTATGGCCTGGAGTTTCAGATCGGCGACGACATCCGTCTGGTCGACCTGCCCAAGCAAGTCGCGGTCAACAGTGCCGATGGCTACCTGGCGGCTTGTGAAGCGGGTTACGGCCTGGTGCAGACGCCTTACTACCACGCCGTTCGCCAGTTGGACGCGGGCACGTTGGTGGAGGTGCTGGCGCATCAGCCGCCGCCGAAGTTGCCGCTCACCGCGTTGTACCCGCCCCATCGCCAGCTGTCGCAACGGGTGCGGGTATTTGTCGATTGGCTGGTGGAGCTTTGCGCCCGGCCGGGCAACGGGTTGCAGCGTCAGCCTTGAGCCTTGCGGTAGGCGCCGGGCTGGATGCCGGTGACTTTATGGAAGGCGCGGGTAAAGGCGGCGACCGATTGATAACCCACGGCGAGGGACACGTCTGCCACCGTCTGGTCTTGCTTGAACAGCTGGCAGGCGTGGCGCACGCGCATCATCAACAGCACTTGCCCCGGCGACTGCCCGCACAGTTCATTGAAGCGCTTGAAGAACGCCGAGCGGGACAAACCGGTGCAGGCTGCCATGCTTTCCAGGGTCCAGGGATCGGCGGGGCGTGCAATCAACTGTTCCAGCAGGTTGGCAAACGCCGGTTGCCGGGCCAGCGCTGCAAGGCCGCCGAGGTCGGTGTTGTCCAGCACCTGTTGGCGTAGCACGTACAAGAACAACAGGTGGCAGAGGCGCTCCAGCAGGGAGGGCGAGGGCGCCGGCGTGCGCTCGCATTCCTGCAGGATCAGTTCGAACAGGTTGCGCGCGGCGGTCAGCGAAGGGTCACCGGCCCGCAAAATGATCCAGGCGGGCAGGGTGTCGACAATCATCGCCGACAGTCCGGACTGGAAATGAAAGAACCCGCACACCAAACCCACGCCGTCATTCGCCTGGCTGTCCAGTGGCACCATTGGCTTGCGCGGGCACTCCTGGGCACCGGCGGCGGTGCCATCGCTGGACAAGCGGTACGCGAGATCCCGCAACAGGAACACCGCATCGCCGTTGTTCAGTGGGTAAGGGGTCGGGTCGCCATCGATGTGCATCCAGCACTGCCCTTGCACCACCAGATGAAAACTCGCGCTCGCCAGGCCGTGGGTGCTGGCGTGCCAGTCGCCGCAGTAACGGCCGACGTGAAACAGACTGGTGTTGAGTTCGAGGCTATCTAATAACCAATCGACGAGCGAACTGGACGAATTCATCTAACGGAAAGACTCTAGAGCAAGTAATCGCTACTTTAGACTATTGAGCGGATTTTTTATAACCAACAGACTTGGTACACGATTCCATGAGGAGACCACTCCATGTCCCGCGTACCGATGCTAACCCTGGAAACCGCCCCTGAAGCGGCCAAGCCCTTTCTGGAAAACGCCCTGAAGGGTTCCGGGTTCATCCCCAATCTGTTGGCGGTGCTGGCCAATGCCCCGGCGGCACTGGAAACCTACATCACTGTCTCCGGCCTGAATGCCAAATCCGACCTGAGCCTGGCCGACCGCGAAGTGGTGCAACTGATTGCCGCCACGAACCACGGTTGCGATTTCTGCGTCGCCGGGCACACTGCCGTAGCGCGCAACAAGGCCAAGCTGCCGGAAGACGTGATCGACGCCCTGCGCCAACGCGGCGAACTGCCCAACGAGCGTTATGAGACACTGGCCGCGTTCACCCGTGAAGTGATCGCCACCCGTGGGGATGTCAGCGACGCCGGCTACACCGCGTTCCGTGAGGCGGGCTACACCGATGGTCATGCGCTTGAGGTTATTCTGGGCGTCAGCCTGGCCACCCTGTGCAATTTCGCCAACGTGTTTGCGCGGACTCCGCTCAACCCGGAGCTGGCGCAGTACCGTTGGGAAAAACCGGCAAGCTGAAGGCGCGCAAGCGTTCGCGATGTAAACATGCTGTAACAAGGAGAAACATGAATGCTTGACCCAATCTTGAGCCGTTGGCTCGATGTTCAAGCGCAGGCCCTGGATGTGGGCAGTTGCGATCCGCAGGAAGTGCTGCCACGGCTGGCAGAGGCCAATGTATTACGTATCGGTGTGCCCAAGGACCTCGGCGGTCTGGGCGGCGATGTCACGGGCGCGATAGAGGCCATCGCCGATGTGGCCAGTCATTCCCTGGCGTCGGCGTTTGTGTGCTGGGGCCAACGCTCGTTTATTGAATACCTGCTGCAAAGCCCGAATCAGCGCCTGCGTGAGCAACTGCTGCCGGACCTGCTGAGCGGCAAGCTGGCCGGGGCCACCGGGCTGTCCAACGCGATGAAATTTTTGTCCGGCATCGAGTCGCTGCAAATCAGCGCCGAGCCGACGGATGACGGCTGGAACCTCAATGGCCGCCTGCACTGGGTGACCAATCTGCGCAAGAACGGGTTTGTGGTGGCCGCCGCTATCGAGCATGCCCAGGGTGGCGCGCCGTTTATCCTGGCGATCCCTGACTCAGTGTCCGGCCTGCAACGTTCCCGTGACCTGGAACTGTTGGGCCTGCAATCGAGCAATACCGCAGCCCTCGGCTTTGAGGCCGTGGAGCTGAGCCGCGACTGGTTGTTGCATGAGGATGCACGCAAGTTCCTGCCGGCCGTGCGCCCGGCGTTTCTCGGCTTGCAATGCGGCATGTCCATCGGCCTGGCGCGACGCTCGCTGGCGGAGGTGGCCAATCACCTGGGCTCCAGCCGCACCGTATTGCGTGAAGAGCTGGAAGTGCTGCGCACCTCGCTGGAACAGGCGGTCAACGACCTCAAGAAAGGTTTGCTGAGCGGCCGCTTCGGGACCGAGCCGGTACCGTTGTTCCGCCTGCGCATTGCTCTCGCGGAAATTGCCGCCAGCGCCGTCCAACTGGAGCTGCAAGCCAGCGGTGGCAAGGCCTACCTGACTGCCCACGGCAGCGGTTTCGCCCGGCGTTGGCGCGAGTCGGCGTTTGTGCCGATCGTGACCCCGAGCCTGGTGCAGTTGCGCACCGAGTTGAACCGTCAGGCCAATCTATGAGCCAGGCGGTACTGCATGCCCAGGGAATTTGCCTGGGCTATGGGGGCAACTCGGTGCTGGAAGGGTTCGACCTGCAATTGCAGCCCGGCGAAGTGGTGTCGATCCTCGGCCCCAGCGGCGTTGGCAAGTCCAGCCTGCTGCGGGTGCTTGCCGGTTTGCAGGCGCCCCAGGGCGGCAGCATTCACCTGCTGGGCGAGCCGTTGAATGGCCCGCATCCGCGGGTGGCGGTGGCGTTCCAGGACCCCAGCCTGTTGCCGTGGTTGAGCCTGGAAAAGAACGTCGCCTTCGGCCTGGACTTTGCCCGCCAACCGCACCTCAGTCCTGAAGAACGACGCAACCGGGTCGACCACGCGATCCATGCAGTGGGCCTGGAACATGCCCGGCAGCAGTTCCCGGCGGCGCTGTCCGGCGGTATGGCCCAGCGTACGGCGCTGGCCCGCTGCCTGGCCCGCCAGCCGCAGGTATTGCTGCTGGACGAACCCTTCGGTGCCCTGGATGAAGTGACCCGTGCCGACATGCAGCACCTGCTGCTCAAGGTCAATCGCGAGCAAGGTTCGGCCGCAGTGCTGATCACCCACGATATTGACGAAGCGCTGCTGTTGTCCGACCGGATTCTGCTACTGGGTAACCGCCCGGCGCGGACCCTCGGCGAATGGCGCATCGACCTGCCGCAACCGCGAGAAGAACAGGTGGAAGCCATCGGCACCCTGCGCATCGACATTCTCAAAACCCTACGGCGGGCGAGCCGCACCGAACCCCAACCCCCTGAACTGCTGGAGCCTTGCCATGTGTCTGGATGACCTCACTCACTCGCGCCGTGACTTTCTCAAACTCTCGGCCGTGCTCAGTGCCGCCGGTGCCTTGCCACTGCTCAGCAGTTTGCAGGCTCGCGCGGCCAGTGAGCCGGACGCACCGGTACGCATCGGCTACTTGCCGATCACCGACGCCACGCCGCTGCTGGTGGCCCACAACAACGGGCTGTTCGAAGCCGAAGGCATCAAGGCCGAGCGCCCGGTGTTGCTGCGCAGTTGGGCCCAGGTGATCGAGGCGTTTATTTCCGGCCAGGTCAACGTGATTCACCTGTTGTCGCCGATGACGGTTTGGGCGCGTTACGGCAGCAAGGTCCCGGCCAAGGTCGTGGCCTGGAACCACGTGGGCGGCTCGGGTTTGACCGTGTCCCCGGGCATTACCGATGTGAAGCAACTGGGCGGCAAGTCGGTGGCGATTCCGTTCTGGTACTCGATCCACAACGTCGTGGTGCAGCAGCTGTTCCGTGACAACGGCCTGATCCCGGTGGCCCGTGCGGCGGGTAGCGCGATTGCCGCCAACGAGGTCAACCTGATCGTGTTGCCGCCCTCGGACATGCCGCCGGCCCTGGCCAGCAAACGCATCGACGGCTACATCGTCGCCGAGCCGTTCAACGCCCTGGCGGAAAACCTCAACGTGGGTCGGGTGCAGCGCTTTACCGGCGACGTGTGGCGCAACCACGCGTGCTGCGTAGTGTTCATGCACGAGCACGACCTGACCAACCGCCCGGAATGGTCGCAGAAGGTGGTGAATGCGATCGTCAAGGCCCAGGTCTGGACCCGCGACAACCGTGAAGAGGCGGTGAAACTGCTGTCCAAGGACGGCGAAAATCGCTACACCCCGCATGCTGAACCGGTGCTGCGTAAAGTCCTGGCACCGGCTGCCAGCGACCGTGCGGCGTACCTGGCCGACGGCGCGATCCAGCACGCCAACTGGGACGAGCACCGTATCGACTTCCAGCCGTATCCATTCCCCAGCTACACCGAGGAACTGGTGCGTCGCCTGAAAGACACGCTGATCGAGGGCGACAAGAAATTCCTCGCCGACCTGGACCCGGCGTTTGTCGCCAAGGACCTGGTGGACGACCGCTTCGTGCGCAACGCCATCGCAGCGGTGGGCGGCATGAAGACCTTCGGCTTGCCGGAAGGCTTCGAGCGGCACGAGGAGATTGGCGTTTGAATAATGGCAAAACCTTGGGCTTGCCGGGCTGGTTGCTTGGCTTGAGTGGGCTGGCGGGATTGCTGTTGCTCTGGTGGCTGGGGGTGAAGGTCTTCGGCAGCGCGGACGGTTTGTCTGCGCGGTTTTCGCTGTCGGCGACCCTCGCCAGCCTGTGGGAATTGCTGGGGCGCAGCGAGCTGTACCTGAACATTGCCGTGAGCCTTAAGCGGATCTTCGTCGGGCTGTTCCTGGCATTGCTGATTGGCGTGCCGTTGGGCTTGCTGGTGGGCAGTTCGCGCAAGCTGGAGGCGGCGACCACGCCGGCGTTCCAGTTTCTGCGGATGATCTCGCCGCTGTCGTGGATGCCCATCGTTGTGATGTTGATGGGGGTGGGCGACCAGCCGATCTACTTCCTGCTGGCGTTCGCGGCGGTGTGGCCGATTCTGCTGAATACCGCGGCGGGTGTGCGTCAGCTTGATCCACGCTGGTTGCAACTGAGCAAGAGCTTGAGCGCGACACGCTGGGAAACCTTGCGCCGGGTAATTATTCCCGGCGTGATGGGGCACGTGCTGACCGGTGTGCGGCTGGCCATCGGGATCCTGTGGATCGTGCTGGTGCCGTGCGAGATGCTCGGGGTCAGTGCCGGGCTGGGTTATTACATCCTCGACACTCGCGACCGACTGGCTTACTCGGAGCTGATGGCGATGGTGCTGCTGATCGGCCTGTTGGGGTTTGCCCTGGATGCGTTTGCGCGGTGGTTGCATCAGCGTTGGGTGCATGGAGGGTGAACACCTTATGCAAAGGCTCGGAGGCTTTCCGGGCCCTTGCGATGTGCTCAGGGTTTCACGTAGATGCGCAGGTCGCCTGGAATATCGTTGGGCTGTAATGGCCGGTTCGGGTCTGGCACAGGGTTTTTTGCTTTAAGCCCGATGTTGCTGTAGGTCATGTTCTTGTTGTCAAAGACCCCGATGCCAATGCCTTCCGTGAGTTCCGCCAAGCCGGGAACACCTTCGGAGGTGTTCATGTGCGCGCTCCCCACTAACGCGACCCACTTTTCGGTGCCCGAGTTTGCCAGGATGGTTTCTGCAGCGTAGTAGTTGAACTCCTTGAGCCGTTGTTCAGAGTTGACGCCCGACTGTGTCGTGCTGCGCGACTTGTCATGTTTATGTCGCGTTAAATAATAATGATCAATCGGTAAAAGCTCTATGCCGTTAACCTCAAGTTTTTGCTTGAGTTGCGCCAGTGATGGGTTCGTGCGAGGAACTCCGGATTTTCCGAGCATACCGATACCATCGTCCTTCGCGCCCCCAGGCATGTCGATATACCCTTCGAAATAGACCTTCTTTACCCCTTGGCTCTTCAGCGTGCCCACGTTGTCGTAGAGCAGCTTGAAGCTGGCCATCTGCGAGTGAGACTCTCCAAACACCACGCCGTTTGATGCTTTCAATGCTTCTGTGAGGAGAGCGGCTGCGGGGATCGGTACGGGAACATTGGGGATTACCGGGCGTGGCGGAAGGCCTCCCTCTTTGATCGCATCATAATATTCCTCCATTTCCACCCGAAACTTATCCAGCGTTGCCTGACGGGTGTCGGGCTTGAAATGGTCTACTTCGAGCCTTCCTTTCAAACTTTCCACGTATTGACCGTCGGGTAACGGTGTCCTGATTCGAGGTGGGCGGTTAACGGTATTTATCGGGTTAAACCGATGAGTGTTCCGGCTCGAAGAGGCATAGGCGTTCGGGGAAGGCTCCAGCGTATCAGCGCTACTGAACGCTTGCAGGGGGCTGCCGTACGGCTGGTGCTTTTGTGCGTCGAAAGCGTACCACTTGCCCTTGATCTGCACCGCGCTGCCTTCGACCGTCTGCTCGCCCATCTGGAATGAGCCGGTGGCGGCTGCCTCATATCGATTACCAGCGGCGACGAGCTCCCGACTGTTCGCAGTGCCTTTGAGTGTCTTCAAGCCCTGGGTGCCAGCGTTTGCGCCGCTGATGGCGAGTTTTCCCGCGCCGACTGCCAAGTCGCCAAGACCGCTCAGCGGATTGAGTTCCGAGAGTGCGGTAACCCCGAAAATCTTGCTCAGCTTGAAGGCTTTGCTGGCCGCGCTGCTGGCAGTGCTCAGCGTTTTCCCGACCTTGGCGGCGACGCCCGCACCTGCCGTGAGAAAGCCAAACGCATCAAATGCCAGGTCAGAGAACCCGTCCTTATAGTTTCCGTTGCTCAAGTTGACGATGGCTGACCTGAGAGGGATAAGGTCGAGGAAAAAGTTACCGATGGTGTCGGCGACGGCTCTTCTATGCTCATCCGGAGTGGTCCCGGCGGCTTGATGCCTGATGGCATCCAGATCGAGCCCCTCGACGATTGAATCCGCGAGGTAGTCTGCCCGGAAGTTTTTGAACAGGTTGGGGTTCAAGCCCTCCCGCGGGTTCTCTTGCTTTATGTAGTCGCGCTTGGAATCGAAGGTGGAGAATTCTTCTATTCGGGTTACTTCGTTGGCGATCTTCTGGTCCTGGCGCGTGATGAGAGTGTTGCTGACTTTTCTGATGCTGCCTTTTTCGGTATCGAACTCATAGGTGGACGGTTTGTTCTGGTGTTTTGTGGTTACCAGTATTTTTTTGCTTGTATGGAAGAGAGTTTTGCCTGCGAATGGCGTCCAGCTGACTCTGTAGGATTTTTCTTGGTAGAAGTTCAGCTTGCCTAGCCGCAGGTTTTCTTTGTCCTCCGGTGGAAGGTTGGCGAGGGCATTCAAGATGGAATATTTCTTGACGGTTTTATAGTCGCTTATGGTCTGGCTTATGGCGTTGTCAAAGGTGACGGGGACGTTGAAGCCGGGGTCCTGGGTAAGGGCGGCGAAGGCGTCAAGGTTGACACCGTGCGTGCCAGGTTTGAGTGTCCAGTCTGATGCCGTTATTTTCTCGCCCTGCATGGTCAGGTCCAGCATGGAATAAGGACCGCGAGGAGGGATCATTTTATTGGCGGTTTTGTTGGGTTTGAGCAACACCTTCTCTTCAAAGGGCACGTCTTCGCCGAATTTTTCCTTGAGCGCGTCCAGCGCCATCTGCTTGCGACTGGGTACCGGGGCGTCAAGCAGGCCGGAAGCGTGTTTCAGCTTGCCCAATTGATAGTTGAACGCGTCCATGGCGGTATCAATGTCTGCCTTTTCGTAAAGCCTGTCGTCTTTCGCCTCAAGCACCCCGTTGACCAAGGCCCAATCCAACAGCGCCGCCGTTTGCGCTGACTCGGGAGCGGGCCCACTTGAATCAGCGGCGATCATCACCTTGGCAAAGCTCATATTCGCGACGCTTCCAGGAGACTTGGCTTCGACGGCGGCCGCCGCGATGCACAAGTTGGCCCAGGCCTGGCTGCCGTAGACCACGCTGTCGGGAATATCCTTGATCAGCAACTGCGGCGCCGCCCGCATCAACAGCAGGTGGGCACCCAGCGAGGCGTTGGCAGGTGAGGTTTTACCGGTATCAATCAAGTGTTGGTGCAGGCCGGCGACAATCGCCGAGGTGGGTTTGCCCCAATATTGGTTATGTGACAGGTCGAATCCGGCCACCTTGTTGCGGCGGGGTTGGGTGATGGACGCCTGATCCAGGTCGAGGTTGATGGCTGCCAGGACGTGATCATTCACACTGCTATCAGTCGAAATGCTCTCCAGCTTGTTCTGCAAGGCCTCTCCCAACGCTTGGCCGCGGGGGGAGCCGATGAGGGCTTCCAGTGCTTTGACCGGATCGCTTGAGGTGTCGGCGGAGAGCAGCAGGTTGCTGTTCAGAAACTCCAGGAGTCCCCGTTGCTGGCTAGCTTGCTGAAAACTACCGACATGCTCTCTGGCGGCTGTCAGCAATTCGCTTTGCTGGTGTGTGCTCAAGGGCAGGGGCCAAGACAAGGCACCGCCCAGATTTCCCCATGGATGGGGGTGTGAGCGTGCAAGCGATGCCCGCGCCAGGGTCAGCAGCTCGTCATGGGTGGTTGGCTCGGGCAGGCCATTAGCCTTGAGAAAGTTCGCAAGACTGACGGCGTTAGCACTATGGGGGGGATACGAAGAGCTGGGGGCGAGGTCCATCAGCCGGCTTCTCAGCGCAGACTGCACCGCCAAAAAAGGCGGGTTTGGCCCTACCACCGTGGCGACATCAGTGAGCTGCTGCGCCAGTGTCTGCCAGTTTTTTCGGTCGGCCAGCGCGGCCTTCAGGGCTTTCGGGGCATCGGGGGGCGGTGCGTCAGCCGCGGGATCCTCAACCTCCGTTACGCTTTGCAATGTTTCATCGGGATAAGGCGGAATATCGGGGAGTGGTATCGGAGGTGGGGGAGGTGGCGGATAAGTAGTGGAGGAAAGAACAGAGTTGCTGACTATTGAGGTCATCGTGAACACCTTGAGGCACGCTCATTCAGGAATGCGCCTTTCAGGAAAACCTCCCTGCTTCCTGGACGCTCTTCCTGAGTGTCGGAAACAGGGGGGCGGCTCCGCCTGGACAGTGTTCAAGTTGTCAGAAAATGTACGGATGACCGATCAGCGATGGTAATACCCCGGTCCGCCGTCGTAGTAGCGATGGTCATGCCAACCGCCGCCGCCGTGGGGGAAAATAATGCAGCCGCTCATGCTCAACATGATCAGCAAGGGAATCAGCAGTGTGATTCGACGAAGCATTTCAAAATCCTCTAGGGTACTCACAGGTTCAATCAGGCGTTGGGCAAGCCAAAGTTTTTCATCGCCTGTAACATGAGACCCCGCCGACCCCAATCCATCCCCGCCAATGGGTATGTGCTTGGTGTGGCAGTCGATACAAAGTGGATACAATTTTTTAGCTTCAGGAACCCGTCATGACCCAAAAGCAACGTTTGAAATACTCGATTCTGATCTCCCTGGTGGTGCTGGGGACGATGTTTGGCCTGTCCTACCTGCAGAACAATGGGGTCATCAGCGAAAAGACGTTCCAGTACATCGCGATTGCCGTAGCGGTCACCGTGGTGGTGATCAACGGTGTGATGCGCCGCAAGGTCAAGCCTAACCTCTGACTCAGGCCCGGCCTTCCAGGACTTTGGCAGCCTGCTCGTGCAGGCTGTAGCTCTTGTCGGCGTTCAGGGTAATCACGCCTTCGGTGCACAGGCGCTTGAGCACCTCCCGCACGCTGAGAAACGACAACGGAATGCCCAGCTCCAGCAAATGACTGTGCACGCCCCGCACACCGAGGGTGCGCTGGTTGTCGGCGGCCGTCAGCAGGGCGTCGATGACCTTCAGCCGGATCAGGCTGGTGCGCAGGCCGAAACACTTGAGCAAATGACGAATGCGCTGGTTGCCATGTTCCGGCGCTTTGCCGAACGCTTGGTTACCGGTGCCAAAGCCTCCGTCATGCATGGATGAGTGTCCTTCCGTGGGCAGTTGCGGGTTGTACATGCAAAAAACTCCTTATCAGAGCCTGATCAGGAAAATGATGGCGCTCTTAGTTAATAAGACGTACGAGCAGCCGAAATCATGAAGCGCGGGATGTAGAAATTTTGTCGGTAACATCCTGGAGACATACCGGCATGTCCGAATAACCATCTGCGGCTGCTAAATTATTTCCGGTATTTACGTCTTAACTGAGGTGTTGGCGAAGCTGTCCCTCGTCACGGTGTTTTTAATTTGGCTGTGGAGTCTGCGTGATTATTTCCAACGGGTTGTTCAGGGTGTGCGTGGCTGGGGCGTTGCTGGGGCTGAGTGTTTCGGCCACGGCGCGGGTGCAGGAGCAACAGACCACCGCCGAGATTCGGCGTACCAGCTTTGGTGTCCCGCATATCCGGGCCAACGATGAGCGCAGCCTGGGGTTTGGCATCGGTTACGCCTACGCCCAGGACAACCTGTGCCTGCTGGCCAATGAAGTGGTGACCGTCAACGGCGAGCGCGCCAAGTACTTTGGCCCCGAGCAGGCGACCCAGGAAGGGCGCAATAACCTGACCAACGACGTGTTCTTCACCTGGCTGAACACACCCGAGGCCGTTGCGGCATTCTGGAAGGCGCAACCCCCGGCAATGCAGCAGCGCATTGAAGGGTATGTCGCCGGCTACAACCGTTACCTCAAGGAGCGTACCGCCCAAGGCTTGCCGGCGCAGTGCCAGGCGGCCTGGGTACGGCCGATCACGGCTGAAGACCTGGTCAAGGTGACTCGCCGGCTGCTGGTGGAAGGTGGCGTCGGGCAGTTTGCCGAAGCGCTGGTGGGCGCCACGCCGCCCAATGCCGTCGCCCAGGTGGATGCCAAGGCATTTGAGGTCGCAGCAGCCAATCAACAGCGTTTCGCCCTGGATCGCGGCAGCAACGCAGTGGCGGTCGGGCGTGACCGTTCGTTCAATGGTCGCGGCATGCTGCTGGCCAACCCGCATTTTCCATGGATTGGCGGCATGCGCTTCTACGAGATGCACCTGACCATCCCCGGCCAGCTGGATGTAATGGGCGCCGCCTTGCCGGGCCTGCCGGTGATCAATATCGGCTTCAACCAGCACGTGGCCTGGACGCATACCGTTGATACCTCCAAGCACTTCACGCTGTACCGCCTGACCCTGGATCCCAAGGACCCGACCCGCTACCTGCTGGACGGCAAATCCTTGCCCATGGATAAAACCAGCATCAAGGTGACAGTCAAAGCCGCCGACGGCAGCACCCAGGAAGAGTCCCGGACGGTCTACAGCTCGCAGTTCGGCCCGGTGGTGCAATGGCCTGGCAAGCTCGACTGGGACAACAAATATGCCTTCAGCCTGCGGGACGCCAACCTGGGCAACGACCGCGTTCTGCAACAGTGGTACGCGATGAACCGCGCCGCCAACCTCAAGGAGCTGCAAGACTCGGTGCACACCCTGCAAGGTATCCCGTGGGTCAACACCCTGGCGGCGGACGACCAGGGCCAGAGCCTGTACATGAACCTGTCGGTGGTACCGAACGTCAGCGCGAAAAAACTCGCGCAGTGCAGCGATCCCCGGGTTGGCCTGCAATTCATCATGCTCGACGGCTCCCGCAGCGCCTGCGCCTGGGACATAGACCCGCGTGCCGCCCAAGCCGGGATCTTCCCGGCCGATCAACTGCCACAACTGCAGCGCACCGACTACGTACAGCACTCCAATGACTCGGCGTGGATGGCCAACCCAAAGGCGCCGCTGACCGGATTCTCGCCGGTGATCAGCCAGGAGAAAATCGGCCTGGGCCCACGTGCCCGTTTCGCCTTGCAGCGCTTGCAGGAACTGGACAAGCAACCGATCAAGGCCGCCGACTTGCAGAACATGGTCATGGACAACCAGGTGTATCTCGCGAGCCAAGTCATGCCGGACCTGCTCAAATACTGCGCGGGTGCCGACGCCGCCGTGAAATCCGTGTGCGACAGCCTGAAAAGCTGGGACCAACGCGCCAACCTCGACAGCGGCCTGGGCTTGGTGCACTTCATCAATCTCGCGGAGCAACTGGCGCAAGCGCCCGACGCATGGAAGGTGGGTTTCGACCCGGCACAACCACTGACCACGCCTCGTGGATTGGCAATTGAACGCGCAGGCGTGGCCAATGCCCTGCATGAAGCGATGCTTGCCTCAGCCGCCGACGTTGCGAAACGCGGGCTGACCGCCGACAGCCGCTGGGGTGACATACAGGTCTCGGGCCAGACCCCGATCCACGGCGGGCCGCAAGAGCTGGGCGTGTATAACGCCATGCAAAGCGTGCCAAGGGCTGGCGGCAAGCGCGAAGTCGTCAGCGGCAGCAGCTACTTGCAGATCGTGACCTTCGACGAGAAGGGCCCCAATGCCGAAGGCGTACTGGCGTTCTCCCTGTCCAGCGACCCGGCGTCGAAATACTACAAGGACCAGACCCAGGCGTTTTCCGAGAAAAAACTCAGCCCACTGCCGTTTACCGAACAGCAGATCAAGGCGGACCCGCAGTACCAATTGCAGGTTATCCGTGACAAGGAAGAAGCCGGGCGGTAGGGTAGCCCACCGGGAAACGAAGCCCCTTGAGAGAATATTTTTTGAAATCAAGGGGTTGCAAGCCCTGGCAAATGAGTACATAATTGCGCCCATCGAACGCACTGAAGCATTAAAAACTTCAATGTTTTCAATGAGATAGAGTAGAGGCAAGCTTCACATAGCCCACTCAAGTTTGTATGCGGTTAATGTCGGTTGTAAGGCATTGATCGTTTGAGGCCGAGTAGCAAAATGGTTATGCAGCGGATTGCAAATCCGCCTACGCCGGTTCGATTCCGACCTCGGCCTCCACTCTTAAAAACCCCGTAGATTAACGTCTACGGGGTTTTTTATTGCCTGCGATTTGGTCATTGCTTCCGCAATTTTTCGGATCGCTTCCGCAACCTTGCCTTTTTTCGGGAAATTCAAGACACCGTTATTGCTGTGCTTCTCCTCGATTGGACGTGGGATTATGCTCGAGACTAAGGAGCATCAGCGTCCACCAACAGCCAAAAGCAGTCATTCAATGCTCTACAAAATTAGAGCCGATTCGCCCCATCTCAACTACCGCGCTAATTCCGGGGAGAGTGGGCATGGAAAACATGCGCTCACCCATCCGACAAAGACCGGTACGCAAAGCATGAGCCTCCAATCTGTCCGGCCCCTCAAAGATGGCTGGCAAGCCAAGAAGAGTGTTTACTGCCAGTCCAGAATCAAAACAGGCATTAATTCAGCTTCCTTACTGCTCTCAACAGCACTGCTACTGCTGTATATCACTGATCACAATCTGCGAACTCCCCTCGATCCTTCTGACTTCTACAGTCATGCACCCATGCTCGCCTTTGACCAAGTAAAGGTACTGATGAAAACCTGGTTCAGTGTCACTTTTATAATATGTGAACCGCTTCAGCAATGTTAAGGAAGCGACATTGCCTATCTGAGTAGCGATCTGTTGGTTTGAGCGTAAATACTCTTGAAGCGCAATATTAGCCTCATCCTTTGCCTCGTAGTACCTCAGCACAAATCCTGCGATCACGACGATCAACACTATCGCAATTAGAGGCCTGATTTTTTTGAATCTCGGGCTTTTTAAACTACGCATACCCACCCCCTAAGAATTGTTATAACCACCAAATTCTACGTTTATATTAGTACCCCAACGTCCGCCCCAATTCACTGCGTTAGGATCAATAGAAAATACGACCGATGGACTGCCAAAGCGACCACCTACTTTGTTCGTGATGGCGTTGCCTGTCGCCCCCTTGTAGGAAATGCCTGCCGTTAGAGGGCCGACGTCTATCACCACCAAGAGGGGGCATTTGGTGAGGCTTTGAAATCAAAAGATTTTAGGTTAACAAGTAGTGAGTGATCCCTAACCAAGATAACTCCTTCGTGAAATATCACACTCGCTTGCCAGTTGAAATTTTCAAGATAGTAGACGCATAGACTGTCGCAACTTTTCATAAAAGCACATTCATTGAGGGCAATTCTTTTAATTAGATCGTCAGTTATTGGGAGTCGTTGAGTGCATCTGCCGATAACTCCGTCGGAGTAAGTTGTAACGGATATTGCATTGACTGCAGTGGGCGAATGAACGTCAAAACCCATTATGCTGTTGGCACTTGAGTCCGGATAAAGCCAAACAACCAACTCAAGTGGTGTTTGACTCGCAAATTCGGAAAGCAATTGGATTTGCCTATCAAAGCTGCTTTCTGAAATGTAAAGCACATCATCTATTTTACTTGTCATTGTCAGTATGTCGTCATCGGTCTCCATGAGTCGAGCATAGACGGTAATGCAATATATGTTTTACGGGGCACATCTTTACTACTGGAATCGGTCGCCGGGGGCGAGCGGCCCCTCTTGGCCGTTTTCTGCCTGTCGTACGGGTAGCAATGGGTCATTTCGTAGGCTTCACAATTTCACCGACTCGCCGATATACCTTCTTGGTCATTTCCTCTGTGGAGTGAACTAGTAGGGGGCTCGCTTGCGTCAGCTCGATCTCACTAGCAGCTTTTGGCCGGATATCCTAGAACTCGAACTGACTAATGCTCGTTGCCAGCGCAGGATCACCATCATCTGATGCTTTGATTGCTGCCTTCTCTCGTGCGTAGTCCCGCCGATTACGCAACATCTGCTGGCTCATCCGAAGTCCAGACGCGTTTGTTATCAACGTTGACGTGCGGATTCCATTGACGGCTCTGCGTTCTTGCAGGTCGTCGATAAAGCTACTCAGGCCGGATTGAATTCCGGCATCCTCCAAACGAAGATGGAGACGTTTTTCGGTCTTGCCCTGACCAATCAGCAAAAAACCATTGTTCCAAGTCGGTGGCTGCAATCTTGAGCACATCGGCGGGACGTTGACCGGTCAGGTAGGCCAGATCCATCGCGTCCTTGAGCTCCTGTACCGCCTCCGCATATACCGCGTTCCATACGGTTTCACCGGCATAATAGTCCCGTGGCTTTTCCTTGTTGCGGCGAACGCCAAAGCAAGAGTTTGCTTTTTCAGTCAGTCCCATTCGCGTGCAATGGTAAATGCATGTACGTCAGGGCCATTGCGCGCTGATAGGTTGGATCAGCGCCGTCCCGTTGTTCCGCACATTGCCCACGGCAGTATCTACCCTGAACCATTCGAAGGCCTCGGCTGGTTCGCCTTGGTGGAGCACCATCTGCTCGGCGCGCTCCTTGGGTGTGGCCGGGTCCAACCATTCCCGGGCGAGGTCAGGCGTCAGCACCACGGGGCGTCGGTCGTGGATGTCTACCATGCCGCCAGCGCTGTCGGCGGTGATAATCACGAAGCCATCCTGATCGCCAGGTCCTTGATCACTGTCGGGCAATTGGCCAACGGCTGCGCACAGCACGGGCGCTCCATCTCGCCGGCGTATCAGGTAGGGCTGCTTCTTCGTCCCGCCTTCGTCCACCCACTCAAACCAGTTATCGATGGGCGTGATTGCCCGGTGCGGCCAGATCGCGCGGAAGAACGGGCCGTGGGCCACCTTTTCGACGCGGGCATTGATCGGCGCGGCGCGATCCTTGGCCCAGTGTGGACGCCATCCCCAGCGCACCCTGTCGGCGTGAAGCAGTTCGCTCTGCAGGTGGAGTAGGGCGACTTTGGTTGAAGGCGCCACGTTGTAGCGCTCCAGCGGCAGCTCACCCACGGAACTCACAAGCGCATTGGGCATGCTCAGCGCTGCAACGAAGTCGTGAATCCCGCTGTACTGGGAAAGTCTTCCGCACATGGTCAAAACCTCTGAGGTTCAACTCAAGGTTAGTTGTTGATCGTGGTTTGGCTCAGCCGAGCTGGATTGGCATGAGGTCTTTTCGGTAGAAACGCTACCGAATGACCGGATTTATGACCTCGTAATTCCGCTGAAGGCGTCTGGGCGCAGCCCCTGGGATAGACGGGACTGATTTGATCAGCCCCCATACTGCGTTAGTGCGGTTTTAAACAATCCAACGCCTGATCTGCCAAAGTTCTGGCCATGTCGATCAGGTGCACGGTGGAACGTGCCATATCGCGGTTTTCTCCAGATGATCCCTGCACAGAACTCTCAGCCGTTGCGGCTGCACAGCGCAGCAATTCAGAGATTTGGGCGATTGCGTCTTCAAAGCTGACGTCTTGGTGAACGGTAAATATTGGGTGGGAGACGGGATCGGGTCGGAGGTAGTGACTCAAGGCGCGATCAAAGGCTTCGCGGTCCCGGGTGGTACGAGGTGGGTCTGGAACGATCTTGTCCATGCATAAGCTCCTACTGAGGGGGGAGCCATCCTGGTGTCGGTCTCACTCGACAAAAGGTGGCAGCTATGTGCAGGGTGAGAATACCGGACAGTAGGACTCCGGCCAGACCGAAGTCTGCCCGCACACAGCCGCCATAGAGCATGCTACAGACGGTAGTGGCGCTTGGCGCCTACTGGTTCCGGATTCTCACACCCGATCGCTGATATGCAGCGACGAAGCGAAGACTAGCCAGTGATTCCAGCGGGCACAAGGCCGAAGGATTCTCTAGGAAACGTCCCGCAAGTTAAAGCGATTTGCCTTGCTGGCCCTTAAAAAACCGAGAAGTTTTTAAACAGTGGAAGCGATTTTTATTGGGCCTGGAAAAGTGCCGGCACTGACTATTTACCGCCGGTAATGCGCGCCATAAACAGCCGCGTCAGGCTGGCAATCTGTTCAGTTTTCTCATCCAGTGCGAAATGCCCCGCATCCAGAACATGAACCTCTGCACCCGGCACATCATCCTTGTAACGCATGGCCCCCGGCACAATGAACGACGGGTCGTATTTCCCCCACATGACCAACATGGGCGGTTGATTGTCTTTCAACCATTGCTGCCATTTTGGGTAAGAGGCGACGTTGTTTTGGTAGTCCAGTAACAACGCCGACTGTATCGCCCGCTGGCCCGGGCGGGACAATGCGGCAAACTCGTCTTCCCAGGCATCAGGGTTGTAACGCTCGGGATGAGGGCTGGTGCCCAAGTGGCGCTGCTTCGTGCCTTCGTATCCGATGAACGCATCGACTTGCTCGGCGTGTTCGGTAGGGGCCTTCCAATACTTGGCGATGTTCGCCCACTTGGCTCCCAGGCCTTCGTTATAGGCGTTGGCATTCTGGATGATGATGCCGTGCAGTTTTTGCGGCGCATTGAGGATCATCCGGAAGCCTATCGGGCCGCCGTAGTCCTGCATGAACAGGGTGTACTCATCGATGCGCAATTGCGTGAGCAGCTTGCTCATGGTGTCGGCCAGATGGTCAAACGTGTAGGCGTAGGTCGCCACAGAGGGTGCATCGCTTCTGCCGAACCCAGGGTAGTCGGGTGCGATCACGTGATACCGATCAGCAAGCAGCGGTATCAACGAGTCCCACATGCGCGACGAAGAAGGGTAGCCATGGAGCAGCACAAGGGTCGGCGCGCCTTTGGGGCCGGCCTCACGATAGAAAACCTTTACGCCTTCCACGCTGGTCCAGTGATAGCCAGTGGACTCGGTGGTGTAGGGGATGGAGGGCACCGGTTCGGCAGCGTATGTCGGTTCGGTCATCGAGAGCGTCGTCATAAGTACTCCTAGGGTGCAAAAGGTCGCGATGTTCATTGAGGCCTGGGCTCTGATTTGCGCATTTCCCGGCGAAATGCAGCTGGGATCAGAGTGGACGTATCCGAGCATTGGTACCATTGGCCCAATGACCATTTTTCATTAGAATCGGGCCAATCTTGATCAGGCCAGCCTCCGTGAAAAAAAGTGTGAGCGTTGCAGTCATCGCGTTTAACCGCATCAGCCCCTTTCACCTGTCCGTGCCCTGCCTGGTGTTTGGTAAAGATCGCAGAGTGGGGGATTCGCCTTGGTTCGATCTGGTGGTCTGTGCGGGCGAGGAGGGCGTGCTGGTTACCAACGCCGGTTTCGCCATCCACTGCGACCATGGTCTGGATCAGGTGGCCGGGGCCGATATCGTGATTGTTCCAAGCTGGCGGGATGTCACCGAAACGCCGCCGACAGCACTCCTCGAAACGCTTCAGGCTGCTTATGCAAGAGGCGCGCTGGTCGTCGGCCTGTGTCTGGGGGCGTTCGTGCTTGCTCATGCGGGGCTGCTGAGCGACAAGCGGGCAACCACGCACTGGGCTTGGGCGGCGCATCTGGCGCGAGATTTCCCACGCATCGAAGTAGACCCCAAAGTGCTCTATGTCGAGGTGGAGCAAATCCTGACCTCGGCGGGCGTGGCCGCGGGGCTCGATTGCTGTATCCACATCGTCAGGCGCATTTATGGGCGGGGGGTTGCCAACGCGTTGGCGCGTCAACTGCTTGTTTCCCCACATCGGGACGGCGGCCAGGCTCAGTTCATCAGTCAGCCTGTTCCTCAAGGCGCAAGCGACCAGCGCCTCGGCCAGTTGCTGGATTGGCTTCGGGCAAACCTGGGCCAACCTTTGTCAATCGATCAAGTCGCGACGAGGCTGGCGATGAGTCGGCGTAGTTTCACTCGACACTTCAAGCAACTCACCGGCTCGACGTTTGGGAAGTGGCTTACGAACGAGCGAATCAAGGCAGCCCAACTGCAGCTAGAAACAACCGACCATAGCATTGAGACGATCGCCGGTTCCTGCGGGTTTGGTACAAGCCTGTCGTTACGTCAGCACTTTTTCTCGATCGTGGGCGTGAGCCCAACAACATACCGAAAAGCTTATCAACGATAGGCTTGGCAGAAAAATGGCCCGCAATCACGGGCCTTTCTCACAGGGCATTCCAACTTACTTGAACAGCCCGCCAATGGCGTTGATCGCATCCGCAGCCTTGTTCACGTTTTGCTGGCGTTGGGGATTGGTATCCACCTGCGCCTGAGCGTTGTAAGCGCTGTTGCTGCAGCTTTTGTTGGTTTGAGTCAGCGCTGCCTGGAACGCGGTCGCGCGCAGGGTATCGCCCTTGGCGTTGGCCGCATTGATATTCGTCTGCAGGTCGCGGATCTGTTGTTGGCAGTTGGCGTTATTGGCGTTGACGGTGTTGTTGCTGTTGCTGGCGCCACCCAGGGCAGATGACAGGGCGCCCGTGAGGGCTGACAGGTCGGCGGCTTGGGCGGTGAGGGTGAACAGGCTGAACAGGGCGGCGGCGGGTGCGAGTCTGGAAAGGCGCATGGCAAACCTCAATGTTTTATTGCCTGCGCAGATCCGGGGGCCCGAGCAAGCGCAGAACAATATCCGTATAGAAGTGAGCGCTCGGGTGCAGCGAAATATATTTGGTCAATTTTTGACCTTCAACAGCGAAACACCATAAATGTGAGTTGTTTCACGTTGTTTCTCGCACATTGATGGGTTTTTAAGACGAGCATCTACTCGAGACGAAGTACCAGGATGGCGACGCGCCGTGCTACGTCACTTGGCGCAGTACACGCCCGATAGCCGCACCAGCAGCGTCAATGCAACGATGGCCCAGCCAACGTTGAGTGCGACAAACATCCATTCTGGTGGGTTTGCCCCCAGGAAAATCATTGAAGTAATCGTTAAAAAAACCACCAATAAACCAAGGGGAAGCCAGTACCAGAGATTCGCCTGGCGCTGATACTCCTCTGTCTTCAACGGGTTATCTTCAGGGAGCGTCATGTTCGTTCGGCCTCGGTAACGTGATGCTTCCTTGCCGGTGTTGAGCTCAAGAGGGCCATCCTGGGCAATGGGGCAGCGCGATGCAAGGGGCGCTCTCAGTTCCCATCAATCAGGCGCAACGCCAGTTCGGGGCTGAACGTGCCTGCCGCCGGGCCACCGTGACAATCGGCTTTTGTCGAAGACGCCCCGTCCGAGTTGCCCGGAAGCTTGATCCATAGGGCAACCAACTGTGGCGAAAGCACTTGCGGTGTCATACCGATCCTGCGACCCGTGGGGTTGCACCAGTCACCAGGCATTGCGCCGTTGCCGTTGCGGCTGGTGTCTACCGCGATGGCTTTTGTATAGGTGTATTCGCTTAACAGCCTGGCATTGATCGCGTCACCGTAATTGCGCACCTGGGCGAGGGTGTAGAAGTTGGCGATATTCAGGGCAAACCCGCGGGCTTGTTTTACACCGGCTGCATTCAACGTCTCGGCCATGGCGCCTGGGAATTTCCAGCCTGGATTGCCGGCGTCCAGATAAACATCCGCATGGTGTGCGCGCTGCTTGAGCCCCGACACGGCGTAATTGAACAGCTCCAGCCGCTCGGAGCGCTTGTCCTTGTCCAGGCACTGCATATCGGCCAGTGCATCCGGTTCCAGAATAACCACCGCAGGCTTGTCTCCAATACCGTTGATCAGTTGGTCTATCCAGGCCCGGTACGCTGTCGCATTCGGTGCGCCCCCTGCAGACGCGCCACCGCTGCAGTCGCGATGGGGCAAGTTGTAGGCCACCAGGATCGGCGTTCTATCCGCGCCGGCAGCGGCCGATACGTAACGATTGACTCGAGCCGGGAGTGTGCCCGCAGCCTGGCTGGTGCCGGTCAGCCACAGGGCACTGGGCACCTCGGCAATGGTTGAGCGGATCCTTGCAGTGGCAGGCGTATCGGGGTGCTGCTGGACCCACTGTGCGGCGGTGGACTGCGGGTTGACGTAGAACCCATCACTCGCCTGGGCAGCAGGCAGCATCGACAGGCAGACAAAGCCGGCGGCAAGGGTGGCGATCTTTAGCACGCTCTACACCAGTAAGAGGGGGGGGCGGCCAAGGTAAGTCGGCTCGCCGCTGACGTCACGTGAACCCTGATGAATATTGTCTGCCGGTAACCCTTCCGAATGAATGGACCCCGCTCCGGCACATAAGCGTATGGTGGGTGTTAAACACGTTTATTGAGGTACCCACCATGGACGATAAACTCGGCATCCGCCTGAAGGAAGAACGCAAGATCCTGGGGCTCTCCCAACAGGAGTTTGGTGCGATTGGCGGTGTGGGTGCGAATGCTCAGGTGCACTACGAAAGTGGCGCGCGGGCGCCCAAGACCGATTACCTGATAGCCCTCCGGCATAAAGGCGTGGACGTGCTTTACGTGTTGACGGGGGAGAGGGCGGTTATCAACCAGGCCACCCTGAGTGACAAGGAGACGTTGATCATCAACCACTACCGCACGCTGGACGGGCTGGATCAGGATGCGATTGCGCAGATCACTTCCTCGTTGTCTGACAGCTAGCAACGAGGAAGTCCCGGATTTGCTTCGCGCCAGGCTAGAAGCTGTCGGTCGTCCTGAAGCTGCCGCCGCCTGTACTGCCTGACGTCGAAAAGCTGGCCGTGTTGTTATTGCTGCTTTCGACGGTGGCGACGCCTAGGACGACAGGGCTGATCGATGCGCTGACATAGCCTCGCGTCGCCCCTGCCGCTACCTGGCTGCGGCGCACGATTTTAAGGCCCCGGCTTAGCACATCCACAACCTGGCCAAGGGTTGCGCCCTGGGTCATGTAGCTCTCTACCAGACGCTCGAAGTCAGTCGACAGGTCAAAGTAAACATCGCGGCCGGTAAAGGCATCGTTGCGAACTTTGCGCTCCAGGTCTTTGGCACGCTGGTAGCTGCTCTGGTGCACCACGGCTTCTTCCTGGGTCTCCGCCAACTGCTGTACCACCGCCTTCAAGCGCAGGTTCAGGGTTTGCAGCTGCTCGACGATCAGGTCGTCGGCGTCGCCCGGGGTGTGGCTGGCCAGGTCGATCAATTCGCCAATGCTCTGGGTTTTCAACTGGTCAGTGAGCAACTGCCGAGCGCGCTGGTACTGCGGGTCTTCGTTGCGTGAGTAGCTGCCGAGTTTTTCCTGGATGGCATTGGCCTGGCGCTTGGCGTTGTCGACCACGCGTTGAAGGGTATCAAGCTCGGGTTGTATTGAGGCCTGTCCGTGCTGGTCACGTGCCTGAGCGAGTTGCGCATCGACACTTGCGCTCAAGGTGCTGATCAGGGCGATGCGCTCGGCCTGCAAGGCCTCGTTTCGCTCACCAAGGGCGATCAGGCTCAGCTCGTTCTTACGGTTGGCGAGGTAGTTCACCTTGGTCGCCAGCCAGTTGTCCATCCAGCGGTTCAGACGGTTGCGCCGGTATTGGTCGGTGCCGAAGGCGTGTCCGCGCAGGTAGACGTAGACCAGGTTGGTATCAAAGGTCGGACGCTTCAGTGCGCACTCCTGGCGCAGGTCTTCATAACCGCTGACGTGTTCTCGGTGGGCAGCCTGGGCCAGGTCCAGTTGCTCGACCTGGCGGGCGTAGTCAGGGTTTTGCTCCAGGGATTGCCGGGCTTGCTGGTCGAGGGTGTCGGCTCGCGCTTGCAATTTTTCCTTGCCCGCCAGCGCCTGCGCCACGGCCTGCTCAGCGTCGCGCAGTTGCTGGTGGAGCAGGTCCTGGGACTGTTGGCGCAGGTTCAGGGCGGCGGCGACTTGCTCGTTCTGCGTGTTGCCCTGGTCCAGGTGCAGGGCCGCGATTTTACCCAGGCGCTGGGTAATGTCCTGCTCCAGCGCCAGTTGCTCGCCGAGCAGTTCAGACAGGTGTTGCTCGGCCGTGCGCATCATCAATTCGGCGTTGCGGGAGTTACGTTCGGTGATGCCGATCAGGGTGTCAGGCGTCATGTCTTCACCACTCCAATATCGTTTCGAGCGGGTCGGTGGTCCGTTGGCTCAAATAGGTGACTTCCATCCTGCCGGCTGGCTTGCGGCCGACTACTCGGTTGGTCAGGTGGCCGTCGTCGAGTTTGTCGGCCTTGACCTTCAGGTATTCGGCCTGCGGTACCCGCACAGCGAACTGGCTGGCCCAGGCGCCGGTGCCGGTCTCACTGCTGACGGTGGGCAGCAGCACCGGCCTGTCCGACAGGTCGACGGCTTCAACAACCAAATACCAGCTCTTGCCCTGGGTCGAACCAGGATTGGAATTACACAGCGCCTTGTCGTAGCAGCGCTCGACACCGGACGGCGTGCCGGGTCGGTCGACAACCCGAATGGTCACCTCCTTGGGGATCAGTTCGGTGTTGGCACGCAGGGCCCTGAGTTGGCCGCCGGCTTTTTCGATCTCGAATTTCCCGATGAGGTCTTTGATCATGACCAATTCGGCCTGCATGCCCCGCGTCGCTTTACTGTCGGCGGCGGGCAGGTGAATGTCGGCGACCTTGCGGGTCAACTCGTTGAGCTGGTCGGTCATCGGCTGGACTGCCTTGACCTTGGCTAAAAACGCCTCCAGCACGCCGATCTGCTCACTGGCGTAATCGACCCCGGAGGTATCGACCATGGCCAGGGCATGTTCGGCCTTGGTATTCAGGCGGGGCAGGGCACTGAACAGGTCGCCGCCCTCAATATAGGCCGGGTCCTGTTGCACGGCGCTCAGGCGAGCCTTCAGGTGGGCGATGTCTGATTGTTTTTGTGCCGCGCTCGTCTCGACGGCGATGGCCGCTCTTTGAGCTTCTTGGATTTCGTGTCTGGCGACCATCACCCGGCTGCATTGCACCACCAGCAAGGTGACCGCGATGAGTTGGATGACGAGTATGCCGCGATGCCGCCTGAGCAGTACGTTGCTCCAGAAACGGTCAAGCGCACTCAGTTCCGGGGCCTCGAACACCAGGCGTTTGGAAAAGAATTCGCGCACGCCCTGGTCGATCTGCGCTTCGGTAAATTGAATGCCGTTGTTCTGGTAATACTCGCGGATGCGCGCCGCCACTTCGGCACGGCGTTGGGGCAGGCTCAAGTCCTTTTCAACCGCCATCTGCTGGTGGCGCAGTTGATCCACCAGCGCCATCGCGCCGAGTTGCTCGGAGAGAAGAATGTCGCTCATCAAGCGGCCTTTGTCAGCAATGCGGCGAACTTGCGTTTGGCCTCTTCGACGGCTTCGGCGATGTCACGGGACGCGTTGCTGGATTCAGCGCGGTAGGTTTCCGTCAGGCCGTGCATGTCAGTCTGGAAGCTCAGGGTGGCTTCGGCCAGGGCGCGCACCGAGTCGACCTTGATGGTGGAGCCATAGCTGGCCTTGACCGCCGCTTCCAATTGGGTGTTGCCGGTGCTGCCCAGGGCTTCAAGGCCCTTGCTGATGCCGTCGGTGGTGGCATTCAGCGTGTTGGTGGCTTCGGCCAGGCCACTGTTACTGGTGAACGATACCGCGAGGCCGGTCAACACCACTTCGTTGGTGGAGAAGAACGAGACCATGCGCTGGTATTGGCGCTCCTTGATCACATGCACCTGGTTGATCCGGGCGAAGACCATTTCGGCCGTGTTGTAGCCGACCTTGAGGTCATCGGCGATGTCCTTGACGATCTGGTAGCGCTTGTCTTCGTCCTGCAGCGCGCGTACGGCTTCATCGCGACGCAACTCCAGGGCCGCGCGTTCGGCCGGCGCCAGGGTTTCGGCAGCCGTAACTTGGGCGTTGGCTTCGTTCAAGGCCTGGGTACGCTGCTCCAGGACCTGGCCGGCCAGGGCAAGCACTTGTTGGGCATCGACCTCGGCCGCCTTCATGGCCATGCGGAAGTCCAAGTAGGCTTCCAGAATCACCGTTTCCCGGGAGATCTGGTCATTGGCCGACTTGCACACCTGCAGGTAGTTTTCACGGATCTCGCTGAAGCGGCTGGGGATCGAGCCACGACGCAGGTTCATCCAGCTCAGCTTGAGCTTCTCCAGCGTATCCAGGCGCCCGTCATCCATCCAGCCGGCCATGGCGGCGGCGTCTTCGCGAATCGAGGTGAAGCTCTGGGTGATGTCCATGAAGCGTGTGGAGATATCCATGCCGGCAATCTGTTCGCGAACCACGCTGTTGAAGGTGGTCGACTGTTGCAGCACGGCAGCGATCGCAGTGACTTTGGCGGTGTCGTACTGGGCCACGCGGTCCAGCAATACCAGTACCGGTGCGTCTGGAACCGGCTGCAGAAGATTGATGCCCAGGGTCCGCAGGCCCGTCAGCGCGCGGTCGAGGTAGTTGCTCATCGAGTGTCCTTTCAGGATGTGTTCAGCACAGGGTGCAGAGGAGGGCGCAAGTATACCGATCAATGAAGGCAAACCAATGGCAGTTTGGTTCGAAGGCGCTTGTTGGGGGGCTGACGAAGTGTATGCCTCTATCTACCCGTAGCTGTACGGGGCGCAGGCTGGCGCAACGTTCTACTGTCACGGCCACAGTACTCGTTCGGATGTCGCGCCATGCTTATGTCTTCAAGCCTGTTGTCAGCCTTTGCGCTGTTCGCCTTTGTGTCCTCAATCACCCCAGGTCCCAATAACACCATGTTGCTGGCGTCCGGGGTGAACTTCGGTTTTATTCGCTCGATTCCCCATGCACTGGGGATCAGCATTGGCTTCATGTTGTTGGTGATCGCCGTGGGCTTGGGGCTGGGTGAGGTATTCAAGGCGTTGCCGTGGGCCTACACCGTATTGCGCTATGTGGGGGCGGCGTATTTGCTGTACCTGGCGTGGAAGATTGCAACCTCCAGCGCGATGTCCGATGACACCGATGACAAGCGCAAACCCATGACTTTTCTCGGCGCGGCGGCATTCCAGTGGGTCAACCCCAAGGCCTGGGTCATGGCATTGGGCGCGATCACCACCTATACGCCTGCCGACGGTTATGTCACCAATGTGCTGTTGATTGCTGCGGTGTTTGCCTTGGTGAACCTGCCCAGCGTTTGTGTATGGGCCGGCTGTGGCAGCGGCTTGCGCAATGTGTTGCGTGAGCCGCGCTGGTTGCGGGTGTTCAACTGGTCGATGGCGGGGTTGTTGGTGGTGTCGTTGTATCCGATGTTTTTTGCCGGCTGAAACTACCGCTGAACTTAGGCGGCGGGGTGTGGATGCTAGACCGGTGAGATGGTGGCAAGCAGACCAATCGCGATGGTCAGCGCAAGAAAACCGAACAGGAAAAATGCCATCTTAGCCATAAGGCCTCCGAAATGAACGGGCCGGCAGGACGGTTCCTGTCGGGCTCCACGGGCGTGTCGGGAGTGGGTGTATTGTCAGGCCAGGACGGGTTTCGTTACAGGGTCAGATGCAGAAGAAAAAAGCGTATCAGATGCCCTCAGGCGCCGCAGGTGCCGGATAACAAGGGGTGATGGTTTTCTAGGATCAGGCAATAAATAGCGGCTCAGTTCGGTCAAGGAACTAACCTTTTGTGCGCAGTATCGTATCCACGATCCCACAAAGGAGGTTGTTTATGAGCATTGGGGCGAGGTTAAAGGCAGAGCGTGTCAGGCTTGGCTATTCTCAAGCGGCGCTGGGCAAGGTCGGAGGCGTTGAGACCAATGCCCAGGGGCGTTATGAAAACGGTGTGCGTTTTCCACGGGCAGATTACCTGGCGGCGATTGCCAAGGTCGGTGTCGATGTGTTGTTTGTCATCACCGGCAATCGCGCTGAAAACGGCAATTCTGCCTCAGCCAAAGCGGCCGAAGCACTGGACAGCGCCACAGAGTGCCTGGAGAAGGCAAAAGAGTTGATTCACTGAAGCGGTTTTCGTCGGGGCGAGTAGGCAAATGGGCAAAACATTGGCTGCGCTGTCGTTTTTGATGACCCTGGTTTGGGTTTCAGTGGTCATTGCCGTCATGACTTATTTTTCCTGATGCGCCTGGTGGCGAGTGCCGCAGGTGCCGAAGCGGTGGGTGCTGCTATTGCTCAGCACTGCGGCTGAAATCTGTAGATCACTGATCTGGCGAGCTTTTTTGTTTGCAGAGGAGCCGCTGGTTTGTTTGAAAAAGCCCGCGCCCGACCTTGCATCGAGGGGGCTGGATCTATATATTCCCTAGCCTGCTGCAACGCTCAAGGGCTTTTGAAGCTGCTTGGCTCGCTGTATAGCGCTACCGCCCGAATGGCGAAACTGGTAGACGCATGGGACTTAAAATCCCCCGCTCGTAAGGGCGTGCCGGTTCGATTCCGGCTTCGGGCACCACAATATTCAAGGACTTGCGTGATTTATCAGGCAGGTCCTTTTTTGTTTCCGCTTCGCAATTTCAAATGTTGCTTCTCAACTCACTTAGTTGGCGGACGCCAGTCAGGCTTTTTGCTGAGGTTTTTTAGTCTGGTTCGCACACGATGGATCTTAGGTAAACTCAAGGATGTAGTAGATGCGTAATACCTGGTTGCTCCTGCTTGTTTCGTCTATCACCCTTGCTGGTTGTGGCGGGATCCCCTCTGTTCCCTATGTCGATCCACCTCAGGACGACAATACGGCCCGAGTTCGTGTGATCACCAATTCTAATGTGTTTGGCGACAGCGTAACTGGCAGCTGTGCACCGGATACTCGCCACAAAATGGCTGAAGCGGGTCGCTTCTCAGAGGACGGGCAGCCGAGCATTAACTACCCTCAGTACCCACTTAAGCCGGCCAATCTTGGAATGCCGGGAAGGGTTTCACCCAAGCTTCAACAGTACATCGGAGCCGTTCGGATGGCCGAAGGCTTGTACACCGAGATTGTGGCTGAGTACCGCGTTAAAACAGATGCACCCTTTCAGGTTGCGACATTAGGTGCGTCGGCCGGCAGTTACGGCAGCACTTACGCTATGTGCCCAGGCCAGGCGAAAGTATTCAAGCTGGAGCCCGGGAAAGACTACGAGATTCTGGTCGGACTCAGCAGCGTACCCAGCGCGGATGGAAAAGCGGTGATTATGTGCATGTTTGGCGTCGTCGAGCTTATCTCTGTTCCTAACCTGCCGATTGCATGGCCGAAAAAACTCGGGGGCACGGAGTCGCCACAGAAGCTTTGCAAGGGTTAAGTAGCAAGGCTCATATTGGTTACCCGGTTTCCATATCTAAGCCCAGCGCGATTGCTGGGCTTTTTCGTTTTTGGCGCCAGAAATAAGAAGCCCGGCGCTGGGCCGGGCTTCGATGTAATAGCGTCAGAAACTAACGATGCTTGTTCTTGTGTTTATGCTTGTTCTTGCCATTGTGCTTCTTGCCATCAGATCGATGATTGCTCTCATCGTCCGCCAGGTTGTTTCCTAGCGCGCCACCCGCGGCGCCGCCGAGACCTGCACCGATCGTCGAGCCCGTGGAGCCGCCGAGGCGATTACCAATAAGTGACCCGCCAGCTGATCCGATACCGCCACCTAACGCGGCTTCCGCTCTGTTGCCTCTTTGAGCGCCGACAGCACTGCCGGCAGCACCCCCTACGCCTGCGCCTACCGCCGCGCCCGTTGAGCCGCCGAGCTGTTGACCTACGATATTGCCAAGTGCACCACCAACGCCGCCTCCAAGAGCGGCGGTGCCATCTCCGGCTGCCATTGCGCCTTGCGAAATGAGGACACCCAGAACCAGGGCGGGTAGTGTCATTTTCATTTTTTGAACCTCTATGGGTTGTCAGCAGGCGCTCACGGTTTAAAGCACGCCTGGCATTAGGACTGGAGTGAAAGTTTGAAGTTCTCTAAGGGCAGGGCCTGCGGGCGAATGGTTGTAACAAGATATGCCGTGATGGGTCTGGCTGCAGTTGGCAGGTACAGGGCTGACAATATGACGGGAAGCTGGCAAGCATCATAGAGATCGTTACTCTAGGGTGCAGATCCAACGGTGATTCTGCCGATATGGCGCTTATGTCGGCCGGCCTAGCATGAGGAGATCCTATGTCCACTTCCACGCTCACTCCGCGCGTCTTCAGTACGCCCCGTCATACGACGCATTATGTAGAGCAGGGGACTGCCGATGGGCCATTGATGATGTTCCTGCACGGTTGGCCTGAGCTCAGTTTGATCTGGCGTGCGCAGATGGAAGCGTTCGCTGCCCAGGGCTGGCACTGCGTCGCACCCGACATGCGCGGTTATGGTGGTTCCTCTGCGCCAGCCGCCATCGATGCGTACACGATTGAAAACATCGTGGCAGACATGGCAGAACTTCATGACCATCTCGGCGGAATGCCCGCAATCTGGGTAGGCCACGATTGGGGCAGCGTTGTGGCGGGTGAATTGGTCGCGCATGAACCTCAGCGCAGCCGCGGCGTGGTGCTGATTTCGGTCCCGTACTTCCCCTCCACGAACGCGTTGCCGACGCTGGTGCCGCTGGTTGACCGAGGGATTTATCCGGCGGACCAGTATCCAGACGGTCAATGGGACTATTACCGCTACTACAACACGCACTTTGCTTCCGCCGTCGCCGATCTTGATGCGGACAAAGCAGCCTCGCTGGCGTCGATCTATCGACAAGGAAACCCTGCGAGCATCGGCAAGGTTGCATCCAATGCAGAAGTGACCAGGAAAGGCGGGCGGTTTGGCGAAGCGCACCGAGCCCCACCCACCCAACCAGACCCCGCGCTTTGGCCCGAGGCGGACTTCGCTGTGCTGGTGCGGACGTTCGAAGAGCATGGTTTTGGCGCGCCCTGCGCTTGGTATCTGAACGACGATGCCAACATCGATTACGCCCACCGAGCGCCCAACGGCGGACGCCTGTCATTGCCCGTACTGTTTGTGAACGGCGATTACGACCAGATGAATACCATCACGGGCAATCGGTTGGGCGATCCAATGCGCGCGGCCTGCGCAGATCTCAGCGTGACGAGCGTGCCTGGCGGACATTGGCTTCCAGTGGAGTGCAAGGCAGAGCTCGTTGAGGCCATAAGTACCTGGCTACAAAGTAGAGAGCTGCGTAATTGATCTTCCTTTGGTGTCTTTGAGATCCCTATACCCCTGCTTATGGTGCCCGGGTTGTTCGCAGTGTCTAACGGAACGTATGATCGCCACGAGTGCCCTCATCCGGGCGCTGAGAGACTCACACCCTTTGAAGGACATGAGCATGGAAAAGCACTTCGGTAATTCAGGCCTGTTCAAGGCTGCTTCGTATCACTGCAACACGCTCCTGGACAGCGGCATCGCTCGCTGGGAGCTGAAAAATATTGCGTTGAATACGAAGGAGTTTTTGATATGTCCAAAGAACTACTCGGAGTTTCTGCTCTAGGGTTGATGGTGCTCGGTGAGTTTTGTGCAATCTACAGTGAGGTGGTGACCGCCAAGCTTGCTCAGACAGGGAGTAGCTCCTGGGAAGGGTTTGTCATTCCCGTTGTGCTTATGTGTTTTGCCGGGCTCTGTCTGCTGGGTGCGTATTGGCTGGGGTATGTGGCTGTCGGTGATATCTGGATCGTCACCGTGGTCTCAGTCACCTCTTTGCTGCTGCTTGAACCCGTGGTGGTCTGGTCGCTGTTCCATGAGGCACCAGGGCGTGGTGCACTCATCGGGTTCGTCCTGGGAGCCTTGGGTATGCTTTCCACTGTACTGCTTTAACTCAGCCCTCTGGCCTGGCGATCAAGCGCCGGGCCAGTTCACCGCCACTGGGTTCCGTGCAACCCTTAGTGATTTTGTAATTCATCCTCGGAGCAGCGAGCCCATGTCAAACACCGCTGGCATGTTTACCCGTCAGTTCTTTCACGGCACCCGGGCCGATCTGGAACCGGGCGATATGATCCGCGTCGGCTACCCCTCCAATTTCACGCAGGGTAAACCACTGTCGTGGGTCTACTTCGCGGGCACCCTGGATGCCGCCATCTGGGGCGCTGAGCTGGCGCTTGGCAGTGAGCGGGAACGGATTTATGTGGTGGAGCCAACGGGGCCAATCATGGATGATCCCAACGTGACGGATAAGAAGTTTCCCGGCAACCCCACGCTGTCCTATCGCTCCGGCGATCCGTTGCGGGTGGTGGCTGAGGTGACGAAGTGGCAAGGACATCCGCCTGAGCGGTTGCAGCAGATGAAGAACAACCTCGCCCGTTTAAAGGCCGAGGGTCGCGATGTGATCATCGACTGATATAGATTGCCCAGTGGTTTTCTTCAATTGTTCCAGCAGGTGCCCCCATGCAGCATTCTCCTCCTGAAGGCTTACCCACCTATCGGATTCTGACAGGCAAGGACGATGCCTCCTTCTGTCACCGCGTCTCTGAGGCCCTTGCTCTGGGCTACCAGCTTTATGGTTCGCCAGCGGCAACTTTTAACGGCGAATACGTTGTCGTGGCACAGGCCGTCGTTTGGAATCCCGATAACTAGCCGGTCTCAGTGAGCGACGCGCGAGGTGGAGTCACGACGACTCAGCCATGAACAGGGACGGACATTGCCGGTGATCAATTCAGCCTTGCGGGTATGGTGTGCAGTCAGTGTGCTGTGCATCGCCTCCTTTACCATGGTGACTTCCGAGTTCGCCCCCATTGGTTTGCTGTCGCAAATATCCGCCGACCTGGATCAAGCCCCGTCTACCGTCGGGCTGACCGTAACGCTATACGCTTGGATCGGGGCGGCCAGCGGCTTGCTATCCAACTGGTTGAACCGCCGGGTTCCCCGCAAGGCGCTGCTGATTGCGTTGATGTTGATACTGGCCTTATCAAACGGCCTGGCAGCGTTATCCCCTGAATTTTCCTCTCTGCTCGGTGCCCGCGCCGTCGGCGCATTGGCCCATGGCGTGTTCTGGGCCATCGTGGCAGCCACCGCCGCGCATATCGTGCCGTCGCACCGCGTGGGACTGGCCACCTCGATTGTGCTGGGCGGCATCACGATCGCCACGGTCATGGGCGTACCGCTGATTAATCTGGTGGGCCAATACGATGGTTGGCGCACGGCTTTTGTGTGCCTCGCCGTGATGTGTGTCGCCAGCGCCGGTGCGATCGCCCTGGTGCTGCCTTCCCTGCATATTCCCTCGCTGGCCAAAGGTCTGGGCTTTGCGGTGGTGCTGCGGCGCAAGGACCTCTTGATCACCTACGTCATCACGGGCCTGACGGCGGCCGCGCATTTTGGTGCCTACACCTTTGTCGAACCGTTTATTGGCCAGGTGCCTGGAATTACCTCGTACATGATTGCGGTGTTGCTGTTTGCCTTCGGGGCCTCGGGTTTTCTGGGCAACCTCTTGAGTGCGCTGTTGATTGATCGCTACTTGAAAGCGTTCATTTTGCTGGCGTTGGTTGCGATGGCATTGGCGTTGGTGACCTTGGGTATTTATGGTCCGCCACTCGGGCTCGTGTCCGTGGTTATCCTGCTGGTGGTCTGGGGCGTGGCCATTTCCGCTTTGTTTACCGGTCTGCAGACGTGGGTCTTGAGGATCGCCGGTGATCACATGGTGCCTGCGACCGCCATCCACACAGCTGTGCTCAACAGCGCGATCGGGCTGGGTGTGATTATCGGTGGCAGTGCGCTGGATGTGGCGGGGTTCAAGGGGGCGATGCTGTCGGCCAGCGTAGTGATCGTCCCGGCCATTATCCTGATGATCGCCGCAGGACTTCGCGCCCGGGCAGAGCCGGTTTTTTCGTAAAGCGGGAGCGCTCTGGCGAAACACTCCTGTCAGGAACTGACGCAGGCTTGAACTAAGGTGAGCTCTCTCTCTTCCGCCAGGTCAAATAATGAAATTCTCGTCTGTTCGTCTCGTTACCAACCACTTTGAACGGCTCGTTCAGTTCTATCAAAACCTCACGACTGTCGAGCCAAGGCATCTGGCTGAGGGGTTCGCTGAAATTCACCTCGACGGCGTGGTCCTGGCCATAGCCGATGAACGCCTGATCCGCCTTCATAACGATGGATTGGCAGTCGCCGCCAGCAACCGTTCGGCGATCCTGGAGTTTCAAGTGGATGATGTCGAGGCCGTCCTGCTGCGTATCGGTCGCGCAGACGTGGTGATGCCGGTGACGGTCATGCCATGGGGCAACACTTCGGTATTGCTGCGTGATCCTGATGGAAGCCTGGTTAACGTCTTTTCGAGGCCTTGGCGCTGAATCGGTTCGTCGTTGTAGCCAAGTTCAGTAAGGTCGATAACGCGTTAAAGGAATCGGCTAAAGCGCCGATCAATTAAGATCTATACCGGAATTGGATATTTGACATGATCGCTAACGTCAGCAGTCTTGCTTCTGTGCCCACCAGTCCAAGCTCCGCCAGTGTCAGTGATGGCTCCAAGACACAAGCTTCCGGCACCTCGGGCCCCGGCCCGACCACCGATGCCAAAAGTGCTTCCGGCGCAGGGGCCGGCCAGGCCGCATCGACGTCGCAGGAGTCCGACACCGTCAAGGAGCTGAAAAAGCAAATTGCGGAGTTGCAAAAGCAACTTCAAGAGCAGCAGCAAAACATGCAAAAGGCACAGGCCAGCAATCAAAGCGCAGACGCCAAGGCGGCCGCCGTGGCAGCAGCCCAGACGCAGATTGCCGCAACGGCAGCAGCGTTGCAGTCTGCTTCCTCGGCTTTGTTGCAGGCGCTCACTTCTGAAGGTGGAAGCGGTACCGGTTCACTCGTCAGTGCCACCGCCTGACAGGCAGATTTGGTTTTCCACGAGGAACATTCGTGTACCCGCGCGCCATTCTGTTCGACCTGGATAACACACTGACGCATCGCGCCTTGAGTATCCGACGCTACGCCGAACGGTTCCTGGCTGAGTTCGGCGAGCACATCAGGCCCGCGACGCTGGACGACATCACGCACCTGATTTTGCGGGAAGACAGCGGCGGCTATCTTTCCCCGCAGTCCGCATTCTCTTCGATCCGCGAAGCTGTAGGCCACACCCTTGCCAACCAACTGCCGTGGCGAGTGCCGCAGCCGGCTGAGGTCCTGGTCGAGCACTGGGTCAGCCATTTTCCGGCCGCAGCCGTGCCAATGCCGGGCGCTGCAGCGTTGATTCAGGCGCTGGAGCACAGACACATCAAGGTCGGGATTGTTTCCAATGGCGCCGAGCACTCGCGAAGGAAAACCATCGCTGCATTGCCCTTCGCTCAGTCGGTTGGTACCGTTGTCAGTTCGCAAGCGTTCGGGACAGCCAAACCTGCACGGGAAATCTTCCATGAGGCGGCTGCACGGTTAGGCGTTCTTCCCGAGCACTGCTGGTTTGTCGGTGATCACCCTCTAAACGACTACCAAGGGGCAAAAGCCGCCGGGATGTACGCTGTATGGTTTCAGGGGTTTCATCAATGGCCCGCAGGCCTTGCTCCCGCGCAAGACACTATAAAATCGCTCGACGAGCTACCCGCTCTGATCGCAAAGCGATAGCCAGCATAACGCCGGATAATTAGCCTCACTTCGCAAACCAAACGTCAACGGAACTGCGTTTATGAAATACAGCTGGATCGCACTTGTCTTACTGCTTTGTGCCTGCACGAGCGGCCCCAACCACCAGGAGCAACTGGTAGAGAAGCGCTTATGGGAATATCAGTTGCTCACTCACCTCAACCACTTCAAGTCCTATCCCGAAGAAGCTCGCCTGCAAAGGCTGACCGGCATGGTCAGAGTGGCCTTTGTCGTCGACGCCAAAGGCAACCTGATACGCCACAAAATCGTCAGCCACACAGGCTCGGATCTTTTCGTCGGGGCAGTGGAGGCATTTATTCCGGCGGCCTCGCCAGTGCCTGCGCCCCCGCCCTCAATGCTGCGTAAAGGCGAAGTTGAAGTGGTGGCGCCCTTTGTATTCTGCATGGAGCAGGGCGCTTGCACCGGCTCACCGCCGCAGCGAATCTAGCGGCAACCTGTGGCCAAATGACAGGCAAAGAAAAGCCCACGACGGGGGTCGCGGGCTTAAAGGTTTTCACCAGGAGCTGAGATGACCATAGGTGCCCGACTGTGAAAGGTGTGTGAAAGGACAGCACATCGCACCGGCTGTTGGATATTTCGAGCCCCGGCATTTGCCGGGGCTTTTTCGTATGCGGGGCTGCAACTCTTTACGGGAACAAGTGTTCAGAAATGCAGTCATAGCGATGTGCCATCTCGGCCAGTCAGAAAGGAATCAACTGATGTCCATTGTGGGTAAAGCATCGCTCGCTGTTGTCGCTTCGTTGTTGATAGGTGCAATGGCACCGTCAGTTCAGGCGGCGAGTCCCGCTCGGTGGGGGGATTTCGGTGCGTCGGCCGGTAACAGACTCACCGCGAGCAGTTCGGGCGCAGGTGGCGAATATTTCCTGCATCCGTCGGATATTTCGGTAGGTGACATTCAGGCCATGCGCGACGCGCTCAAGCGCAATGACAGCGAAATGCAAAGTCTGGAAAGCAAGCTGGAAGGCCAGGCACGCGCCCTTGAAGACCTGAAGAAAAACACCGGCTCAAGTTCCAGCTCCAGTGACGGCCAGCTGTCCGAGCTCAAGCGCACCGTATCCGATCAGAAAAACACCATCGATAAGCTCAAGAGCGAGGTTGAAGACCTCAAGCGCAATTCAAGTTCCAGCTCAAACTCCAGCTCCAGCGAACTGTCCAGCCTCAAAAGCACCGTCAGTGATCAGAAGCGCAGCCTTGAAGACCTCAAGCGCAGTGTCGACAACCTCAGCAGCAAGGTGAAGTAACAGAAGGGTGGCCGTGGCCTTTGCCGGGCAGGAGCAGATTTTGCAGCTTGAAGCGCACGCCTGTGCGACGCCCGGTAGGTTACACCGCTTTACCCGGGTGTATGGTAGACCGGGCAAACACCTGGATTATCTCTGGAGAGAGAGGTGACTATGAGCACTCCCATGCTGAACAAGCTGCATCTCAACGGCTATGACATCGTGCAGGTCAACAGCGGCCCGTGGCGGGTCTGTACCAAGGCCGACCGCCTGGCATCCTTTGGCTCCCGTGAGCAGGCACTGGCGTACGCCGCAGCGCTGCCGGGGTACAAGGCGCGGTCGAGGCCGGTGGCCAATGATGCTTGAACCCTCAATAGCCTCGGTCAGTCCGGGGCTTTTTATTGGGTCTCGCTTGAGCAATACATAAACGGTGGCGAGGGAGCTTGCTCCCGCTGGAGTGCGAAGCGCTCCCAGGATTTTGGGGCCTCTGCGCAGCCCAACGGGGAGCAAGCTCCCTCGCCACACAGCAGATATTTTGGGATGATTCGCAGCTGATTAGCCCGTAGGAACCTGTCATGTCCCTGGCAACCTTATTTCTGTTCGTCATGATGAGCGCCGCGATTATCGCGATTCCCGGCCCGACGGTTCTGTTGGCCCTGCAGAATGGATCGCGCCATGGATTGCAGGCGGCGTTCTGGGGCATGGCCGGGGCGGTGGTGGCCGACGCCTTGCTGGTGACGGCGGTGGCGTGTGGCCTGGGTTTGCTGCTCGCGGCCAGTGAAGGGCTGTTTCAGGCACTGAAATGGATCGGTTCGGCGTACCTCATCTGGATCGGCTGGCAGATGTTGCGATCACCCCAGGCGGCGTTGCCGTCGGTGGGCGAAGGTGAGGACGGCGGCACCCGCTCGGCGAGTATTTTCACCCGCAGTTTCCTGGTGGCGATTTCCAATCCCAAGGCATTGTTGTTCATGTCGGCATTCCTGCCGCAATTTGTCGACAGCACCCAAGCACAACTGCCGCAGTACGCGTGCCTGTTGTTCGCACTCTGCGTGCTGAACGTCAGCATCATGATGTTCTATGCGGTATGCGGGGCACGCTTGCTTAGTCGCCTGCGGCCCGCACACTTGCAGCACTTCAACCGTGGGGCGGGTGGGTTGTTGATGGCGATGGGCGTGCTGTTGGCCGCTTACCGTCGTGCCCCGGCTGCATAACCTAAACGAATGGCTGGCCGTGGAACCCGCGTGGCAGGCGCTGGCGGCCTGGCAGTTCGGTCAGGCGCTGGGTCCAGGCACTGCGCCAGTCACCGGCGGCATGGGCGGTTTTGGACTTGCGCGCGGCACGCCGAGCGGCGTTGCGTTGGGTGCGACGGGCTTCTTTGAATACTTCGGTGTTACGGCAGGTACGGCACTTGACCCGTTTCAGCTCGGTGCTGGAGGGGAGGTTGTTGCCGTGATGACCGCAGGCAAGATGCCCGGCGACCTTGAAGTGAATGACCATGTAAGCGTCTCCTTCTTGGGGGATGCGTCGCATCGGTAATCTGCTGATGCGCGCGGGCAGGGCGGGGCAGCCATTGGCTGGTTTTCACCGCTCTGTCTTTTATGACAGTTTGCTGTCACATGCGTTCGTTTGTGCGGGTTGGCAACGCTGTTCGTGACGCGCCTGCTCGTTTACTCTCCAAGTACACACACAATGTGAATGGAGTGGAAGATGAGTCATCAAGAGTCCCAGGAAGGCGGCTGCCGTTGTGATCGGGTACGTTTTACCGTGACCGAAAAACCGCTGATCACCATGGCGTGCCATTGCACCGGGTGCCAGAAGATGTCATCCAGCGCGTTCTCGCTGAGCGCGCTGATCCCCAGCCACGGATTCACCATCACCCAGGGCAACCCGGTGATCGGCGGACTGCATGGCGTCGACCGCCACTACTGCTGCCCCCACTGCATGAGTTGGATGTTTTCCCGCCCCAATGGCGTGGAAGATCTGATCAACCTGCGCCCCACCATGCTGGATGATGCCAGCGGTTATGTGCCATTCATTGAAACCTGGACCAGTGAAAAGCTGCCGTGGGCGACTACCCCGGCGCAGCACAGCTTTGCGCAGCTCCCGGAGAGGGAGAATTTCCCCGCGCTGATACAGGCGTACGCCGAGTACAGCGGCGGTTGAACTAGTCCATCAGCGCCAGCAGGTCGGTGTCGCCCACGTCGCGCCCGGCCTGCGTCAGCAGGGTTGTCACCTGTCCCCGGTGGTGGGTCTGGTGATTGAAGAAGTGCACGAGCAGTGCATGAAAATTCTTGTTCATCGGTGTGCCCGCCATGTTGTGGTACTGCAGGGGCTGATCCAGCTCCGGCTCGCTGATGGATTGCACCCAGTCGATGATGATCTGGTCGAGCCAGGCACGATGGGCCGACAGTTCACGGATATCGGCGAAGGCCAGTTGATTCAGGCGTGGCGGCAACGCCAAAGCGCTTAGCGGTGCCAGCGCGGCAAAGCCTGCCGGATGCTCGGCGAAACGCTTGAGCCAGACGCGGTCACCCAGGGCGAGGTGGTTCAGCGTGCCAAGGATCGAACCGAAGAACGCACCACGGTCGGCAATCAGGTCCTCGTCGCTCAGGCCGTTGGCAGCGTCGTACACCTTGCGGTTCATCCACTGGTTGTAGGTCGCCATCAGGGCGATATGCTCGGTACGGGTCATGTCGAGGCTTCCTCCGGGTGCGATGGCGCCATGATAAAGCGTGCCTGCCGGGCGGTCATGGTGTTCTGGCGCAGCGGGTCTATTGTTGTTGATCTGGAACTCTGCGCCCTGGGAGGGTGACACCATGAATACCGGCGATCTACTGGAACAATTGCTGCGAGCGGGCCAAGCCTCAACGAGCCAGCAGGGCGGCTCCGCAACGGCGGCTCAAGGCGGGCTGGGTGGTTTGGGCGGGCTGCTGGGCGGTTTGCTGGGCAGCGGCGGTGCTTCGGCTTCAGGCGGTGGCGGCCTCGGTGGTTTGCTCGGCGGACTGGGCGGCATGCTCGGCGGAACCCGTGCGGCGCCGCAAGGGCGCACCGGCGGCACCAACTACGCGGCGCTGGCTTCCCTGGGCATGATGGCGTTCCAGGCCTATCAGGCCTGGCAGCGTCAACAGGCATCGGCGCCGCAGCAGGCGTTGCAAACGGTTGACCAGCTGTCCGGCGCGCAGGTCGAAGAACACAGCCATGCCGTGCTGCGCGCGTTGATCGCGGCAGCCAAGGCAGATGGTGAGATTGATGAGCGTGAGCAGCAGATGATCTCGGCCGAGATCGGCAAGCACACCGATGACCCGCAATTGCAGGCGTGGCTGGATACCGAGGTGGCCAAGCCGCTGAATGCGGCGGATTTTGCCGAGTTTGCCGGGGACCCGGCGGTGGCATCCGAGGTGTACCTGGTCAGTGTGCTGCTGGTGGATGACCAGCAGGACGCGGAGCGCAACTACCTGGATGAACTGGCGGCGCAGCTGAAGATTGATCCTGCGTTGCAAGTGCATCTGGAGCAGCAGGCCAAGGGCCAGGTTTAAATCACTATTGACTGTCATACCAAACCTGTGGCGAGGGAGCTGCTCCCGTTGGGCTGCGCAGCAGACCCAAAACAATCGACCGTGTGCTTTCAGATAGAAATCGGTCGCAGGTTTCAGGGCCGCTTCGCGCCCCAGCGGGAGCAAGCTCCCTCGCCACAGATTGATGATCGTCTGCGGATTAGAACCGCAACGTGGCCCCCGTCGTGAGCCATTGATGCTGACCCCCGATCAAACTGCGCCCTACCACCAGGTCAGCATCCACATTCTTGCCGATATGCACCCTCGGCCCTGCCTGCCACGCCTGGTCGCCACCTTGCTGGCCGTAACGTTCGGCGATCAGTGTCAGCGAGTCCATCACGCTGTATTCAAACCCGGTACCCCAGGTCGGTCGATGGGTTTGGTCGCCGTCGTTATAGGCGTGGCTCCAGCCTGCGTTGAAGTTCAGCCGCAGGGCTTCCATGGGCTGCCAGGTGAATGGCACATTCAAATCTGCGCCATCAAACGAATGTTGACGGTTCAATGCGTAGTGCACACCGGCAGACGCGGCCAGTTCCAGGCCCAGGTCTTCCCGGGTCCATAACTGGGCCTTGAGTTGCGGATTCACCTGGGTTTCCCCATCGCCATCATGATTGGCCCGGGACACGGCGGCGGTCCATTGCAGCCAGGGAATGGCGGCGGTGGTGCAAGCGGGCGAAAGGGTTTCGCTGTGGGTAGAGCCGTCGTGCCGATTGGCGGTGAACCAGGCGTCGACATTGCATTCGCCCGGGGCGTTGATTGCGCCGTCGTCGACCACATAGGAACCGCCGGCCGCATAGGCATTCGACATCAGGCTGAGCACCAGCACGACGCCAAGCGTCGCGCCGACAAAAATCAGGTTGCGCCGCACCGCCCGACGCTTGGAAGCGGGCAGGGGATGGAAGGTTACGTGGGTGCTGCGGTTGCGGTATTTGGTGAAACCGTCAGGGGTTTGCTTCTTGTACATGGTGAACCTCGATCAACAGCCGGTGGCGTGTCCCGACCGGACTTGGCAGGGACGCGCCGTGATTCAAATAAAAAAAGGTGTGCAACTGGGTACCGCTACAACGGGGTTCTTCGTTCATGTCTGGATGCTCCAATAAAGGTTGATTCAGCTGTCTACGGTCAGCACATGAATGCCACTGGCCTTGGCCTGGCTCACCAGCTCCAAGGTGTCGTCGCCGCCGGGCAATGCGATGATCACGTCGGGGCGGCTGTCCGTGAGCATGAACTGGTTGCGGTGACGCTCGGCTTGCTTGCCATGGCGTTGCCAGTTGGGTGGGTAACGCACCACATCCACCCCCGTTTCCCGGGCCCAGTCCTCCACGTCGCTGCCCAGGAACTGACTGCCGCCGTGGATCAACACCTGCACCGGGCGCAGGCGGTGGTAGGCGTCCAACACCTGGCGGGACATTTTTGTATCGGCGTAATGACGACCTGCACAGATCAAGACGCGCATGGTGATGTTTCCTTGTATTGCGTATTGCCATTTATCGACGTGGGCGCAGCAAGCGGATGCACGTGCTGCTCAAGCTGCTGGAGAAACCCAGCATGAAGCGCATTTCCACGGCGCTGAGCACGTTGCGCGCGTAGAGCCGCACGCCCAGCACCATCACCGTCTTGGCGGCTTGGGCGAGGGCGAATACCAATACGGCGCGTGCGGCGTTGTCGAGGTAGCTGATGAGTCGGGTCATTGTCTGTCTCCGCGGACGCTGGCTATCCACCGATAGCCAGCGTTTTCAGGGGCGGTTGATCAGTACCACTGCTTGAAGCGGCGGATGTAGAGGGTTTTCATCAGTTGAGCCACGCAGCAGTAGGCGACCAGAGTGCCCACCAGCCATGGGAAGTACGCCAGTGGCAGCGGCTCCAGGCCCACCATCGCGCCCAGCGGCGAGAACGGTACGTAGATGCCCAGCCCGATCACGATGCAGGTCATCATCATCACCGGCCATGCGGCGTTGCTCTGGAAGAACGGGATCTTGCGGGTGCGCAGCATGTGTACCACCAACGTCTGCGAGAGCAGCCCCTCGATGAACCAGCCGGACTGGAACAGGGTCTGCATTTCCACGCTGTTGGCCGAGAACACGTACCACATCAGGGCAAAGGTGGTCATGTCGAAGATCGACGAGGTCGGCCCGATCCAGATCATGAAGCGGCCAATGTTTTTCGCGTCCCACTTGCGTGGCTTGGCCAAGTATTCCTTGTCCATCTTGTCCCACGGCAAAGCCAGCTGGGAGATGTCGTACATCAGGTTCTGCAGCAGCAGGTGGATCGACAGCATCGGCAGGAACGGGATGAACGCACTGGCCACCAGCACCGAGAACACGTTGCCGAAGTTGGAGCTGGCGGTCATGTTCAGGTACTTCATGATATTGCCGAAGGTCTCGCGGCCTTTCAGCACGCCTTCTTCCAGCACCATCAGGCTCTTTTCCAGCAGGATGATGTCGGCAGACTCCTTGGCGATGTCCGTCGCGCTGTCCACCGAGATACCCACGTCGGCATCCCGCAGGGCCGGTGCATCGTTGATGCCGTCGCCGAGGAAGCCCACGGTGTGGCCGTTGGACTGCAAGGTCTTGAGCACCCGCGACTTCTGCAGCGGCGTCAGCTTGGCGAAGACTGTGCGTTCCTCAACCCGTAGTTTGAGGGTGGCGTCGTCCATCGCTTCGATTTCCACACCCAGCAACGGTACGCCAGGCTCCAGGCCGACCTGACGGCAGATCTTGCTGGTGACGATGGCGTTGTCGCCGGTCAGCACTTTGACCGCTACGCCGATCTCGCGCAGGGCAGCAATCGCCGGGCCTGCGGTTTCCTTTGGTGGATCAAGGAAGGTCAGGAAACCACGGATCACCAAGTTGCGCTCATCGGCCGTGGTGTACTGCTTGCGTGCGAGGGCCTTGGGAATGTTGCGGGTGGCCAGCACCAGTACCCGGAAGCCGTCTTCGTTGTAGTCCTGGGCAATCGCCAGCAACTCGTTGCGACGACGATCATCCAGCTCGACGGCAACGTCACCTTCCATCACGTGGGTGGAAATGCTCAGCATCTCCTCGACCGCGCCCTTGCACACCAGCAGGTGATCGTTTTGCGCGTCCTTGACCACTATCGACAGGCGACGGCGGATAAAGTCGAACGGCAGTTCATCCACCTTGCTGTAGGCGAACGGTATCTGGAACTTCGGGTTCTGCTCCGAGAACTGGACGACCGCCTGATCCATCAGGTTCTTCATGCCGCTTTGGTGATGGCTGTTCAGCCAGGCCAGGGTCAGCACCGAATCATCACGGTTGCCGAAGGCGTTGACGTGGTGCTCGAGGATGATCTTGTCCTGGGTCAGGGTGCCGGTCTTGTCGGTGCACAACACGTCCATCGAACCGAAGTTCTGGATCGCGTTGAGGCGCTTGACCACCACCTTGCGCTTGGCCATGGCGGTTGCACCCTTGGCCAGGTTGGCGCTGACGATCATCGGCAGCATTTCCGGGGTCAGGCCCACCGCCACCGCCAGGGCGAACAGCAAGGCATCGCTCCAGTCGCCCTTGGAGAAGCCGTTGAGGAAAAACACGATCGGCGTCATCACCAGCATGAAGCGGATCAGCAGCCAGCTGACGCTGTTCACCCCGCGGTCAAACGCGGTTTGCACCCGGGAGCCGACAATCGCTTTGGCCAGGGAGCCAAAGTAGGTGCGCGGGCCGGTGGCAACCACCACGGCTTGCGCCCGGCCACTGACGACGTTGGTGCCCATGAAGCAAATGTTCGGCAGGTCCAGCAGGTTGCCTTGGTCGGCGGCTGTGGAAGTAGCGGATTTTTGCGTGACGTCCCCGAGGGTGTCGTACTTCTCCACCGGCAAGGCTTCGCCGGTGAGCACGGCCTGGCTGATGAACAGGTCACGGGACTCGATCAGGCGGATGTCGGCCGGGATCATGTCGCCGGCAGACAGTTGCACGATATCGCCAGCCACCAGGTCGCGCATCGGCACTTCCCGCAGGGTTGGCTTGGAGCCCACTTGCTCACGGCGCAGCACTGTGGCGGTGGTGCGCACCATGGCCTTCAAGGCTTCGGCGGACTTGGCCGAACGGTGTTCCTGCCAGAACCGCAGCAGGCTGCTGAGCATGACCATGGTCATGATAATGATGACCTTGGTCAGATCGGCTTCTTCACCGGCCTGCAGTGGCAGCCAGTAGTCAGTGACGAAGCTGATGGCGCCCAGGGTCAGCAGCACATAGATGAACGGGTTGTTCAGGGCCTGGAGGAATTGCACGATGGCGTGAGGCGGCTTGTCGTGAGCCACCTCGTTGTAGCCTTCACGTTGCAGGCGAGCAGAGGCATCCAGTTCGGTCAGGCCATCCTTGGTTGCCCGGACATTGGCGAGGGTTGCCGAGAGGCCGTTCTGGGCTTCGCGGGCGGCACGCATCGACAGTTTGGTGTCGGTGTCCGTGCCGTTTTTCTTGTGCAGTTTCGGGTTTTTTACTGCGCTCATTGTGTGTACTCCTGTCGCCAATTTTTCGACAAAACATACCCGGTACTTACCTGATGACAGGCGAGCGAAAGCATGCCGAGTCGCTGACTTCGCGATCGGTTTAAATAAAGTGTTGGGTAACTTTCTACAGGCCCGCTAACAGCGCGTTAGTTAACTAGCGCGCAGCGGGCTACTACTGGCTTCGTCCATAGAGAACTCCAGCTAAATAATTAACGGATAATCAGAAAGTTGCTGTTTCCAGCCGGCTTACGCCGTGCGAGCGTCCACGTAGAGGCTCAGCATCAGGCTCGCTTGCGCGACCAAGCTGGAAACGTTCCGTCTCTGTGGGTCTTGAGGGTCGGCGTGATCCCATTGCTGGACCAGATGGCCGGTGGTGGGGCAGATACGCCAGTGGGCCCGGGGAGTCGGGCACACGCGGGGGGATGAGGTCACAAAGGTGCTGCGGGTAGGGGAAAAGCCTACGGGCTCGCGGCACAATTTGGCACGCAGGGCGGCAGCCAGCGTACGCAGATCAGGCAAAACAATCAGTTGAAAGGTCATAACACACCTCGGGACCGGACTGGCATCCGGTGAGGCAGTTACGTTGGAGCGTCAGGCTCTAGCGCAGCTTACTCGGCCGGAAAGGCGAGTCCCGTCATTTTTTCTGGGTTTGGTGCCCGATTTGCCGTATTCACGGTGATCGGACAGCGACTAGATACTGTGTCCATTGGCTTCTTTTGTGAGGTTGAAAAATGGCCCTGAGTTGCAGGCACGGGGAATTTACTCAGGCAGTTGCCGGATGTCAACGGTTAATGACTTAATTTGTTACTGGTTCAGAGTTTGTTCAGATAGATGGTGGAGGGGGAAGTTGCTGTGGTTAGTGTGCTAATTGATAAATGATCTGTGCCTGTTGGATGGGTGGGGTACATATCCGTTATTTGTGTTATGGCTGATATTGGTTCCGCTCTTACAGCGGCTCACTTTTGAAAAGCGCAAAAGTAAGCAAAACGCTCTTGCCCCACCACTCGGCACCTCGCTCAGGCTCGGTGTGCCCTCACTCCGGCTTTGGACCGTGGGCCGCCGCGATGGGCCATCCTTGGCCCAGCGCGGCTAACCCGGCGTCCTGCCGGGTTACCCACGCTCCAAAGCCTGCGTTCGGCCAGCGTGGTTTAACGGGGCGCCTAAGATCAAAATCAAGATCAACAGCACAGCGGCCTACCGGCCGGCTTGAGTGTTTAGAAGCAACAGCAACAGCAAAATCAAAAGCTAAAGCGGGCACGGTCAACTGTGGGAGCTGGCTTGCCTGCGATGGCATCGCCTCGGTGCATCTGGAAGACCGAGGTGTCTGCATCGCAGGCAAGCCCACAGAAAAGCAGAGCTGCATCAGCTTCAGATTTGGCTTTCGCTCTGGATCTTGCCTTTGCTTTTAACACTCAAGCCGGCCGGGAGGCCGCTGTGCTCTTGATCTGCTTTTGATCTTGATCTGACTGCCCCAATAAGCCCGAGGCCGAACGCAGGCAGTGCGGAGCGGGTAAACCGGCAGGACGCCGGTTTAGCCGCGCCGGGCCATGGATGGCCCGTCGCGGCGGCCCGCGGAGCAATGCCGGAGTGAGGGAACACCGAGCCCTAGCGAGGTGCCGACAGGCGGGGCAGAGCCCTTTGCTTACTTTGGGGCTTTTCCAAAGTGAGCCGCTGTAAGAGCGGAACCATAGGCGGCCGTTACCTAAATAACGGATATGTACTCAATCACCCACCCTCAAATCGCCCGCAAAGCCAGAACCGCCAGATACAGCAGCACCACACCGCAAGCGCCATAGCTAACCCTCTGCCACATGGGCGACGCATTCTGGCGCAACAGGTTGACCAACGCCGCAATCAAAAAGCACGAAAGCACCGACGCCACCATGAACCCCGCAAAAAACATCAGCGTCTGCCCATGGCTCGGCGTCGCCCCAACTATCCCCGACAGCGCGCTGCCCAAGGCCCCCCAATAAACAATGTTCTTCGGATTGGCCAGGGAAATCGCTGCCCCCACCATCAGCGCATTCTGCCCGGACCTGGCCGGCGCACTGTCGGATTCCGGCAGCCGCCAGGCATCCATCAAGCTGCGTATCCCGAGCCACGCGAGATACAAACCGCACACCGCCGTCAGCGGCACCCGTACCGACTCATGCTGGATCAACAACGCTATGCCGGTCAGCCCAATCACCGCCCACACGGCATCGCCCACCAGCGAGCCAATCTGCACCAACAACGCAGGCGTAAACCCGTGCAATAGCCCACGGCGCAGGGTTTCCGCCAGCACCGCCCCCGGAGACAGGCAAAACACAAAACCGAACACCAGCGCCGAAAAAAAGATCGTCAACATGCCTGCCTGCCTTCCTTCAATGGATGGCCGGTAGTTTGGGGGAGGGTGGAGAGTTCGTCTTGAACCAGATTGCGCTTTTCAGCCCTTGAGCACGCTTTGATAGCGCCCCGGCGTAATGCCGTAGGCCGCACGAAAATGCCGGTTCAGATGGCTTTGATCGGCGAATCCGAGGGCGTGGGCCACTTGCGACGCCGCCACGCCTGAGCGCAACAGCCCTTTGGCGCGACGAGTGCGCAGTTGCATCGCCCACTGGCGAGGACTCAGTCCGGTTTCTTTCTGGAAAGCTCGCAGCAGATGGAATTTCGACAGGCCCAGCTCGTCGCCGAGAGTCTCGAGGGCAACCGCCTGGTGCAGGTTTTCCGCCAGCAACTCCTGAGCCTTGATCACCAGCCCGCGACCCACCGCCGTGCTGCCAGGCAGGCGCACGCCACTGCAACTGACCACCTCGCCGAGCAGCACCACCAAGGCTTCCTCACTCAGCTCCCGGGCGATCGGATCGGCACTCAGCGAACCTTCAATCGCACCGGCCAGTTTCATCGCCAGCTCCGGTTGGAAACACAGCGAACGGTCGAACTCCAGGTGTGCCAGACCCAGGTCAGCCGCCAATTGATCGGCAGTCGCATACAGGCTGACAAACCGCCACGGCTGCCCCTCGGCCGCGCCGCCGCCCTGAATCTGCCCTGGGTTGTACAAGGTGATGCTGCCGGGGCCGGCTTCGAACGTCCGGCGGTCCAGCCACACCTGTTCCTCGCCGAGCAGGTTGACGCCGATCACGCATTCATCATGGCTGTGGCGGGCAAACGTCAGGCCGGTGCACGATGTGCTGCTGACTTCGTAGTTGCCCAGCCAGGCGTGCTGCATGGAACTCATTGAGGGGGCTCGCAGTGACGGTTGCCCGCGAGCATACGCCGGAAGAGGGCTTCAGATCGACTACTCGCCAGGCTCTTCGGTTACAACGCGGCGATGCGATCAAGCTCGGCCTTGAGTTCGATGGGGTTCAGCCTGGCGAACGGAATCTCGAAAAAAGCCCGGCAGCGCCGTTCAATGATTTCGAGCGTGGCGCGGAACGCGGCGTCGACCTGGGCTTCATCGCCTTGAACATCCGACGGGTCCTCCAACCCCCAATGCGCCTTGATGGCCGGGCCGAAATACACCGGGCAGGCCTCCCCGGCGGCCTTGTCGCACACGGTGATGACGAAGTCCGGCGGGCTGCCTTCAAAGGCGTCGTTGCCCTTGCTGTACAAACCTTCGGTGCTGATGCCGGCGGCCTTCAGGGTGGTCAGGGTGCGGGGCAGCACCTGGCCCCTGGGGAAACTCCCGGAGCTGATGGCATGGAAACCGTCCGGCGCCAGATGGTTGAGCAAGGCTTCGGAGAGAATGCTGCGGCAGCTGTTGGCGGTGCACATGAACAGGACTTTCATCAAGCGGACTCCGTCAGAAACTCAGGCGCAGGGCGAGGGCGGCGAGGGTGATCAACAGCACCGGGAGGGTCAGCACAATGCCGACCTTGAAGTAGTAACCCCAGGTGATGCTGATGCCTTTGCGCGCCAGGATGTGCAGCCAGAGCAAGGTGGCCAGGCTACCGATGGGGGTGATTTTCGGGCCGAGGTCGCTGCCGATCACGTTGGCGTAGATCATCGCGTCCTTGACCACGCCTACCGCGTGGCTGGCTTCGATGGAAAGCGCACCGATCAGCACGGTCGGCAGGTTGTTCATCGCCGAAGACAACAGGGCGGTCAGCACGCCAGTGCCCAATGCCGCGCCCCACACGCCGTAACCGGCGAAGGTGTCGAGCCAGGTCGCAAGGTAGTTGGTCAGCCCGGCGTTACGCAGGCCGTAGACCACCAGGTACATGCCCAGGGAGAAGATCACGATCTGCCAGGGCGCTTCCTTCAGCACCTTGCGAGTGGAAATCTTGTGGCCCTTGGCGGCGATTACCAGCAGCAAGGTGGCGCAGGCGGCGGAAATCGCGCTGATGGGAATGCCCAGCGGTTCCAGGGCGAAGCAGCCCACCAGCAGGATGCCCAGCACCCACCAGCCGGCGCGGAAGGTGGCGCGGTCGTGGATCGCGCTGGCAGGGTCGTCGAGGTCGGCCGGGTCGTAGGTTTGCGGAATATCGCGGCGGAAAAACCACATCAATACCGCGAGGGTCGCGGCGACGCTCACCAGGTTCACCGGCACCATCACGGCGGCGTATTCGTTAAAGCCGATCTTGAAGTAGTCGGCCGATACGATGTTCACCAGATTGGAGACCACCAGTGGCAGGCTCGCGGTGTCGGCGATAAACCCGGCGCCCATGACGAACGCCAGGGTCGCCGCCGGAGAAAAGCGCAACGCCAACAGCATCGACATCACGATGGGCGTGAGGATCAGCGCCGCGCCGTCGTTGGCGAACAACGCCGACACCAGCGCGCCCAGCAGCACCATATACGCGAACAACCGCCGACCGCGTCCACGGCCCCAACGCGCCACATGCAAGGCGGCCCAGGCAAAAAAGCCCGCCTCATCCAGCAGCAGGCTGATGACGATCAACGCGACGAACGTCCCGGTGGCGTTCCAGATGATGTGCCACACCACCGGAATATCCGCCAGGCTGATAACGCCACACGCCAGGGCCAGGATCGCGCCCATGGTGGCGCTCCAGCCGACGCCCAGGCCCTTGGGCTGCCAGATGACCAGGATGATGGTGAACAGAAAAATAGCAACGGCTACAAGCATGAAAAGCTCTCCGCAGGATCAGCAGCAGGCGCTGGCCCGTTGTGGTCGGTCGCCCATGGTGTCCAAACGCTGGGCGTCTGTGTTTAACCAGGCTTGGTTGGCTTGCAGGGTGGTGTCGAGCACCGCCGTCACCCATGCTGGCAAGGCCGGGTTGAGGCGGTAATAAATCCACTGGCCCTGGCGACGGTCCAGCAATAACCCGCAACTGCGCAGTTGCGCCAGGTGGCGGGAGATTTTCGGCTGGCTGTCGTCCAGAGCATGGATCAACTCGCACACACAAAGTTCGCCTTCACGCAGGATCAACAACGTCAGCCGTGCGCGGGTGGCGTCGGCCAGGCATTTGAAGACGTTGGGTGGGGAGAAGAGATCTGACATGGTCAGCGACCTCATATATATGGAAATTCGAATATACGTATTTCCATATGTTTCGGTCAAATCCTGTTTCGATTGACCTGCGTCAACGGCCGGGCAATCGACGACAAGTGGTTGAAATTAAACTGAAACACAAATGTCCTAAAGTGCCTGCCCAATGGTGATGAAGGAAGAAAACGTGTGACCCGTGCCACTCGCAACCTGCGTAAGACCCTCGATTCCGTCGCGGACAATAACGAAACCGCGGCCTTTGACCTGATGCGCGCGGTTGAAAAGCTCAGCGATGAAGTGCTGCGCCAGCGTCTGCTCAATACCATCCACCGGCTCAACCAGGACGCCCACGAACTGCGCGAAGCCCGGGACGCCGTGGAGCGGGTGTCGGTCAAACTGGCCTGAGCACGATCGTTCAAGACAATCCCTGATACCGCTGGCATGCTTGTCGACTGACTGTCGATGAGCCTGTTGTGTATGCCTAACGCCCTGCCTCTGAACGCCTTTTCCCGTGGCGCGATTGCGATCATTCCATTGTCCCTGGCCTGTGCGCCCTGGGGATTGCTGGCCGGTTCCACCGCAATTGATGCCCAATTCACTCCGCTGGAAGCCCAAGGGCTGTCGACCATTGTGTTTGCCGGTGCCGCCCAACTGGTGGCCATCGGTATGGTCAAGAGCGGCGCCAGCCTGATTTCGATCCTGCTGACCACCTTGCTGCTGACCTCACAGCATTTGCTCTATGGCATGCACATGCGCCCTACGCTGTCGCCGCTCAAACCCAGGTGGCGCATGAGCCTGGGCTTTTTGCTGACCGATGAATTCTTCGCCCTGGTCAGCCAATATGACCGCCAGACCTTCAACCGCTGGTACGCCCTGGGCGTCGGCCTGACGTTCTATATCATCTGGAACGTCTTCACCTTCGCCGGCATCGTGCTCGGTAAAAGCATTCCCGGGCTGGATCAGCTGGGTCTGGAATTCTCGATTGCCGCGACGTTTATCGCCCTGATCACCCCCGTTGTACGCGACGTGCCAACCATCGTCTGCGTCGCCGTGTCGTTGTTGTGTTCGGTATGGCTGAGCTACCTGCATTGGGAGTCGGCGGTGGTGGTGTCCGGAGTGTTGGGGATGAGCGCGGGGTTTGCGTGCAAGCGGCTGGGAGTAGGGCAGCGATGATCTTCGTGATGATTTTTGGCATGGGTTTGATCGTGTTTCTCAACCGCTACCTGTTCATCGAGCCGCGCCTGCCGGTGCGCCTCAATCGCGGGGCGCGGGAGTTTCTCGGGTTTGCCGTACCGGGGATGCTCACCGCCATCTGTGGGCCGATCATTTTTCTGGCCGACCACAAACTCAACCTGAGCGTGAGCAACCCTTACCTGCTGGCGGGGGTGTGCGCCGTGGCGTTGATGTTCTGGACCCGCAGCGTGCTGATCACCGTGTTGCTGAGCATGGCGCTGTTCTATCTGTTCCGCTGGCTGCTCTGAACAGCAAACGCCTGCCGTAGCAGCTGTCGAGCCCAAGCGAGGCTGCGTCAGGCGCGCCTCGGTTTAGCGTCTGGCTGGTTAATGGGGGTGCTGCCAACGCAGCCTCGCTGGGGCTCGACAGCTGCTACGGGGGGAGCAAAACCAGGGCAAAAAAAAGCCTGCGGGAGGGCAGGCTGGAAGGGAGACTTCTTAAAAATGAGCCTGTCGACTATAGGCGGCAAGGTCTCCCTTCACAGTGAAACAAAGTTCATGAATCTGTCAGCTATTCAGCAACCGGGCTGGCGGGCTTTTTGTTGGCTTTGGCTTCGGCCGCCAGGCATTCCAGGGCAAACTGCTCGGTGTAGGTCATCTGGATCGGGGTGCTTTCGCCCTTGACGGTGCGCTCGCCATCCAGGATGTAGCGAATGCGCTTGTCGGTCACGCCGATGCGTTTGGCGATCCACGAAGGCGTTTGGCCGATGCGGCTGATCAGCTTGTCGGCGTAGTCGGTGGAGGGGTTGTAGCGCTCGGCGTTGGGTGTCATGGGGGTTCCGGGTAAAAGCGGGTTCGTAAGTAGGCGGCAGGGTGACGCAATTATCATTCGGTGTCGCCTGCTAATGGTACAGTCGCGTTTTTTCCAAGGAAGCTTCGGTATGCGGATGGTGGTAATTGGCGCTTTGGTACTGGCATCGCTGGCCGGTTGTGCGGGCTCGAAGATGAAAGAGGCGCGTACCGGTACGCCCTATAAAACCCTGGCCTCGGACAAGGCCCCGCTGGTGGTTGCCCAATGCATCCAGTTCGGTTGGCAGGACGAAGCGGTGTTCGGCGTGGATGCCGGTGGCTTCATGGAGCCTGCGCAGGCCGGTGGCTTCACCATCTACACCACGGCAGGCGATTACTTTGTCGACGTGCGCAGCGCCGGCGCGGGTGCCAGCGTCAACTATTATGCTGCCCAGGATGACTACCCGGCCAAGCGTCGCCTCGCCGCACTGGCGACTTGTCTGTAATCCGTTGCGTTAGAAAAGTTCAGAAATGCCCTGCGGACAGCTTCGCGGGCATTGTTTTAGTATTTTCCTGCTCGCCCGGTGTGACGGCTCTTTACCGGTACATGGACGTCGAGGCCGGAGCGCCGGGCGGGCAACTCTTTTCTAGCGTGGCATATACCCCAAGTGCCAGCGCCGGGGAATCTTCAGCGACACCAACCCCAACAGCGCCGACAGCACCCCGCTGACCAGCAGCGCACGAATCCCCATCTGATGCTCCAGTAATGCACCGATCACCGCACCGGCAAACATCCCGGCCCAGGGGATCAGTTGCACGCGCCAGCCGTTGCGGCGTTCACCGAGCATCCAGCGGCCCAGCCCGCGACCAAATCGCGAAAGCGCCCCGGTGACATACGTAAGCCCCACCGGTAATCCGTTCACCTCTTCGACGGCAGCATTCAACATGCCCATGGCGATGATCGCCGCCAGCAACGCCGGCAGTTGATCGTCGAACGGCCAGGCGGCGGCCCCGCACAGCAGGGTCGCGATACAGAGCAACAAAGGCAGGGCATGGCGCCGGCTGACGCGGCTGACCATCACGCCCAACGCATTCCCGGCGATAAACGTCGCTACCAGCAGCGTCAGGCGCCCGGTAAGGCCCAGGTCGCCTTCGCTGATCGCCACGGCGAGGCGCGTGGTGTTGCCGCTCATGAAAGAGACAAAATCCCCGCTGGCCATGAAACCAATGGCGTCGGTCATGCCCGCCAGCACGGAAAGGCTGGCCACCAGCATCAGTCCGACACGCCCGCGCCATTTGTGGCGATGCAATAAGGCGGCGTTGGTGTAGGGCTTCAAGGATGAAGGCAGCATGGGGCCGGGTTCCTCGGCGAGATTATCCGGCCACTACCGTAGGGCGCTTTGCCCCCAGCTGCAATGACTTGGCGCACTCACAGGCGTTCTGCCAGTTGCTCCAGAAACATCGCCAACCCCACTTCCTCGGCTTTCAGGCCTTTGCGCACCCGTGGCTTGGGCAGCTTTGCCAGCTCGCCCAGGCTGAAATGCTCCAGCACGGCCGGGTGGATGTAGCACTTGCGGCATACCGCCGGGGTGTTGCCCAGTTGCTTGGCGACATTCTTGACCATCTCCACCACATGCTTCTTGGCGTCGGACTCCGGCTGCCATTCAAGCTCGCGCAATACCGCCAGCGCCAGGGCACTGCCGGCCCAGGTGCGGTAATCCTTGGCGGTAAAATCCGCACCCGTCAGGGTATGCAGGTAGGCATTCACGTCAGTGGAGCTGACCGTATGGCGCTCGCCGTTCTCGTCCAGGTACTGGAACAGGTTCTGCCCCGGCAATTCCAGGCAACGCTTGATCACCGTGGCCAGGCGCCGATCCTTGACGGTGATCTGGTGCTCGATGCCGCTCTTGCCGCGAAACTGGAACAGGATCTCGCTGCCCTTGATGTCCACATGGCGGGTGCGCAGGGTGGTCAGGCCGTAGGAGCGATTGTCCCGAGCGTACTGAGTGTTGCCGACGCGGATCAGCGTGGCGTCGAGCAGCATCACCACCGTGGCCAGGACCTTCTCCCGATTGAACCCGGGCGCCGCGATCTGCGCTTCCAACTGCTTGCGCAGCTTGGGCAACGCGCTGCCGAACTGTTGCAGCCGGGAATACTTGTCGGTGTCACGCACCTCACGCCAGCGTTGGTGATAACGGTACTGCTTGCGCCCCCGGGCATCACGGCCGGTCGCTTGCAGGTGGCCGCGCGGGTCGGCGCAGATCCACACATCGGTATAGGCCGGCGGCACCGCGAGGGCGTTGATGCGTTTGATTTCGTCGGCATCGGTTATGCGTGTGCCGTCGGCCTTGAAGTACTGGAATTTGCCCCGCAGCTTTTTCCGGGAGATCCCGGGCTGGGTATCGTCGACGTAATGCAGGTCGCGGGGCAGGTCGGCAAGCAACGCAGGATCGGGCATGGCGCAAATTCCTTGGCAGGTATTTCTGATTGACCGCAGGGTGTTGCGGTCGTGCCAACAAGTTTGCTCCCCCGTAGCAGCTGTCGAGCCCCAGCGAGGCTGCGTTAGCAGTACCTCCATTAACCAGCCAGGCGCTGAACCGAGGCGCGCCTGACGCAGCCTCGCTGGGGCTCGACAGCTGCTACGGGACGGGGTGTCGGGCAGTCAGGCCAGTACCGCCACCGCCTTGATTTGCGCCCACAACGCCTGGCCGGGATGCAGTTGCAACTGGTCCCGTGAGTAACGGGTGATGCGTGCCAGCAGTGGCGTGCCGGCTGCATCGAGGCTCACCAGCACATGGGCTGCGTTGTCCGCCGGGATTGCCTGGGTCACCGTCACCGGCAGGCGATTGAGGATGCTGCTGTGTTCCTCGGCCTGCAGGCTGAGGCTGACGTCCCGCGCCTGGATCTTGAAGCGCAACGGTTTGCCCAACGCCAGCGGTGCATGCGCCACGCGCATTTGCAGTTGGCTGGCGGGCAGTTGCAGAGTCAGCAACTGGTAGTGCTCGTCGTAGGCGCAGACCGTACCGTTGATCACCACGCCGGCATCGTCGCCCAAGGCCATGGGCAGGTCGAGCCGAGCCAGGGTTTCGCCAATGGGGCCGCTGGCCAGGGCCTTGCCTTCGCTGAGCAACACGATGTGATCAGCCAGGCGCGCCACTTCGTCCTGGGCATGGCTGACGTACAGCACAGGGATCTCCAGCTCGTCGTGCAAACGTTCAAGGTACGGCAGGATTTCGCTTTTGCGTTTGCTGTCCAGCGCCGCCAACGGTTCATCCATCAGCAACAGGCTCGGGCTGGTGAGCAGGGCGCGGGCGATGCCGACGCGCTGGCGTTCACCGCCGGAAAGGTGCTGCGGATGGCGATCCAGCAGGTGGCCGATGCCCAACAGCTCGGTGGCATGGGCCATCTCCACCCGCCGCTGCTGACGCGGGATGCGCTTGAGGCCGAATTCCAGGTTGGCCAGCACCGACAAATGCGGGAACAGGCTGGCTTCTTGAAACACGTAGCCCAGGGCGCGCTTGTGGGGTGGCACAAACAGCCCTTTGCGGCTGTCTTGCCAGACTTCGTCGTTGATTTGCACGAAGCCCTCTTCAGCCCGTTCCAGCCCGGCGATGCAGCGCAGGCACGTGGTCTTGCCGGAGCCGGAATGACCGTACAGCGCCGTCACTCCGCGACCGGGCAGTTGCAGGTCGACGTCCAGGGCAAACCCGGAGTACTTCAGTTGCAGGCGCACCTCGATCATCGACATCAGCTCCAGCCCGCTTTGGTTTTACGGCTGGAGTAGAGCGCCAGCAACACCAGGAAAGAAAACACCACCATCGAGCCGGCCAGCCAGTGGGCCTGGGCATATTCCATAGCTTCGACGTGGTCGTAGATCTGCACGGAGACTACCCGGGTCTTGTCTGGAATATTGCCGCCGATCATCAGCACTACGCCGAACTCACCGACGGTGTGGGCAAAGCCGAGAATCGACGCGGTGATAAAACCCGGGCGCGCCAGGGGCAGGATCACGCTGAAAAAAGTGTCCCAGGGATTGGCCCGCAAGGTGGCGGCCACTTCCAACGGTCGAGTGCCGATGGCGGAGAAGGCGTTTTGCAACGGCTGCACCACAAACGGCATGGAATAGATCACCGAGCCAATCACCAGCCCGGCGAAGCTGAAGGTCAGAGTGCCCAGGCCCAGCCATTGGGTGAACTGGCCGAAGTAGCCGTTGGGCCCCATGGTCAGCAGCAGGTAGAAACCGATCACGGTGGGCGGCAACACCAGCGGCAAGGCCACCACCGCGCCGATGGGGCCGCGCCACCAAGAACGGGTGCGCGACAGCCACAGAGCGATCGGAGTGCCGATGATCAGCAGGATGACCGTGGTCAGTGACGCCAGCTTCAGGGTCAACCAGATCGCGGAAAAATCAGCACTCGACAGCGGCATTTACAGCTCGTAACCGTAGGACTTGATGACCGCGGCGGCTTTCGGACCTTTCAGGTATTCAACCAGGGCCTTGGCAGCGGCGCTGTCCTTGCCCTTGTTGAGGATTACCGCATCCTGCTTGATCGGGTCGTGCATCGACGACGGCACGATCCAGGCGGAACCGCTGGTGACCTTGCCGTCCTTGTAGATCTGCGACAGCGCTACAAAACCCAGCTCGGCATTGCCGGTGGACACGAACTGATAGGCCTGGGTGATGTTCTGGCCTTCGACAATCTTGTCCTTGACCTTCTCGGTCAGGCCTTCCTTCGCCAGTACCTGGGTGGCGGCCAGGCCGTAAGGCGCGGCTTTCGGGTTAGCGATGGACAGGTGCTGGAATTGGTTTTTCTTCAGCACTTCGCCCTTGGCATCCACATAACCTTCCTTGGCCGACCACAGCGCCAGGGTGCCTACTGCGTAGGTAAAGCGCGAGCCTTTGACGGTGTCGCCTTCGGCTTCGAGTTTCTGTGGGGTGGTGTCGTCGGCGCTGAGGAACACTTCAAACGGCGCGCCGTTCTTGATCTGGGTGTAGAACTGGCCGGTGGCACCGTAGGCGGCGACCAGCTTGTGGCCGGTGTCTTTTTCAAAGTCGGCGGCAATTGCCTGAATCGGTGCGGTGAAGTTGGCGGCCACGGCCACCTGGACTTCATCGGCATTCGCCGAGGAAAAGGCAAACGCGGCGATCAGGGTGGCGAGGGCGGTGGGGGCCAGGCGTGAGGCGCGAATCATCATCAAGAAGCTCCTTGGGGGTTACCGACTTTGCGGCTTGTTATAGACAGAAGGGCGTACCGCTATGTATGGGAATATATAGCGGTTGGCCACTGCCGGTACAGTGCAAAGTTGTCCCGGGAGTTCAGGTTCAGCGTCGGCCGAGTTTTTCCAGGGTCTGCGCGGCCAGCTCCAGCGTCAGGTCATAAGTGGAGATGTCTTTGCCAAGGCGCAACGCCTGGCCCGACCACAAGTTACTGAATCCGGCTTCATCCTTGGCTTTGAGTGGCATCAACGCACCGCCAGACAAGGGAAACGCAGGCGCTGTCGGGTTGATCGCGCCCAGTTCACGCATCACCCGATTAATGATGCCCCGCGCAGGGCGGCCGGTGAACAGGTTGGTCAGCGCGGTTTCGCTGGCCTGAGCGTTGCGCAACGCGTGGTGGTGGGACTTCGAGACGGTGGCCTCGGGGGTAAACAGGTAAGCGGTACCGATCTGTACCGCCGACGCGCCGAGGGCGAAGGCCGCGACGATGCCCCGCGCATCCCCGATGCCGCCGGCTGCGATCACCGGCACCTTCACGGCGTCGACGATCTGTGGCACCAACGCCAGGGTGCCAATCTGGCTATTCAGGTCGTCGCTGAGGAACATCCCGCGATGGCCACCGGCTTCGAAACCCATGGCGATGATTGCGTCGCAGCCGTGCTGTTCCAGCCAGATGGCTTCTTCCACCGTGGTGGCCGATGACAGGATTTTCGCCCCGGTGGCCTTGACCCGGTCCAGCAGGGATTTTTCCGGCAAGCCAAAGTGGAAACTCACGACTTCCGGGCGGAACTCTTCCACCACTTTGCAGGCAGCGTCGTTGAAGGGGGCACGGTTGGAGACGGGCGTCGGGGCGTCAAAGTCGGCGCCCAGTTCGCGGTAGTAGGTTTCCAGCAGTTTCTTCCACTGAAGATCGCGATCAGCGTCCGGCGCCGGCGGCCGATGGCAGAAGAAATTCACGTTCAGCGGCCGTGAACTGGCTTGGCGAATGGTGGTGAGTGCTTCGCGCAGTTGCTCGATGCTGAGCGTTGCTGCCGGCATCGAACCGAGGGCGCCAGCCTGGTTGGCGGCAATCACCATGGCCGTGCTCGTGGCATTCGCCATGGGCGCCTGGATGATCGGCAACTCAATGCCCAGCAGGTCAAGAATTCGGGTGTCTGGCCAGGTGCTCATGGGACGCTTCTCCAACGGTGGAATGCTGTTCCATCGTTTTAGCAGGGCCATGCAGCACCAGGCCAGTCTGTATTATTCACTGGACGAATCCAGGGTTTCGTGGGCGGCTATCAGTTGATAGCTTCGCCCAGTACCTCATGAATCCGCTGGGCAATATGCGCCGCGTGGGTTTCCAGGGCGAAGTGGCCGGTATCGAGCAATTCCACCACGGCGTTGGCGTTATCGACTTTGTAAGCATGGGCACCCGGCGGGATGAAGAAGGGATCGTTCTGGCCCCAGATCACCAGCGCCGGCACTTGCGTGGCCTTGAAAAACCCCTGGAACGCCGGGTACAGCGTCAGGTTGTTGCGGTAGTCGAGAAACAGGTCCAACTGGATTTCGTCGTTGCCGGGACGCTGCATCAGAAGCACATCGAGCATGTAGGACTCAGGCGCAACCAACTCCGGTTGCGGTACCCCGTGCAGGTACTGATAGCGCGTACCTTCCAGGCTGATGACGGCGTTGCGAATGACCTCACGATTGGCTGGGCTCGGCTCGGCCCAATAGGCCCGGATCGGATCCCAGGCGTCACCCAGACCTTCCAGGTAGGCATTGCCGTTCTGCGATATCAGCGCACTGACCCGTTCCGGATGTGCCACCGCCAGGCGCAGGCCTACCGGCGCGCCATAGTCGAACACATAAAGGGCGTAACGGCTGAGCTGCAGGGCGTTGACGAAATGGCCGACGGTAATCGCCAGGTTGTCGAAGCTGAAGCGGTAATTGCGTTCGGCTGGGACTTCGGTGAAGCCGAAACCCGGCAGATCGGGGGCGATGACCCGGTAGCGGGTGGCGAGCAGCGGGATCAGGTCACGGTACATATGGGACGAGCTGGGAAAACCGTGCAGCAGTAACAGCACGGGCGCAGACGGGTCGCCGGCTTCGCGGTAGAACACGCGCACGCCATCGGCATCAACATGCTGGTAGCGCACAACGGGGGCTGAAATCGACATGATCGGAATCCTCTGTGTAACTGGATAAGTTGATTTGTGGGGTTACTGGTCTCGCAGGCTGCGCTCGAAAAAGTAACCTGTCAAATTAATTTAATAGGTTACTTTTCGGAGTGTTTAGTAACTATCCAAAAGCATTATCAGCGGTTACCATGTCGCGGACTTGAAGAGGACTCGCCAATGACCGTCATCACACCATCCACGATGGATCCCTACGTTCTAGCCGACCATCCGGTGTTGGACATGCTCAACACCCGGGCGAATGTCGACGGTGTGCCCTTTGAGTTCTGGCAAGGCGATGCCGAGGTGCAGCGCTGGCTGGTGCGACTGGGCTGGTGCGAAGAAGGCGCGGTGCCGGTATTCGAGGAGGGCGCTTTACTGGGCGCGGCGAGGGGATTGCGGGAAGTGATCCGGCTGTTGTTGGAGCAACGCAAGGCCGGCCAGCAGGGTGATCCTGCTGCGTTGAATGCATTTTTGCGCAAGGCCGTCAGCCATCCGCAGCTGGCTTGGCCGGCGCCGGGCGAGTTGCGCCTGGAGCGCCAGCGCAAACAGCAAACCGCTGAGCAGTTCCTGGCACCGATCGCCGAAGCCGCGGCGACGTTGCTGGTGGAAGGGGATTTCGGTTTGATCCGCACCTGCGAACACCCCGAGTGCGTGCTGTGGTTCTACGACCGGACCAAGGGCCACAAGCGCCGCTGGTGCAGCATGGCGCTGTGTGGCAACCGGCATAAGGTGGCCGAGTTTCGCAAGCGCAAACTCTTGTAGCGGTCGTCAGGCACCGGCCGGGCTTTCGCGCTCCAGCAACTGCCGCTTGCGCTCAACGCCCCAGCGGTAGCCCGATAGATTACCGTCGGCGCGCACCACCCGATGGCAGGGAATCGCCACGGCCAGGCTGTTGGCACCGCACGCCTGGGCCACGGCGCGATAGGCGGTCGGGGCGCCGATGCGCTGGGCAATCTCTGCATAGCTGGCGGTGCAACCCACCGGGATTTCTCGCAAGGCCTGCCAGACCCGTTCCTGAAACGCAGTACCACGCAGATCCAGGGGCAGGTTCAGGCCCAGGGCCGGCGCCTCGATAAAGCCCACCACCTGGGCGATCAAATGTTCGAAGTCGTGATCGGCGCCCAACAGATTGGCGCGGGGAAACTGGTCCTGCAGGTCGCGCACCAGTTTGTCCGGGTCGTCCCCCAGCAGGATTGCGCACACACCGCGATTGCTCTGCGCCACCAGAATTGCGCCCAACGAGCATTGGCCGACGGCAAACCGAATGTCCGTGTTAGTGCCGCCCGCCTTGTAGTCGCCAGGCTTCATGCCAAGCAACTGGTCGGCGGCCTCATAAAAACGGCTGTTGGAATTGAAGCCGGCGTCGTACAGCGCATCGGTCACCGAATGCTGGTCCTTGAGCCCGTCGCGTACTTTGCGCGAGCGATGGGCACTGGCGTAGCGCTTGGGTGTGAGGCCTGTCACCGCCTTGAACACCCGATGGAAATGAAACGGGCTCAGGCCGGCGAGGGTGGCCAGGTCTTCAAGGGCTGGCAGGGTTTCGGCCTGTTCGATGTGCCGACAGGCGGCTGCCACCAGTTGCGCGTGGCGTGCGGCCACTTGGGTCTGGTCGCCCGACGAACGTTTGTTGGGTCGGTAGCCCGCGGCTTCGGCCTGTTGCGGAGTATCGAAGAACTCGACGTTCTCCGGGCGCGGCCGCCGTGCGGAACTGCTGGGGCGGCAGTACACACCGGTGGTTTTCACGCCATAGACGAAGGTCAAGTCGGCTTTGGCGTCGCGGGCGACGATGGCCGCCCAGCGTGGGTCTTGTTCGGTGGCGTGGCGCGCGGTCATGGTGGTGGCTCCTGGTTGAAGAATGCCAGGTTAGTCCCCGGTGGCATTCCCATCACTCCGATGCTTGCGGTCAAATTCATCCGGCTGTGCGAAACGTCAGGTTGATGCGCTGCGGCCCCATGACCGGATGAGTGCCGGGCTTGATCGGCATCACGCCGTGAAAGCGCAGGCGATCCACACCGCCCCATACCACGACATCGCCATGGAACAGCGAGACTTTTTGCGCTGTGTCGCTCCGCTCATGGCCGCCGAACAGAAAGATCGCCGGCAAACCCAGTGACACGGAGATCACTGGAGCGGCGTAGCGGCGCTCGTTCTTGTCCTGATGCAGGGACATTTTCGCGCCTGGCACATAGCGGTTGATCAGGCAGGCATCCGGTTCGAAATCCTCGAAACCCGCGTCCGCCGCCGCCATGAGCGCCAATTGGCGTAGCGCCTCGGGCATGGCTGGCCAGGGTTGCTGGTTGTTGGGGTCAATCGCAGAGTAGCGATAGCCGGTGGGATCGGTCGTCCAACCCAGTTCACCGCAGCTGCTCAAAGCGGCGGACATGGTAAAGCCGCCCGGCGTGACCATTTGCCGGAACGGCGATTGAGCCAGTACGCGCCGCAGTTCCGGAAGCAAGCGCTCGACCCAGGGCAGGGCGTAGCCTCTGAGAACGTAGGATTGCTCACCGATTTGTTCGCGTCCCGGGGGCTGTTGCAAGGCCTCGTCGGCGAACAAATCGGCGGTTGCTCCAGGATCGGTCTTACTGCGCATCGTGAAAAATCACTCCCAAGGTATGCCGCGTACCACTGTGCAGAACACTGACCCCATGGCGCAAGGTCACCCGATGAAACCCTCTCACGCTGGGCATGGGCCGCTGATTAACCGCGAAGATCACGGCGTCGCCCCTGTTCAGCGGTACGACCTGGGCCCGGGATTGCATGCGTGGCCGCTGTTCGGTCAGCACCAGTTCGCCGCCACGGAAGTCTTCTCCCGGCTGCGACAACAGGATGGCCACTTGTAAGGGAAACACATGTTCGCCGTACAGATCCTGGTGCAGGCAGTTGTAGTCGCCGGGGCCGTATTGCAGCAATAACGGGGTAGGGCGCTGTTGGCCCGCAGCGTGGCAACGGGTAATGAAGTCAGCATGGCGTGCCGGGTAAGTGATCGGCAGGTTCATCTGTTCGTTCCAGCGATTGGCCTGGGGGGCCAGGTAGTGATACAGCTGTTCACGCAACTCGCTGACCCGGGAGGGCAGCGGATAGCGGAAATACTTGTACTCGCCCCGACCAAAGCCGTGCCTGGCCATCAGCACGTGGGAGCGAAACCGTTCGTGCTGCGGGTAGTGGCCGCAGAGCTCCGCACATTCTTGCTGATCCAGCAGCGCTGGAATAATTGCGTTGCCCTGTTGGTCAAGGTCTTGCTCGATCGCGCGCCAGTCCAGCTTGGCCAGGCGCTCTTTAAGTGAGGTAGAAGGCATCGACGAGTTCCTGTGGCAGCGGATAAGGGCTGCCAGTCTAGGAAGTCGCCAGCGTTACGACACTCCGATGCTTGCGCTCGAATTACAGGGCCTTGCTCACATTGATATCGGTGATTTCATCGCTGGCATCGTGCATTTTTGCCAGTGCTTCCTTGGCTTCCTCAATGCTGCCCGCTTGCAGCTGGGCGAATTCGAAGCGGCGCTCACCGTTGAGTTTGTACTTGATCACATATTTGGTGGTAGTCACGGGCATTCCTGTCAGCTGAGTTTCGAATTGGTGCGGCGCACGATGCGGATCTTGTGGGACAAGGTCGGCTTTTTGGTCACACTGATGGCGCGGCGGGTAACCACGTCCAGGGTAATGTTCCAGAAGCCGGTGCTCGGCGCGGTGATTTTTGCCGGGAATTTGTCGAACGCGCCGCCGTGGTAAGTGTGGCGGCCACCGTTCTTGAAGCTGCGAAAGTTCGCGTCGCTCATCAGGCGGATGTTGCACGTTTGCGAACATTCAATGACGACAATGTCTCCTTCATTGAGGTGTTCGCGCTGGTGGATGAATTTCATGAGGTGTCTCCAGAAGGGCTTTTTCTGAAAAATCAGAACGATACGTAGGATAAGATGGAGTTTATCAGCCCCAGCACGTTTATTATCGGACCGTCGTCGACGAGTTCGACAATTTAAAACAGTTATTTACCGAGTTATCAGGGATAAATCCTACATTGGCGGGAGAAAAATACCTTTCTTGCTGTCGTAGGGTCTTTATCGGAGGTTTTTTATGAAGTGGAGTGTGTTGGTTCTGGCCTTGGCGTTGGGTGGATGTGCTTCGGTGGCGGATATCAAGCAGACCCCACCGACACTGGCAGTGATCTCCGGGAAAAAGCCGCAGGAATACGCGGCGTGTATCGTCCAGAAACTGTCGAAAACCCGTAGGCCATCGCAGATCGAGCCCCACAAGGATGGCGTTCAGGTGATCGTTCCGCAGAAGTTTTCTGCTGATCCGTCGGCCATTTTCGAAATTGAAGAGCGCTCCAGCGGTAGCAGCATCAAACTCTACGAGAGCATGTCCAATGTGCCTATTCGTCCGGGTGACGTGAAGGCGGCAGGGGAGGCTTGCATTTCCGGCTGAGTCTATAGCCGCCCACTTTCGAATCCGATCAAGAAAACCCGACCTGCCAGTGCAGTGTCGGGTTTTTTGTGTGGGATTTTCATTAAGTAGCCCTTTTCCGTCAGTGCTGGGTGTTGTGGCGATCTAATCATTACCCTACCATTTGTAGGCTTATGCCTAATTCGCCTAAGCATATAACTATAAAAATGGAGTCGTGATGATGTCTCTGGAACGAGTTCTGATGGGTAGTGTGCTGCTGCTGATGCTGGGCAATGCCCACGCGCTAGAGGGGAAAAACGTATTTACGCAGGGTGGTTCGCAGCCGGGAGCTGCGCCGTGCGTAGCCTGTCACGGGGCTGATGGGCTGGGGCTGGCAGCGGCCGGCTTTCCGCGCTTGGCCGGTTTGCCAGCGGGGTATTTGCGCAAGCAACTGCAGGATTTTAAAAGCGGCGCCCGTAACAGCCCGGTGATGCAGCCGCTGGCCAACGCCCTGACGGAAGAGGAAATCAATGCTGTGACCCGGGAGCTGGCGGCAATGCCTGCGCCGGTGGCCGTTTCGGTGCACCGTAGCGAAATGCCAACCGAAGCTGCGCAAAAGATTGCCCTGCAAGGCGCGTGGGAGCGCCAGATTCCGGCGTGTGTCAGTTGTCATGGGCCAGCTGGCGTGGGTGTTGGCGACGCATTTCCGCCCCTGGCCGGGCAATCCGCGGCCTACCTGGTGGCGCAGTTGAATGCCTGGCGCAGTGGCACCCGCCATAACGATCCGAACGATTTGATGGGCCATATCGCCAAATCCCTCAGCGCTGAAGAAGCACAGGCCGTGGCCACCTATTTTGCGTCGTTGAGCGGCCAGGAGGCCAAGCCATGAAGCTTTTCTTATTGGCAACCCTTGCCAGTGTGCCTGTCCATGCCGCCACCATCGCCATGGAAGACCAGTCACAGTTGCAGCCAGTCGCCCGTTCGACGGCTGCCGCGCAGTTCCAGCCGCCGCAAGAGAGCGAGCTGCCGGACAACGCCTACGGCAAGCTGGTGAAGCAGGGCTACGCCCTGTTTGTCGACACCAAGCGCCTGGCGCCGCAATTTGTCGGCAATGGTCTCAATTGCAGTAATTGCCATCTGGACCAGGGCCGCCTGGCCAATTCCGCGCCGCTGTGGGGTGCCTATCCGATGTATCCGGCGTATCGAAAAAAGAACGACAAGGTCAACACCTTCGCCGAGCGCTTGCAGGGCTGTTTCCAGTTCAGCATGAATGGCGGCACGCCACCGGCCGCAGACAGCCCGGAAATTACTGCGCTGTCGGTGTATGCCTATTGGCTGTCGAGCAAGGCGCCGTTGGGCGTCGAGTTGCCGGGGCGTGGTTATCCGGACGTGCCGACACCTGCCAAGGGTTACGACCTGGCCCAGGGCGCGGAGGTCTATAAGGGCCAATGCGCGGTGTGCCATGGCGCCGAAGGCCAGGGCCAGAAAGTCGGTGACAGCTACGTGATGCCGCCGCTTTGGGGTAAAGATTCCTACAACTGGGGCGCCGGGATGCACCGGATCAACACCGCCGCGTCCTTCATCAAGCACAACATGCCCCTGGGCAAGGGCGGCAGCCTGAGCGACCAGCAAGCCTGGGACGTCGCAGCTTACGTCAACCGCCATGAGCGACCCCAGGACCCGCGCCTGGTGGAGGGCTCCGTGGAGAAAACCCGGCTGAAGTTCCACGCCAATGACGGCATCAATCTTTACGGGCAGACGGTCGACGGCGTACTGATCGGCCAAGGCATCCGTTAAACTGTCGGTCACCCACAAAAAATGCCGCTGAATCAGCGGCATTGTCTTTTCGGAAGTTCAGTCATGAAGCGTGAGCAAGTCAGAGAACAGCATGCAGGGGGGCATATATCTGCGACCCATGTGATTCAAAATCCCGCGGATACGGGCGAGTGGATCGTGTTCTTCAAGAAGAGCGGCGGCCGCAGCTATTTCCTGGTGGATGACCAGGACGAAGTCGAATCCTTTTCTCGCCTGGACGACTTAATCGAGACCATTCGCGGCCTGGGCATCAAATTCGCCGAAATTCACATGTAATTATTTGCAGACCACGGTCACGCTGCGGGTCTTGTAGTTGCCGACATCCTTGCCCAGGGTCTTATCGCTTTCTTTCAGGGCCGGTGTGCCTTCGGTGCCGACAATCCGGTAACCGGTCCCTGCGCAGGACGCATCAGCCTTTTCATAGCAGCTGGCCCAGGAGTTGGCTTCGCCGGAACAATCGATGGCCAGCCCTTGTTCGCCGTTTTTCAGCACGGTGTCGGAAGTGGTGGTGCAGCCACCGGTAAGCGCCAGTACCGCAATCAGTGCCAGGATCTTGTTCATGTAGGAGTCGTCATTAGGGTGTTGGAGGGAAGCGCTGACACTGTCGTGGGGCGTTTCAGGCGAGATTATAGCGAACCGCCATCAAGGTACAGACAAACACAAAAAAGCCCCGATAAACGAGGCTTGATTGGCGTTTCTGCGGGTGTTACTTGGTTTTGGGGCGCTTGCTCGACGCATGGCCCGCTTCATCCACAAACACTTCGGCCACGGCACAGGCTTGAGCTTCGGTCGCGAATGCCCCGGCAACGCTGTCGCCGTGGAAGTTGATCAAGTGCCAGCCATCTGCTCGCTTGGTGATCAGGTAGCCGTTCACGCCTTTTGGTTCTGACATCTATCAATCTCGTTGTCTGGTTCAAGGCGGTAATGATAGCGCCAAACGGCGCGGGGCGGCGCAAGATGTTGCAGGTCAGTGCCGATCGCCATAAAGCGTGCTAAAAAGGTTTAAGCCCTTTGAATGACGGGCGCAAGTCGACGATTTCTAACAGCGGCGAAGGTACTGGATTGAATGCCGGCGGAACTTACGCCGACATTTTTCCTCTATGTTGACATCGCAACGCCAGCAGGACCCATTGTAAGGTGACTGCGGCCTGATTAGACTGCGCCGAATTTCGTACGCACAGCCCTTTGTAAGGACTCATATGATCAAGAAATGCTTGTTCCCAGCAGCCGGTTACGGCACTCGCTTCCTGCCAGCGACCAAGGCCATGCCCAAAGAAATGCTGCCGGTGGTGAACAAGCCACTGATCCAGTACGGCGTGGAAGAAGCACTGGATGCCGGCCTGAACGAAATTTCGATCGTGACCGGCCGTGGCAAACGCGCCCTGGAAGACCACTTCGACATCAGCTACGAGCTGGAAAACCAGATCAAGGGCACCGACAAGGAAAAATACCTGGTCGGCATCCGTAAACTGCTCGACGAGTGCTCGTTCTCCTACACCCGTCAGACCCAAATGAAAGGCCTGGGTCACGCGATCCTGACCGGTCGCCCGCTGATCGGTGACGAACCTTTCGCGGTGGTACTGGCGGATGACCTGTGTGTAAACCTGGAAGGCGACGGCGTCCTGACCCAGATGGTCAAGCTGTACCAGAAGTACCGTTGCACCATCGTCGCGGTTCAAGAGGTCGACCCTCAGGAAACCAACAAGTACGGCGTGATTGCCGGCGACGATATCGGTGATGGCCTGATCCGCGTACGCGACATGGTTGAAAAGCCAGCGCCGGAAGATGCTCCGTCGAATCTGGCGATCATCGGTCGCTATATCCTGACTCCGGACATCTTCAAGCTGATCGAAGAAACCGAGCCGGGCAAGGGTGGCGAGATCCAGATCACCGACGCCCTGCTGAAGCAGGCAAAAGACGGTTGCGTGATTGCCTACAAGTTCAAGGGTCGTCGTTTTGACTGCGGTGGCGCTGAAGGCTACATCGAAGCAACCAACTTCTGCTACGAGCACTTCTACAAGACTGGCAAGGCTTACTGATTCACGGTTGCCTGCTTGATCTGGGAAAGCCACCTTCGGGTGGCTTTTTCGTTTTTCGGCCCCATGTAAGCAGGTATGCTGTTGTCCTGCCGAGGAGAGTGAAATGGCCTACGATTTTGACCTTTATGTAATTGGTGCCGGTTCCGGCGGTGTGCGCGCTGCACGATTCGCCGCAGGTTTTGGCGCCAAGGTGGCAGTGGCTGAAAGCCGCTACCTGGGCGGTACCTGCGTGAACGTGGGCTGCGTGCCGAAGAAGCTGTTGGTGTACGGCGCGCATTTCGCCGAAGACTTCGAGCAGGCCAGCGGTTTCGGCTGGTCCCTGGGCGAAGCAAACTTCGATTGGGCGACCCTGATCGCCAATAAGGATCGCGAGATCAACCGCCTCAATGGCATCTACCGCAACCTGCTGGTCAACAGCGGCGTGACCCTGCATGAAGGGCATGCGCGGTTGGTGGACCCGCATCAGGTGGAAATCAACGGTGAGCGCTTCACCGCCAAGCACATTCTGGTGGCTACCGGTGGCTGGCCGCAGATCCCGGAGATCCCGGGGCGCGAGCACGCCATTGGCTCCAATGAGGCGTTCTTCCTCAAAGAGTTGCCCAAGCGTGTGCTGGTGGTTGGCGGCGGTTACATCGCTGTCGAGTTTGCCGGGATTTTCCATGGCTTGGGTGCGCAGACCTCGCTGTTGTATCGCGGCGACTTGTTCTTGCGCGGTTTTGACGGTTCGGTGCGCACGCACTTGAAGGAAGAGCTGACCAAGCGTGGTCTGGATCTGCAATTCAATGCCGACATCGAACGTATCGAGAAGCAGGCCGACGGCAGCCTCAAGGCCACCTTGAAAGACGGCCGGGTGCTGGAAACCGATTGCGTGTTCTACGCCACCGGCCGGCGCCCGATGCTCGATAACCTGGGGTTGGAAAACACCGGCGTCAAGTTGGACAAGCGTGGCTTTGTCGAGGTGGATGACCTGTACCAGACTGCGGAATCGTCGATTCTGGCGATTGGTGATGTGATTGGTCGCGTGCAACTGACACCGGTGGCGCTGGCTGAAGGCATGGCCGTGGCACGTCGCCTGTTCAAGCCTGAGCAATATCGCCCGGTGGACTACGCGATGATCCCGACGGCGGTGTTCAGCCTGCCAAACATCGGCACCGTGGGCCTCAGCGAAGAGCAGGCACGTGAAGACGGGCACAAGGTGCAGGTGTTCGAAAGCCGCTTCCGGCCGATGAAGCTGACCCTGACCGAGTGCCAAGAAAAGACCCTGATGAAGCTGGTGGTCGACGCCGAGACCGACAAGGTCCTGGGTTGCCACATGGTTGGCCCTGACGCCGGGGAGATCGTGCAGGGCCTGGCGATCGCACTCAAGGCGGGTGCGACCAAGCAGCATTTCGACGAAACCATCGGCGTGCATCCGACGGCGGCGGAAGAGTTCGTCACCATGCGCACGCCGGTGGCGCGGTAATCAGCCCTCGGTAGTTGCCTCTGGCGCCGTCGCAACGACGGCCGCCAGGCGCAGCGCCTCGATGCTGGCCTGGGCTTTGACCAGGTCCAGCTCCAGGGTTTTGTTGGTCTGCTGATGCTCGGCCAGCGCTTCCTGGCGCGTCTGACTCTCCAGCAGTGCAACCCGCAAGCGTTCCTGCAGCAAGGTGCGTTCGCTGTCGATCACATTCACCTGTTCGCTAAGCTGGCGTTGCTGGTCGCGGTCCTGGCGGGCCTGTTCCTGCAGTGCGCTCAATTCCTTCACCGTCACTCGATGTTCAATCAGCAGGCGCTCGTTATCGCGATGCAACTGGGTGATCTCGTCCTGGCGCACCATCGCGCTCTGCTGAGCCTGACGTAGTTCTGCCTGTACCTGCTGCAACTGACCCTCATGGCGACGCTGTTCCTGCTCACGCTGATCCTTGATTGCGTTGCGGTAATGCTCAAGAGCATCCCGGGCGTGCAGGTGCTTCTCTTCCAATGAGCGAATCTGCTCGTCCTTGTCGTTGATCCGCAACTCGTAATCGCTGCACGCCTGGCTCAGTCCGGCGTTGCGGGTTTGCTCGGTTTGCAGGCTGGAGCGGGTGCTTTGCAGCGCCGCGCTTTCGTCAGCCAGGGCGGCTGCCTGGATATCGAACTGTTGCTTGAGCTGGCTGTGGGTGGCTTCCAGTTCTTCAACCTGGGCGAGCAGGGCGGCTTTCTGTTGCTGGAACTGCGCCAGGGCCAGGTCGATAGGTTCCTGTGCCTTTTCCTTAAGGCGCTGGGCCAGCCGTGCCACCAGTTCGCCCAGCTCGTCATCGATGGGCGCTTCGGTGATGGTCTGGCGGGTTTCGCTTTCGTCCAGCTCCTTCAGATAGCGGTGAATCGTGGTTTTCGAGCCGGTATTGCCCATCTCGATGCGTACTGCATCGATGCTTGGGTTCTCGCCGCGGGCGAGGATCGCCAGGCGCGCCGTTTGAACTACTGCTTTATTGATGCCGCCGCGAGCCATGGAGTCTCCGTCGATTTAGTACTGTGGTACGTAGTATGTATATACGTACTATATCACGATTATATTTACCCTGAAATTGATGATTTAACAGATGGGATATTGGCGTATTATCCCGTGTGATCAAGGCTTTGAAGTGGACAGCGCCCAATGGCAGTACAGGTATGAGTGAACTGGACCGTTATCTGAATGCGGCCACCCGCGATAACACCCGCCGCAGTTATCGAGCGGCAATCGAGCATTTCGAGGTGAATTGGGGTGGATTCCTGCCGGCCACCAGCGACAGCGTGGCGCGCTACCTGGTGGCCCATGCGGGCGTGTTGTCGGTCAACACGTTGAAGTTGCGCTTGTCGGCCTTGGCCCAGTGGCATACCAGCCAGGGTTTTCCCGATCCGACCAAGGCGCCGGTGGTGCGTAAAGTGCTGAAAGGGATTCGCGCCGTGCACCCGGCTCAGGAAAAGCAGGCGGAGCCGTTGCAACTCCAACACTTGGAACAGGTGATCCAGTTTCTCGATCAGGAAGGTCGCGACGCTCGAAGCGCAGAAGACCATCCCCGCTGGCTGCGTGCCAAACGTGACGCCGCATTGATCCTGCTGGGTTTCTGGCGCGGCTTTCGCAGTGACGAGCTGTGCCGGTTGAATATCGAGCACGTGCAGGCAGTGCCCGGCTCGGGCATCACCCTGTATTTGCCACGCAGCAAAGGCGATCGGGAGAACCTGGGTCGCACTTACCAGACGCCAGCGTTGCTGCGCCTGTGCCCGGTCCAGGCCTACAGCGAGTGGCTCAGTGCTTCAGCGCTGGTACGTGGCCCGGTATTTCGCGGCATAGACCGCTGGGGCAACCTGGGAGAGGAGGGCTTGCACCCCAACAGCGTGATCCCGCTGTTGCGCCAGGCCCTGGAGCGCGCCGGCATTGCAGCGGATCAATACACCAGCCACTCCCTGCGCCGGGGCTTTGCCACCTGGGCCCATCGTAGCGGCTGGGACTTGAAGTCATTGATGACTTACGTCGGCTGGAAAGACATGAAATCGGCCATGCGCTATGTTGAAGCGACACCCTTTCTCGGCATGGCCCGAGCATCCCTCGAGTGATTTAAGGTTTCTTCTATTAATACAGTCCCTTGATAGTGAAAACCAATCGTCAGCATCAGGTTTGCCAATGAGCCATCGGCCGGGAGAGTGGGTAGGATTCACCTCATCAACTTTCTAAGCCCTTCTACAAACCTGACGGAGAGTCAACGATGCCTATCATCAACAGCCAAGTAAAACCGTTCAAAGCTACCGCCTACAAAAACGGCAACTTCGTAGACGTGACTGATGCTGACCTGAAAGGCAAATGGTCTGTCGTCTTCTTCTACCCAGCCGACTTCACCTTCGTCTGCCCAACCGAACTGGAAGACCTGGCTGACAACTACGCCGAATTCCAGAAACTGGGCGTCGAAATCTACAGCGTTTCCACCGACACCCACTTTGCCCACGCAGCCTGGCACAACACTTCGCCAGCCATCGGCAAAATCCAGTACACCATGATCGGTGACCCGACCCTGACCATCTCCCGCAACTTCGACGTACTGATCGAAGAAGCTGGCCTGGCAGACCGTGGCACCTTCGTGATCAACCCGGAAGGCCAGATCAAAATCGTTGAACTGAACGATGGCGGCGTTGGCCGTGACGCTTCCGAGCTGCTGCGCAAAATCAAGGCGGCCCAGTACGTTGCTGCTCACCCGGGCGAAGTCTGCCCAGCCAAGTGGAAAGAAGGCGAAGCCACCCTGGCTCCGTCTCTTGACCTGGTCGGCAAGATCTAAGTCTGTGAAGTACCAAGGGCGGATGACCGCACCTAAGTAAGCTGCATCCGCCCTCAAAACGCCCGGGCGAGATTCGCTCGGGCGTTTTTTTGTCTGCAATAAACCGAATTAATAGGAAATCGCCCGTATGTTGGACGCCAATCTTAAAGCTCAGTTGAAGTCATACCTGGAACGGGTCACCCAGCCGATCGAGATCGTTGCCTCCCTCGACGACGGTGCGAAATCCCAGGAAATGCTTGCCCTCTTGCAGGATGTAGCCAGCCTCTCAACGCTGATTACCCTGAAAAGCGATGGCGATGATGCGCGCAAGCCATCGTTCTCCATCAACCGCCCGGGTGCCGATATCAGCCTGCGTTTCGCCGGCATCCCAATGGGCCATGAATTCACTTCGCTGGTGCTGGCACTGCTGCAAGTCGGCGGCCACCCCTCGAAGGCCAGTGTCGAAGTGATTGAACAGATTCGTGCCCTTAAAGGCGAGTTCAGCTTCGAAACTTACTTCTCGCTGTCGTGCCAGAACTGCCCGGACGTGGTCCAGGCGCTGAACCTGATGGCAGTACTGAACCCGAACATCCGCCACGTCGCCATCGACGGTGCGCTGTTCCAGGCCGAAGTCGATGATCGTCAGATCATGGCTGTGCCGAGCGTTTACCTGAACGGTGTTAGCTTCGGCCAGGGCCGCATGGGCCTGGAAGAGATCCTCGCCAAGCTCGACACCAGCGGCATTGAAAAACAAGCCGAGAAAATCAGCGCCAAAGAGGCCTTTGACGTACTGGTCGTTGGCGGTGGCCCAGCCGGTGCCGCTGCGGCGATCTACGCGGCCCGTAAAGGCATTCGTACCGGTGTGGCCGCTGAGCGTTTTGGTGGCCAGGTGCTGGATACCATGGCGATCGAGAACTTTATCTCGGTGCAGGAAACCGAAGGGCCGAAACTGGCCAGTGCCCTTGAAGAACACGTCAAACAGTACGACGTGGACATCATGAACCTGCAACGCGCCAACGCGCTGATTCCGGCCAAGAACGCGGGTGAACTGCACGAAATCCGTTTCGAAAGCGGTGCGACCCTCAAGTCCAAGACCGTGATCCTGGCCACCGGCGCCCGCTGGCGTGAAATGGGCGTGCCGGGCGAGCAGGAATACAAGGCCAAGGGCGTGTGCTTTTGCCCGCATTGCGATGGTCCACTGTTCAAAGGCAAGCGTGTGGCGGTGATCGGCGGCGGTAACTCCGGCGTTGAGGCGGCCATCGACCTGGCCGGTATTGTCAGCCACGTGACCTTGCTGGAATTCGACAGCAAACTGCGCGCCGATGCGGTATTGCAACGTAAGTTGTACAGCCTGCCCAACGTTGACGTGATCACCAGTGCGCTCACCAGCGAAGTCAAAGGCGATGGCCAGAAGGTCACCGGCCTGGCGTACAAGGACCGTGACAGCGGCGAGTTCAAGACCGTCGACCTGGAAGGGATCTTTGTCCAGATCGGTTTGCTGCCCAACACCGACTGGCTCAAGGGTACCGTCGAGCTGTCGCCCCGTGGCGAGATCATTGTCGATGCCCGGGGTGAGACCTCATTGCCAGGCGTCTTTGCTGCCGGCGACGTCACCACCGTGCCGTATAAGCAGATCGTGATCGCCGTGGGCGAGGGCGCCAAGGCTTCCCTGAGTGCTTTCGATCACCTGATCCGCAGCTAAGCTGCCGGCCCTGAAACGAAAAACCCCATGAGTGATCATGGGGTTTTTTTGTTACAGCGGCGTTGGCTGAATGATTTCAACCCAGTACGCATCCGGGTCTTTCACGAAGGCCAGGCTCTTCATGCGGCCATCACTCAAGCGCTTCTGGAAGTCGCAGCCCAACTCCTCAAAGCGCGCGCAGGCCGCAACAATGTCCGGTACCGAAATGCAGATATGGCCAAAGCCACGTGGGTCGGTGTTGCCGTTGTGATAGGCAAAGTCCGCGTCGTTTTCGGTACCGTGGTTGTGGGTCAGTTCCAGGATGCCCGGAATCGACTTCATCCACTGGGTGCGTGCGGCGGCGTCGGGCGGGATCTGGGCCTTGTCCACCAAGGCCAGGAAGTACAGGCTGAATTCGGCTTCCGGGAAGTCACGTTTTTCAACCAGGGAAAAACCCAATACGCGGGTGTAGAAGTCCAGCGACTTGGTGATGTCTTTGACCCGCAGCATGGTGTGGTTGAAAACGAAGTTCGCGGTGGCGGTGTCAGGTTGGGCGGTGACGCCCGGGAAGGTGTTCAGTTCGTGCAGGCTCATGGGCCCTCCAGAGAAGAATGGGGCAAACGTGGCTCTAGTTCGAGCGATCCCTTGGCTTGCGGCTGGCATCCGTGCAGCCGGTCCATGATACGCAGCCCTGCCGGTTGCGCCAAATGAAAAAGGTCACGCAGCCCTTGCGAGCAGCGGGTGTAGAGGCCCAAACTTTGTAGCTTGAACCTTGAGTGTTTTTCGCAATGATCGGATTTCGCGCACTGCTGTTAAGTACCCTGGGCCTGTTGTTGGGCAGCACTGCTGCATGGGCGGCTGACCCGGAAGTTCACTGGCCCAGCGGCTGGCAGGTGGAGGAGGTGGTGCCCGACGATCAGGCTCCGGCGCAGCCTTCGGCAGTGTCCCGCCAGCGTGCGATCAAGAATGATGAAAATGGCACGACCTTGATGGTCATGGAGTTGACAGGCACTCCGATCGAAGCGGGGCATACGGTCAATCTTCAAGGTGTGCTGCTGGAAATGCGCAAGTCCATCCAGAAGGACTTTGCCCAAGGCGGTTATCAAAGTGTGTGCACCAAGATGCACCCCACAACATTGAGCCGCCTTGAGGCGTTGGAAACTACTTGTGTAATCACCGAGAACGGTCGGCATGTGCTGTCGCAAACCCTGGTGGGAGCGGTCGACACCGATAAAGCCTATGTATTTTCATACGCAGGCCAGGCCCAGGCTTACGAATCAAGCAAGGATGAAGTCAGTTCGGTGCGTGACAGCCTGAAACTTTGAGCGCTGTAGGCAAAGCAGCGAATTAGTCGATCTGAACAAAGTGAAATGTTTTTTAAAGTTCGTTTTTGAAAGTGTCCGGGTCCTGTTTTGTTTCAATATCGATGCCTGTAAACAAAAAGCCCTGCATGTGCAGGGCTTTTCTTAGTGCGTTTGTACTAGCTGCAAAGCATTAGCCGCGAAGCCAGGAATCTACAGTGGCCGCGCCGTATTGTTCTTTCCATGCCTTCAGGCCGCGGTGGTTGCCGCCTTTGGTTTCGATCAGTTCGCCAGTGTGCGGGTTGTGGTAAACCTTGACCACACGTGCACGGCGCTGTTTTGGTGCAGCTGCGACGGAAGCGCCGGACTTGCTCGGGTTAGGGTCCAGGATGGAGATGATGTCGCGCAGGCTTTTGCCGTAGGTTTTCATCAGCCCTTGCAGCTTTTCTTCGAATTCGATTTCTTTCTTCAGGCCTGCGTCGTTCTTCAGGGATTCCAGCTGGGCAAGCTGCTCTTGAAGGGCTTTTTCTGCTGCGCGAAATTCGGCGAGTCTGGACAAAATCTATACTCCAATAGTGTATTTGGCTGATATCTACTGCAAACAAAGCGATAAGCCAAGAGCCTTAAGGCGACTCAACAAAAGTGGCCTTCCTGCCAATTCAGCACAGGCAGGAAAAATTGTAGTAGTTAATCAGCCATGAGTAAATCATGTCTTTTGTATAAATAACAATATTTCCGTTGAAGTGGTTGGCTATTCAATGGCTGTTCAGGAATCTAATGAACTCATCGCAAGGTACAGGCTTGCCAAACAGGTAGCCCTGCAAGAAATCAACACCTTGAGCGGCAAGATATTCGCATTGTTCTGGTGTTTCGACACCTTCGGCAACGATGCCCAAGTCGAGCTTGGCAGACAGTTCAATGATGCTGTCGAGTATATGCCGCGAGAGTGCATCAACCCCGATCATCGCCACAAAGCTTTGATCTATCTTCAAGTAATCGACATTGAAGTTGCGTAAATAACCCAGGCTTGAGTGACCGGTACCGAAGTCGTCGATCGCAATCATTACCCCCATTTCGTGCAGCGCCTGGAACAGTTGGCGGGTGACACCCGTGGGTTCGATCAACTCGCGCTCGGTCAATTCCAGCACCAGAATCACCTTGCCCGGCGGGAAGGCGGCGAGGAATTCCCGGCAGTCCTCCACCAGTTCCAGGTCGTGACAATGGCGGGCGGTGATGTTGATCCCGACATGAAAGCCATCCGCGAACTGCTCGGCGTGGGGCGCCAGTTGCAAGGCGGTCTGGCGCATCAGGGCGCGGGTCATTGGCACGATCAGGCCGGAATGCTCGGCCAGGGGAATGAACAGGTCGGGGCGCACCAGGCCTTCCTTGGGGTGATTCCAGCGCATCAACACTTCACAACCGGCCCACTGGCGAATGTCCTGGCCACGTACCACCGGCTGGTAATAGGGCACGAATTCATTGGCGCCCAAGGCGCGTTGCAGCTCGAGGGTCGGTGCCGATGAGCGCTTTTGCAGCCAGTGGGCGAGGATGCCCGCCAACACGCCGAAAAACACCACCAGGATGAACAGCGCAGGATACCGCGCTTGCATGTAGCGCCAGGTTTCGCCCTCCGGCATCCCGGCTTCCACGCTGTAGGTATACCGCGTGGAGTCGAGATGATGGTGCGCGACGGAAAATGTCGGCAGCGCTGTGCTGTGCACCTTGCCATCCGACGCCAGCCAGTTAGGCCCCACCTGCAACACCAGGTCGGTATATCGACTGATCAGGCGCAAGGCGTTGGTCAAGTGGTAGCCATCAATGGAGGCAAAGGCCCCACGGTCGCCCTCGGTGAGGCGATACACCAGCAATGCGGTGTCAGGTGTCACCGGGTTGCCTTTCATCAGCCAAAGGCGGCCATCGACGTAGTCTTCAGGGTTGACCGGCGACTGGTAGTTGCCACCAAACAACGAGCTGCAATAGATGTTTCTCTGCCAGGACAAGGTCGTGGCGCGCACAAAAGGCCGACGGGTGACTTGTTCCCGTAGCGCCAGTTGTGTCGGGTTATCACATTCATGGCCGGCCAGCGGCAGCAAGTCCTTGGCGGCGAGGGCGGTATTGTCGAGCATCAGGTCGAACTGGCGCACGGCCTCCCGGGCGGTTTGCGCGGTGCTGTGCTCCAGGGTGCGCCCCGCTTGCCAGTACAGGATCAGCACCCCCAGCAAAATCGGCAGTGCGCCGCTGAGCAGAGTGATCAGGAGGCGGGTGCTGGCTTTTCGTGGGCCTTTGACGGTCAGTGGCATCTGTGCAGCCTGTAGCGGGAGGGGGCGATAAGACGCTCAAATGCGGTCGGGACAACCACGGCAGCCGTCCAACAAAGCGTATTGGTATTGGCCATGATAGATGGCGGCAGGGGACTGTGCATGTTCAATAAAGCGTCAAGCGTGTGGCCAGTTCAATAAATGCCAGGGTCGCCGGCGAGGACTGTCGTCGATCCAGAACCGCCAGCCCGACCTGGCGTTTGACGGCAGGCTTGAGCGGCTTGATCAGGTAATCCGGCGCTGCGGATTCAGGCAATGACAGCTCGGCAACAATGGTCACGCCGTCGCCCCGGCGCACGGTGTCCAGGGTGCTGAGCAACTGTGAACAGCGGTAACGCACATCCGGCTGCAGCCCGGCACCGACGAACAGCCTTGAGACCAGTTCGGACGAGCCGGCCTGGGTCAGGATAAAGGGTTCGCCGCAGAGCGCCTTGAGGCTGACACTCGGCTGCGCGCCCAGGTGATGCACCGATGGCAACAGTGCGACCAACTGATCCTCGATCAACGGGAAGGTATCGAAGCGCTCTTCAGGCAGCACCACAAACCCAACGTCGACGCGCCGCTCTTCCAGCCACTGCATCACCTGCCGATCAGGGCCTTCGTCGACGTGCACCTCGACGCCCGGATGCAGCTCGCGAAAGCGTTGCAAAATCTTCGGCAACAGACGAATCGATGAAGTTGGCCCGAACGAACCGATGCGCAGCGTGCCGCGCTTCATCCCGCGGGCATCGGCGGCTTCCTGTTGCAGTGTATTGGCCAGCCCGAGCATGGCCCGTGCGCGCAGCAGCAGTTGTTGGCCGATATCGCTGAGTTCGACTTGAGACTGATGGCGGTGGATCAACTCCACACCCAGTTCCTGTTCCAGGGATTTGATCGCATGGGACACCGCCGACTGGCTGATGCCCAGGCGATTGGCGGCGCTGGTGAAGCCTTGCAATTCGGCCACCAGGGAGAAGATTTCCAGCTGGGTAAGGGTCATGAGTATTTACTCATTTTACGATGACAAAAGATTAGCTAAACAATAAGCCAATCCCACGTTTCTTGAGTAGAAATCTGATGACCCCGACTTCTGACCGTCTCACGTATTTGAAATTGGCGGCGGTGACCATGATCTGGGGCGGCACCTTCGTGGCCGGCCGCTATCTGGCCGCAGGCCTGGACCCGCTGCTGGCGGCGACCGTGCGCTTTGTGCTGGCCAGCCTCGCGTTGCTGGTCTTCCTGGGTGTAGCGCGTATTCGCCTGGTGCGCCCGACCAACGCACAGCTTGCGCAACTGACCGTACTCGGTTTTTTCGGGATCTTTTTCTACAACCTGTGCTTTTTCTACGGCCTGCATTACATCAATGCGTCCCGGGCATCGTTGATCGTCGCACTGAACCCTGCGGTGATTGGCCTGGCGTCGTGGCTGCTGTTCAAGGAGCGGCTGGGGCAGGTGAAACTGTTGGGTATCGCGCTGTGCCTGGGCGGAGCGGGGTTGGTGATCGTCAGCCGCAACCCGCAGCTGTTGCAGGGCGGCGCGCATGCCTGGATCGGTGATCTGTTGATCTTTGGCTGCGTGGTGGGGTGGGGCGTGTATTCGCTGTTCTCTCGCAGCCTCAACCAAAGCCTGGGGCCGTTGCAAACCGTGACCTGGTCGATCCTGTTGGGCACGCTGATGCTGACGATCACCACGCTGGTGACGGGGCGGTTGAGCGTGGCGGCGTTGGGCGCGATTGATCTGCCCCAACTGACGAGCTTGTTGTACCTCGGCGTGCTGGGCTCGGCGCTGGCCTACATCGGTTACTACGACGGCTTGCGTCGCATCGGCGCCACCCGGGCGGGTGTGTTCATCGCTCTCAATCCGCTGACGGCGGTGATCTGCGGTGCATTGCTGCTCGGCGAGCAACTCACCGCGCCGATGCTACTGGGCGGGGCAGTGATCCTGCTGGGCATCTACCTGTGCAACAAACCCCTTGCGCGGGTGAGGGCAATGGGGATTTGATAAGAGTACGGACAAATCTGTTTACGCTGTGTAGAATCGATTTACGCATACAAGAATAAGGACTTGCGCTAACGCAAGCCTCGCCCGTAAGAGACTGATGTAACCATGAAGCTACTCGGGTCCCCCCTCATCTTTGGTGACTTCCTCGCCCGCAGCGTGCGGGGTATCTCCTGTGCGCCACCCGCTGACCTCATCCTTGCTCGCAAATAAACATGTGTAACTACAAGAATGATGAGGCACCGAAAATGACAGACCTATACGAAAACCCAATGGGCCTGATGGGCTTTGAATTCATCGAATTCGCTTCGCCAACCCCGGGCACCCTGGAGCCGATCTTCGAGATCATGGGCTTCACCAAAGTCGCGACGCACCGTTCCAAGAACGTGCACCTGTTCCGTCAGGGCGAGATCAACCTGATCCTCAACAATGAACCCAACAGCATCGCCTCCTACTTTGCGGCCGAGCACGGCCCGTCGGTGTGCGGCATGGCGTTTCGCGTGAAAGACTCGCAACAGGCCTACAACCGGGCCCTGGAACTGGGCGCCCAGCCCATCCATATCGAAACCGGCCCGATGGAATTGAACCTGCCAGCGATCAAGGGCATTGGCGGCGCACCGCTGTACCTGATCGATCGCTTCGGCGAAGGCAGCTCGATCTATGACATCGACTTCGTGTACCTCGAAGGCGTTGAACGCAACCCGGTGGGCGCCGGCCTGAAAGTCATCGATCACCTGACCCACAACGTGTACCGCGGGCGCATGGTCTATTGGGCGAACTTCTACGAGAAACTGTTCAACTTCCGTGAGGCGCGTTACTTCGATATCAAGGGCGAGTACACCGGCCTGACCTCCAAGGCCATGAGCGCCCCGGACGGCATGATCCGCATCCCGCTGAACGAAGAGTCGTCCAAAGGCGCCGGGCAGATCGAAGAGTTCCTGATGCAGTTCAACGGCGAGGGCATCCAGCACGTGGCGTTCCTCACCGATGACCTGGTCAAGACCTGGGACGCGCTGAAGAAAATCGGCATGCGCTTCATGACTGCGCCGCCAGACACCTACTACGAGATGCTCGAAGGCCGCCTGCCAAACCACGGCGAGCCGGTGGACCAGTTGCAAGCGCGGGGCATCCTGCTGGACGGTTCGTCGGTGGCGGGGGACAAGCGCCTGCTGCTGCAGATCTTCTCGGAAACCCTGATGGGCCCGGTGTTCTTCGAGTTCATCCAGCGCAAGGGTGATGACGGTTTCGGCGAAGGTAACTTCAAGGCGCTGTTCGAATCCATCGAGCGCGACCAGGTACGCCGTGGTGTGCTCACCGCTGACTGATCGTTGATGTAAAAAAGCCCGGTCGTGGGGATCCGCGACCGGGCTTTTTTTCGCCTGGAATCAGGCTTTACGTTGGCGAACCAGGTGCTTGAAACCTTCGTATACCAGCACCATCACGGCCAGCCAGATCGGCAGATAGGTCAGCCATTCTCCCGCCTTGATGCTTTCTCCCAGCAACAAGGCGACCCCGAGCAACAGCACCGGCTCCACATAGCTGAGCAGCCCGAACAGGCTGAACGCCAACAAGCGGCTGGCAACGATGTAGCACACCAGCGCCGAGGCACTGATCAAGCCCAGCATCGGGATCAAGGCATACAAGCCCTTGTGGGCATCGAGCACGGAAAACCCCTGTTCGCCGCTTTGCACGAACCATAACGCCACCGGCAACATCAGCGCCATGTCGAGCCACAGCCCGCCCAGGTGGTCAGTCTTCAGGCGTTTGCGCACGATGAAGTAGATCGGGTAACCGATGATCACCACTAACGTGGCCCAAGAGAAACCACCGACCTGATACAACTCGTTAAGTACGCCGAGGCCGGCAAAAAACACCGCGACCTTTTGCAGGCGTGACAATTGTTCGCCATACACCAGGCGCCCGGTCAGCACCATGGTCAACGGCAGCAGGAAATACCCCAGGGAGACATCCAGGCTACGCCCGTTGAGCGGTGCCCACATGAACAGCCACAACTGCACCCCCAGCAAGGCCGAAGACAACAGCAACCCGCCGATCAACCCGGGTTTGGCCGCCACCAGCCGAACCAACTCCCACACCCGCCGCCACTCGCCGCTGACGATCATGAACACCGTCATGCAGGGGACCGTCAGCAGCATCCGCCAGCCGAAGATCTCCAGACCGCTCAAGGGTGTGAGCAGCGAGGTGAAGTAATACATCACGGCAAACAACACCGAGGCCAAGACCGATAACACAACACCTTTAGACACACTGTCCTCGCGAAAACCGATTCATACAAAAGAGGGGAGATTTCAGGGAGGGAATATAGTGCTTTTAAGGTGAGATGTTTGCTCTGTTTTGGGGCAGTTTATGGGAGGAACGCTCGGCTCCTCCCGTAAAGTGTGCTTATGGCCGGGCAATTCGGCCCGAGACAAAGTGGCCCACGTCATTGAACCCTGGCGTCGAGGCATGGCCCGGGGTGACCAGCGAATCGATGAAGGCTTCATCTTCTGCCGTGATCTTGACCTCCAGCGCACCGGTGTAGGCATCCCACTGGGCCTCGGTGCGCGGCCCGACAATCGCCGAGCTGACCGCCGAGTTGTTCAGCACCCAGGCAATCGCAAACTCAACAATTCCCACGCCACGGCCCTGGGTGTATTGCTGGATCTGCTGGGCGATGCGCAGGGATTCAACGCGCCATTCGGTTTCCAGGATGCGCTTGTCCTGGCGCCCGGCACGGCTGCCGGCCTCAGGCGTTACGTCCGGCGCATACTTGCCGCTGAGCACGCCACGGGCCAGTGGGCTGTAAGGCACCACGCCCAGGCCATAGGCGGCGGCAGCGGTGATCTGCTCCACCTCGGCCTGGCGGTTGACGATGTTGTACAGCGGCTGGCTGATGATTGGCTTGTCCACCCCCAGGCGCTCGGCCACGCGGATCACTTCGGCGATCCGCCAGCCGCGGTAGTTGGACAAGCCCCAATGGCGGATCTTGCCCTCGCGGATCAAGTCGCCAATCGCTGAAATCGTGACTTCCAGCGGGGTGTTGTGGTCTTCACGGTGCAGGTAATAGATGTCCAGGTAATCGGTGTCGAGGCGCGTCAGGCTGGCTTCCAACGCGTTGAAAATCCGCTTGCGACTCAGGCCGCTGCGATTGGGCAGTCCGTCCACCGGGCCGATGCCGACTTTCGAGGCCAGCACCCAATCCTGGCGCTGGCGGGCGATGGCTTCGCCGACGATCTCCTCGGAGCGCCCGCCGGTGTAGACGTCGGCGGTGTCGATAAAATTGATGCCTTGATCCCAGGCCTTGTCGATGATGCGCAGCGAATCCTCGGTGTTGGTCTGCTCGCCAAACATCATGCTGCCCAGGGTCAGTGCGCTGACCTTCAACCCGGACTGGCCCAGTGTGCGGTAAATCATCGTGAACACCTCAAAAGGGGGAGACAGACCTATCCAATACCAGACAGCAAGGCTCTGGAACAAGCCCTGGGACGGTTATTGCGGTAATAGTTCGGCGCAGCGCAGTTGCAGGAAGCGGTGCAGTACCTTGACCCGTTCCGACACTTGCAGCCGATGCGGGCACATCAGGTTGAACGGCGTCGGCTCGCCTTGCCAATCGGTGAGCAAGGGCACCAGGCGTCCGGCCTTGATGTCGCGGGCTATATCCAGTCGCGCTTTATAAGCAATGCCATGGCCGGCCAATGCCCAACGCCGCACGATCTCGCCGTCATCACTCAAGTAGTCGCCGCTGACCTCGACTTCCTGCAGCAGCTCACCCTGGCGAAAGTACCAGGTGTTGTTCGCGCGCCCCTGGCGCATATAGCGCAGCGTGCTGTGCTGTGCCAGGTCCTGAGGGATGCGTGGCGTGCCGTGGCGCGCGAGGTAGTCGGGGCTGGCACACGCTACCCGTGTGTGATCGGGCACCACCGGCAGCGCGACCAGGCTGGAGTCCCGTGGTACGCCGAAACGCAGGGCGATGTCGACGGTTTCGCGAAACAGGTCGGCATTGCTGTCGTTGAGCAGCAATTGCAGGCGAACGTTCGGGTGCTCGAGCTTGAACTCATCCAGCCAGCCCAGCAGCACATTGCGCCCGAAATCCGAGGGCGCGGCCAATTGCAGCAAACCACTGAGGCTTTGGCCTTGTTGCTTGATCGCCTGTTCGCCTTCGGACAACGCCTCCAGGGCCACCCGCACGCTGTCCAGGTAGCGCCGGCCTTCTTCAGTCAGGCGCATGCTGCGGGTGGAGCGCGCCAGCAGCCGAATGCCCAGGCGGGTTTCCAGGCGCTTGAGGGCAATGCTGGCGGCCGCCGGGGTCAGGCTGAGGCTACGGGCGGCGGCGGACAGGCTGCCGGTGTCGGCGGTGCGCACGAAGACTTCAAGGTCGAGGATTGAACTCATCTGTAAAAATCCTTTAAAGATCTTGTCGTTTTACCGGGATTTTTCAACGATTGCCAAGCTGGGAAGATGAAAGCTCATTTTCTCAACCAGGTAGTTCTTCATGAATTCTCCCCTCAGCGGCAAAACCATCATCGTCATCGGCGGTAGCAGCGGCATTGGTGCCGCCGTGGCCAAGCAGGCCGTGGCACGCGGCGCCCAGGTGGTGCTGGCCGGGCGACGCTTGTCTTCAACCGTGGAGAACGGCATGCGCAGCGAGCAGGTAGACGTGACCGACGCGGCCTCGTTGCAGCGGTTGTTCGAAACGGTGGGGCCGTTTGATCATCTGGTCTATACCGCAGGCCCTGCGGTACAGGCGAAGGCATTGATCGAGACGGACCTGAACCTGGCGCAAGACAACTTCAACGTAAAACTCTGGGGTTCGCTGCGGGCGATCCAGTCGGCGCTGCCCTTTCTCGCCGAGCACGGCAGCATCACCCTGACGTCGGGACAGTTGGGGCGCAAAACGGTTGCAGGGCAATTCATCAAGACCGGGATCAATGCGGCCACTGAAGCGCTGGGCAAGCAACTGGCCAAGGAACTGGCGCCACGCAGGGTCAATGTGGTGAGTCCTGGGGTGATCGATACCGAGGCGTATTCGGGCTTATCCGAGGAGCAGCGACTGGCAATGTTTGCCAAGGCGGGCGGGGCATTGCCGGTGGGGCGAGTGGGGCAGGCCGAAGAAGTGGCTGCCGGGTACGTACTGGCGATGGAGAACGGGTTTATCACTGGCAGCGTGATTGATGTCGACGGCGGTGGATTGCTCTAAAGGCAGCGGAATAAAAAAGGTCCCGCTTTCAGGCGGGACCTGCATTATCAGTAATCGGGCCGCGCGTTAATAACGCGGTGCCGGAATCGGTTGCGGCGGGTAGTAATAGCCCGGAGGAGGCGGCGCCTGGTAGTAGACCGGCGGCGGTTGCTGGATGTACACCGGCTGCGGTTGCACGTAAACCGGTTGTTGCTGCACGTAGACCGGAGGCTGGGAGTTCGCAACCACCGAGCCCACTACCAATCCACCCACCACTGCGCCCAGCAGGGCGGGGCCACCCCAGCCCCAACCACCATGGTAACCACCGTGACCCCATCCATAGCCGTACCCACCACGGGCTTCTGCTTGCCCTGCGATGGCGAGGGTGGCAATAAGCACGATGGCTACTTTCATTTTTGAGAGTCGACTGATCATGACAAGTCCTCTACCTATGCATCGAACCGGTTTTAATAATATTCCCGGGCATACGTTTCAGACAGCACTTTTTGAGGGGATGACGCGGCGCCAGAGTAAAGGTTAGGTAAGGTTTGTAGCCTGTTTGTTACTTGGCTTTGGCGTTCAGGTTAAGACGGGTTTCCGGCGGTACTTTAGCTATAAAAACACCGGCGCCGTCATGGAGATCGACGGTACCGGTCTACCCTGATGTCAGCCCTTGAGTGTGCGCGTCATGCGCAACGCCAACACACTGCCCGCGACGATCACTGCCGCCAGCAGGTACAGCGCAATGTCCGTAGACCCGGTGGCGTCCTTCACAAACCCGACGATATACGGGCTGAGGAAACCCGCCATCTGGCCCATGGAGTTGATCAACGCCAAACCACCCGCTGCCGCACCTGCGCTGAGCATGGCGGTGGGCACCGGCCAGAACATCGGCAGGCCGGTAAGGGCGCCCATGGTGGCGATGGTCAGGCCAAGGATCGCAATGGCCGGGGTGGTTGCAAAGTTCACCGCAATCACCAGCCCGATCGCGCCCATCAACATCGGCACCACCAAGTGCCAGCGACGCTCCTTGCGCAGGTCGGCAGAGCGGCCCACCAGCAACATGAACACCGCCGCCAGCAGGTACGGGATCGCACTCAGCCAGCCAATTACCAGGTTATCGCTGAAGCCCATGTTCTTGATGATCGATGGCAGCCAGAAGTTGATGGCGTACACACCGCTCTGGATGCAGAAGTAGATCAGGCCGAATGCCCAGATGGCCGGGTTCTTGAACACTTCCAGCAGCGAGTCGCTGGTGGTCTTCGGTTTGTTGGCCAGGTCGGTGGCCTGGTCGGCTTCCAGCACCGCGCGCTCATGGGGCGTGAGCCACTTGGCGTTGGCAAAGCTGTCGCTGAGCAGGAAGTAGGCGAGGGCACCGAGGATCACCGTCGGCACGCCTTGCAGCAGGAACATCCACTGCCAGCCCGCAAGCCCGCCTTGGCCGGCGGCGAAGTGGTTGAGGATCCAGCCGGAGAACGGGCTGCCCAGCAGGCCGGACACCGGAATCGCCGACATGAACAGCGCCATGATCCGCCCACGGCGGAAGGTCGGGAACCACTGCGAGAGGTACAGCACCACGCCCGGGAAGAACCCGGCTTCGGCGGCACCGGTCAGCAGGCGCAAACCATAGAAGTGCGTTGGCGTGCTGACGAACAGCAGGCAGGTGGACAGGGTGCCCCAAACGATCATCATCAGCGCAATCCAGCGCCGTGGACCAAATTTGGTCAACGCCAGGTTGCTCGGCACGCCGCACAGCACGTAGCCGATAAAGAAGATCCCGGCACCGAGGCCGTACACGGTCTCGCTGAATTTCAGGTCGTCGAGCATCTGCAACTTGGCAAAGCCGACGTTGACGCGGTCGAGGTAGTTGAACAGGTAGCAGATGAAAATGAAGGGGATCAGGCGCAGGGTGATGCGCTTGTATACGGCGTTTTTATCGTCATCGGTGGCCTGGGTAACAGCGGCGCTCTGTGACATGGCAGTCTCTCTTTATTATGATTTTTCGCGATGCGAGGGTAACGTTGATCGCCCAATGAGTCTCGACCACCTCAAGGGGTGATGTCTTTGTGCTCGCGCACAGTCAAGCATCGTTTGCGCTGTGCCTATGAACAACCGGTTTTTTCAGGAATTTAGCCCCATGTTCGAGCTGGATCATGACTTGGCGCAGGATATCGTCAATCGCACCATGGCGATCCTGCCCTATAACGTCAACGTCATGGACAGCCAGGGCCTGATCCTCGGCAGCGGCGAACCCGAGCGGATCAACACCCGCCACGAAGGCGCGCAGTTGGTGCTGGCGAATGTGCGCGTGGTGGAGATCGACAGCCAGACCGCCAAGCACCTCAAGGGCGTGCAACCCGGGATCAATCTGCCGCTGCTGCACGACCAGCGCCTGATCGGCGTGCTGGGCATTACCGGTGAGCCGGAATTGCTGCGTACCTATGCGCAACTCGTACGCATGACCGCCGAAATGCTGGTGAGCCAGCGTCACCAGCAGGCCGAGCAGCAATGGCGGCGCCAGCGTTGCGATGACCTGCTGGCGCTCCTTCTGGCCGAGACCGGCGACTCGCCGCGGCTGGTGGATGAAGCGCAGCAGCTGGGCCTCAAACCGCAGATGGCACGTACGCCGTACCTGTTTGAACTGGGCAGCGGCCAGTCGGCGGAAGCCTTGAGCACCTGGCTGACCTCGCGCTACCCGGACAGCTGGTGCGTCAGCTCCGCACAGTTTTCCCTGCTGTGGTGCCGACCGGCGTCGGTGCAAGTCGACAACCCGCGCCTGCTGGAAAAACTCGACGGCCTGGGCTGGAACATCCTGCGGGTCGCCGTCGGCGGGCAAGCAGACGGCCTGCCCGGGCTACGCCGTTGCTACCGGCGGGTCGGCGATCTGCTTGCCTATGGCCGTGATGTGCTGCCCGAATCGCGGTTGCTGACCCTCAATCGCTACCGCCTGCCGGTAATGCTCTGGCGCCACCGCAACGACGACGCCCTCGACGAACTGCTCAACCCGCTGCGCAAGGTACTGGTCAAGGACAGCAACGGCCAGTTGCTGGCGACCCTGCGCAGTTGGTGCGATCACGACGGCCAAAGCCAGGCCTGCGCCGATGCCCTGGGCATTCACCGCAACAGCCTGCGCTATCGCATGGAGCGCATCGCCGAGTTGAGCGGCGTCGACCCGTTGACCCTCGATGGCATGCTTGCGTTGTACCTGGGCGTACAGCTATTGCCGCAGGCTTTGTCGAAATGAACAACAAACCCCAGCCACTCTTGTGCAATGGACCGGCGTTATTGCCGGTGCCAACTGGCAGCATGGGCGTTATAAAAACCGGAGAAAGCCCATGAAAATCATCATCGCCCCCGATTCGTTCAAGGACAGCCTGAGTGCTGAAGGCGTGGCGAATGCCATTGCCGAGGGGTTGGCCAGCGTGTGGCCCGACGCCGAGCTGATCAAGTGCCCGATGGCGGACGGTGGTGAGGGCACGGTGGAGTCGGTACTCGCCGCCTGCCAGGGCGAGTTGCGCACCAACCGTGTGCAAGGGCCATTGGGTGGCAGTGTCGACGCGCATTGGGGCTGGCTGGCCGAGAGCCACACCGCAATCATCGAAATGGCCGAGGCCAGCGGTCTGCAACTCGTGCCACCGGGTCAGCGAGATGCGTGTTCCAGCAGCACCTTCGGCACTGGCGAGCTGATCCGCGCCGCCCTGGATGCCGGCGCCCAACGCATCATCCTGGCCATTGGCGGCAGCGCCACCAACGATGGAGGGGCGGGGGCGATGCTGGCTCTCGGTGTGCAATTGCTTGATGCCGAAGAGGCTGCATTGCCCCTGGGCGGCCTGGCGCTGGCCAAGCTGTCGCGCATCAGCCTTGAGCAACTGGACCCACGCCTGGCCCAGGTGCGCTTCGAAATTGCCGCCGACGTGAACAATCCACTGTGCGGCCCCCACGGTGCCTCGGCGATTTTCGGCCCGCAAAAAGGCGCCAATCCCCAGCAAGTCGAACAACTGGATGCCGCCCTCGGCCATTTCGCCGATCACTGCGCCAAGGTCTTGCCCAAAGATGTACGCGACGAACCCGGCAGCGGCGCCGCCGGCGGCCTGGGCTTTGCCGCCAAGGCGTTCCTTGGCGCACAGTTTCGTGCAGGGGTTGAAGTGGTCGCCGAGCTGGTGGGGCTCGAAAAGGCCGTGCGTGGCGCTGACCTGGTCATCACCGGCGAAGGCCGCTTCGACGCCCAGACCCTGCGGGGCAAAACCCCGTTTGGCGTCGCGCGGATCGCCAAACAGTACAACGTGCCAGTGATTGTGATCGCCGGCACCTTGGGTGATGGCTACGAGCAGATGTACGCCCACGGTGTGGATGCCGCGTTCGCCTTGCCGTCCGGCCCGACTACCCTGGAACAGGCCTGCAGCGAGGCGCCGCGCCTGTTGCGCGAGCGCGCCTCGGACATCGCCCGGGTCTGGAAACTGGTTGCTGCGCGGCCCCGATAATTGCGGTGCTGGGCTCGCCATCCTGAGGCTTTGCCGCCTACACTGGCCCGCCATGTGTTTTCAAAGGATGAAACACCATGCACACACCTGAACCCAAAATCGTGATCACGCGCTTCACCGAGGCCCACCTTGACGGCGTCGCTGCGCTCTACAACGACCCGGCTGTCTGCCGTCAGGTGCTGCAAATGCCTTTCCAGTCGATCGAGGCCTGGCGCGCACGCCTGGCACCCGGGGATGAACGGCGGCTACAACTGGTGGCCGTGCATGCGGGTGAAGTGATTGGCAACCTGGGGCTTGAGCAATATTCCCGTGTGCGCCGCAGCCATGTCGGTTCATTCGGCATGGGCGTGGCCACCGCCTGGCAGGGCAAGGGCGTGGGCTCCCGGCTGCTGAGTGCGGCGCTGGAGGTGGCGGATAACTGGATGAACCTGCACCGGGTGGAACTGACGGTGTACGCCGACAACGAAGCCGCCCACCGCCTGTACCACAAGTTCGGCTTCGAGACCGAAGGCCTGCTGCGCGATTACGCCGTGCGTGACGGCGCATTCGTCGACACCCTGACCATGGCGCGCATCCGCAAGCCTGCCTAGTCGTCCTGCAAGGCAAACGCCACCGCAGCCTGCGCATGCAGCTCGGTGGTGTCCAGCAGTGGCAGGTCGCTGTGCTGCGGCTTGATCAACAGACTGATTTCCGTGCAGCCAAGGATGATGGCCTGGGCGCCACGCGCCGCCAGGGACTCGATCACCCGTTGGTACACCTCACGCGATGCGTCGCTGATCACCCCGACACACAATTCCTCATAGATGATCCGGTGCACGGCCTGGCGCTCTTCCGCGTCCGGCACCAGCACGGTCAGCCCTTGGGCGGCCAAACGCGACTTGAGAAACTCCTGCTCCATGGTAAATGCGGTGCCCAGCAGGCCCACCGTCAGAGTGCCGGCATCCACGGCCGCTGCGCCGGCGGCGTCTGCAATATGCAGAAACGGTATCGACACTGCCGCTTCAATGCGCGGCGCCACCAGGTGCATGGTGTTGGTACACAGCACGATGCATTCGGCGCCACCGGCTTGCAGGCGGCGGGCTGCGTCTTCGAGGATCAGTGCGGCGTCATCCCAGCGCCCGGCGTGCTGGGCCTGCTCCACCGGGCCGAAGTCGACGCTGTACATCAACAGTTGTGCCGAACGCAGGGGGCCGAGCTGGTCGCGCGCACTTTGGTTGATGATGCGGTAATACTCGGCGCTGGACTCCCAGCTCATGCCGCCGATAAGGCCGATGGTGCGCATGCGATGCTCCTGAATTGGACGGGCGAGGGCACCACATTACCCAAGCGACGCGCTTTAGTCATACGCCAGCGTGCGGCATCTGCCATGATCAAGGTTCGCAACATGGGTCACCCAAGGAACACGGCAATGGACGATGTACAACAACTGGGCGAGATGCTGCGTCATTACGCCGACAGCGAAGCCCACAAGAAGCAGCAGTTCGAAGTGCAGTCGGCCCATTGGGCGCAGAAGATCGTCGACTTGTTCGACCAGATCGAGCAGTGGCTGGAACCGGTGAAGACCGTCGGCTTGCTGGAAGTGCAGCGCGAGGCGTACGTGGCTTCCGGCCCTAGCGTGCCGGTGGAGACCTCCACCTTCAAGACCGAGAAACTGACCATCCATATCGCCGGCAAACCGGTGGAGTTCGTGCCGGATGTGATGGGCGCCGGTGGGTTGATTTCGTTGTCGGTGATGGGCTTGACCGCCGCCCGCTACGGCAGTATTTCCCTGGTGCTGCTGCCGGGGAAAAACGATTGGTTGTGGAAGAAAACCAACGGCCTGAAAGATCCGGACACCTTCGGTTTCGATGCCAACTTCCTGGCCTTGCAGTTGCAGAGCCTGATTCCCCGCGAACGCGGATGATTGTAGGAGCTGGCTTGCCGGCGATGCAGGCAACTCGGTGCTTCAGAAACACCACGGTGATGCCATCGCAGGCAAGCCAGCTCACACACTGACCGCATTCCTTTATCAGATATCTACATTGCCCCAGCCGGGTTTTGCTGCTTCCGGCGCCACCGCGTTGACCCGCTTGCCCGTGGCCAACTCCACCCGCCGCGCCACCTCCGGGTCATCGGCAAACGGCATCAGGCTGGCCTCATCCAGGCTCTCCTTCGACTGGCCCCGCAAGCAATACTCCACCGCGCCATACAGGCCAATCACCGCCGCCAGGTTCAGCGCTATCTCCCACATCAGGCGATCTGCGCTTCAAGCTGCGCCACCTTCAGATCCGCCACGCGCACCGTGCGCCAAGTGTTGTACGCCATCAGCAACATGCCGCTGAGGAAGAACACCCCGCCGACAAAGCGCACCACAAACCCCGGATGGCTGGCCTGCAAGGCTTCCACAAAGGAGTAGGTGAGGGTGCCGTCATCGTTCACCGCCCGCCACATCAAGCCCTGGGTGATGCCGTTGACCCACATCGATGCGATGTACAGCACCGTGCCAATGGTCGCCAGCCAGAAGTGCATATTGATCAGCCCCACACTGTGCATCTGCACGCGCCCGAATATTTTCGGGATCATGTGGTACAGCGAGCCAAACGTGATCATCGCCACCCAGCCCAAGGCCCCGGCGTGGACGTGGCCAATGGTCCAGTCGGTGTAGTGGGACAGGGCGTTGACGGTCTTGATCGCCATCATCGGCCCTTCAAACGTCGACATCCCGTAGAACGCCAGCGACAGCACCAGGAAACGCAGGATCGGGTCGGTGCGCAATTTATGCCAGGCCCCGGAAAGCGTCATCATGCCGTTGATCATCCCGCCCCAGCTGGGCGCCAGCAGGATCAGCGACATCGCCATGCCCAGGGACTGCGCCCAGTCCGGCAGCGCGGTGTAGTGCAAGTGGTGCGGGCCGGCCCAGATGTACAGGGTGATCAACGCCCAGAAGTGCACGATGGACAAACGATAGGAATACACCGGCCGCCCGACTTGCTTGGGCACGAAGTAATACATCATCCCCAGGAAACCGGTGGTCAGGAAGAAACCCACCGCGTTGTGCCCGTACCACCACTGCACCATGGCATCAGTGGCGCCGGAGTACACCGGGTAGGACTTGAACCAGTCCACCGGGATCGACAGGTGATTGACCACGTGCAGCATCGCGATCACCACGATAAACGCACCAAAGAACCAGTTGCCGACATAGATATGCTGGGTCTTGCGTTGCACCACCGTGGTGAAAAACACGATGGCATAAGCCACCCACACCACGGTCATCCACACGGCGCCGGTGAACTCGATCTCGGCGTATTCCTTGGTGGTGGTGTAGCCCAGGGGCAGGCTGACCAACATGATCACGATCACCGACTGCCAGCCCCAAAAGGTAAAGGCGGCGAGCTTGTCCGAGTACAGCCGCACCTGGCAGGTGCGCTGTACTGCGTAGTAGCTGGCGGCGAATTGCGCGCTGCCGGCAAAGCCGAAAATCACCAGGCTGGTGTGCAGCGGGCGCAGGCGGCCGAAGGTGGTCCACGGCAGGTCGAGGTTCATTTCCGGCCAGACCAGTTGCGAGGCGATCCACACGCCCATGGCCATGCCGACCACGCCCCAAACGATGGTTGCAATGACGAATTGACGCACGACCTTGTAGTTGTAGGCCTGTGCGGTTGATGGTGGTTGCATGCTTAGTCCTCCCACGGTTCCAAGTGGGCGGCACTGTAGGAAGTATGGGCAGAACAATACAGACTCAGACCCGGGTCATTAATACGGATCAGCCACTAACCTGCGTTTTTTGCACGTTACCCCCGTCAATAAATCATTTGTCCAACCCCCGCCCAATGACAAAACTGCAAGTCACTCGCAAAACAACAACGATTGGGCAAAAAACCACATGCAAATCGAGCGCAACTTTTTCAACGGCCACTTCGCCGAACCTGCCAGCACCGCCCAGATCGCGGTCTACAACCCCGCGACCGAGGCTCAGGTCGGCCTGGTCTCCGCCGCCACACCTGATGAGGCCACTGCTGCTGTCGAGGCCGCCGCTACCGCGCAAAAGACCTGGGGCAAACTCACCAGCATCCAGCGCGCCGAACACCTGCGGGCGTTCGCCGACGCCCTCGAAACCTGCGCTGAAAGCATAGGCAAGGCGCTTGCCAGCGAATCCGGCAAAAGCCTCGACGACGCCAGCAACGAAGCCCGCTACGCCGCCCAGATCACCCGCTACCACGCTGAATGGGCGCGCCGCATTGAAGGCGAAATCATCCCCAGCGACACCCCGGACGAAAACCTGTTCCTGCAGCGCGAGCCCATTGGCGTGGTGGCTTGCCTGATTCCGTTCAACTACCCGGTCTACACCCTGCTGCGCAAAATCGCCCCGGCGCTGATTGCCGGCAACACCGTGGTGGTGCGCCCAAGCAACAACACGCCGTTGTCCGCCTTTGAAATCGCCCGTGCGGTCGAGCAGTCGGGCATGCCGGCCGGTGTGATCAATATCCTGACCATGGACCACGCCACCGCCGCCGCCCTGTGCACCCACAAGGCCGTGGGCCTGATTACCCTGACCGGCAGCGTCAACGCCGGGCGCATCGTCCTCGACTACTGCAAGGCCAACATCGCCAAGCCGTCCCTGGAGCTGGGCGGCAAGACCCCGGCGATCATCGAAGCCGACGCCGACCTTGAACAGGCCGCCAGCGCAATCATCGCGTCCAAGACCACCCACTGCGGCCAGTTGTGCACGGCGGTCGAGCGGGTGTACGTGCAGGAAAGCGTCTACGACCAATTCCTGGCTCTGCTCAAGACCAAGATCAGTGCCGTCAAATTCGGTGACCGTGCCACGGACGCAGGCCTGATGGGCCCGCTGGTCAACGCCAGTTCGCAGCAGAATATTCATGCCATGGTCCAGCGCGCCATCGCCGACGGTGCTGTACTGGAAGCAGGCGGCGTACTCCCCGAAGGCCCGGGCCATTTCTACCCGCCGACGCTGCTCAGCGGCTGCCGCCAGGACATGGAAATCATCCAGGAAGAAATCTTCGGCCCGGTGCTGCCGGTGCTCAAGTACCGCGACATCGACGAAGCGCTGGCCATGGCCAACGACCACCAGTTCGGCCTGTCGTCGGTGCTCTACACCGAGAACTACCGCACGGCCATGAAAGTCGCCAACGCCATTGAGGCCGGCGAGTTGTACGTCAATCGCACCCCGGCCGACCCTTACCAGGGCTTCCACGCCGGTTGGAAACGCTCAGGGCTGGGCGGTGATGACGGCAAGCACGGGATGCTTGAGTTCACCCAGACCCGTTTGGTGGTCATGAAGTACTGATTCACCGACCACCGGCTTTACCTCAATAAAAACAATTATCGGGGCACCTGCACAGTGGGTGCCCGAGGTCTACAAGATGTCCAAGCCTGCACCCGTTGCCCAGGGTTTCGATGCCGTGTCCGCGGCCAAAAGCGACAAAGCCAGTCGCTACTTCCAATTGATGTTGCTGGTACTGGCCGCCGGGGCGATCTACCCGATCCTCTACCTGCGCCAGGTCTACCAGACCACCATGCTCGAGGTGTTCCAGATCAACCACAGCCAGCTGGGTTATCTGTATTCGATGCTCGGTACGATCTTCCTGCTCAGTTACCTGCCCAGCGGCTGGTTGGCCGATCGCCTGCCGCCACGCTTCCTGATCTTCTTTTCGCTGGTGGCCACCGGGGCCCTGGGCATCTGGTACTCCACCGTACCGTCGATGACTGGGTTGATGATCATCTTCGGCTGCTGGGGCCTGACCACCGGCCTGACCTTTTGGGCTTCGGTGCTCAAGCGGGTGAAGATGATCGCCCATCACAGTGAGCAGGGCCGTTTCTTCGGCATCCTCGACGGTGGCCGTGGTTTGGTGGAAGCCTTGCTGGCAACCGTGGCCCTGGGGCTGTTTGCCTATGCCACCGAGACCCGCAGCCAGACGGCCGCCGAAGGCTTCAAGCATGTGGTGTACCTGTATTCGTTCGTGTGCATCGCCATCGGTTGTGTGCTGGTGCTGCTCAAGGACCCTAAATCCATGGCCGAAACCGCCGCGGTGGAGAAGGGTAAGTTCAACCTGGTCGCCGACCTCACCACCCTGGTGAAAATCCCCGAGCTGTGGCTGGTGACCGCCATCGTGTTCTGCGGTTATCACATGTTCTGGGCCACCTACAGTTTCTCCGACTACCTGCAAGGCAGCGGCCTGACCGCCGTGATGGCCGGCACCATCACCACCATCAAACTGTGGATGCGACCTATCGGCGGGATCGGCGGCGGCTGGCTGGGGGACAAGTTTTCGAACATCTCGGTGCTGATCGTCGCGCTGGTGCTGGTGACCCTGGCGATGGTCGGCCTGATCGTGTTCCCGGCCATTGGCAGCCTCGGCTTGCTGATCGGCACGGTGATCTTTATCGGGCTGATGACCTACGCGATTCGCGGCCTGTACTGGGCGATCCTCGACAGTTGCAACATCCCGCTGCGCATCACCGGGTTGGCCATCGGTATCGTCTCGGTGGTGGGTTACCTGCCGGACACCTTTATTCCGCTGATCAATGGCTACCTCACCGACACCTACCCGGGGCAGGTCGGCTACAACCTGTACTTCGGCTACATCGCCTTCATCGGCGTGCTCGGGACCCTCGCGGCCCTGACCCTGCGCGCTCGAATCAATCGTAAAAAATTCAACCAGACAGGTGCCTGAGATGAAAATCGTCGCCCTTGAAACCCATATTGTTGCCGTACCGCCACCGCACATCGGTGGGATGTACTGGCTGTTCGTCAAACTGAAAACCGACTGCGGCATTGAAGGCGCGGGCGAGATCTACGCCGCCACTTTCGGGCCCAAGGCGATGCTGCCGATCATTGAGGATGTGTTTGAGCGCTACCTGCTCAACCACGACCCGCACCACATCGAGCGTTTTTTCCGCCAGGCGTATTCCAGCGGGTTCACCCAGCGCCCCGACCTGACCATGATGGGCGTGGTCAGCGGCCTGGAAATGGCCTGCTGGGACATCATCGGCAAGGCCGCTAACAAGCCGGTCTACGAGTTGCTGGGGGGCAAGGTCAACGAGCGCCTGCGTTCCTACACCTACCTGTACCCGGTCAACAGCCAGGGCGAGTACGACTACGACGACCCGGACCTGGCTGCCGAGTGCGCCGTCGAGAACATGAACAAAGGCTTTACCGCCGTGAAGTTCGACCCGGCCGGGCCTTACACCGCGTACTCCGGCCACCAGATTTCCCTGGAAGTGCTGGAGCGCTGCGAAACCTTCTGCCGCAAGATCCGCGAAGCGGTGGGGGACAAGTGCGACTTGCTGTTTGGCACCCACGGGCAGATGGTGCCGTCGTCGGCGATCCGCCTGGCCAAGCGTCTGGAGAAATACGACCCGCTGTGGTTCGAAGAGCCGGTGCCACCGGGCCAGGAAGAGGCCATGGCCCAGGTCGCGGCCAAGACCAGCATCCCCATCGCCACCGGAGAGCGGCTGACCACCAAGTACGAGTTCTTCAAGCTCCTGCAGGCGGGCGGTGCGTCGATCCTGCAAATGAACGTGGCCCGTTGTGGCGGCCTGCTGGAAGCCAAGAAAATCGCAAGCATGGCCGAGGCCTACTACGCGCAGATCGCCCCGCATCTGTACAACGGCCCGATTGGCGCGGCGGCGAGTTTCCAGTTGGCCACGTGCACGCCGAACTTTCTGATCCAGGAAAGCATCATGACCTGGGGCGGCTTCCATGCCGAAGTGCTGACCAAGCCGTTGCAATGGGAGGACGGCTACATCATCCCGTCCACCGAGCCAGGCCTTGGGGTGGAGCTGAACATGGACGTGGTGCGCAAGCACACGCCATACACCGGCGAACGCCTGCACCTGCAAATGGCGCCCACGCCTGCTGATGTGAAAGACACTTCGCCCGCCAAGGGCTAAAAAAAACGACTTATGCGGTAACCGTGAATGACATACGACTACATCATCGCCGGCGCCGGCGCCGCAGGTTGCGTCCTGGCCAACCGACTCTCCGCCTCGGGCGAGCATTCGGTGTTGCTGCTGGAGGCCGGCGGCAAGGACAGTTCCTGGTGGTTCAAGATTCCGGTCGGTTTCGCCAAGATGTACTACAACCCGACCTTCAACTGGATGTACTACAGCCAGCCGCAAAAACAGCTGGCCGACCGCGCCATCTATGCCCCACGGGGCAAAGTGCAAGGCGGTTCCGGCTCGATCAACGCCATGATCTACGTGCGCGGCCAGGCCCATGACTTCAATGACTGGGCAGCCAATGGCAACGACGGTTGGGGCTTCAAGGACGTGCTGCCGTACTTCCGCAAGCTCGAAAACCACCCTCTGGGCGACACTGAATACCACGGCAGCAGCGGCCCCATCAGCATCACCCCGATGAAGGGCCAGACCCACGCCATCTGCGACGTGTTCCTCAAGGGCTGCGAGCAATTGGGCTATGGCCTGAGCGATGACTTCAACGGGCCGAACTTCGAAGGCGCGGGCCTCTACGACGTCAACACCCGCAACGGCGAGCGCTGCTCCAGCAGCTTTGCGCACCTGCATCCGGCGTTGGGTAGGCCGAACCTGACCGTCGAATTGCATGCACTGGTAGACCGTGTGCTGTTCGACGACCAGCAGCGCGCCACCGGCATCAGCGTGACCCAGCACGGCGTGGTGCGGACCTTTACCGCGCGCAAGGAAGTGATCCTGTGTGCCGGTGCGGTGGATACGCCGAAGATCCTGCAACTCTCGGGAGTGGCGGACAAGCAACTGCTTGCCGAACACAACATCCCGCTGGTTAAGCACCTGCCGGCGGTGGGGCAGAACCTGCAGGACCATCTGTGCGCCAGCTATTACTACAAGGCCAATATCCCGACCTTGAACGACCAGCTCAGCTCGCTGTTCGGCCAGTTCAAACTGGGCCTCAAATACCTGCTGACCCGCAAGGGCGCGCTGGCCATGAGCGTCAACCAGGCTGGCGGGTTCTTTCGCGGTAATGCTGAACAGGCGCATCCGAACCTGCAGCTGTACTTCAACCCGCTGTCGTACCAGATCCCGAAAAACAACAAGGCCAGCCTCAAGCCCGAGCCGTATTCAGGCTTCCTGCTGTGCTTCAACCCGTGCCGGCCCACCAGCCGCGGGACGATTCGCATCGCCTCGAAAAACCCACGGGATGCGGCCTTGATCGACCCCAACTACCTGAGTACCCAGAAGGACATCGACGAGGTGATCCAGGGTAGCCGGCTGATGCGCAAGATCATGCAGGCACCGGCGCTCAAGGGCGTGACGGTGGCTGAAGTGTTGCCAGGTGTGGCGGTGGAAACCAACGAGCAAATGTTGCAGTACTTCCGCGAGAACAGCGGCTCGATCTATCACCTGTGCGGCTCGTGCGCCATGGGTTCGGACCCGCAGGTGTCGGTGGTGGACAAGCGCCTGAAGGTGCACGGCATGCAAGGACTGCGGATTGTCGATGCATCGATTTTCCCCAACGTGACCTCAGGCAATACCCATGCGGCGGTGTTGATGGTGGCGGAGAAGGGCGCGGATCTGATCCTGCAGGATGCCTGAATTGATCGTTCCCACGCTCTGCGTGGGAATGCATCCTGTGACGCTCCGCGTCACGACTTCAAGAGCAGACGCGGAGCGTCCAGGGCGGCGTTCCCACGCGGAGCGTGGGAACGATCATAGAGAGACCGTGTTCTGCCACTGAGCAACCGTTTCCGCACTGATGCTCACCCCACCACACACAATCACCACCACATCCTCAACCCCGGCAATCGCGGCATGCTCCAAATAAGCCACGGCCAACGAAACCCCACACGCGGGTTCCACCAACTGCCTGAGATCATCGGCATACCGCGCCACGCCCATCATCGCGTCGGCATCGCTCAACACCACGCACTGATGGGCAAACCGGCCGATATGCTCAACCGGCCACGCCGCCACCTGGGTTGCCGCCAACGATTTGGCCACGGTATCGATCTTCGCCAGCCGCACCGGTTTTCCAGCTTCCACTGCGGCCGCAAACGAAGCCGCGCCCGCCGTTTCGCACGCAATCACTTTGCAGTCGAATCGCCCATGGCGTTCCAGCCCGGTCAATACACCCGCGAGCAATCCACCGCCACCCACCGACGTCACGATGGCGCCCACCTGCGGGCAGTCTTCGAGAATCTCGTCGATCATGCTGCTGTGACCTTCCCACAACAACGGGTGATCAAAGGCCGGCACATACAACGCGTCCGGTGCTTCGGCGAGTTGCAGGGCCAGTTCGTTGGATTGATCCCACAGATCACCGTGCACCACCACCTCGGCCCCAGCCTGGCGGATGCGCGCACGGGTGGCTTCGGGGGTGGTGGAGGGCACCACGATTCGCGCCTGCAACCCCAAGCTCCGCGCCGCAAAGGCCGTCGCCAACCCGGCATTACCGCCGGAGGGGCACACCACGGTGGTCTTGCCCTGGCTGGCCGCGTAGGCACACAACGTGGTCATCCCGCGCAACTTGAACGAGCCACAGGGTTGCAGGTTCTCGAGCTTCAGCCAGACCCGCCGGGTAGCGGTGGACAAGCCGGGGTGCAGGATCAACGGGGTGCGGATCGGCAGCATTTCACAACTTCCTTATTGGTTGGGCTGCCATCCTACCTCAGCTTGTGGCTGCCACCAGCGGTTCGGCCGGTGTCTTGCGGCGTGTCACATGGCTGATGCCCATGATGATCAGCGGCGTGAACAGGGCGATGTAAGCGTTGTCGATGCCCCATGGATTACCGGCGAGGAACCAGCCCACGGTGGCCAGCAACGAGGCAATGATGCTCAGGAATGCCCCGGCCGCCGTGCCGAATTTCGGCGCGTAGAACACCATCAACACCAGCACCGCCAGGGAGGCGCGCAACGCCTTGCCGAGGAAGGCGATCATCAGCACCTTGTCCGAGGTCAGCGCCAGAGCGATCGGCAACAGGCCGACGGCGATGGTCGCCAGGCGCACGAAGCGCAGGGACTTGGCGTCGCTTTTTTCCGGGTTGAACCACGGCTCGTAGAAGTCCCGCAACAGCAACGTCGCCGAGCCCATGCTCACCGCTGAAATGGTGCCGAACAGCGAGCCTGCAAGGCCTGCCACCACCAGGCCGGCCGTCAGTTGGTCCATGCTGGCGATCAGGGTGGGGAAGGCTTGCAGGGAATCGACATTGGGGAACAGCACTGCGCTGCACATCCCGATCAATGCCGCGCCGATGCCGAACGGCACCATCAGCACCGCCACGTAGAAACACGCACGCTGGGCCTTGCCTGCATGGCTGACGGTGTTCACCGCCTGAATCACGTATTGGGTGGAGAAGATTGAACCGATACCGGCGATCATCCAGGCGATGATCTGGCCCCAGCCCACGGTGGTCCAGTCAAACATGCTGGCGGGCAATTGCGCTTGCAACTGGCCGATGCCGCCCACCTGCTTCAAGCCAAACCACAGTGCCAGGCCGACGCCCAGGTATTTCAGGGCGGCGTGGACGAAGTTGGTGTAGATCACCGAGCGCATGCCGCCGATGCTCACGTACGCCACCGAGACCACGCCGACGATCACGATCGCCAGGGTCCGGTCCACTTGCATTACGCTGGCTAATACGGCGCCGCCACTGGCGTAGATCGAGACGGCGACGATTTCCAGGGCAAAGATGGTGATGATCGAGGTGGCGAAGCGGGTGCGTTGGCCGTAGTTGCGCGCGAGTACGCCGGAGATGGTGTTGTCGCCCAGGTCCTTGTATTTGCGGGCCAGTAGCCAGGCGAAGAGTACGAAGCCGAGGGCCAGGGCGAACAGGTTCCATGCGGCGGAGATGCCCACCTTGAAACCGGTTTGAGCGGTGCCGATGCTGACCGCGGTGCCGATGAATTCCGAGAGCATCAGGAAGCCGATCAGGAACGCCGGGAAGTGGCCGCCGCCGGTGGTGTAGTTGGTGGCGCTGCGGGAGTGGCGGCGAACGCCGTAGCTGATCAGTGCCAGGCTGAGCATGTACAGGCCGGTGATGGACAGTACGATCCAGGAGGAGTGGGTGGGCATTTTTTATACTCTTTAGGTATTTTTGTAATTGTGGGTAGTTTCCTCTGCTGGTTTTGCTTTCGTCTAATATCGGGTTGGTATGGTTTGATACTCTCTTGGTATGGGTGTATATCCGTTATTTAGGTAACGGCCACCTATGGTTTCGCTCTTACAGCCATCCCTTTCAAGGTCTTGGTTTAAAATCCCCTAACCAATCCAGTCAGGACGACGAAACTATGTGGGAAAAGGTTTTAGAACGGTTTGAAAAACAGGCTCCGGCCAGCGTCATGACCAAGTTGATATTAGAGCAGGCAGTAGATGCCGCTTGGGTTGACAAGGTGTTCGATGATCACCGCCAACGGCAGTACTCACGTGAGCTTTTGTTTTCAACCGTTGTTGAGCTGATGTCCCTTGTTTCATTGGGCTTGAGGCCGTCGTTGCACGCGGCGGCGCGCAAGATGGAGGGCCTTTCGGTCAGTGTTTCGGCACTCTATGACAAGATCAAGCGAACCGAACCCGAGCTGCTTCGCGCCCTCATTTCGGGCAGTGCCGAGCGTTTGATACCAACCGTCGAAACGCTCGGCCATTCATCGATCCTGCCCGGCTGGCAGTTGCGTATTGTGGATGGCAACCACTTGCCGGCCACTGAAAAACGTCTAGGCGCTCTGCGCAATGAGCGCGGCGCAGCGCGCCCAGGATTTTCAGTAGTTGCCTACGATCCGGATCTGGATTTAGTCGTTGATCTTCAGCCGTGGGAAGATGCCTACGCCAGTGAGCGAGTCAGTGTTTTACCGCTGCTGGCCCGCGCATGCGCGGGCCAGTTGTGGATGGCTGACCGGCTCTATTGCACGCTGCCCATCCTGCAAGCCTGCGAGGACACGGGGGCTTCGTTCATCGTTCGCCAACCCAGTAAGCATCCACGCCTGGTCCAGGAAAGTGAGTGGCAAGACTCAGGGACGGTCGATAGCGGAACCGTTCGCGAACAAATCATCGAAGTGAAGGGTGGCCGCCGCTGGCGACGTGTTGAGTTGAGCCTGCAAACGGCGAATGACTCAGGTGATTTGGTGATGTGGTTCTGGAGCAATTTGCCCGACACCATCGGTGCCCGGCAGATAGCCGATTTATACCGTCATCGCTGGAGTATCGAGGGAATGTTTCAGCGCCTTGAGTCGGTACTGGACAGTGAAATTACAGGCCTTGGCAGCCCGAAAGCCGCGCTATTGGGCTTTGCCTCGGCGGTCCTGGCTTACAACGTTTTGTCGGTTCTCAAGCGTAGCGTTGAGCAGGCGCACCGCGAAACGCAGCCAGAGGGTTGGCAGGTTTCGATTTTCCATTTGGCGGTGCATGTTCGCAGTGATTATCAAGGCTTGCAGATCGCATTGCCTGCGGAAAATTTCCCTCTTGAAAAGACTCCGCAAGGGCTGGCAGAGCGATTGCTGGCCCTGGCAAGGATGATCAAACCTAAGTCCGTAGCAAAAAGCCCTCGTGGCCCCAAAGTAGCCAAGCCCAAGGAGTGGCTGGAAGGTAAGGCAGCACGGGCGCATGTCTCAACAGCTAGGGTGCTTAAGGCGGCCAAGTCGGATAAACGTACTTAAACATGGCCTTAAACGGACTTTTAAACGCAGACCTTGAAAGGGATGGCTGTAAGAGCGGAACCATAAGCTGCCGTTACCTAAATAACGGATATGACCCCGATCAAGCTAACGCCCAAGATATCAGCCCACACCCAGTAAGGCCTTCAGGCTATCCACCATGCACACCGCAAAAAGCCAAATTGACGGCCTATCCACTACTGGATATGTTGTCTGAATGAAAAAACACACTCCCGAACAAGCCGCCTTGATCAGCCAACTCGAACAGATTGCCGAAGGCCTGAGCAAAACCTTCAGCCCGTTTTGCGAGGTCGTGCTGCACGACCTGCGCGACCCGCAGCACGCAATCATGGCCATCCACAACAACCTCTCCGGGCGTCAACCGGGTGACCCGGCCACCGAGCTGGGCCTGGCGCGGATCGCCGATCCCGAGTACCCGCAGGTGATCGCCAACTACCAGAACCAGTTCGCCGACGGCCGCCAGGTCAAGAGCACCTCCATCGGCATCAAGGACTCCACCGGCAAGTACGTGGCGGCCTTGTGCATGAACGTCGACCTCTCGCTGTTCCGAGGCCTGCAGGGCATGCTGGAACAGTTCGGCTCGGTCAGCGGCGACCGGCTCGCCGAGTCTCTCGACCCGTCCGGCGCGGATGCCATTCGCGCGCGTATCGACCAGTTCGCCGCACGCCTGGCGACCACCCCACGTGCCCTCAAGGCCGCCGACCGGCGCTTGCTGATGCAAGAGCTGAAAGAGGCGGGTGTGATGGACATTCGACGTGCCATGGAAACGGTCGCCTCGCACCTTGGCGTCTCGCGGGCGGCGGTCTACACCTACGCCAAATGACCTATGCCGAGCGCGCCACGGCTTCGATTTCAATCAGGTAGCCGTGGTGCAATTCCGGCACCGGCACCACCGCGCGGGCAGGGCGGTGCTCCCCCAGCGCGGCGGCATACAAACCGTCAAATTCAGGCCAGTGCTTCACGCCCACCACATACACGGTGACTTTCACCAGGTCTGCGGGTGAGCCGCCTGCCGACTTCAAGATCGCCAGCAGATTGTCCAGGGCCACTTGAGCCTGTTCGGCAAACGAAGCCTCGAAGTTATGACGCCCGTCAGGGCTCACTGGCAATTGCCCGGAGATGTACAGCGTGCCCTGATGACTCACGGCCTGGGCGTAGTGACCGGCAGGCGCCGAGGCTGCGCGAGTGTGGATGATGTTCATTGCGGAGTGCTCAGCAGCGCCGCATACGTTTGGAGATCGACGTTACCGCCAGTCACGATGATGCCCACGCGCTGGCCCCGGTATTGGTCCTTCAGGTTGCGCAAGGCAGCGAGGCCCAAGCAACCGGTGGGCTCCACAACCATTTTCATGCGCTGCATGAAGAACTTCATCGAGGCCACCAATTCGGCATCCGAGACGGTGAGGATGTCGGTGACCTGCTCACGGATGATCGGGAAGGTGTGATGGCCCAGATGCTGGGTCTGGGCGCCATCGGCGATGGTAGCTGGCGTGTCGATGTGCACGATGCTGCCAGTCTGGAAGGAGCGCTGCCCGTCATTCCCGGCTTCGGGCTCGACCCCGTACAACAGGCAATCGGGTGCCAGCGCACGGGTCGCTAACGCCGTGCCGGAGAGCATGCCGCCCCCGCCCAGGCCGACAAACAGCGCATCCAGCGGGCCGGTGAACTCCAGCAACTCCTTCGCGGCAGTGCCCTGGCCGGCCAGCACGTCCGGGTGGTCGTAGGAGGGGATCAGGGTCATGCCGTGTTGCTCGGCCAGAGTGCGACCGATCTGCTCCCGGTCTTCGGTGATGCGGTCGTAAAACACCACGGTCGCGCCGTACTCACGGGTGGCGGCGACCTTGGCGGCCGGGGCGTCTGTTGGCATGACGATGGTTGCCGGCATCTGCAACAACCGTGCGGCCAGCGCGATGCCTTGGGCATGATTGCCCGAGGAAAACGCAACTACGCCAGCCTTGCGCTGCTGCTCATCAAACCGCGATAGCGCATTGAACGCCCCACGAAACTTGAACGAGCCGGTGCGCTGCAGGTTCTCGCACTTGATAAACACCTGGGCGCCGGTCCCGGCATCGAGGGTACGCGAGGTGAACACCGGCGTGCGGTTGGCAAAGCCCTCCAGGCGTTCGGCGGCGTTGATCACGTCTTGGTACGAAGACAGTTGCATGGAAGGGATCTCTCGAATGTCTTGTTGTGGATAAAATATCCATATCTATACAAACTGTAAAGATGCATTTCATGCTAGCGTTTCGGGCTTCTCTGATCTGTAGAGGGCTCGACATTGATTCGACTCACCGATTACATCGCTGACTTTTCCCGTTCGCCGCTGTCACCCTGGGCTGATCTTGCGCCCTGGGAACTGGTCACCCAAGCGCCTGGCATCGTGCGTCAGTTGTTGGCGGGGCTTTCTGATGATGACTATGAGATTCATGATGAGATTGCGGTGCACCGTACTGCTGTTGTGGAGGCGGGCGCTGTTTTAAAAGCCCCGCTGATCATCGGTGCCCACTGTTTTATCGCCGCCGGTGCTTACCTTCGCGGCGGCTGCTGGGTGGATGAATATTGCATCTTCGGGCCTGGTGCAGAGCTCAAGACGTCCTTCGTGTTCAGCGGCAGCAAGCTGGCGCACTTCAACTTTGTCGGCGATTCGGTGCTGGGGCGCGGGGTTAACCTGGAGGCCGGCAGCATCGTCGCCAATTACCGGAACGAGCGTGACGACAAGGAGGTGCAGGTGCGCGTTGACGGGCAGTTGCAGGGTACTGGTTGTGACAAGTTTGGCGCGTTGCTGGGGGATCAGTGTCGGGTGGGTGCCAATGGGGTGTTGGCACCGGGGGCGTTGCTTGCGGCGGGTAGTGTGGTCAGGCGGGGGGAGGTTTTTGATTGTGAGGAGTAAGGGGGGTACATATCCGTTGCTGCGGTAATGGGGCCCGTAGATCAAGATCAAAAGCACGCAGCCTCGCTGGCAGCTCGACAGCTGCTACGGGCGGGGTGGCTCTGCTTTTCTGTGGGAGCTGGCTTGCCTGCGATGCAGACAACTCGGTTTTTCAGATACACCGAGGTGATGCCATCGCAGGCAAGCCAGCTCCCACATTTGACCGTGCCCGCTTTAGCTTTTGATGTAGCTCTTCAACACTCAAGCCGGCCGGTAGGCCGCTGTGCTCTTGCTGTTGATCTTGATCTTAGGCGCCCCGTTAAACCACGCAGGCCGGAGTGAGGGCACACCGAGCATTAGCGAGGTGCCGAGTGGTGGGGCAAGAGCGTTTTGCTTACTTTTGCGCTGTTCAAAAGTGAGCCGCTGTAAGAGCGGAACCAATCTCAGCCATCACCCAAAAAACGGATATGCCCCCCGAAAGCTACTGCAAGTTGACAAACAACCCCCCATCCACCAGTAACGAAGCCCCGGTCACATACCGCGCCATATCCGAAGCAAGAAAAACAATGGGCCCCGCAACATCGTCGGGTTCACCCAGGCGCCCCAGCGGGGTACGCGAAGTCATGTACGCCAGCTTCTCCTCATCCGCCAAATCCTCCTTGTTGATGTCGGTAGCAATCGTCCCCGGCAACACCGAATTACAGCGAATCCCATAAGGCCCCAGCGCAATCGCACAGGACTGCATCAACGAATGCAGCCCGGCCTTGGTCGGCGTGTAGTGCGTCTGCATCCCGCCGCCCACCAACGCACTGATGGAACTGACCGCGATGATCGCGCCACCCTTGCCCTGGTTTTTCATCTGGTTCGCCGCCGCCTGCACGGCGAAGTAGGCGCCGTTGAGGTTGGTGTTGATCGTCTTCAGATACACCTCCCGCGGCATGTCGAGGAACGAGTGGAACGGACAGATCCCGGCGTTGTTGACGAACACATCCACACTCCCGAACGCCTTGAGCGCGCCGGCCACCAGTTTGTCGCCGGTGTCCGGATCAGCCGCATCGCCGCCCACTTCCACCGCCTGGCCACCGAACGCCTTGATCTCCTCAATCAACGAAAGCGCCGCCTCAGTACCCTGGCCGCTACCACTGTGGCCGATGACCACACGGGCACCCTGGCGTGCACATTCCCGGGCGGCGGCGCGGCCGATACCACGGGAGGCGCCAGTAATAATCACGGTTTTGTCTGCAAGTAACATAAGTGGACTCCTGGAAAAAAAGCGGCCTCAGCCGAGATAGTTGCCGTAACCAACCATGGCGATAGCACCGAGAATTACCGCGATACCCGCGACCAATACGCCTTTGTTAGTGGCGCTGGTGCCCTGCCATTCGCGGAAATACAGGCCCCAGCAGTTGGATACGATGATGATGAAAGACATGTGCAACACCCACGAACTGGCGTCGTTCTGCAGGCGGCTTTCGCCCATGCCGTAAAAGAAAAACTGCAGAAACCACAGGGTGCCGGCACACGCCACCAGCAGGTAGTTACCGAGCAGTGGCGTACTGCGGTCGGTGTAGTTGTGGAACGTACGGTTGCGCCAGTTCAGCCACAGGCACCAGAGGCCGTTGGTGGTCAGGCCACCCCACATGATCACCATGAAGGTCACGTTGTTCTGGAACAGGCTGTTGGCGCCGTGCTCCACGGCCGCTGCGGCCAAGGGGCGACCGGCGGAAATGCCGTAGCTGAAGCACGCGCTGAGTACGCCGGAGATCACCGCCACCAGCATGCCCTTGGCCACCGAGAACTCGCTGATGCTGGCAAACTTCACCGCCTCCGGCACTTCACGCTCCTTGATCAACCCGGCCTTGCCACACACCGCGATGCCCACCAGTGAAACCGCTACACCCCACAGCACCCAATGCCCGCCTTGAGACGCGAGCATCGAGGTCAAGGTGCCTTCGGTGGCGTCGGTGAACAGGTCGCGGTACAGCGCCGGCATCAAGGCGCCAAGGGCCGAGGTCAGGCCCAGTACCAGCGACATGCCCAGGGACAGCCCGAGGTAGCGCATGGTCAGGCCGAAGGTCAGCCCGCCGATGCCCCAGAGCACGCCGAACAGGTAGGTCCAGAGCAAGGTGCTGCTGTCGGCCTGGCGCAGGATGTCGGCCCAGCCGGGCACGGTCAGCTGCGCGGCAATCAGCGGCACGATCAGCCATGACACCAGGCCACCGGTGATCCAATAGCTTTCCCACGCCCAGCCACGGACCTTCTTGTAAGGGATGTAGAAACTGCCGGAGGCGAAGCCGCCGATGAAGTGCAGGATCACACCGAAGAGAATGATTTCCACGTAGTCGAATCCTTTTTTATTGTTGTGGTAGCACGCTGTTTCAGCCTGGGGTGAGGCTGAACATCGGGATTAAATCCACGCTGACGGGCGAGGCGTCCGGATGGCTGGGCATGATGTATTGCATGTACTGCCACCACCGTTGCATCAGCGCGGTGCTCGGCAACGCGTCGAGGCCGTGCTGGTCTTCGTGGGTCATCACGGCGAACAAGGCGTTGTTGGCCTCGTCGAGGAAGATCCGGTAGTCCAGCATCCCGGCATCACGCAGGGCCTGGGCCAGTTCGGGCCAGATCTCGTCATGACGTCGACGGTACTCGGCGTGCTGGCCGGGGTTGAGGTTCATGCGAAAGGCTCGGGTCTGCATGACTGGCCTCCGTGGGGTGGCGTGGGGCTGTAGATGCGCACCGCGTTGTGCAGGAAGAACTTGCCCTGTACGTCCTCGGGTTTGCCCGCCATGCAGGCTTTCACCAGGTCCAAGGTGGTGGCGAAACTGGCCAGATGATCGCTGTTGGGCCAGTCGCTGCCGTAGAAGCAACGGTCTTCGCCAAAGGCTTCCCACAGCACGGCCAGGCGGTCGTTGTAGAACGCCGGGTCAAGGATTAGACCCTGCGGGCCGACCTGGGGGATTTCCGCCAGTTTGGCAAACACATTCGGCCGCTCTGCCAGGCGCATCAGGTCGGCGTGATACGCGGATTCTTCGCCGGCGGGCACGCTGGCATTGGGCAGGTGATCGACGATGATGCGCAGCTCGGGCAAGGCGTCGCTCAGGTGCAGCAGCCCTTTGATCAGGCGCGGATTGGGGTTGGCGCTGTCCAGGCCACGCCCGCATTTGGCAAGCCGGCGCAGGCCATCGATGAAGCCGGGGCGCGTCTGGTCTTCGAGCAAGTCGCGGTCCCACAGGTTGCCGTAACGCAAGCCGAGGAACAGGGGTTCCTGGGCCAAGGCCTCAAGGTCTGCCGCAAAGTCACCATGCAGCGGGTCAAGGTTGCCGACGAAACCGAGCATGCGTGGGTCGCTGCGAAGGGTCTCCAGCAACCAGCGGTTGTCGTCGCGCCATGGGCTGGCTTCCACGGCAATGGCGCCGATCACGTTATGTTCGCCTGCCAGCCCCCAATAGTCCGCCGGCAAATGCGCGGCATACAGCGCGTTGCCCGGCTCGGGCCAGGGAATGCCCTGGGGGCGGCGCGGGTCGAACAGGTGCAAATGGCTGTCGATGATCGGCCCGCTGTAAGGGGTAAGAGGCATAGCGCAATCCTTCGGAACAATGGATAGGGAAGGGCCCGCACGCTACCGCGCCAGGGCCCGTTGCACCACCTCAGCCCTGCAGGTACACCGCATGGGTATGGGTGTACTCATACAGGCCGTGCTTGCCGTCGGCGCCGCCGATTCCGGATTTGCGCACGCCGGCATGGAAGCCTTGCATCGCCTCGAAGTTCTCGCGGTTGATGTAGGTTTCGCCAAACGACAATTCGCGCACCGCCTTCATCGCCTTGCCCAGGTCGCGGGTGTAGATCGAGGAGGTCAGGCCGTAGTCGCAGTCGTTGGCCATGGCGATCGCCTCATCCAGGTCGTCGACAATCTGGATCGGCAGCACCGGGCCAAAAATTTCTTCGCGCATGATTTCCATGGCGGCGTGGCAACCGGCCAATACCGTCGGCTGGAAGTGAAAGCCCTGGCCCAGATCGGCGATCTGCCCACCGGTGACCAGCGATGCACCCTGGCTCAAGGCGGTGCGTACCTTGCGATTGACGCTGTCCAGTCCTTGGCGGTTGATCAGTGGGCCCATCTCCACATCGGCCTGGGCGATGGGGTCGCCGTAGCGGGTGGCGGCCATCGCGGCGCTGATGCGCTCGATAAACTGGTCGGCGACTTTGCGCTCCACGTACACCCGTTCGGCGCAGTTGCACACCTGGCCGCTGTTGATGATCCGCGAGGCGCGAATGGCGTTTACCGCGAGGTCCAGGTCGGCATCGGCGAGGACAATGGCCGGTGCCTTGCCGCCCAGTTCCAGGTTGAGCTTGGTGATATTCGGTGCCGCAGCAGCCATGATCCGCGAGCCGGTGGCGACGCTGCCGGTGAAGCTGATCATGTCCACGCCCTTATGGGCGGTGAGGGCGCCACCGACGCGGCCATCGCCGCACACCACATTGAATACCCCGGCCGGCAGGTCCGTCTCGGCCACCAATTTGGCGAACTCGAAGCAGTTGTTCGGCGTTTCTTCGCTGGGTTTGATCACGATGGTGTTGCCGGTCAGCAACGCCGGGGCCATCTTGCGGGCGATCAAAAAGAACGGGAAATTCCACGGCAGGATACCGGCCACCACCCCCAGGGGTTTGCGGAACAGGAAGATGTTTTCGTTGTGGCGGTCACTGGTGATGATCTCGCCTTCAATGCGGCGCGCCCACTCGGCCATGTAGTCGAGGTAGTCGGCGGTGAAGTTGACTTCCACTTCCGCCAGGCCGCTGACCTTGCCTTGCTCCAGGGTAATGGTGCGCGCCAGGTGACCGACGTTTTCCCGCAGCTTGGCGGCGATGCGGCGCAAGTGCCCGGCGCGTTCGATCGCCGGCTTGCGCGCCCAGTCTTTCTGCGCATGGCGGGCAGCGGCCAGGGCCTGGTCGACGTCTTCGGCGGTGGCCGCCGGGACCTTCGACAGCAGGACGCCGGTGGCCGGGTTCAACACATCCAGGTGGGCATCGCTCGGGGTAAAGCGGCCATTGATGAAGTTCTGGTAGACCGGTACGGATGACATGCTTGGCTCCTCAGTAAGTACGTGACGGCGCCTTGGCGTCGGCGGCGGGGCGGTAGCGGGCCAGGGTCGCCATGGCACCCTGGCGCAGCAGGCTGATGTCGATGGCCACCGCAATGAACTGGCAGCCCCAGGCTTGATAACGGCGAGCATCGTCTTCGTTGGGCGCAAGAATGCCGCAGGCCTTGCCGGCCGCCAGCGTGGCGTTGACCGCGTGCTGGATGCGTTCCTGCACCTCGGGGTGCCCGGGATTGCCGGCGTGACCGAGGCCGATGGACAGGTCGGCGGGGCCGATAAATACAGCGTCCACGCCTTCCACCGCCGCAATCGCCGCGACGTTTTCAACGCCCAGGCGCGACTCCACCTGCACGATCAGGCACAGCTGTTCATGGGCAGTATTGAGGTAGTCGGCCACGCCGTCCCAGCGGGTGGCGCGGGTCAGGCCGCCGCCAACGCCACGAATACCGTGAGGCGGGTAACGCATCGCACGCACCAGGGCCTGGGCTTGCTCGGCGGTTTCGACCATCGGGATCATCAGCGTTTGCGCGCCGACGTCCAGCAGTTGCTTGATCAGGTTGGCGTCGCTGCTCACCGCACGCACCACCGGCGCAGTGGCGTAGGGCGCCACGGCCTGGAGCTGGTTGAGCACGCTGGGCACGGTGTTGGGGGCGTGTTCGCCGTCAATCAGCATCCAGTCGTAACCGGTGCTGGCGACGATTTCGGCGGCGTAAGCGGTGGCGAAGCCGGCCCAGATCCCGTATTGCGCAGCGTCTTTACGCAGCGCAGCCTTGAAAGCGTTGTGGGGCATGTTCATGGCAGGAGTCCTCAGCGGTTATACGGACGATGCAGTTGGCAATCGGGGTTGAGGTCCACGCCAAACCCGGGTTTGTCGAGCACCGACAGGCGCATGCGGCCATTCACCGGCACGGGTTCACCGAGCAGTTGCGGGTGGAACATCGGCACCACCTCATCGGCCTTGGGCGCCATCATCAGGAATTCGGCGAACGGGCTGTTATGGCGGGTCGCAACAAAGTGGTAGCTGTAGACCGACGAGCCGTGAGGCACCACCAGCGCGTTATGGGCATCGGCCAGTGCCGAGATTTTCACCAGCTCGGTGAGGCCGCCGCACCAGCCCACATCCGGCTGGATAATGTCGCAGCACCCCATCTCCAGCAGCATGCGAAAGCCCCAGCGGGTGGCTTCGTGTTCGCCGGTGGTGACCAACATACCTTTGGGCACGTTGTTGCGCAGCGCGGCATAGCCCCAGTAGTCGTCGGGCGACAGCGCTTCTTCGATCCATTTCAGGCCGTATTCATGGGCGCCGATCGCCAGTTTGGTGGCGTAGTTCAGGTCCAGGCTCATCCAGCAATCGAGCATCAGCCAGAAGTCCGGGCCGACCCGTTCGCGCATGGTCGCCAGTTCCTCGAGGTTTTTGCGCAAGCCTTCTTCGCCTTCCGACGGGCTGTAGTGCAAGGGCATCTTGCCGCCGATAAAGCCCATCTTCTGTGCGAGGTCGGGGCGGGCGCCGGTGGCGTAGAACTGCAATTCGTCACGCACCGCGCCGCCGAGCAACTGGTGCACCGGCTCCTGGCGGATCTTGCCGAGCAGGTCCCACAGCGCCAGGTCGACACCGGAGATCGTGTTGATCACCAGGCCCTTGCGGCCGTAGTACAGGGTGGACTGGTACATCTGGTCCCAGATTTTCTCGATATCGGTGACGCGGGCGCCTTCCAGGAAGCGCGCCAGGTGCTTCTCGACGATATACGCGGCGGGCTCGCCACCGGTGGTCACGGCGAACCCGACGGTGCCGTCGCTGGCTTCGATTTCCACCACGAGTGTGCCGAGTACGTTGATCCCGAAACTGCGGCGGCTCTGGCGGTACTCGGGGTATTTGCTCATGGGGGTACTGATGTGATCGTCGATCCAGTGGCCGTCTGCCTGGTCGTGGTAGTCCGCGCCGCCGCCGCGCAGCACAAAGGCGCGGACGTGCTTGATAGTGAGGTTGCCCATGGTGTGACTCCTTGATTAAACAGTGGCCGGCGTGTTCGTCGCTTTTTGGCCTGGGGAATGGATACCGAGTACCAGCAACGCTGCGAGTACGGTGGTGGCGGACAGCAGGTAAAGGCCGGCCGCAGGGGAGTGAAAGGCGGTTTCTGCCCAGTTCTTCAGCACCGGGGCAATAAACCCGCCGAGGGCGCCGAAGGAGTTGATCAGGGCGATGCTGGCCGCCGCTGCGCTGCCGGCCAGGTAGCTGGACGGGAAGGTCCAGAACACCGGTTGTACAGCGATAAAACCCGAGGCGGCAAAACACAGGGCGAGCATGCCCAGCAGCGGGTTGGCGAAGGTCACTGAGCAGGCGATCCCGGCGGCGGCCATCAACAGGGTCAGGGATGCGGTTTTGCGGCGCTCGCCGGTGCGGTCGGAGTAGCCGGGAATCCACCACGCGGCGAACAGTGCGCAGACCCAGGGAATCGCCGAGACCAGGCCCACCATCAAGCCGACCTTGGTCCCCAGCAGCCCGCCGACTTGGGTTGGCAAGTAGAACACCACGCCGTAGACGCTGGCCTGGATCAGCAGGTATACCAGGCACAGGTACAGCACGCTGGGCTGACACAGCACTGTGAGCAGGCTGCGGCCGTGGGAGGTTTTGTGTTGATCTTCGTGGTCCAGCAAATCCTGGATCTGGCGGCGCTCTGCAACGCTCAGCCATTTGGCATCGGCGGGGCGGTTGTCCAGGTACCAGTAGGCCCAAATGCCAACCGCGGTGGCCATCAGGCCTTCCACCGCAAACAGCCATTGCCAGCCATGCAGCCCGGAGAACCCGTCCAGCTCCAGCAACAGGCCGGACAGCGGGCTGCCGAAGATGAAGGCCAAGGGCGCGCCAAAGTAGAAGAAGCCCATGGCCTTGCCGCGCACGGCGGAGGGGAACCAGTAGGTGAGGTAGAGAATCACCCCGGGGAAAAACCCGGCCTCGGCCACGCCCAGCAGAAAGCGCAACACGTAGAAGCTGGTTTCGTTGTGGGCAAACATCATGGCGGCGGACACCAGGCCCCAACTGACCATGATCCGGCACATCCACAGGCGGGCACCGACGCGATGCATGATCAGGTTGCTCGGCACTTCCAGCAGCGCATAGCCGACAAAAAACACCCCGGCGCCAAAGGCGAAGGCGGCGTCACTGAGGCCGGTGTCGGCCTGGAAGGCTTGTTTGGCGAATCCGACGTTGGCGCGGTCGAGGAAGGCCATGATGTACATCAACAGCAGGAAGGGCAGCAGCCGCCAGGAAATTTTGGCGAGCAGAGGTGCGGGCAGGGTCTTCATTGTTCAGTCCGGTGTTTTGTTCTTATGGGAAGGACTGTACGGCGCTCAATCCATGCGCTACAAATCGAATCTCGCTTACAACTGATAACCTCAGGGTATCGATAACAAGGATAAAAATGAGTAGTCCGTTGATCTCCCGCAGCCTGTTCAACCGCCTGCGCTACAAGCATCTGCACATGCTGGTGGCCTTGAGTTCCAGCCAGAACCTGCACCGTGCGTCCCAAAGCCTGAACATGTCGCAGCCGGCGGCGACGCGCATGTTGCGCGAGATCGAGGACATGTTTGCCTGTGACCTGTTCGAGCGCCTGCCCCGGGGCATGCGCCCGACTGCGCTGGGCAAGGAACTGATCCGCTTTGCCGAGTCGGCGCTGAGTGGTCTCGACCGTTGCGCCGAAGACCTGATGGCACGTCAACAGGGCGGCTATGGCTACTTGTCGATTGGCACCATCATGGGCGCGGCCCCGGACCTGGTGATGGACTCCATCGCCCAGATCAAGACACTCAATCCCCAACTGCGCATTCGCATCATGGGCGACACCAGCGACCAGGTGATCCAGTTGCTGGAACAAGGCCGCATCGACTTGGCCATCGCGCGGCGCAATGCCGCCACCGACAGCGAGCATTACACCTTCGAACCCTTGGGCAACGAGCGTTTGTTGGTGGTGGTGCACGCCGGCCATCCCCTGGCCCAGCGTGATGACCTGGCGTTGACGGAGCTGGTCAGCGACTGGCCGTGGATCCTGCAACCGGAAACCAGCCCGGCGCGCATCGGCTTCGACGAAGCGCTGCAACGCCTTGCGTTACCGCAGCCGGCAGACATCATCGAATGCAGCTCGGTGTATTCCATGCAGCAACTGATTCAACTGACCGACGCAATTATGGTGCTCTCGGAAAGCGCCCTGCGGGATTACCTGAAAATGGGCCTGGTGGTCGCACTGCCGGTGGCGCTGGAGGTGCAGCTCGCGCCGTTCGGCATGCTGCTGCGCCGGGGTGACCCGGTGAGTCGCGAGCTAGGGATGTTTATCGAAATGCTCAGGCAAAAGGCGGCGATGCTTTAAACATCCTGTGCAAAAGAACGTGGTATGCCGGCGGGATATTAAATAGAATGAATCTCATTTGAGACTGACTCGCGCCGCGCAGGTTACTTGCCATGAATGAAGCTGTATTGCCGACGCACCTCGCTGAACCGACGCTTCACAGCTTGTACCGTGACCATCGCAGTTGGCTGGAAAGCTGGTTGCGACGCCGCCTGGGCAACGCCTGGGATGCCGCAGACCTGAGCCAGGACACGTTCCTGCGGGTGCTGGCCAGCGCCCAGCCGATTGCGCAATTGCAGGAACCCCGGGCCTATCTGGTGACCGTGGGCAAGCGCTTGCTGGTGAATTTTCACCAGCGGCGCAGCTTGGAGCAGGCGTATCTCGATGCGTTGATGCAGTTGCCGGAGGCTTGCGTGCCGTCGCCGGAGCAGCGCTGGCTGCTGTTGGAAACCCTGCAAGCCCTGGATGAGCTGCTCGACGGTTTGCCACCGGTGGTGCGTCGCGCGTTTCTCTGGAGCCAGCTGGAAGGGCTGGGCTACCGCGAGATCGCCGAGCGGCTCAAGGTGTCCGAGCGTACGGTCAAGCGCTACATGGCCCAGGCCTATGAGCATTGCCTGCTGGTGGAACTGTGAGCCGTACTGCGCCGGATCTGGCTCGTGCGGCGGCGCACTGGCTGGCGTTGCTGGAATCCGGTACCGCCACCGAGCGTGATCATGCCGGCCTGCAGCAGTGGCGTGACAGCCATCCTCAACACGAACAGATCTGGCAAAAAGCCCAGTTACTGCGCCAGCGTTTTACCGACTTGCCTCCAGCATTGGCCATGGCCAGCCTCGATCGCCCGCAACCGGGGCGGCGTGCGGTGCTCAAGCGTGCGTTGGGCGTGGCGGCGTTGGTGCCGGCTGCGTGGTTGCTTAGCCGGCAATTGCCGATCGATGCATGGCGCGCCGACTTGCACACCGCCACCGGCGAACGTAAGCGGGTGACGCTGGCGGATGGCAGCAGCCTGCAACTCAATACCGCGAGTGCGGTGGATGTGGATGCGGCCCGGCGCCGTGTGACGCTGGTGGAAGGGGAGATGGCGTTGACGGTGCCGGGGGGTGGTGCGCTGACGGTGCAGACGCGTTATGGCCAGGTGATCGTCAGCCAGGCTGAAGTGTGTGTGCGGCAGCTGTCATCCGGGTGTTTGGTCTCGGTGCTCAAGGGCGTAGTGCAGGTGCAGGACCTGCGTGGGCAGATGGCGACATTGCAAGGTGGGCAGCAGGCTCGGTTGCAGGCGTCGGGGATGGGCGCTGCGGTGGGGTTTAATGCGTTGCAATTGGGTTGGCGCGACGGTGTGCTGACTGCGCAGAACCAGCTGTTGGGTGATTTTTTGCGGGAGTTGGAGCGGTATCGGCCAGGGGTGATGCGTTGGGACTCGAGCCTGGAGACGTTGCGGGTGACTGGGAGCTTTCAGTTGGCGGATACGGATCGCATTCTTGCGTTGCTGGCGTCGACGATGGCGCTGGAGGTGCAGTTTCGTACGCGGTATTGGGTGACGTTGACGCCGCGTAAATCGGCTGCTTGATGCGATCCTTGTGGGAGCGGGCTTGCTCGCGAAGAACCTGAGAGCGCCGCGTTGAATCAGGATGCCCGCGTCATCGTTAACGACCTTCGCGAGCAAGCCCGCTCCCACATTTGAACCGTGCCCGCTTTAGCTTTTGATTTTGGGCGGCCTCAACACGTGCCTTTCAGATCACATGCGCCCGCTGCAGCTCAGTCAGCGCCAGTGCCTTGAGCCGCGCCAACAGCGGATCCCGCCGATCCCGCGGATGCACCAGCTCCACCGCCAGCTCCTGGCGAATGCTGCTGGGCCGGTTATCCATCACCAACACCCGGTCACTCAGGTACAGCGCTTCGTCCACATCGTGAGTCACCAGCAGCAAGGCGATCCCATGGTGCTCAGCCAACTGCAGCAACAGGTCCTGCAGCTTCATGCGGGTAAACGCATCCACCGCGCTGAACGGCTCGTCCAGCAGCAATACCTGCGGTCTCGAATACAGCCCGCGAGCGATCGCCACCCGTTGCGCCATCCCGCCCGACAACGCCTTGGGCAACGCCCCGCCAAACCCCGTCAGCCCCACCTCATCAATCAACTGCGCGACCCAGGCCTTGTCATAGCCATCGTCATCGCTGAAGCCGATGTTTTGCTCCACCGTCAGCCACGGCATCAGACGCGGCTCCTGGAAGACAAATGCAACCTCACCACCGCCTTGCAGCAGTTCCCCCTGATAGTCCTTTTCCAGCCCGGCGACGATCCGCAGCAACGTGCTTTTGCCACAGCCGCTGGGCCCCAGCAAGCTCACCGCTTCCCGGGGTTGCAGGGCCAAGTGGACGTTGGTCAGTACCGTGGTGGCGCCGAAGCTCTTACGCTCGACGCGAATATCCAGTAGCGCTTCACTCATGCTCAATGCTCCGGGCCTTGGCCGTTGAAGGTATCGCGCCAGGCCAGGCAGCGTTTTTCCAGGGCGGCCAACAGGCCGTCGCTGATCTTGCCCAGCAGCGCCAACACGATGATCGCCGCCAGCACAATGTCGGGCCGTGAGGTTTCCCGGCCATCGCTGAGCAGGTAACCCAGGCCCTTGGTGGCGGCGATCAACTCGGCCGCCACCAGGAACATCCACGCCAGGCTCAGGCCGCTGCGCAAGCCGGTGAACAAACCGGGCAGGGCGGCGGGCAACAGGATGCGACGCACCAGGCGCGTACGGCTGAAGCCATACATCTGCCCGACTTCCACCAGCTTGCGGTCGATGTCGCGTATCGCTGCAACGCCATTGAGGTACACCGGGAAGAACGCGCCGATGGCAATCAACACGATCTTCGAGGTCTCATCAATGCCCAGCCATAGCAGCAACAGCGGCACCCAGGCCAGGCTCGGGATCGAGCGCAGGCCGGCGAAGGTCGGCTCCAGATACGCCTCGGCCTCGCGGCTCAAGCCGACCCAGGCGGCAAACACCAGCGCCAGGCTGGCACCAATGGCGAACCCCAGCAGCACTCGTAACAGGCTGGCGCTGATGTGTTTCCACAGCGCGCCTTCGGCGAGGTCGGTGAGGGTCACGGCGATCTCGCTGGGGGCCGGCATCTGGTAGGACGGCAGCCAGCCGATGCGCACCACCACCTCGAGGATCACCAGGATCAGCACCGGCAACGCCAGGCCCTTGAGTCGCCGTGGCCAGGCGCTGCGCTGAGCGGTAACGGTGGGCGCAAGCGCGACGGGCAGGGTTTCGCTTTTGCTGCTCATGACGCTCCCCTTATGGACGAGGCAAGGCCTGGCCGAAGCTTGGGTCGATCAACTGGTCGATCACCTGATCCACATTCACCCCACGGCGCACCAGTTCTTCCGACACCAGGATCGGCGCGGCGGCCTTGGATGACACTACGTCCTGTGCGGTCAGCAACGGGCTGCTCAAGTCGGTGCGCGACAGTTGCAGCTTGGCCACGTCGAGGGGCAGGCCGGACTCGTCGGCCAGCAGCTTGGCGAATTCGTCAGGGTGCTTGACCGCCCAGTTGCGAGCTTTTTCATAGGCGCCGAGCACCTTGGCGATGGTCTGTGGGTGCTCCTTGGCGTACTTGTCGGTCACGCTGACCACGCCGTAGCTGTTGAAGTCCTTGTTGCGGTACAGCAGGCGCGAGCCCGCCTGGATTTCGCTGGCGGCCATGTGCGGGTCGAGGCCGGCCCAGGCGTCGACATCACCTTTTTCCAGGGCGGTACGGCCGTCCGGGTGTTGCAGGTGCACCAGCTCCACGTCGTCCTTGCTCAGGCCAGCTTTCTGCAGGCTACGCAGGGTGAACAGGTACGGGTCAGTGCCTTTGGTGGCGGCGATTTTCTTGCCCTTGAGGTCGGTGACGCTCTTGAAGGTGGAATCCTTGCGTACTACCAGTGCGGTCCACTCGGCGCGGCTGTAGACGTACACCGACTTGATCGGGCTGCCATTGGCCCGGCTCAATACTGCTGACAGGCTGGCGGACGAAGCGAAGTCGACGCCGCCGCTGTTGAGGTATTCCAGCGAGCGATTGCTGCCTTGACTCAACACCCAGCCGACCTTGGTTTGCGGCAGCGCTTCTTCAAGCCAGCCGAAGTGTTTGAGCACCAGGCTCACCGGGGAGTAATAGGCGTAATCCAGGTTGACTTGCGCAGGGTCGGTTTCCGCTGCATGGGCCAGGTGTTGCAGGCTGAGGGCCAGGGCGCAGGCGCCCAACAGGGTGTTGACGAAGGGTTTCATGGAACAGCTCCGGGCAAGGCGGGAAAGAGAAGGCTTTTCTTATATTCAGAAAATTCATATGGCATGTTCCATCATGCGTTATAGGAATATGCAGTCTCTGTGCCAGCGTCTTTCGTGCTGCCGGGCAATACCCCACGTAGCAGCTGTCGAGCCTAAGCGAGGCTGCGTTCGCGGTGTATCAGACAGACCGCTGACGCAGCCTCGCTTAGGCTCGACAGCTGCTACGTGGGGGAGCGGTTGGGAGTGGGGAGGTGGGCACTTTGTTGAATCACTGTTGGCTACGCAACAGCTTGCATATGTTTTTATGGAATAAATAAAGAGTTATATATTCCTTTTGTTGGTTTCACGAATAGGGCACTTTGAGTGCCTGCGCATTCGTGCGGATTGACCCAACAGACCAAAGGAAAGCCGACATGACCATTAAAGCGATCAACGTGCGCAACCAGTTCAAAGGCGTGATCAAGGAAATTCTGATCGGCGAAGTGGTGTCCGAGATCGACGTGCAAACCGCGTCGGGGATCGTGACGTCGGTGATTACCACCCGCTCGGTGCGTGACCTGGAATTGAAGGTGGGCAGTGAAGTGATTGCCTTTGTGAAGTCGACTGAAGTGTCGATCGCCAAGCTGTAAACCCGAGTCCAGTTGTGAACCCAATCCAAATGTGGGAGCTGGCTTGCCTGCGATGACTGAGTGTCAGTCGACCTATTTGTCGGCTGATACACCGCTATCGCAGGCAAGCCAGCTCCCACACTGATTTGTGTAGATTTAGTTGAGCCGAGGCCCGCCTCCTGATGGCCGTGACCCCGGCTTCTCATCCGAAGCATCCGGCAGTGCCTTGGGCGTTTCGCTTGGGTCCTTGTAGTCCTTGTGCAAATCCCCATCCAGCCGGTTGCTCGACGAGCCGCCACTTTGGGGTGTCGAGTCGAAATGCTCCCACTCCGATTGCTGGAAGCGGAACAGGCTGTCATCGGTCGGCGTGTCGCGGCCGTGGTAGTGGTGAATTTCGTAGTGGGCGTATTCGACCTTGTCCGCCCAGTTGTCCTGCAACAAGCCGTCGCCGGCCAGGTCGCGGTACCAGTCGTTTTCCTTCTCGGTGGCCTTCTGTTTTTTGTTGTGGTCGACGAAGTAGCCGATGATCCCGCCCACCACCGCCAACACCACGCCCACCAGGAACAGCGGCCCGGTCAGCGCCGCCGCCGTGCCCGCGCCGAACAACGCCGCCGCACCCAATACCCCGGCCGACGCGCCGAACGCACCGCCCGCCACTTGCAAGCCACCTGCGGCCTGAGCCAAAGGATCTTTGCTGTCCACGCCGCTTTTGATCGCCAGGGCGCCGAGCACAATGTCGGCAAAACCACCGGCAATGTCTGTTGCCGGGCCCAGCACCTTGATCACGGACCCGGCGATCTTCGCCGATTGGGAGGCGCCAAGCTTGGCCGCACCGGCGGCCTTGAGGCCATCATCCAGGTGAGTGGCGAGGCCTTCGGTGGCTTCGGTCACGGCTTTGTCACCTTCGCCAAACAGCTTGGCGACGCCGTCGTACTGGCTGTCGGGAACCGCGTCCAGGGCGGCGGCGATTTCCTTGCTGACCTTTGAGTCGATCTCGGTGGGCTTGCTGAAGTCGATGACTTTGCCGGCCGCACCTTCCTTGCCCCAGATTTCCGGCAGGGTCTTGTCCAGGCCGAGGAAGTCCACCAAGCCGCCCTTGCCCAGGGCTTCGCCGATCTTGTCACCGAGCTTGACGAAGTGGCTCGCGCCGCCGGCAAAACTCAGGAAGTCCTTGGCGATGGTCATGCGTTGGGCCGGGGTTTCGCCGAGCTTGCCGCCTTTGCCCACCAGTTGGTAAATCCCCGAGAACAGGCTGACGCCGGCGCCCATCGAACCGAGGATGCCTTTGCTGTTGAGGGTGTTGAACACCTCGCCGAGCATGCCGCGATCCGCCACCGGGATATAGGGTTTGCTCAGGGCGGTTTTCACGTCGGCTTCGCTGATGGTGCCGCTGTTCTTATAGACGTCGCCGAGTTCTTCCAGGGCCTTGGTCACGGCCGAGGATTTCTCCTTGCCCTCCAGGCCCTCGTTGAGGAATTTCTCCAGCACTTCCTGGCTGCGACGCGGCAGGTCCAGCAGGTTGCCCTTGAGCACACCCTTGAGCAGGCCGAACAGGTCCTTGGTGGCCAGTTCCTTGTTCTCGTCGGAGATCTTGCTCGGGTCGGACAGTATCTCGTTAAGGTCGGTGGTGAGACCGTCGGCCTGGATGTTCTGCGCAGCCTTGGTAGCGGCTTCCGGGTCGAACAGCGACAGCGAGGTCAGGGTGTTGCTCAGGTCTTGCTGGGCTTCGTGGCTCTTGCCCTGTTTTTGCAGGTCCTTGAGGTACAGCACGTAGTCCGGGTTGCTGGTCAGGTCGAGGAGCTTCTGCTTGATCTCGTCCTTGTTGGGCAGGTGACTGATGGCGTCGTCCATTTTGGTCTTGTAGTCGGCCTGCACGGTCGGGTCTTTGAACAGTTCGCCAATCTGCTCCTGCACCGCCTTGCCGTCGATGATGTCGTGCATGTCGGCGGAGGTGAGTTCGGTCTGCTTGTCATCGAACTCGCGCCAGGTGGTGTTGAACGGGCGCTTGGATTCTTCGTAGCCGGTGATGCCATGGCCGTTCTGGTAGGCGGCCTGGGCTTCCAGGGCGCGGACCAGTTTGGCTCGCGGGTCGTCCTTGGGAATCGAGCCGTCCTTGACGCCGGCGCGGTAGGTGTCGATCAGTTCAGTGGTGGCCAGTTCGCTGACGCTTTGGGTCGGCGATTTGTCGTCGTCCTTGTCGGCATGCACGCCGGTGTCGAGGTTGAGCACGTCCAGCTCATCGTTGCTCGGCAGGTTGTACTTGGCGCGGGTTTCGTCGACGGTGCCGGCGCTCCAGGCTTCCCATTTCGCCACCACTTCGTCGTAGAGCTGCGGGCTGAGCTCCTTGGAGACGATGACCTTGCCTTCGCTGGTTTCATAGCGGATCAGGCCGTCGCCCAGCTCGTCGGGGGAGCCGAAGGTGATGTCGGTGTTTTTCAGGAAATCATTCGGCCCGGCCAGCTTGTAGCCGGCGTCTTCACTGCTGTGGATCTTGCTCCAGGTGTCCTGGGCGGTGGCCACGCTCTTGAACAGTTCCGGGCTGACATCGGCCGACACCACCACCTTGGTGCCGTCGTGGGTTTCATAGGTCAGCACGTTGCCTTGCTGGCCTTCGATCCAGCCGAAGCCCTTGTAGTCATTCAGTTCCGGCACCTTGGTATTGGCATCTGCCAGGGTCGAGCCGTCGTTGAGGGCGGACTCTACGGCGGCCTTTTTGTCGGGGTTGGTGTAGACCTCGTGCAGGCCTGCCAGGTAGTCGAACAACTTGGGGTTGTCGTCGCGAGCCACGACCATTTTCTGGCCATTGCTTTCAAAGCGGATCAGGCCGGGGCCGACTTCATCCTTGGGACCCACTGTAGTGCCGGCGTAGGGCGGCCACACTTCGTTGTCGCTGGCGCGTTTGTAGCCGGCGTCTTCGCTGCTGCCCAGGCCGGTGAAGCTTTCATAGGCTTCCTTGGCTTTCTGGAAGGCCTCGGGGTTGTCTCGCTGGCTGATGACAAACTTCTTGCCGTCCTGGGTTTCATAGCGAATCACACCGGGGCCGGTTTCGTCGGGCGGCCCGAGGGATTTGTAGTCACCGAGTTTTTCCGGGGCCGTGGCATCGCTGCCCAGACGCTCGTAGCCGGCGGCTTCGCTGGCGTTGACGCCGGACAGGGCCTTGAAGTCGGCGCTGACTTGCTTGAACAGGTCGGGGCTGTTTTTTTCGCTGACAATGACCTTCTTGCCATCCTGGGTTTCATAACGGATCAGGCCGGGGCCGACTTCATCAGCCGGACCGATGGCCTTGTAGTCACCCAGGCTCGCCGGCGGTGCGGCGTCCTTGGCGGCCAGTTCATAGCCTTGTTCCTTGCTGGCTGCGAGCCCTTGCGCGGTTTTGTCGCCGGCCTCGACCTTCTTGTTGTTGGCGCTGTTCTTGAGCAGCACGTGGAACGCCGCGCCGGACTTGGGCGGTGTGAGAGGAAGGGCTTTGGGGTCGGTCGAGCGGTTGAGCGGCTGGGTCGTCATGCCATGGAACTCCTGCTGTTACCGGTGGGACGAATCGGCAAAAACAGTAACAGCAGGGGTTCGGCGGTCGTTGCGAAAAGTTGTGAATTGCGCCTTAACGGTGACGCAGGCTGCGTTCCAGGCGGGCAATGCCTTCTTCCAGCATGGCCCTCGGGCAGCCGAAGTTCAGGCGCACGAACTGCTGGCTGTCATCGCCGAATTCGATCCCCGCGCTCAAGCCGACCTTGGCCTGCTCAAGGAAGAATCGTTGCGGGTCGTCCAGGCCCAGGGCGCTGCAATCCAGCCACGCCAGATAAGTGCCTTGGGGCGCATGCATCACCACGCCAGGCAGGCGGGTTTGCACGGCGTTCAGCAGGTAATCACGGTTGGCTTGCAGGTAGGCCACCAGCGCTTGCAGCCAGTCGCCGCAGTCGCTGTAGGCCGCACGGGTGGCTTCCAGGCCCAGGGGGCTGACGCTGTCGACCATGCCGCAACGGGCGTGATTGAAGCGTTCGCGAATCTCGGGGTTCTGGATCACCGCAAAGCAGGTCTTCAACCCGGCGACGTTGTACGCCTTGCTCGCCGACATCAGGGTGATGGTGCGCTGGGCGATTTCCGGGCTGAGGCTGGCAGTGGGGATATGGCGGCGGCCGTCAAAACACAGTTCGGCGTGGATTTCATCGGAGACGATCAGCGCGCCCTGGTCCAGGCAGGCAGTGGCCACGGCCAGCAGTTCTTCACGGGGGAAGACCTTGCCCATCGGGTTGTGCGGGTTGCTCAACAGCAACGCACCGGCGCCTTTGAGTACCTCACGCATCGCTGGCAACGGCGTGAGGTACTCGCCTTCGGCGCTCAACTCAAACGGCACTTCGATCTTCGGCAGGTTCCAGTGGCCAGGTGCCAGGCGAATCGGACGATAGTTGGGGGTTTGCAACACCACCGCTTGCCCAGGCTGCACAAACGCGTGCAACGCCATGTTGAAACCAGGCTCGACACCCGGCAAAAACAGCAGCTCATCCGGTTGTACGCGCCAGGCGTACTTGGCCCATAAATCGGCGACGATCGCTTCACGCACGCCATCGCAGGCCACGCTGTAGCCGAGGATCTGCTGACCCAGGCGCTCGTGCAACGCTTGAAGCACGGCCGGTGGCGCGGCGATGTCCATGTCGGCAATCCACATCGGCAGAACGTCTTGCGGGTAACGACTCCACTTGGTGCTGCCGGTGCCGAGGCGGGAGTGGATCGTGTCGAAGTCAAAGCTCATGGGTGGCTCGTGTCAGGGAGGCTGGCGTGGAAATGGCGCTGATTCTAGCGCCATTAATTTTACGCGCCAGAGCTGATTGCCGCTTGGGCTCCCGCTTGCCGGTAAAAAGCCCCGGACAACTGCTGTTGGGCCTGTTCCACGCTACGTTGCACGGCGGCTTCGCCACGGACCATGGCGCCCAGATAGGCGAACTCTACCGTGCGTATGCCCACGGTGCCGAGGATTGCCTGCAGGTAGGGCGTAAGGAAGTCGGGTTCACGGTTCTTTCGCGAACTTCCGGAACTGACCAGCACAAAGGTTGGCCGGTCCTGGAGCAAGGCGACTTTTTCAAACTGTGGGTTGACGGTGAAACTGCGGTGGATACGTACCACATGATCGATCCAGCACTTAAGCGCTGCCGGCACCGTGAAATTGTGCACCGGGGTGCAGATAATCAGCAGGTCACAAGCCTCGAGCTCGACGATCAGTTGCTCGGACAGCGCCGTTGCCGCGCCACTGAGCCCGCCGGGCGTGGTCAGTGCGTTGGCGTATTCCCGGGTCAGCGGTGGCAGGGCCTGGCCGCCGTAGTCGCGCTCGACCACCTCGGCCTCGGGCGCCTGTTCACAGAGCAGGGCGCGGGCCAGGCGGAAGGTCTGGGCCGCCTTGCCGTGGGGGCTGAAACTCAGCAGCAGGGCGCGGGTCATTGGCTCAGATCCTGGGAAAAGTGCATCCCCAGCGGCAGCAGGCCCTGGCGGAAATAGAAGCGCTGGGCCAGGGCCATGTGCATGCCGGTGTCCAGTACCAGATAGCGATAACCCAGGCGGCGGGTGTGCTGGCGTACCTGATCCAGCAGTCGTTCGCCCAGGCGCCGGCGTTGCAGGGACGCGTCCACTACCAGGTCATCGACGTAGATAAAGCGGCCATACAGCAGGTTTTCCGTCAGGCGGTAACCGGCCAGGCCCAGCACCTGGCCGTTTTCCCGGGCGGCCAGCAGGCGATAACCGTTTTCCCGCTGGCGCTGGATCTGCTCGGCAAAGGCGTGCGGGTCTTCCAGTTTTGGCCGCAGTTGCTGCATGACGGCAAAACAGGCCAGGCAGTCGGCGTCGCTTTCGATGTGCACAAACTCAACAGCGTCATTCATGGTTGCCGTGCTCCATGTGCGCTTTTACGGCGGCAGGGACTTTGCGAAAGCTGATGGCGACGCGGTTCAGGGCGTTCATCAGGGCGATAGCCAGGGTCAGGTCGGCAATTTCCTTGTCGTCGAAGAGGGCCTTGGCCTCGGCATAGTGTTCGTCCGGCACCTCGGTGTGTGCGACCTGGGTCACCGACTCGGCCCACGCTAACGCAGCACATTCACGCGGAGTGAACAACGGCAAGGCTTCGCGCCATGCGGCCAGCAGCATCAGCTTTTCCAGGCTCACGCCCTGTTTGAGCAGGTCGCGGGAATGAGAGTCCAGGCAGTAGGCGCAACCGTTGAGTTGGGAAACACGCAGGTACACCAGGTCAATCAATTCCTTCTCCAGGCCGCAGCCATGGATGTAGCTGTGCACCGAGCCAAGGGCCTTGTAGCCGGCGGGCGCTGCCTGGGCGTAGTCGAGACGGTGTTGCATGCTGTGTTCCTTGCTGTGGTGAAGTGATGCCGTCAGTTTGGCGGCCTGGTCGCCGGCTCAATAGGGCCAAGAATGGACAAGCGGGTTGGGACAAGATCAGACTCCAGCGCTGATTCACTGTGAGCCGGATAACGATGTCGTCACTGCCCAAATACCAGGAGATTTACCGGCGCTTTCGCCAGGCCATTGATCAGGGCCAACTGCGTCCTGGCGAACGGGTGCCGTCGGTGCGCAGCTTGGCCCAGGAGTTGAAGGTGGCCCGGGGCACCGTGGAGACGGCCTACCAGTTACTGGTCAGCGAGGGGTTCTTCCTGGCGCGCGGGCAAGCGGGAACGGTGGTGGCCGAGGCGCTGCCGCAGCGGTCGATCAAGTCGCTGGCGGTCGAATCGCAGCCCTTGGCGCCGACCTCTGCGCCGCGCCTGTTGCAACTGGGCTTGCCGGCGCTCGATAGCTTTCCGCGCAAGTTATGGGCGCGCCTGGTCACCCGGCAGGTCCGGCGTGTCGACGTCAACAGCCTGGCCATGGGTGACGTGCGGGGTGCCCGGTCGCTGCGTGTGGCGATTGCTCAATACCTGGCGCTGTACCGTGGTGTGGAGTGCTCGCCGGAGCAGGTGTTCGTGTGTGCGGGTTACTCGGCGTGCCTCGCGCTGGTGTGTGATGCGTTGCAGATGGCAGGCAAGCACTGCTGGTTCGAAGACCCGGGCTATTTGCATGCGCGGCAGTTGTTGCTCCACCTGGAGGTGAAGTTGGTGCCGGTGCCGGTCGACCGTGACGGGCTCGATGTCGAGGAGGGCGTACGACGTGCCCCAAAGGCGCGGCTGGCGATTGTCACGCCGGCTCACCAAAGCCCGCTGGGTGTCGCCCTCAGTGCCACCCGGCGCCGTAGCCTGCTCGACTGGGCGCAGACCCATGGCGGCTGGTTGGTGGAGGACGACTACGACAGTGAGTTTCGTTACAAGGGGCAGCCCTTGGCGGCGCTCAAAAGCCAGGACACGGCGGACCGGGTGATTTACTCGGGCAGCTTCAGCAAGATGCTGTTCCCGGGTTTGCGGCTGGGCTATCTGGTGGTGCCGCAGGCGTTGCTCCCGGCCTTTGAGGCCAGCGCCCGCATCCTGCAAAACCGCAGTGCCGAGTTGCTGCAAGCCACCACCGCCGACTTTCTCGACCAGGGCCATTTCACCCGCCACCTGAAAAAAATGCGCCAGCTCTATACCCAGCGGCGCGGCTTTCTGGTGGATGCGCTGAACAGTCATTGCGGGGCATTTTTGCAGGTCGATGAACAGTCTGGCGGGATCAATTTGTTGGCGCGGTTGCGGGTGGAGGTCTCTGATCAGGCAGTTGCGTCTCAGGCTGCCGACGCGGGGCTGGGGATTCAGGCACTGTCTGTCTGGAGTATCGAGACGGGGCGCCAGCAAGGCCTGTTGATGGGTTTCACCAACCTGGCGACGCGCCAGCATGCCGTGGAGGCGGCGTTGCTGTTGCGGGAGGTCATCAGAGGGGCTTTATGAAGGCTGGTTGAACATCTTCATTCGCCACATCCGTTCCGAGCTTCTACCCTGAAGGCATAGCCCCAGGACGCCAAGCGCTCATGTACAAAGACCTGAAGTTCCCGGTTCTGATCGTACACCGCGACATCAAGGCCGACACCGTTGCCGGCGACCGCGTCCGGGGCATTGCCCGGGAGCTGGAACAGGAGGGCTTCAGTATCTTTTCGGCGGTGGACTACGCCGAGGGCCGCCTGGTGGCTTCGACCCATCACGGCCTGGCCTGCATGCTGATCGCCGCCGAGGGCGCCGGGGAAAATACCCACCTGATGCAAAACATGGTGGAGCTGATCCGCCTGGCGCGGGTGCGGGCGCCGAACCTGCCGATCTTTGCCCTGGGTGAGCAAGTCACCCTGGAAAACGCCCCGGCCGACGCCATGAGCGAACTCAACCAATTGCGGGGCATTCTTTACCTGTTTGAAGACACCGTGCCTTTTCTCGCGCGGCAAGTCGCACGGGCCGCGCGGGCTTACCTGGATGGCCTGTTGCCGCCATTCTTCAAGGCCCTGGTGCAGCACACGGCGGATTCCAATTACTCCTGGCACACCCCCGGCCATGGCGGTGGCGTGGCCTATCGCAAAAGCCCGGTGGGGCAGGCGTTTCATCAGTTTTTCGGGGAAAATACCCTGCGATCGGACTTGTCGGTGTCGGTGCCGGAGCTGGGTTCGCTGCTGGACCACACCGGCCCGCTGGCCGAAGCCGAGGCCCGGGCGGCGCGCAACTTCGGCGCGGATCACACCTACTTCGTGATCAATGGCACGTCCACCGCCAACAAGATCGTCTGGCATTCCATGGTTGGCCGGGATGACCTGGTGCTGGTGGACCGCAACTGCCACAAGTCGGTATTGCATTCGATCATCATGACCGGCGCCATTCCGTTGTACCTGTGCCCGGAGCGTAATGAACTGGGGATCATCGGACCGATTCCCCTGAGCGAGTTCAGCCCCGAATCGATCCGCGCGAAAATCGACGCCAGCCCGTTGACCCGAGGGCGACCGGCCAAGGTCAAGCTGGCGGTGGTCACCAATTCCACCTACGACGGCCTGTGCTACAACGCCGAGCTGATCAAGCAGCAACTGGGCAACAGTGTCGAGGTGCTGCACTTTGACGAAGCCTGGTATGCCTACGCGGCGTTTCATGAGTTCTTCGCCGGGCGCTACGGCATGGGCACGTCGCGCACGGCCGACAGCCCGCTGGTGTTCACCACACACTCCACCCACAAGCTGCTGGCGGCGTTCAGCCAGGCGTCGATGATCCATGTGCAGGATGGCGGTGTGCGCAAGCTCGACCGGGATCGCTTCAACGAAGCGTTCATGATGCATATTTCCACCTCGCCGCAGTACAGCATCATCGCCTCCCTGGATGTCGCCTCGGCAATGATGGAAGGGCCGGCGGGGCGCTCGTTGCTGCAAGAGATGTTTGACGAAGCCCTGAGCTTTCGTCGCGCCCTGGCCAACCTGCGCCAGCACATCGCCGCTGAAGACTGGTGGTTCTCCATCTGGCAGCCGCCGCTGGTGGCGGGCATTGACCGGGTGGTGACGGCGGACTGGCTGTTGCAACCCCAGGCCGACTGGCATGGCTTTGGCGATATCGCCGAAGACTACGTGTTGCTGGACCCGATCAAAGTCACTCTGGTGATGCCCGGCCTGAACGCCGGCGGGGCCTTGAGCGAGTGCGGAATCCCCGCTGCGGTGGTCAGTAAATTCCTCTGGGAACGTGGGCTGGTGGTGGAAAAGACCGGGCTGTATTCGTTCCTTGTGCTGTTTTCCATGGGCATCACCAAAGGCAAGTGGAGTACCCTGCTCACCGAATTACTGGAATTCAAGCGCAGTTATGACGCCAACGTGAGCCTTGCTGTCTGTTTGCCATCGGTGTTTCAGCAGGGCCCGGTGCGGTATCAGGGATTGGGTTTGAAGGACCTGTGCGACCAGTTGCACAGCTGCTACCGCAGCAATGCCACGGCCAAGCACTTGAAGCGGATGTACACGGTCTTGCCGGAAATCGCCATGAAACCGGCCGATGCCTACGACCTGTTGGTCAAGGGCGAAGTCGAGGCAGTGTCCATCGACGCTTTGCCAGGACGCATCGCAGCGGTCATGCTGGTGCCTTATCCGCCGGGTATTCCGTTGATCATGCCGGGTGAGCGGTTCACCGAATCGACTCGCTCGATCATTGATTACCTGGCGTTTGCCAGGACGTTTGACAGTAGTTTCCCCGGCTTTGTCGCCGATGTTCATGGACTGCAACACGAAGATGACGGCAATGGTCGCTGTTACACCGTCGATTGCATCAAGGGTTAAGAATGTTTATGCAAGCTGTAATGAACCCGAAGTACCCGGGTCTCAGTGTCCGCGTGGCTGATGAGGGATTTGACGCCTACGTGTGGGGTAATGACTTCAGCTTTGAGGTCAATGCCTATGGTGTGCCGGAAATGGGCAAGCGCGTCGATCAATGGGCGGTGGAGCGTATCGTGCCGTACCGCAAATGCTACGGCATCGACCCCGAGGAGTTCGCCAGCTTTCGTGACGCGGCCGACAGTGCGGTGTTCATGGCGTACCTCGATGACCGGCCCGTTGGGCACATCGTGGTCAGCACCAACTGGAACGGGTTTGCCCATGTGGATGAGCTGGCGGTGGTGTTGCCGGCGCGGCGCCATGGGGTGGCCAAGGCATTGCTGGACGTGGCGCAATTCTGGAGCCGCAAGAAGAACTTGCCGGGGATGATGCTGGAAACCCAGAACAACAACCTCGGTGCCTGCCGGCTGTATGAGCGCTGCGGGTATGTGATGGGCGGGATCGACCACCTGCGCTATCGCGGGATTGATCCCCAGACCCGTGAAGTGGCGATTTTCTGGTATCGGTTGTTCAAGACAGAACTGGAAGCGGTCTGAGCTTCACCAATCAACTGTAGGAGCTGTCGAGCCCTGGCGAGGCTGCGATAGCGGTGTGTCATGCGCCCTCTTTATCGACCATGCCGCCGCCATCGCAGCCTCGCTAAGGCTCGACAGCTCCCACATTTGATTTGAGTAATTCCGAGTGGTTGCGATCAAACACACAACTCCCAGACTTCCCCCGAACCCCTGTGGGAGCTGTCGAGCCCTGGCGAGGCCGCGATAGCGGTGTGTCAGGCGACCTCTTTATCGACTGTGCTGCCGTCTTCGCAGCCTCGCTGAGGCTCGACAGCTCCCACATTCGATTTGAGCAACTCGAGTGCTTGCGATCAAACACAAAACTCCCAGACTTCCCCCGAACCCCTGTGGGAGCCGTCGAGCCCAAGCGAGGCCGCGATAGCGGTGTGTCAGGCGATCTCTTTATCGACTGTGCTGCCGTCTTCGCAGCCTCGCTAAGGCTCGACAGCTCCCACATTCGGTTTGCGCAACCCGAGTGCTTGCTACCGAACACACAACTCCCAGACTTCCCCCAAACCCTGTGGGAGCTGTCGAGCCCTGGCGAGGCTGCGATAGCGGTGTGTCAGGCAACCTCTTTATCAACCATGCCGCCGTCTTCGCAGCCTCGCTAAGGCTCGACAGCTCCCACATTCGGTTTGCGCAACTCGAGTGCTTGCGATCAAACACAAAACTTCCAGACTTCCCCCGAACCCCTGTGGGAGCCGTCGAGCCCCAGCGAGGCCGCGATAGCGGTGTGTCAGGCAACCTCTTTATCGACTGTGCTGCCGTCTTCGCAGCCTCGCTAAGGCTCGACAGCTCCCACATTCGGTTTGCGCAACTCGAGTGCTTGCGATCAAACACAAAACTCCCAGACTTCCCCCGAACCCCTGTGGGAGCCGTCGAGCCCCAGCGAGGCCGCGATAGCGGTGTGTCAGGCAACCTCTTTATCGACCATGCCGCCGTTTTCTCAGCCTCGCTAAGGCTCGACAGCTCCCACATTCAGGGCAGTGTGCTTGTCAGCAGGCTTTCAGCCTTCTCGGTGACAATCTCCAGCAACGCATTCAAGGCGGGCGACGCTTCGCTGTCCTTTAGGGTCAACGCATACAAGGTCACCACCATCGGCGGTGACAATGGGCACGCATCCAGCCCGGCTTCCCGTGCGCCAGTGGCGGTGAACGGGTCGACAATCGCCAGACCTTCCCCGGCCTCTACCATGCTGCGCATCATCTGGTAGGTCTGCACCCGCGTTTGCACCACCGGCAGCGGGCGCAGGGCTTGCAGTTTGCTGTCCAGCAGGCGGCTCAGCGGGTCCTGGTCTTCGAGGCCGATCATCGACTGCCCGGCCAGCTCCTGTAGCGCAATGTACTTCTGCCGAGGCTTCAGCCAGCCATGGGGCGCGAGCAATTGCAGCTTGCCGTGTGCCAGTGGCGTGCTGTGGATCTGCGGATGTTCCGGGTCGTGCAGGCTCAGGCCAAGGTCTGCTTCGTGCAGCAGCAGGCTCTTGACGATGTCCCGGGTGGAGTGGCTGGAGAGGTTGCACGGCGTGTCTTGAAAGCGCCGGCGCAGCACGGCGATCGCCTGGGGCAGCAGTTGATTGGCCAGCGGCGGGGTGCACAGTGCGCGCAAGGGCGGGGCATGGTGGTGCTTCAGGCTGCTGGCCAGGCGTTGCACCGGCTCAAGGGCCGCATAGAAGTGGGCGATTTCGCCCTGCAGCTCGAGGGTTTCCCGGGTGGCCTGCAAGCGTCCGCGCACACTGGCGAACAGCATGAAACCCAATTGCAGCTCGGCATCCTTGAGCGTCGCGTCCACATCGGCCACGGGCAGTTGCAACCATTCGGCGGCAGTGCCGAGGTGTCCGGTCTGTAAAATCGCTTGAATGACTTCGATATGACGTAAACGCATGGCCGGAGTCTATGTTCAGCGCGACGTGGATTCAATGGCTCAGGCCCGGGTGTGGAAAAAAGACCCGCCACGGCAGCGGCCCAACTAGACTTGCACGGTCAAGTCCCTTGGCGCCTGCAACCAACAGGTCATATAAAGGGCGTATCAACCAAAGGATCCACGGGGAGCCTTATCGATGCTCGGTAAAACACACACGCGCGGATTTTCGTTGTGGGATCTGCTGGTGGCCGTGCTGGTTGTCGGTGTGCTGGTGATTGCAGTTGGGCCGCGGATCTTTGGCGACGTGACTCAAACCGAAATCGCCACGGCCAAGGTACAGCTGAAAGTGCTGGGCAAGGCGGTCGAGCAATTTCATCAGGATGTAGGGCGTTATCCTACCGACGACGAGGGTCTGGCGGTGTTGACGGTTCAGCCAGCGGGGGAAGGGAAGTGGCGGGGGCCCTATCTAAAGGATGAGGACATGCTGACAGACCCCTGGGGCGTGGCCTATCAGTACCACTATCCTCCCAGCCAGGCCAAAACCAACTTTGATCTGTTCTCGTTCGGCAAGGACCGGACACTGGGAGGCGTCGGCGATAATGTTGATATCGCCTATGGGGAATAACGTCTTATGAAGCGTGGATCGTTGCGGATTCGCGGGTGATGATAGTGCCCGACTGAATCAGCCTGAACTCATCGCCATCCAGTTTTTCTACGCGGTCGCCAATGGCCAGCTTGTAGGTGGTGGTGGGCGCCGATCCAGCCAGGCCGTCGAGGGGCGGGTTGGATTCCTGGAACTCATGCACCGAATAAACGCGACCTTCCGCGTCTCTGGCATGGAACTGTCCGACAAGTACTGCTGCCATCTGTTTAGAACCTCTGGAGATAAACACTCGATTTGCGGTTCTGTAGACCGTAGGAGAGCGGGGTAGTTTACCTATTGAAAAAAAATACTATTCGTTGACTTTTTCAGACATTACTTACAAGTCCATTTGCGGTGTAAACGTCCTTGGGATTGCAAAAACGCGCTGGTGATAGCGTCGCGCAGGCTCTATAACTACAAGCTCCTTAGTCAGAAATCGGGAAACCCCAATGAGCAAGGTCTACACGATTGCCGTACTGGTCGGCAGCTTGAGAAAAGAGTCGATCAACCGCAAGGTCGCCCTGGCATTGGCTGAGTTGGCGCCCGCCAACCTCAAATTGAACATTGTCGAAATTGGCGATTTGCCGCTCTACAGCGAGGACCTTGAAGGCGCTTCACCGCCGGCAGCCTACAGTACTTTCCGTCAACACGTGCGTTCATCCGACGCGGTGCTGTTTGTGACCCCCGAATACAACCGCTCGGTGCCGGGTGTATTGAAGAACGCAATTGACGTCGGTTCGCGGCCTTATGGCCAAAGTGTCTGGGGTGGCAAGCCAGGTGCGGTGATCAGTGTGTCCCCGGGCGCCATCGGTGGTTTTGGGGCCAATCACCATTTGCGCCAATCCCTGGTGTTCCTTGACGTGCCGTGCATGCAACAGCCGGAAGCCTACCTGGGCGGGGCGGGCAGTGTGTTCGACGAGTCGGGCAAGCTGTCGGAAAAGACCAAGCCGTTCTTGCAGGCGTTTATTGATGCCTACGGGAAGTGGGTGGAAAAACAACACGGTTGATTAGCCGCGCGAAAAAAGACCCCGCTATTTAAGCGTAATGCTGTTCACTTAAGCGGAGCAGCCTTACGGTCTACTGGAAATCGGGTTTTTGAGATCTTCACCGTCCTTGGCCTCGAAGGCCTTGGACGGTGATCCAGAAACAATCCTCCGATACCTGCCCTTAACTCTGCCAATCGTCTCCCTGTCGCTGAAATCGGGTTGGCCGCAGCCATCACAATCAATTGCACCGCGATGTACTGACAAGCCGGTTTGAAACGGATGTCCGAGGGCGCTCGGCCAAACGCCACCGCTGCCTGACTGGCTTCCCGACGAATTACGTTGTAAGCCAGCAAAAGTCCCCACACCTCCTGATAAATCAGCTCGACTTTTTTGCTGCGCAAGGTCATAGCGTTCTGTTGCATCGAACTCTTGATGTCCCTGAAGCCCAGCTCGATCTCCCAGCGTTCCTGATAAAGCTTGGCAACGGCCTTGGTGTTGTAGGTCTCGGCCGGCAAGGACGTCATGACGGTCTTCACTTTGCCTTGTATTTCATAGCTGACTTCACGTACCTCCCAGTGCGATGGAAGGACCGGATTTCGCTTTCTGGCCTGCGGTGAGACTTTCATGCGCACCAAACGGTCATGCACGCTGTAACGGGCCACTTCCTCACAGACCAGTCCTTTTTTTGCCGGGATCAACCAATGACGGTGGGTGCCCGAACGGCTCAAACTCGACAGTAGCTCGGCGCCCCAGAACCCTTTGTCGAACAGCGTCACTGAGTGGTCGGGAATCTGCTGCAAAAACTCGTCGGCCAAGCGCATTTCACTGCGTCGGTAAGGGCTCAATTGAGCATCCAGGATCACATGCGAACGCACATTCATCAGCGCCACCAGGCGCAGCATGGGAAACGGTGTCTGGCGCTCACTCGGGGTGTTTCCCGATCCAAAGTGATCTCGCAGCTCGGGCGTATCCGGAGTGCGTAAAAGTGCACCGTCCACCGCGAATACCTGCAGGTCGTGCCAGGCATCATCGTCGTAGCGCTCCGCCCCCCATTGAGTACCGGTCTTGCGAAACAGCCACTCAACAGGATCGGCACCGAGCCGCTTTCGCGCCTCGGTCACACCGCTGCGGGCCAACAAGTGGTCAGAAGCCAGGCCTTGGGCGCAGATGTTCAAACGTCTGGCCACTTCGTGAACCGGCTCATCTCGAAATAGCGCCATCCCCAGTACCAACCAAAGCACTTGATCAGCGGGCAGGCGACGCCGGCGAATGGTGGCCTGACTGGAAAGATCCAGCGCAGACGCTACCCACTCAATGGGAATATTTTGGGTAAAGGTGCTCAGGTCGCAGAAGTTGAAAAGGTCGCCGAGGTCAAGCAGGTCCTGTTGAACAGACATAAAAAATCCGATGCCAGAGGTCTGGTATCGGATTTTCTAGGAAGCCCGGCGTGGGCTCAAATGCTTAAGTGAACAGCATTACGCTATTTAAGCGGGGTCTTTTTTATCTGCGGTCAGGCCGCATGGTCGGCCACTACGGCGCTATTAACGCAGCCAGTTGGTTTTCGCCAACTCGATCACCTCATCACCGCGCCCGCTCATCACCGCCTTGAGCATGTACAGGCTGAAGCCCTTGGCCTGTTCCAGCTTGATGCTGGGCGGCATCACCAGTTCCTGGGTGGCGGTGACCACATCCACCAGCACCGGGCCGTCGTGGGCCAGGGCGCGGCGCAGGGCTGGCTCGAGGTCTTCGGACTGCTCTACCCGAATGCCGAGGATGCCCATGGCGTTGGACATGGCGGCAAAGTCCGGATTCTTCAGCTCGGTGCCGGTGTCCAGATAGCCCGCAGCTTTCATCTCCATGGCGACGAAGCCCAGGGATGAGTTGTTGAACACCACCAGTTTCACCGGCAGGTTCAACTGCGCCAGGCTGATGAAGTCCCCCATCAGCATGGTAAAGCCACCGTCGCCAGACATCGAAATCACCTGCCGCCCGGGAAACGCCGCTTGTGCGCCGATGGCCTGGGGCATGGCGTTGGCCATCGAGCCGTGGTTGAACGAGCCGATCAACCGGCGCTTGCCGTTCATCTTCAGGTAGCGCGCTGCCCACACCGTAGGCGAACCCACGTCGGCGGTGAAGATCGCATCGTCATCCGCCAGCTCACTGAGCAGGCGCGCGACGTATTGCGGATGAATCGGCCGGCCAGCCTTTGACGGTTCCGCCAGGTCATCCAGGCCTTGGCGCGCTTTCTCATAATGCTTGAGTGAGGTTTCGAGGAAGCTGCGATCCGTCTTGCGGGTCAGGCGCGGCAACAGCGCTTGAATCGTTTCGCTGACGTCGGCAGCAATCCCCAAGTCCAGGGTGGCACGTCGGCCCAATGCCTGCGGGTTGCGGTCGACCTGAATGATCTTCGCGTCAGTCGGGTAGAACTGGCGGTACGGGAAGTCGGTGCCGAGCATGATCAGCGTGTCGCAGTTGAGCATGGCGTGGTAACCGGAGCTGAAGCCGATCAGGCCGGTCATGCCGACGTCGAACGGGTTGTCCCACTCCACATGCTCCTTGCCGCGCAGGGCGTGAACCACCGGTGCGCCGAGGGCGTCGGCCAGGGCTACCACTTCATCGTGGGCGCCGGCACAGCCGCTGCCGCACAGCAGGGTGACTTTGCCGCTGTGTTCGAGGATGTCGGTAAGGCGTTGCAGGTCCTGTTCTGCCGGCAGGGTGCGCGGCGCCAGCAGGGCCGGCCATGGTTTGAATTTGTCTTCCACTTCCAGCAACGACACATCGCCAGGAATCACCACCACCGCCACGCCGCGATTGAGAATCGCCGAGCGCATGGCGCGATGCAGCACGTGGGGCATTTGTTCGGGGTTGGTCACCAGCTCGATGAAGTGACTGCACTCCTTGAACAGTTCCTGGGGATGGGTTTCCTGAAAGTAGTTCAGGCCGATCTCGGAGGAGGGGATCTGTGCGGCGATGGCCAGCACCGGCACATGGTTGCGATGGCAGTCGAACAGGCCATTGATCAAGTGCAGGTTGCCGGGGCCGCAGCTGCCGGCGCATACGGTCAATTCGCCGGTGGCGGCAGCTTCGGCACCGGCGGCGAACGCGGCCACTTCTTCGTGGCGCACGTGCATCCACTCGATGCTGTCCATGGTGCGCAGGGAGTCGGTCAGGCCGTTGAGGCTGTCGCCGGTCAGGCCCCAGATGCGCTTGATGCCCGCCTGTTCAAGGGTGGTCGCCAGTTGCTGGGCCAGGGTGATTTTCGCCATGAAGAACTCCAATCGTCAGTGAGGGTAAAAAGCTGCTGATCAGTAAAGGACAGTTCCATAGCGCTGAATGCTCCCCGCTCAATGTGAAGAATTGGTCATCGCGGCTCGATATTGGCGGGTGCGACGAGCGATAAACAGTTGGTCTTTTATCAATGCCAGCAGCGGCGCCACCCCGGGGTTCGGCTGGCGGCCACGGCTCAGGCGGCGAAGCTGATAGCGCACCACTGCCATGTTCGCCAGGCTGGCCAGAGGTTTGCGCTTCCAGCGGATCGGCGGCAGTTGCGGGTTGAGATCGCGGCCAGCGCGCCACTGCTTGATCAGGTGCGGCTCCAGGGTCAGGGCGGTGGCGATTCCGGCCATGGCGATGCCGCTGTCCAGAACTTGCTGGACGATTGGCAAACGGCGGATACCGCCGGTGACCATCACCGGCATGCTGGCGACTTTCGCCAGGTCGCTGGCCATCTCGATGAAATAGGCTTCGCGGGCCAAGGTGCGTCCGTCGCGAGCCTCGCCTTGCATGGCCGGGGCTTCGTAGCTGCCGCCGGACAACTCCAGCAGGTCGATGGCCAGGGGGTTGAGCAGCTCGACCACGGCGCGGGCGTCGGCGGCGTCAAACCCGCCACGCTGGAAGTCGGCGGAGTTGAGTTTTACTGCCACGCAGAAGTCCGGGCTCACAGAGGCGCGCACGGCCTTGACCACCTCCAGCAGCAGCCGCGCACGGTTTTCCACGCTACCGCCCCAGCGGTCCGTGCGCTGGTTGCTCAAGGGCGAGAGAAACTGGCTGAGCAGGTAGCCGTGGGCGGCATGGATCTGCGCGCCGCTGAAACCGGCTTTTTCGGCAAGACGCGCGCTGGTGGCGAAGCGCGAGATGACGTCCTGTATATCGTCCTCGGTCATCGCCTTGGGTTGGGCGAACATCTTCGAAAAGCCGCCGAGATCGAGGGCCACCGCAGAAGGTGCCAGTGCTGGCTGGCCGAGGTTGGCCATGGTCTGTCGGCCCGGGTGGTTGAGCTGTACCCAGAACTGCGCGCCCTTGGCCCGGCCAATCGTGGCCCATTGGCGAAACTTGTCCAGGTGACGTTCGTCTTCCAGCACCACGCCGCCGGGGCCGGTCATGGCGTGGCGGTCGATCATCACGTTGCCGGTCAGGATCAGGCCGGGTTCGCCTTCGGCCCAGGCTTGATACAGGCGCATCAAGGCCTCGGAAGGCGCCTGGTGTGCATCCGCCATGTTCTCTTCCATCGCCGCCTTGGCGATGCGGTTACTGATGAGCTGGCCGTTGGGCAATTGCAACGCTTCAAAGGGCGACATGCTTGACTCCTCACAATGGGAGCGCTCAGGCTAAGCTTAAAGGTCACTTTAAGGTCAAGCGGGTAAAGCATGAATATCGGCGAGTTGGCAAAACTCAGCGGCCTGTCGGCCTCAAAAATTCGCTTTTACGAGGCTGAGGGTCTTATCCAGGTTGAACGGCAAGCCAATGGCTATCGCCGTTATGCGCCCCAAACCCTGCAGGCGTTGCAGTTGATCCAAGGCGCTCAGCGCGCAGGTTTCAGTTTGCAGGAGCTGAAACAGCTGATGCCGGATGCCTCGCCCAGCGAGGCCAGGCGGGCAGAGATTGTCTTCGGGCTTGAGCGAAAGATCGAGGAAATCGAGGTGATACAGGCGCGCCTGGAGCAAAGTAAGGCTGAGTTGCGGGCGGTGATCGCGACGGTCAAGGCCCACCCGGAAGGCGAGCCTTGCTTGATCAGCGGGAGCTCGCTCCCGCGTGCAGAGGTTATTACCAGTCGACGGCATAACTCAGGCTGAACGTACGGCCTTCAGCATTCGGGTAGGGCGCGCGGGCGTTGGCCTGGGCAAACATGTTCTGGTAGTTGCGGTTGGTCAGGTTGTAGACCCCGCCCTCCAGGCGACCCACCGGCAACGCTACCGAACCTAGCAGGTCGAACAACGTGTAGCCCTTGATATCGCGACCGTTGTTATCGTCGAACGCGGCGTCATAGTTGGCCAGTCGCATGCCTTGCAGGCGCAGGTTGTAGTCGCCACGGTCGTAACCCACGAAGGCAGTTGTCTTAGCCGGTGAAATACGCGTGGCAGGCAGGTCGATCCATTTGCCGTTCTGGTTGGTCTCGCCCTTGGCGTACGCGTAAGTGCCGCCCACCGACCATTGATCCGTCACGTTATAGGTCAGCGTTGTTTCCGCGCCGCGCACGCGTTCTTTCTGGTTGATCAAGCGCAGTACGCGGTCGTTGGCGTCATAGAACTGGGTGACGTCCGAAGTGTTCTCGTACGCCGTGACGCTGGCCTGCCACTTGTCCCAGTTGCCACGCCATCCCAACTCATAGCTGTTGACCTTGAGTGCCTGGGCATTGAGTTTCTGGATGTCAAAGGTGCTGTTGACGTCACGCAGGAAACGCTGGATATCCGGCAGGGAAAAGCCTTGGCTGAAGTTGGCGAACACGTCCTGATTTTCGCTCAAGTGGTACACCGCGCCGAGGTTGTACAGGGTGTCGTTGTATTTCAGGGTGCCGCCGGGGAGGGTCGCCCGATTGCCTGTCTGGACGATTTCCCCGTAGGCGATGCTGTCGGAAATCTCGCTGTCGATCCATTCGCGGCGCACGCCGCCACGCAGTGTCCAATCGCCAATGTCGTAGGACAGTTGACCGAAGATGGCCTTGTTGGTGGTCGTGATGTCCGGCCCCATTTCAAAGGTCGTACCGGTCTTGGTGTAGCTCAGCCCATTGACCCGGTATTGGTCACCGCGCTGGGTTGAGGTTTCGTGATTGTAATCGGCGCCCCAGACCAGCGTGCCGGTGGCCGGGCCGATGTCCGGCATGGCGCTTTCGATGGCTGCCCGCAGGCCGTACACATCCTGCACGCTATTGTTGTCGGAAATCCCGGCTCTGCCCCGTGACAGGTCCGGAAAGAACAAGGCGTCGGCGCGCCGCCAATAGCTTTCGACCTGCAAGCCCTGGCCGTAGAAATCCTTGTCGGTGTAGTTGAGGTTGACGGCCTGGTTGTGAGTGAACGGTTGGTCATCCAGGTCCAGGCCTTTTACCGCGACGGCTTCGCTGGTGATGCGTGGGTTCTTGGTGTAGTGGGTATCTTGTTGGTCTTTGTAGTCCTGCAGCGACAGGCTGATTTTCTTGTCAGCGTCCAGCTCGTAGCCGAAGCGACCTTGCAGGTCGTAGGTGTCGGTGTCCATGTTGCTGCCCTGGGACGTGTCCTGGGGGATGCGGTGGCCGTTACCGTCAAATTGATCGTTGCGCTGTACGCCGTTGGCCGATACGTACCAGTCCAGCGCGTCCTTGCGCCCGGTGGCGCTCTGGAACACGTCGTAGGCAAAACCTTTCTTGTTGAGGTTGTTGCCGGAAGTCAGGCCAATCTTGCTGCTGAATGCCAACTCCTCACCGTTGTTGCGCTTGGTGATGATGTTGATGATGCCGCCGGATGCGCCCGCTCCGTACACACTGCTGGCGCCGGAAATCACTTCGATGCGCTCGATGCTTTCCGGGGCGATGCTGTTGAGCTGGCGGAAGTTGTCTCGCGTCGAGTTCTGGGAAACCCCGTCGATCAGCACGAGGGTGTTTCGCCCGCGCAGAGTCTGGCCGAAGTTACTCATGCCTCCGGTGGAGGGGGAAATACCCGGAACCAGTTGGCCGAGGATGTCAGAGACGCGTCGTCCCGCACCGGTTTGCTGGGTGATCTGCTCTTGGCTTATCACCTGCACAGAGCCGGGAATCGAGGCGATACTGGCCTCTGTACGGGTGGCGGACACCACCACTTCCTGTAACTGCATGGCATTGGGCGTGGTGGGCGCCGTTTCGGTTTGATCAGCCCACGCCGGGGTGCTCAACGAGCCGATAAAGGGCAACAGGATAGAAAGTTGGATTTTTTTCATTTTTTTCTTTTTTAGTGTTGAGAAGTGTTGGTTGTGGAAACAGTCGTTTCTGGCATTTTTGAGAAAGACCGAATGGCGCGAATACCCAGTGCAGCCAACGCGTACGTGAGGGCGACGAGCCAGAAGCTGTGTGCCAACCCAATGAGGCCCATGCCGATGCCACCGATCAGGGCTCCGCACAACGCGCCAGCTTTGGCGGCGCTGTTGCCCAGGCCCAGCGCGAAGCCTTGTTGGCTGGACGCGACCGTGTTGGCGATCAAGGTGTAAGCGACGGGCAGTAGCGCGCCTTGCCATACGCCCCAGAGCAAGCGGCTGGCAATAAAGCCCATCCATTCACTGGCGACCGCGGTAAAAGCCAGGGTCAGTGCGCAGGCCCAGGCAACCCATTCAATGACACGCAGGGTGTGCGCCGGTTGATGGCGGTCGAATAACCGACCCCAAAGCGGCGCGGACAGTGCGAGCGTGGCGGCGCTGGCGGCATAACTGGCGCCGATCAGCCAGGCGGGCGCGTGCAGGATGTCTGCCACGTATAAGGCATAGAACGGCTGCGGCATCATTTTGGCCGCTTGAATCAGCACGATGACGCCGAGCATCGCTCCCAGCCAACCCTTGGGTAGCTGGGTATGTGCCGGTTTTTGCTTGTGTGTTACGCGCTGCGTATCGCTAGGCAAAAACACACTGATCGCCGCGCACAAAAGGCAAATGACGGTGGCGCTGTAGCACAGCAACGCGAACCCCGAGACATCCATCAGCCAGCCACCCAGCACTGGGCCGGCCAGTGAGCCAACGGCCGTCGCCGATTGCAGGCGGGCAAGAATTTGCCCGCGCCCCCCGTCACCACAGCAGGCCAGAGCGTAGGCTTGGGCCGCTGCAATAAACCCGGCGAGCGCCCCTTGCGCCACCCTGATGCCCACCAATAGCCATGGATCGAAGGTGATTGCGGCCAGGGCCTGACACACTGCCAGCGCCAGCAACGCCCGAATGATCATGGGCTTGTGGCCGGTTCGATCACCCAGGCGCCCCCAGGCGGGGGTCAGCACCATCGCCGCCATCATCGGCCCGGCGTACACCAGTGAAGACAGCAGGCCGGTGTACTGGGCGTTGGCGATGCCAAGCAGTTTCTGGATCTGCAAGGGCCAGAAAGGGCCGCTCATTTCCATGGCGCCCATGGACACCAGTTGAATGCAGACCAGCAACCGCAGGGCTGCGCTGTTAGTTGCCATCGACTTGAACGCTCAGCGGGTTGCACAGGCGCCCGACGATATCGGCATGGCTCTCCAGCAAGCGCATGCGCATGAACGATTTGGCCGGCCAGTCCTGTTCCAGCAAGGCCTGGCGTTCCGTGGCCCAGCGCTGCGGTTCGACCTGGCCGCGCAGGTCGTCGAAGCATTGGCTGACCTGTGAAGCCAGTTCACCCCACAGCAGCGCCTGGGGGACGTCGAATTCGCGGGCACCGAGCAGCACCAGCTCGCCCAAGTGACACATGAAAACCGTGTGCAGGAGTTTGTCGCGCACGAAGCCTGCGTCGTCATACAGCGTCATCTTCGGGTCGTGCAGTTCGATGTCCAGGCCCTGCGCATGCAACGTCTTGCGGTCGATACGGATATCGCCGAAGTCACGCAACAGCAGGCGGCTCAGTTGTCCGTCTGCGGCCATGATCATGAAGCTGTTCTGCTGGTGGGCTTCGAAAGCCACGCCGTAGCGCAGGTACATATTCAGCAGGCCGGGCACTGCAATCGCAACGTAATCACGGAAGAACGCTTGCATGGCGCCGCTATCGTCCTTGCCCTGTGCCAGATGCACCCACTGTCGCAGCAGCGGCTGGCCGTGCTGGTCGACGGCGAACAGGCTGCCGACCGGAACCGCTATTTCCCCGGGTTGCAGTTGGTTCAGCGGGTTGTCCCTGTATAGCACCGCCAGGTGACGAGAGCGCTCGTCGTCTGCCGGTTGTGGTTTGAAGTGCACGCCGATGCGTTCGGGAACGATGCCGAGAATCTTCTGAACCTCCGGCTCGCGAGCCAGGATGGTTTGCATCAAGTGGCTGATGCGCGGGCCCATGCGCGCCGAGCGTGGCGATACGGTGCGTTGCACGCTGGTCAGGCGCAGTGAAACCGGCAGCTTGACCATCGGTGCATCACGCCGTCCCTCGGGCAACACGGTGCGGAACGACATGGTGGGATGTGCGGTAAATGCGACGATGTCGGTCAGCACCAACAACCGGTCGCCGATTTCGTTGGCAAAGGTCTGTGGCAGCTCCTGGCGGGCTTGCCACGGGTGCGCAGGCAGCGGCAGGTAGTCTGCGGCCTCAAGGCCTTGGCGCGTCAGTTCAGCCGTCAGTTGCTGGGCCGCCTGTGGAAAGTGGGCTTGCCACCACTGCCAGTAGTCGGCGGTGCCAGCCAGTGATTCGACATGGGCAAACTGGCGGTGCAGCGCGCAGAGGATCACCGGAAAGCGGGCTTCGAACTCCGGTGAAAAATCGATGACTTGGTCGGTGCTCAAGCCAAGCTTGGTCTTGTAGTTGGGGTGCCATGGGTGGCCCAGGGTGCCCCATTGCTCAAGTAACGAGGTCGGGTTGGCAACGCGTGGATCGTCTTTGAGCCATCCCAGCAGATTGTCGCTGTGTGCCGGGTCCATGGCCTCGTGCAACTGGAGCGTCCACTGCTGATGGAACGCCAGGCACAGCGTGTCGTTGGTGAAGCTGTCATCGAGTTCTTCGTTGAGGCGGTGCAGCACCTCGGGGGCGGCAGGCGCCTGGAGATCGTTGTTGAGCAGGGTCAGCAGTTCCGAAGGAAACTGGACCTTGTGAGGTGGGTATTCCCCGCTGTGTGCGGTGATATTGCCACGCAGGTCCCAGCTGCTCATGCGCCCCGGGAGCAAATGGTCGAAGCACAGGCGGGTTTGGTTGCAGAGGGTCAACCAGCATCGGTGGTGGTCGTCGTACTCAAGGGCGTTTGCGTTCAGTAACCCCTCACGGAACAGCGCCTGAATCAAACGTTGGAAGCTGCGCTCGGCGGCTGGCGCCAAGGTGTTGATCAGGGAGTCGAGTGTGATGCGATGGGCTTGGAAGAGGGGAGTGCCGAGTGCCTCGCTCCAGCGAGTCAGTAGCCATTGCGGTTTTGTGCTGTATTCGTACTTCAAGTGGGAGTCCTTTTGCGCAGCCTTGAGTAAAAGCAGGCGGAGGATACCCATTTAAAATGCGGAAACCAATGATAATCATTGTTATTCGCAGCGCTGTTTTTGTATTTTGATACAGTCGACGGGCCTTCCAGTGGTCCGAATAAACCTCTCTATCCCGCGGATTCATTGACGTTTGTGGATGGCTTAATGTTCTGACGGAATGCTCTGTATCGAAGTGTAAATATTACTGACGCGAATACAGGACCGTTCCTACGGCCCATTTGGGGCTGTCTCGGGTTGCCCGATTTTCTGCAGGCATAAAAAAACACCGCGTACCTTGCGATACGCGGCGTTCCTTTACAGCAACAAAACCTTAGGCTTGAACCACAGGAATGTTGGCGCTTGCAGCAATTTCACGGAACTCGGCGATCTGGTCAAAACTCAGGTAACGATACACGTCGCTGGCCATGGTGTTGATCTTCGCAGCGTATTCCATGTACTCCTCGACGGTCGGCAAGCGACCCAGGATGGAAGCCACCGACGCCAGCTCAGCCGAAGCCAGGTAGACGTTTGCGCCGTCACCCAGGCGGTTCGGGAAGTTACGGGTCGACGTCGACACAACGGTCGAGTTCGGCTCTACACGTGCCTGGTTACCCATGCACAGCGAGCAGCCCGGCATTTCCATGCGCGCGCCAGCCTTGCCGTAGATGCCGTAGTAGCCTTCTTCGGTCAGTTGGTGAGCGTCCATCTTGGTCGGCGGCGACAGCCACAGACGGGTTGGCAGCTGACCCTTGACCTGATCCAGCAGTTTGCCGGCAGCGCGGAAGTGACCGATGTTGGTCATGCACGAACCGATGAACACTTCGTCGATCTTCTCGCCAGCAACGCTGGACAGCAGACGGGCGTCGTCCGGATCGTTTGGCGCGCAGAGCACAGGCTCCTTGATGTCGGCCAGGTCGATCTCGATGATTTCAGCGTATTCGGCGTCAGCATCGGCAACCATCAGCTCAGGGTTGGCAACCCAGGCTTCCATCGCTTGGGCACGACGTTCCAGGGTACGCGCATCGCCGTAGCCTTCACCGATCATCCAGCGCAGCAGGGTGATGTTGGAGTTCAGGTACTCGGTGATGGATTCTTTCGACAGCTTGATGGTGCAACCGGCAGCCGAACGTTCAGCCGAGGCGTCGGACAGCTCGAAAGCCTGTTCGATGCTCAGGTTGTCCAGGCCTTCGATTTCCAGGATGCGGCCGGAGAAGGCGTTCTTCTTGCCTTTCTTCTCTACGGTCAGCAGGCCAGCCTGGATCGCGTAGTAAGGAATGGCGTGAACCAGGTCACGCAGGGTGATGCCAGGCTGCATTTCACCTTTGAAGCGCACCAGGATCGATTCCGGCATGTCCAGCGGCATAACGCCGGTGGCTGCGGCGAACGCCACCAGGCCGGAACCGGCCGGGAACGAAATGCCCATCGGGAAACGGGTGTGGGAGTCACCACCGGTACCGACGGTGTCCGGCAGCAGCATACGGTTCAGCCAGCTGTGGATGATACCGTCGCCTGGACGCAGCGATACACCGCCACGGGTCATGATGAAGTCAGGCAGGGTGTGGTGGGTGGTCACGTCGATCGGCTTTGGATAAGCCGCGGTATGGCAGAACGACTGCATTACCAGATCGGTGGAGAAGCCCAGGCACGCCAGGTCTTTCAGTTCGTCACGGGTCATAGGACCGGTGGTGTCCTGGGAGCCGACGGTGGTCATCTTCGGTTCGCAGTAGGTGCCTGGACGAACGCCAGCCACGCCGCAGGCCTTGCCGACCATTTTCTGCGCCAGGGTGTAGCCCTTGTCGCTTTCAGCCGGTGCTTCCGGCAGCTTGAACAGGGTCGAAGGTGGCAGACCCAGCTCGGCGCGAGCCTTCTCGGTCAGGCCGCGGCCGATGATCAGCGGGATACGACCGCCGGCACGGACTTCGTCCAACAGGACCGGGGTCTTCATTTCGAAGGTGGTCAGGACTTCATCGCTGTTGTGCTTGGTGACTTTGCCAGCATGCGGGTACAGGTCGATCACGTCGCCCATGTTCATGTTGGTAACGTCGAACTCGATTGGCAGTGCGCCGGCATCTTCCATGGTGTTGTAGAAGATTGGAGCGATCTTGCTGCCGAAGCAGAAGCCGCCAGCGCGCTTGTTCGGCACGTAAGGCACGTCGTCGCCGAAGAACCACAGTACCGAGTTGGTTGCCGATTTACGCGACGAACCGGTACCGACCACGTCACCGACGTAGGCGATCGGGAAGCCTTGGCTGCGCATTTCTTCGATCTGCTTCATCGGGCCGGTCTTGCCTTGCTCATCCGGCACGATACCGTCACGGGCCATTTTCAGCATGGCCAGGGCGTGCAGCGGGATGTCAGGACGGGACCAGGCGTCCGGGGCAGGGGACAGGTCGTCGGTGTTGGTTTCGCCAGACACCTTGAACACGCGCAGGCTGATCTTGTCGGCCAGGGTCGGGCGGTTCTTGAACCACTCGCCGTCGGCCCAGGACTGGATCACGTCTTTGGCGTGCTGGTTGCCGTTCTTGGCTTTTTCCGCGACGTCGTGGAAGGCGTCGAACATCAGCAGGGTGTGCTTGAGTTGGGCGGCAGCGACGGGAGCCAGGGTGGCGTCGTCCAGCAGCTCGACCAGGGTCACGATGTTGTAGCCGCCTTGCATGGTGCCGAGCAGTTCAACAGCGCGTTTCTTGTCGATCAGAGGGGAGGTGGCTTCGCCCTTGGCCAGGGCAGACAGGAAACCGGCCTTGACGTAGGCAGCTTCGTCAACGCCTGGTGGAATGCGGTTGGTGATCAGGTCAACGAGGAATTCTTCTTCGCCAGCCGGAGGATTTTTCAGCAGCTCGACCAGGCCTGCGGTTTGTTCGGCGTTAAGCGGCTGGGGAACGATACCCAGGGCTGCACGCTCTTCGATATGTTTGCGGTAGGCTTCAAGCACAGTTATTACCCTCATCAGTGGTCCCACGGGACGCTCATCCAGAAAAGCACGGCACGCATGCGCTCAGGGGCTTTTTGGGCCGTAGAGCCAGCGCTGCCGGCAATCCTCACAGAAGCTGCTTTCAAAGTTTTACGCCTGCAGAACGGAGCTGATGAGGGTTGGCGCTGGCTATTTACCGGGTAAATAACCATCGCCAACACCGTTCTTTAGGAACGACTGTGCTCGTGACGCTTTGAAAACAGCTTCCAACGGATTATTGGCGCCTTACAAGGCCGGATGATTCTACGGCAAAAAAATTCTAAACGTAAGTTGCCTCGCCAAGTTTGCGGGGTGATCAACCTTAGACAAAGGGCTAACATGTGCAACTGTTTCGCTGATTTGTGCGTTGTCGACCATGTCTAACCAAACCATCAAGACCCCTTGCGTAGGCCTGTGCTCCACGGTTTACGGCGATCTTGTGTGCCGGGGGTGTAAACGGTTTCACCATGAGGTGATTCAGTGGAACGGGTATAACGAGGAAGAAAAGCGTGCGGTCTGGCTGCGGCTGGAGCAGTTGTTGGTGCAGGTGATGGCCGGGAAGCTTGAGGTGTTTGACCCGAAAATGCTGCGGGGGCAGTTGGAGCAGCGCAAGATTCGGTTTGTGCCGCATCAGTCGGAGTACTGCTGGGCGTATCAGTTGATTGCCCGGGGGGCTCGGGTGATCAGCAATCTTGAGGCTTATGGGATGGTGTTGATGCCGGAGTTTCGGGATTGGGGGTTGCCTGAGTTGCGGGATGCGATAGATCGGGAGTTTTTTATTTTGTCTGAGGCGCATTATCAGCGGTATATCGCGCCGGGGTTTCTCAGGGATGCGTTTGGGGGGTGATTGAGTACATATCCGTTATTTGGGTAACGGCCGCTTATGGTTCCGCTCTTACAGCGGCTCACTTTGGAAAAGCCCCAAAGTAAGCAAAGGGCTCTGCCCCGCCTGTCGGCGCCTCGCTGTGGCTCGGCGTTCCCTCACTCCGGCATTGCTCCGCGGGCCGCCGCGACGGGCCATCCATGGCCCGGCGCGGCTAAACCGGCGTCCTGCCGGTTTACCCGCTCCGCACTGCCTGCGTTCGGCCTCGGGCTGAGTGGGGCAGTCAGATCAAAATCAAAAGCAAAAAGCAAAAGCACAGCGGCCTACCGGCCGGCTTGAGTGTTAAAAGCAAAGGCAAAGACCAGAGCGAAAGCCAAATCTGAAGCTGATTTAGCTCTGCTTTTCTGTGGGAGCTGGCTTGCCTGCGATGCAGACAACTCGGTTTTTCAGACACACCGAGGTGATGCAATCGCAGGCAAGCCAGCTCCCACATTTGACCGTGTCTGCTTTTGATTTGGCTGTTGCACTTGCTGTTGCTGTTGCTTCACCACACTCAAGCCGGCCGGTAGGCCGCTGTGCTCTTGATCTGCTTTTGATCTTGATCTTAGGCGCCCCGTTAAACCACGCTGGCCGAACGCAGGATTTGGAGCGTGGGTAACCCGGCAGGACGCCGGGTTAGCCGCGCTGGGCCAAGGATGGCCCATCGCGGCGGCCCACGGTCCAAAGCCGGAGGGCACACCGAGCCTAAGCGAGGTGCCGAGTGGTGGGGCAAGAGCCTTTTGGTTACTTTTGGGCTCTTTTCAAAAGTGACCCGCTGTAAGACGGAACCAATAGCCGCCATCACCCAAAAACGGATATGCCCCCAAAAAAAGCCTCACCCATTAGCCAGCTCTTCCAGATGATCCATCAACTCCTGCGGCTTAAGCACCAACACATCACTGTCCACCGCATCCAGCACCACCTCCGCCGTATTCCCAATCAACGCCCCCGAAATCCCCGTACGCGCCACCGTACCGATTATGGTCACCGCCGCCTGCCACTTATGCACGGCATGAGGAATCAACACATCCGCGGGCCCTTCCTCGATATGCAGATGCGTGTCGTCAATATCAAACTCCGCCTGAAACGCCTTGCACTGCTCACGATACCGGGCCTCGATCGTCTCCTTGAGCTGAAACACCGGATCAGCCGCCGACAACATCGGCGACGGGTGCGCACTGATCACATGCAACTGCGCCTTGGCCAGGCTCGCGATATCAAACCCATGATCAATGATCGAGTTATGCAGCGCCTGATGCTCCGCATCAGAATTCCCCACGTCGATGGCCGCCAAAATCACCCCGCCAGCCCAGGGCGTGGATGTCTTCACCAGCAGCACCGGAGTAGGGCAGTAACGCATCAGCTTCCAGTCGGCAGGCGTCAACAGCGCCTTTTTCAGCGGACTGTCCGCGAAATGCTGCTTGACCACCAACCCACATCCCTCAGCCTGCTGCACATCGATGATGGTTTCATGCAGGCTGTCATTCCACGCCTGTTCAGTCGTGACGCTATAACCATCCTCCTGCAAACCGGCCTTCAGCAGGCTCAACATCGCCGAATGCTCGTGCTTCTTGTCACACACCAACAGATGCAAATGGGCCCCGGTGACGCCGGCAATCAGCTTGGCGCGCTTGAGGGCCAGGCTTTCCGAATGCTCGGGCTCGATGACCACCAGGATGCTGCGGATGGCTTGCATGGTCGGGTTCTCCAAAAAGGGTGGGCGTGGAACAACTATAGTTGCTGCTCGGCACACGTCATGTTGATGCACATCAAGCCCGGTGGCTGGCGGTCTGCGGCGCGGTCGGTATAATCGCCGGCCTTTTGTGAATCTTTGCCCGTGAGCCCGATGAACCTGCCAGAAATCCACGAATTCCTCGGTTGCCGCACCCCCGACGGCTGGGTCCAGGCCGCGTTGGCCGACCAGGAAACCTTGCTGATCGACCACAAGAACTGCGAATTCAAGGCCGCCAGCACCGCCTTGAGCCTGATCGCCAAGTACCATTCCCACGTCGACCTGATCAACCTGATGTCACGCCTGGCCCGGGAAGAACTGGTGCACCACGAGCAAGTCATGCGCCTGATGAAGAAGCGCAAGATCGAGCTGCGCCAACTGTCCGCCGGCCGCTACGCCTCGGGTTTGCGCAAAGTGGTGCGCAGCCATGAGCCGGTCAAACTGGTGGATACGCTGGTGGTCGGCGCGTTTATCGAAGCCCGCAGTTGCGAGCGTTTCGAAGCACTGGTGCCGCATTTGGACGAAGAACTCGGCAAGTTCTACTTCGGCCTGCTGAAAAGCGAGGCCCGGCATTTCCAGGGTTACTTGAAACTGGCTTACCAGTACGGTGACGCAAAGGACATCGCCCAGGTCATTGACCGCGTACGCGCCGCCGAGCAGGACCTGATCGAATCACCGGACGTCGAGTTCCGCTTTCACAGTGGCGTGCCAGCCTGACGCAACCGCTGCACCGATCAGCGCGGTGACCCCGGCGAGTATCAGGATCACCGCCTGTGTCCCCAACGGCGCCGCCAGCAAAGCAATCAATAACCCGGCCAGTGGCTGCGAAAGGTTGTTAAGCAAGGTCAACACACCCACCGTCTTGCCAAAGTCCTGAACCGGGATTATCCGCTGGCGTGTGCTGCGGATGTACACGTTGAACATCTTGTCGAAGCCGGTCAGCAGCAGGAAACCCACGGCATAAGCCCACACATTCGGGCTGAGAGCGGTGATCAGCGCACCCACGGCAATCATCGAATATGACAGACCGCCCAGCACCTTGAGCGGCAGGGAAGCGCGCGCCAGATAGAACAGAATGGCGATAGTCACCACGGCACCCGCCGCCTGCAGCCCGGCGTAGGTGTCCTTTCCAGCGGCGTACTGACCAATGACCATCGCGGCTGATGTCGCCAGGGTTACACCGATAATCAGGTTCACACCTACCGCCAGCGCGATGATCTTCTTCAGCTCCGGCAGGTCGCGGATATGCCCGAAGGCAACGCGCAACGGCTGCAGCCAGATGTCGTTGTGCTGCTCGAAGGTTTCAAGATTGACCGTGGTGTGGCGTTGCCAGATGCGCATCGCCAGGTCCGCCAGCAGGAACAGCCCGGCAACCCCCAGCACGACCCAGTGCCAGGCCCAGACGCCCAACATCAGCGCGGCCACCAGTGGGCCCAGCACCAACCCGGTCTGGTCGGCAATCTGCGAGTAGGACAAGGTCTTGGCGTAGGTGTAATGCTTGAAGATATGCGGCATCAACACTTCCCGGGCCATGATGCCCTGGGTGGTCAACACGCCACACAGCGCTGAAAGGATCACGATCCAGTAAATGCCGTCGAACATCCCGTACAACAGCACAGCGACCACGCAGGCCAGTGCCCGATAAACCTGGCTGATATGCAGGATGCGCACGGCGGGATACTTGTCGCACAATGCCCCGCACACCGGGAACGACAGGTAGCGCGGCAAGGACTCGACAAAAAAGGCCAGCCCGGCCCACGACACACTGTTAGTGGTCTGGAATACGATCAACGGCACGATGAACAACAGAATCTGGTCGGCCAGGCGTGACAGAAACAACGAAATGAAGAAAGCCAGGTAATCCTTGCGCATGCTGTGCTCGTGTCCGTGAGTCAAATCGTCGTCAGTAGCCGGAGCCGGATTTATCCGTGAGGTTGTGGCGCTCATCGCCTTTGAGCGGCGGGTTGAATACGCTGACCAGCACCAGATCCTGCTCCTTCCCGCCTCGCAGGTAATGGCGGTCGTGCTGGTCCAGCACATAGATGTCACCGGGGCGGATAGGGTAGACGTTGCCGTCCATGTCTTCCACCTCACCTTCGCCAGCGATGCAGTAGCAAGCCTCCAGGTGATTACGGTAGTGCAGCAGCGACTCAGTGCCGGCGCGCACGACGGTGTGGCACACGGTATAACCCATCCCGTCCTTTTCCGTCAGCAGCCGATGGCTGGTGCCAGCGCCCCATTCGACAAAGTGCGCGGTGTTTTCTATGTCTGATTTATGACGAACGAACATGATCCTCTCCCGCTATGTGGGTAAAGGGCCATGATTCTCTTGTGTTTGTGGTGTTGTCATCAGCGACACTTCCGAAAAGCGTGTGGGGCGCGCCTGTCGGACCGTGCCGAGTTAAAGACTGCGGTGAAACTGTTAAAAACTCTTAAAAGCATGAAGCTTCGTCGGCCAGTAATGGCCAGCTGCTTTAGTCTGCCGGCTTGCCCCCTATAATGCGCACACTTCAATCCGCGCGTGCACTGGAAATTTATGGATAACTTGGGTCTCGGCAAGGTCTTGCTCGTGGAGGACGATCAGAAGCTGGCAGGGCTGATCGCCCATTTCCTGTCCCAGCACGGCTTCGAAGTGCTGGCCGTGCATCGGGGTGACCTGGCGCTGGCGGCCTTCCTGGAGTTCAAGCCCAAGATCGTCGTGCTCGACCTGATGCTGCCCGGCCAGAGCGGCCTGCATGTGTGTCGCGAAATTCGCAACGTGTCCGACACGCCCATCGTGATCCTCACCGCCAAGGAAGACGACCTGGACCATATCCTCGGCCTGGAGTCCGGCGCCGACGACTATGTGATCAAGCCGATCAAACCGCCCGTGCTGCTGGCCCGCCTGCGTGCCTTGCAACGCCGCCAGACGCCGGAACCCACGGTGCGGGGCTCCCTTGAGTTCGGCCGGCTGGCCATCGATCGCAGTTGCCGAGTGGTGAGCCTGGGCGGCGAGAAGATCGACCTGACCACCATGGAGTTCGAACTGCTGTGGTTGCTGGCCAGCGCCGCCGGGAAAATCCTCTCCCGCGACGATATCCTCAACCGCATGCGCGGGATTGCCTTTGACGGGCTCAATCGCAGCGTCGACGTGTACATCAGCAAGCTGCGCGGCAAGCTCAATGACAACCCTCGGGAACCGGTGTGCATCAAGACCATCTGGGGCAAGGGCTACCTGTTCAATCCGTTCGCCTGGGAGGTCTAGATGTTACGGCTGTTTCTGCGTCTGTATATCATCCTGGCTATTGGCTTGGCCGGGGCGATCTGGCTGGTGAACTACACCTTCGATGAGCTGCTGCCGGAGGCCAACGAAACCTACAACCGTGAGGCCCTGCGCGGCCCGGCTTATGGGGTGGTGGAACAATTGCGGCCGGTGACGGGTGAAGCCCGCGCTGCTCGCCTGGTTGACTTGCAGCCGCACTACGGACTGCGCCTGGCGCTGGTGCAGAAGGACGCGCTGAAACTGACCGAACGTGAGCAGCAACTGCTGGCCGGGGGCGAGTTGGTGGTGCGCGGCGATTTCATGGAGTTCATCTCCAACATCGACGGCGGCCAGCAACTGCTGCAAATCAAGCTGCCGGAAGAGCCCAAGTGGTTGTACATGTGGGCGTATGGCTTCCTCGGCCTGTGCCTGGCGATTGTCTTGTACTTCTGGGTACGGCCCCATTGGCGTGACCTGGAGCATATTCGCCTGGCCGCGCAACGTTTCGGCGACAACGACCTCGGCTCGCGCATCCTGCTGCCGCGCCGCTCCACCGTGCGCGAGCTGGCGGGGCACTTCAACCAGATGGCCGAGCGCATCGAAAGCCTGATCGCCAATCAACGCGAGTTGACCAACGCGGTCTCCCACGAACTGCGCACGCCGATTGCACGGCTTTCCTTTGAGCTAGACCAGCTCAAGCAACAGGCCGACCCACGCCAAAGCCGCGCGCTGATCGCCGACATGTACGCCGACCTCGGCGAGCTGGAAGAAATGGTCTCGGAACTGTTGACCTATGCCAGCCTGGAACGTGGGGCCACGCAGATCACCCGGGAAAGCATCGAGGCTCACAGCTGGCTCGACAGTGTGATCGGCAGCGTCGCCCTGGAGGCCGAGGCGGCAGGCGTGCAGTTGCTGCTGCGCACCTGTGAAGTCGATTACATCCGCATCGAGCCGCGCTTTATGGCCCGGGCGGTGATCAACCTGTTACGCAATGCGATTCGCTACGCCGACCGGCGTGTGGAAGTGTCGCTGGTAAAATTCGGTGCCGGCTACGAAGTGCGGGTGAATGACGATGGGCCTGGGGTGCCGATGGAAGGGCGGGCGAAGATTTTCGAACCGTTCCTGCGCCTCGATGCCAGCCGCGACCGCCGCACCGGTGGCTTCGGCCTCGGCCTGGCGCTGGTGCGGCGCGTGTGCCAGTGGCACGGCGGGCAGGTTGAAGTGCTGGATTCGGAGTGGGGCGGGGCATCGTTTCGGATGACCTGGGCGTATGCCGAATAACCATCCAGGAGCCACCGATCGTTCCCACGCTCTGCGTGGGAATGCCTGCCGTGACGCTCCGCGTCACCCATGCGCAGGACTTTAGCCTTGCATCGACGGCGGGACGCGGAGCGTCCCAATAGGCATTCCCACGCAGAGCGTGGGAACGATCGCCTTAGAACGTGTACTCGACCATCCCCATCACTGACGTCTGCAACCGGCGCTCTACAATCGGGCTCTGGCCAGCCTTGTCCGCCAGGTATTGCACATCCAGCAGCGTCGAAAACTGGGTGTGATCGCTGATCGGCAAACTCCACACCAGGTTCATCCCGTTGCTGACATTGCCGCCGCTGGCCTTGTAAGCCTTGAAGCGGCTCTGCGCGGCCTGGCCGGTGGTGACGCCGTACCAGGTCTGCAGGTAGTTGCTGTCGCCAAAATGACTGCTGAGGCTGGCGTCCAGCGAACCGTAGTCGCCGTCATACAGGTTGGTGCCCAGGCTCAGTTCCAGGTGGGTGAAGGCCTTGCCGGAGTCCTTGTGATCATCCTCTTCAAGTGCATGCTCGAGGGTGGCGCCGAGAATCACCCCGCCCAGGTTATAGCTGCCACTGATGCCTACTTGGGGGCGGGTCTTGATTTCGCCCATGCCCTTGAGTTTCTTCGAGCCCGGGCGACCGCTCCTGCTTTCATCCTTTCGATTGCCACTGGCGCCGACGTAGGCGCTGAAGCTCGCGCCGCCGCCGTCATAACCCCAGCCCAAGCCCTTGTCGGTGTCGAGGAAAATCCCCCACGGGCTGACGATGGCCGCACCCAGCACCGGCGCGGTCACCCGCTCGTCGCTGCCGCTGTAGCGGGGCAGGTTGGCCACGCCGGCCTTGAGGGTGTATTCCCAATCGTCCGCCAGCAGGGTGTCGGCGCTGGACAGCAGACACAGCGATGTCAGGGACAGGCAGAGGTTTTTTGAACGCAGGATGGTCTTCATGTGAGGTCAGAGACTCAGGGGGTTGTGGGGAGAATCAGTACGTTTGAACTGGTAGCCAGAGGCACTCAGGCCATTGATCTGGCGGCTCACGGTGTCCCCCAGGCCATAGCCGTTGCCGGCAAGCACCGCGTGGGCGTTGTCCACGGGCAGCAGGATGTAGTCGGTCAGTGGTTCGTCGTGCAGTTGGCCGCGAATCACCAGGAAGCCGTTTTCCAGGCGCACGCTGATGCCGCTCAAGGGCGCGTCGGGCTCATGGGTGTTGAGCACTTGATAGGTGCCGATGGTGTCGGCCCAGGCATTACTCAGCGGGGTCTGTTCGATGCGTTCGCCCACGGGCACGCGCTGGCCATGGCTGCGGGCGGTCAGCATCTGGCGCCCTTGCACCGTCACCACGTCCAGCTGGACGCGGCCCAGTTCACCCAGGTCCTTGAGCCAGAAGCCGAGGAATTTCTGCTGCGCCCGCAGCCAGCCATGGCCGTCCCGCAGCAGTTCGAAACGGGTGTCGGCCAACTCGCCATACAGCTGACCGTTTTCGTCCTTGATACGGAAAATGCCCCAGGCCGTGGCGTAGAAACCGGCCAGGCGCTTGCGGTCGATGGCAGCGGGCACCTGGCGGATTTTCAGACCGTGGGCCGGCTGTTGGCAGTCGTCAGAACACACCGGCTCGCCGGTCTGGGCCTGGAGCATCAGGCGCAGGGTGTCGGTGGTCAGGGACACCACCATCTCTTCGGCGTTGCTGTCGTTGGCCATGACAATCACCGCCAGTTGCTGGTCCGGCAGCATCGTCAGTTGCGCGGCGAAATCATCACCGCCACCGCTGTGCTGGTAGGTGCGTATGCCGGGGCCGACCGGTTCATCACCACAAGGGGCGAGAAACCACCCCAGGCCCATCTGGCAGTCGAAGTCCAGGGCGTTGCCGGTGTTTTGCTGGGTGAACATTTCATCAATCGACTGGCTGCTCAGCACCTGTTTGTCTTTGTAGAGGCCTCGGGCGAAGAGCATGCGCACGTAGTGGCTGAGGTCCTTGGGGCTTGCCCACAAGCCACCGGCCGCGAGGTCGCGCACCTGGGCGTCGGCGCTGACGGTGCCATCCTCATAACCCCGGGCGCGGAAGCTCAGTTGTGCGCCGGTACCGACGAAGCTCGACTGGTTCATCTCCAGCGGTTTGAGCAGGCTGCTTTGCAACCGGTTTTCAAAGTCTTGCCCGCTGCTGCGCTCGATGGCGGCACCGGCCAGGGCGTAGCCGAGGTTGGAATAGGCCACCTGAGTGCCCGGCGGCGTGCTCAGCCATACCCCGGAAATACGCATCGGCATCTGGCCCATGGCGAAGGTGCTGCGCACGTCCCGCAGGTGTTCGCTGGGCAGGCCGGACTGGTGGCTGAGCAGGCGGCGCAGAGTGATGTCGCGGTCGGCGGCGGTCTGGTCGGAATGAAAGCGCGAGCGTACGTAAAACTCTCGCAGGGTGTCCTGGATCGGGGCGTCGAGGGCCAGGCGCTGTTGCTCCACCAATTGCAGGGCCGCGGTGGCGGTGAGCAGTTTGGAGAGGGCGCCGGCGCGGAACGCGGTGTTGGGGGTCACCGGTTTGCCCAGGGCTTTGTCGGCAACGCCGAAGCCGTGGGCCCAGATCAGTTCCTGGCCATTGACCAGGGCGATGGACAGGCCGGGTATGTTTTGCCTGGCCATTTCAACGGGGATGCGTTTTTGCAGGTAGCGAATGATTGCGCTGTAGTCGCCCTTGGGGATGGGCGGCGGAGCCGGCGGTTGGCCGTGGCAGCCAAGGCTGCCCAGCAGGCAACCCAGCAGCGGAATACTGCGCAATGTGCGAAACATGATGAGCACCCGAGGGGTGGTTTGGATGCTCGAATGCTAGGGGCGGGCCGTCCATGAGTCTTTGTGAGCTTTGTCGGGAAACTGTCAAAGACTGTTAAAGGGGGGCGCCCCGAGCGGGTTTACTTCAGTGCAGGGTCTCCAGGGTTAAGCTTTTTCCACGACTGCATCACCACCTGCGCCTTGGGCTCTTTTCCGTTTTCCAGGTAGTACTGGATCAACGACAGTCGCGCATTGCGGTTATACGGTTGCACGGCGAGCAGCTTTTCAAGCTGCTCACAGGCCTGATCCACATACCCGCTGTCATGCAGCGCCACCGCCAGCACATAGTTGTATTGCGGATTCGCCGGCTCCAGCCGCGTCGCTTCACGCAGGTGCGGCATGGCTTTCGCCGTATCCCCGGCCCGAATCAACATCAACCCCTGGGTGTGTTGCAGCAGCGCCGCATCCGGGTGTTGCTTGAGGTTGTCCGCCACCAGCGTCCGTGCCTCCTGGGCACGACCGTTAGCCTCCAGCCATTGCGCCAGAGTCACCAGCGCCGGGAAGAAATCCGGGTCCCGTAGCAACGCGGTGCGCAGCTGCGCTTCAACCTTGTCGCTCCGACCGCTGGCCTGGTACAGCATCGCCAGGTTGAGATTGGCTTCGGCTCGCTCCAGCAGGCTCGACTGCACAGTTTCGTATTCCGCGATCGCCTTGTCCCAGGCCGGCCCAAGGCCTTGTCCGGAGGCGCTCAACAGGTCTCGGGCGGCAATGATCCGTACCGCCAGCACCGGGTCCCGGAGCAACGGCCCATACAACGCGACCCGTTCAGGCGGCGGCAGGAACGCACTGATCGCCCGCACCGCGCTCTCACGCACTTGCGGCGCCGGGTTGCCGAGGTCCTGGGTCGCCAGTTTCAACGCCTGTTCACTCGGGTAGTTTGGCAGTTCAGCCAGCAGCGTCGCGCGCTGGATCGCCGGCAGGTTGTTGCGTGCCAACTGGTCATACAGCGCCTGCGCGGCGCCCGGTTGGCCACCACGGATCAGTACCATGCTTTCGGCGTAACGCGGCGCATGCTCGGCCTCAGTGCTGTTCCAGAGTTTGAATTGCTCGCTGACCTTATCGCCGGGCCGTGGGATGCTGAAGCTATGGTCATGCCGGAAGTCATTGCCCATGTAAAACTTGCCGGGCATGTGGCAATCGACGCAGAACGAACCCGGCTCACCGGCAGCGTGGCGGGTATGTTCGGGGGAGTCGTAGTCCTTGGCCTGCAACCCGCGACCATCCACCGTGGCCACGGCGGTTTTGCCTGCGGTGTTGTGGCATTGCAGGCACACGCCATTGCCCGGTGCTTTCAGTTCGGCGCTGTGAGGGTTATGGCAGTCGCTGCAGCGCACGCCCTTGTCGGCCATTTTGCTTTGGGCGAACGAGCCGTGCTCGAACACTTCATCCTTGATCTTGCCGTCCAGGGCATACAGCTCGCGGGTCAGGACACTGGGCAGGTAATCGTCCATCAGGCGTTTGCCGACGGTATAGCCGTCGCCCAGCGGTGCACGACGGGCGTGGCAGCGGGCGCAGGTTTCGATCTCGACGGTGGCGTCCTTGTCTTTCAGGTCCACGGCAAAGCCGGCGTGCAGCAGGTCACCTTTTTTCGCAGCCCACGCCACATGGTTCGACGCGGGGCCATGACACGCCTGGCAGCCGACGCCCAGGCTGTTCCACTGGCTGTCGAAGCTGTTTTTGGCCGGGTCGAAATTACGTTTGTAGCCGGTGGTATGGCACTCCACGCACATGAAATTGGCGTTCTGGCTGGGCTTGCTCCAGTGCAGCGGGTTCTTGAAGTTCACACCCTGACCTGGGTAGAGGTGAAACCAGCGGTTTTTTTGCGTATCCCAGGCTACGCCCAGGGCTTGCAGGCGCCCGTCACCGACCTCGATCAGGTATTGCTGCAACGGTGCGATGCCGAAGGTATAGGCAACCTTGAAGTCAGTGGCCTTGCCGTCGGCGCCGGGTGTGTTGACCCAGAATTCATCGCCCCGGCGCGAGAAACGGGTGGTCTCACCCTCGCTGCTGAAGGATGCATTGTTGAAGTCGGCCGGCACTGTCTCGGGGGTGGCGACCTGCATCGCCAACTGGTGGTGCGAACCTTGCCAGTCCTTGACCTGGGCCTGGTGACAGCCCTGGCACTGCTGCTCATCAACCATGTTGGCAGGCGGCAAAACAGCCACCGGCTTGACCACGGGCGCAGGCGCCGCCACCGGCAGCTTGGGGGTGCTGGCCTGGAGGAAAAACCAGATCCCGGCCATGGCCAACAGCAACAGGGCGATCACTACGGGATACAGGTAACGACTGGATGAATCACGGAGAGGTACGGTTTTGTTTTCAGGCTTGGGCATTACGACTTCCGATGTCCGATGCGTTGACGCTCTAATGGCGCGCTTAAGCTCCGTGCAGCTTTGACGCTGGGTGCTTGCCTGTCAAATTCAAATAGAAAAGTCGCTGTGAAATGCCCCACAACCTGCAACGGCTACCGGGTTATTTTCCCAGAGTTGGCTATACCTACAGCTCAACGTTCCTTCGATGACAGCCAGGGAGTTTGACGATGAAGCTAGGACTAATGATCGGCACGGTGTGCATTGCCTCGATCGGGGTGATGGGGTGTTCCAGCAAGGTGACGCAGCCGGACGAGTATTCCGGGTTTCTCTCCGACTACAGCAACCTGAAGGAAGCCAAGTCCCCCTCAGGCGCTGACGTGATGCGCTGGGTGGACCCCAACCTGAACCTGAGCCGTTATACCGCCGTGTATATCGAGCCCACCCAGTTCTACCCCAAGCCACAAGCCACCACCAGGATTCCTGAAAGCACCTTGCAGGGCATCAACACCTACTACAACCAGGCGCTCAAGCGCGAGCTGGAAAAGTCCCTGCCACTGGCCAACGGGCCTGGCCCGGGCGTGATTGTAGTACGGGCGGCCATCACGGCAGTCAGCAGCAAGACCGAAAGCCTCAAGCCGTATGAGTACATTCCTGTAGCGCTGGTGGCCGCTGCAGTCAGCACCGGTACCGGGATTCGTGACCAGGAAACCACCCTGGGCACCGAGGCCCAGTTCCTCGATGGCGACAGTGGCAAGGTAATCGCCCAGGTCGTGCGTAAAGGCACCGGCAAGCCGTTGTCGAACGACTCCCAGGTGATGAAGGCCGATGACGTGAAAAGCGTGATCGACGGTTGGGCGTCGGACCTGCACCAGTCGTATCTGAAGCTGAAACGCTGAGGTGCCGGGCCCGGGGTTCGCGCCCCGGGCCGCATGAGTCCCCGACTACTGGCCGATGAACCAGCGGTAATAAGGGTTGGCGCTGTCTTGTTGCAACACCGCCTGGATATCCCGGCCCCAGGCGGTGCGATCGCCGTCATAGGCATGCAGGCTGGCGCGGTAGAACTGCATTAGGCGCTGCTGTTCGCTGGCCAGGGTACGGGTGAACGCCGGGTCCGCATTCAGCAATGGCGCGGGCACCCGCAGATCCAGGAGCGCCGGGAGCACCCGGGTGATCTCCTTGCTGCGCACCCACGGCGCATATTCGATACGCGGTTGGTCATCGGTGACTGGCAACGCATTGCCTGCAAAGCGCTCCAGGCCCTGGCGATCCGTGACCCAGGTGGCGAGCAGGGTTGCCGCCGAATCGATGCCCACTTCCCCCAGGGCGCTGCTCACGTTCGGTTGCTCAAAGCGCTGGCGAATCCGCGTGGCATCCAGCTCGATGGGTTCCATGGAACCCACCAGCAGCATTTCGTGGAACTCGCTGGTCCACAGCGTCGCGTAGGGGAACACGTCGAGGAAGCTGCGTACCAGTGACTGCGAGTCCTCGATGTTTTGCGTTGGCAGCGGCAGCCATTGGGCCAGCAGGCCGTTTTTCTCCAGGCGCCGGGCGGCCAGTTGGTAGAAGTCACGGGAATACAGGTTGACCACGCCGGCAGCGGAGGGCGGTGGCGGTTCGAGGGTGATCAGGTCGTACGCCTGCGGGTTGCGCAGCAGTTCCTGGCGACCGTCTCGCAGGCGCACGTCCACCCCTGGATCACTGGCCGCGTTGAAGTTGCCCTTGAACAGTGGCGCCGCCTGGATCACCGATGGCAGCAACTCGGCAACCACCCGGTGTTCCAGCCCGGGATAGCGCAGCAACGCCCCGGCGGTAATTCCGGTGCCAAAGCCGATCACCAACGCCGAGCGGGGCTCGCCGTTATGGATCAGCAGCGGCAACAGCGCCTGGATCCGCATATAGCGCAGGGACGGCATGGCGTCGCCAGTGTTGGACACGCCCTGGATATACAGGCGTTGAAAGCTGCGGGCGCCTTGGCCCTGGGTGACCACAGCGACGGTGGCGCCGCGTCCTTCCTGGTAAAACGCCAGGCTCGCATTACGTGCCCCGGGCAGCAGCTTGGCCAGTCGATCCACCGGGTTCAGCAACGCCACGGCCAGAGACAGTAAACCGAGGGCGACCACGGCCTGACGCCGGCCTTTCTTGACCCCGTGGCCTCGGCGCGCGGCCAGATACCCCACGACGCCGGCAATCACCGCGAGCAAGCCCAGGGTACGTACCAGCCCGAGCCAGGGAATCAGCACAAAACCACACAACATCACCCCGACAATGCCGCCCAGGGTGTTGAACGCCACTACGGCTCCGACATCCCGGCCCACGTGCTCGCTGCCCACGCTCAAGCGCAAGGCCAGGGGAAACGCCGCGCCGAGCAACAGGGTTGGCACAAACACGATGCACAGGGCGGCCACCGCAAAGCGCGCGCTCATGCCCGGCAGTTCAGCGCCGCCCAGGCTCAGCACCAGGGATTCGGCCTGGGTTTGCAGCAGTACCAGCCAGCGGCCCAGCAGGGCGATCTCCAGCAACGCCACGAGCCCGGCGCCGGCAATCAACAGGCCGAACACGCCCCATGGATCACGGATCCGCTCGACCCGCCGCGCCATCAACTGGCTGCCGATAAACAACCCCGCCAGGTAAGTGGCGAGCACCACGGCAAACGCATAGGTGCGGGTGCTCATGAACTGCACGATGGATTGCGACCACACCACCTCGTAACCCAAGGCCACGCCGCCGGCAATGGCGTACAGCACCAGGGCCAGGCGCGCCGGTTTGGCGCCGTTGGCATGGTTGATTACCGTGGTGGTGTGATGCCGCACATACAACAGCGCGCCGACGGCAGCCAGCAGGTTGAGCATCGCGGCCACCAGGGCACTGCCACGCACGCCGAACGTAGCGATCAGCACAAAGGCGGTCAGCAAGGTCCCGGCAATTGCCCCGGCGGTGTTGGCCGCATACAAGCGGCCACCGGCCTGACCGAGGGCCTTGGGGTCGATGTGCAGCGAGCGCACCAGCACCGGCAAGGTGCCGCCCATCAACAGCGCCGGGATGCCCACCAGCACAAACGGCAGTACCCAGGCCAGCAGGCCGACCTGTTGTTCCAACCAGGCAAACGGGCTGGCGGCCATGCTCAAGGCGACTGTGGCACCCATGCCGAGCACGGCGACAAGGATTTCGAGGATTGCATACAGCAGCAGCGGTCGCGACAAGCGATCCGCCCAGCGTCCGAACAGCAGGCCACCCAACGCCAACCCGGCAAAAAACGCGCTGATGCCGGTGGTGATGGCGTACACCTCCACCCCCACGACCAGCGACAATTGCTTGATCCACAACACCTGGTACACCAGGGCAGCCATGCCGGAGATGAACAGCAGCAGGGCGGGGATCAGGGTGGTTGAGGTGTGAGCCAGTGCGGCAGGTTTGCTGGCGGTGCGTGACGACATTGCAGATAGCCTTATGGAAATACCGATCAAAGTGTGGCGAGGGAGCAAGCTCCCTCGCCACGGGTTAGGCGCCGCCCATAAGCGCGGCGCCGGCGGCTATTGCGCCGGGTTAGCCTTCATTTTTTCAGCAATCTTCTTGTCCACGGCTTCGCGGATCTGGTCAATGCTGAAGCTGGCCGGTTTCTGGCTCGGCGGGTACTCGATGAACGTCTCGAGGAACTTCGCCGATTTGGTCACCGCCACTGCACCCAGGTAGACGTTTTTGGTGCTCCAGTCGTAGTACTGGTCAGACACCACGTCCGCCCGTTCATACGGGTCCATCCTCAGGTTGAAGATCTTCGGTACCCGCAGTTGCACGAACGGCTCGCTCCACACCCGGAAACCGCCCGGCTGGCGCTGTTCGGCGAACACCACTTTCCAGTTGTCGAAACGCACGGCTACCAGCACGCCATCGTCGTTGAAGTAGAAGAACTCGTTACGCGCGCCTTTGGGTTGCTGGCCAGTCAGGTAGGGCAGTTGGTTGTAACCGTCCAGGTGCACCTTGAAGCTGCTGCCGCCGGCCGTCGGGGCCCAGCCCTTGAGCAGCTTGTCTTTCACGTCCGCATCACCCGCAGCGGCCAGCAGGGTAGGGAACCAGTCCATGCCCGAGACCATTTCGGTGGAAACTTCCCCAGGCTTGATCTTGCCTGGCCAGCGGATGATCGCCGGCACCCGGTACGCGCCTTCCCAGTTGGAGTTTTTCTCGTTGCGGAACGGCGTGGTGGCCGCATCCGGCCACGAGAACTGGTTCGGCCCGTTGTCGGTGGTGTAGACCACAATGGTGTTGTCGGCGATTTTCAGGTCGTCGAGGGTTTGCAGGAGTTTGCCCACATCGGCGTCGTGCTCCAGCATGCCGTCGGCGTACTCGTTGCCGGGCATGCCGCTCTGGCCCTTCATCGAGTCACGCACATGAGTGAACACGTGCATGCGCGTGGTGTTCATCCACACGAAGAACGGCTTGTTGGCTTCGGCCTGTTTCTTGATGAACGCCTGGGCGGCGGCGGTGGTTTCGTCGTCGATGGTTTCCATGCGTTTGGCGGTCAACGCACCGGTGTCTTCGATCTTGCCATCGGCGAAGCTGTGGATCACACCGCGCGGGGTGTTGGCCTTGACGAACTCGGCATCATCCTTGGGCCAGTACGGGCGCTCCGGCTCTTCTTCGGCATTGAGGTGGTACAGGTTGCCGAAGAACTCATCGAACCCGTGGTTGGTGGGCAGGTATTCATCCTTGTCCCCCAGGTGGTTCTTGCCGAATTGCCCGGTGGAATAGCCCAGCCCTTTAAGCGCCTGGGCAATGGTGATATCACGTTTTTGCAGGCCCACCGGCGCACCCGGGATGCCCACCTTGGACAGGCCAGTGCGCAACGGCGTCTGGCCTGTGATAAAGGATGAGCGCCCGGCGGTGCAACTGTTCTCCGCGTAGTAGTCGGTGAACAGCATGCCTTCCTTGGCGATGCGGTCGATATTCGGGGTTTTGTAACCCACCACGCCCATCGAATAGGCGCTGATGTTGGTTTGCCCAATGTCATCGCCGAATATCACCAGGATATTCGGCTTGTCGGCGGCCCAGGCTGATGCCGAGACCCCCATAACCGATACCGCCACCAGGGCGAGTTTCGGCAGCCACTTGCGTAGGCGAGTCATATGACTTGCTCCTTTCTCGGCTTGAGTCGCATTGCCTGCGACCAACGTTTATTACAGTCCATCGCGACGTCTTTTCTTATTGCACCTGTTGTTGCACAGCCGGCTCGAACGGGTAGATGCGCTTCCACTCGGTTGCCATGTCCACCACGGTCCAGCCTTTTGTCCTGGCTTCATCCAGCGCCTTGTCCAGGCGCCCGATCTGAGAATTGCGGTCATATGCCCACTCGCGCTTGGCGTCGGTGTGGTGCACCAGGCCCATGAAGCGTTTGCCCTGGCCGGCGGCTGTCCACTGGAGCATTTGCAGGTCGCCGTCGGAGTTGCCGAAGGCCAGGATCGGTCGGCGGCCAATGATCGAGTCGATACTTTCCGGCTTGCCCGGGCCGTCATCGTTGTGGGCGAGCTTGGCGGTGCGCAGGACCTGCGGGGCGCCATCCTTGATCTGGAACGCGGTGACGAAGTTGGAGCCGATCACCTGTTCCGGTGGCACGCCGTAGACCACCTCGGCAAAGGCGCGCATGAAGGCAGTTTCCCCGCCGGAAACGATGTAGGTCTTGAATTGCTGGCTGCGCAGGTAGTCGAGCATCTCCAGCATCGGCTGGTAGATCATTTCGGTGTAGGGCTTGCCGGTTTTCGGATGACGGGCCTGGGTGAGCCAGGTTTTGGCGTTGTCGATAAAGGCGTCGGTGGTGATGCCGGTATGGGTCGCGCCGATGATTTTCAGCAAGCCTTCCATGCCGCTTTGGGCCAGGGCCTGGTGATCGTTCTCGAGCACGGCCTTGAACGGCTGGGTGGTTTTCCAATCGGGATGCTGGAGGGCGAGGCGCTTGATTTCGTCGAAGGCAAACAGTACCTCGAAGTAAGCCGGCTGTTCGGTCCAGAGGGTACCGTCGTTATCGAATACGGCGATGCGTTCGGCGGGTTTTACATAGTCCCTGGAGCCCTCGGCGGTCACGGCCTGGACGAATTCGATGATGTGTTTCTTGCTCGGTCCTTCGTTCCATGAGGGCAGCGGGTCCGCCGCCAGCGCAGGCAGGCTTATCAGCAGCAGAAGGGGCAAGACAGAACGGAGGGACGTCATGGGAAATCCTTTTCGCGACGGGGGTTCAGTGGTAGCAAGCGTAGCCGACGAAACCGCCAGCGCAACGCACCGCAGCCGCGTCGCCACAGAGGCGGAACTCGTGGCCATAGGCCGTGCGCGAGGTACGCGGCCAGTACCCACAACACCAAGGCAGCGCCCCAGGCCACGCCCTGCCGTGATAGTTGCCAGCGGCTGTGCTGGCCGAGTTGCTTGAGGTCCTCGGCGATGGAAAATGTCGGGCTGTAGGCGCTTGCTGCCTGCGCCTCGACGGTGACTTCCGGCACGCGCGTCACTTGCAGCCGATGGTTGCGGCTGTCCCACCATTTCACGCTGATGGCGGGCAGCGGGTAGCGACCGGCTTGCTCGACGCGGTACACCTGCCGGTCGATGCGTTGGCCGCCGCTGATGTTGCCGCGGCCATCATCCAGGTTGCCGATGACCGGCGACTGCGGGTAGCGACGCAGGCCTTTTACCTGGGCCTGGTCAGGTGGCGGCAGTGACAGGCCGGGGGTGTTGTCGGCTTGCAGGATGACCGTGCGGGTGAGGGTGTCGCCGACCTTGAGCGGTGTGGTGGTGACCGTTTGGGTCAGGCGTAGCCCGTCAGCCACCAACACGGTTTCCCCGGGTTCGAAACCCGGCGGCTGGGCGGCCTGGAAGGACAACGGTGCAGTTTGCGCACTCAACGGCGCGCTCGCCTGGCCGGGCTGGGCCTGCACCGTCAGGGCCGGAATGTTGAACGTCTGAGCCAAGGAAGGGGTGATGCGATAGCGGTAACGCATGCCATAGAAGGTCTTGCCCTCGATCACCTGGTTCACATGCTCGGACTCACTGCCCGGCGCCTGCACCCGCGCGCCGGGCAGTTGCAGCGGCGGCAGGCCGGCGGCCGCGGTGAACCAGGTGTCGGTCAACACATCGACCTGCAATTGCACTTGCTCGCCCACCACCACGTTACTACCGGGCACCAGTTGCGCCTGCACTCGCAGTTGCGGTTCGGCCGCCCACAACGGGCCGGCGATCAGCAGCAACAGCCAGCAGAGCCGGTTCATGGCTGGGCTCCCTGGTCTTGAAGGCTGAACTTGCGGCGCAAGAAGTTCGCGGGGGACGTCGTCAGGTTCTGCAACCACAACGCATCGTTGCTTGCCTGTTCTGTCTGGATTGCCTTGCTCTTGCCCTTGCCGGCCGCCTTGTCGAACTTGACCGCGTCGGGCTTCACCTCGGGGGCATTGTCCGAGGCGTTTTCAGTGTCTTTCTTCAGCGCCAGAGCCAGGGCCAGGTTGGCGCTGGCTTCGGGAAACTGCGGCTGTTGTTGCAACGCCTGCTGGTAGGCGGCAATGGCATCGTCGAACTTGAAGCGACGCACGTGGATATTGCCGCGGTAGAACGCGGTCTGTGCGGTGTCGAGTTGGGCAAAGGTCGCCAGGGCCAGGTCGTAGTCGGCAGCGTTGTACGCGGCAATGCCTTTCCAATAGGGGTCGACAAACAGCCCTGCAGCGGCGGGGTAGTGATGGTGTTCGAAGGCCCAGCGGCCTTGTTGGTCGCGGGTGAAGAACGCGTCGGTCAGCGCGTTGGCTTCGACAGGCGCGGGTTGCAGGAATACCCCCAGCACCAGCACCGCCACCCAGTTCAGGCTCCAGCCCCGGCGTACACTGAAAAACGCCAACAGCAGCAGCGGCCAGCACAGCCAGTAACCGGCATCTTTCCATTGCAGGTTGCGCTGTTGTTCGTCGGCGTTCTGGAAGTGCTGTTGGGCATGGAGTTCAACCCAGTCCAGGTCATCATCGTTGAGGGTCAGGCTGCCCAGCGGCGCGTCGGTGGCCGAAGCGAGTTGCTTCAAGGCGCCGGCATCGAAGTTCACGCCGACCGCCAGTACCAGCACCTGTAGCGGGCTGTCCGCCAAGTGTTGCTTGAGCTGCGGCAACTGCGCGAGATCGACGCCGTCAGTGATCAGCAACAGGCTACCAGAGGCGTTTTCCGCCGTAAGCAAACGCTTGGACTGGTCGATCACCCCGGCGACATCCCGCCCGGGCTTGCTGATCAGGTCGGTGGCCAGGGCCTGGATAAAACTGTCGAGCAATGCCGGGTCGTCCGTCGGCGGCAATACCAGATGCGCGCTGCCGGCATACACCATCAACGCGGTGCGCGCGCCTTGGCGACGCTGCACCAGGTCTTGCAACTTGTGCTTGGCGGCTTGCAGGCGGGTTGGCGGCACGTCAGCGGTGTCCATTGATGGTGACAGGTCGAGGGCGATGATCAGCGGCGCGCGGTTCTCCAGGAAGTCGGGGCGATCCTGTTCCCAGGTGGGCCCGGCACTGGCCAGTGCGCCGAGAACCAGCAAGGCGCTGACCAGATGCACCGGCCGCAGGCGATGGGGGTCCGTCGGAGTCAGCAGCAGATGCGGCAACAGATGCGGGGCAATATTGCCCCGCATCCGTCGTTGCAGGTCCTTGCTGCGGCGCCACAACAGCGGCAGCAATAGGCCAAGCAAACCCGGCAGCAGCCAGGCCGGGCGCAGGAAATGGAAGTCACTGAGGTTGAACTCCATCGCGGACCTCCCGATGGCGCAGCCCCGGATGCGGCCACAACGCGGCGATCAGGTGATACAGCGCGAGCAGGCCGATGGCGGCCGCCAGTGGTATCCAGAACAGATCACGCTTGGGCTGGTGGCTCAGGGTTTTCACCTGGTGGGGGGTGATCTGGTCGAGGGTGGCGTAGACCTGGTCCAGGGTGTCGCGGTTCTCCGCCCGGAAATACCGTCCGCCGGTGGTTTCAGCAATCTGTTGCAGCGCGCTCAGGTTGACCTTTGACTCACCTGAAGCGCCCGGATCGCCAATGCCGATGGTATGAATCACCACGCCCTTGGCCGCTGCCATGGACGCCGCATGGTCGGGCGGAATCGCGCTGCTGGTGTCGTTGCCGTCGGTGAGCAGTATCAGCACCTTCTCTTGTTCATGAGCCTGGTCCAGCAGCTTCAGGCTCAGGCCAATGGCATCGCCAATTGCGGTGTTGGGCCCGGCCATGCCGATGCCGCTGTCATCCAGCAGCAGCGACAGGCTGGTGTGGTCCAGGGTCAATGGCGCCTGGGGATAGGCGCCGCTGCCAAACAGGATCAGGCCGATACGGTCGTCCTTGCGGCGCTGGATAAAGCCATGCACCACCTGTTTGACGGCGGCCAGGCGGTTGATCTTCTGGCCGTTGGCGTCGGTAAAGTCCTGGGTTTCCATGGACTGCGAGATGTCGATGGCCAGCATCAGGTCTCGCACCGGCTGTTGGCGTTCGATGGGTTTTTCGATCCACACCGGGCGGGCAATGGCCAGCACCAGCAGCGCCCACACCAGCAGGTTGAGCAGCAGTTGCAGGCGGTTGCTGCGAATACCGCTGGCGGCCGGCGTCTGGCCCACGGCCCGGCTGAGGCTGGCGAAAAACGGCACGCGTACGGCGCTGCGGGCTTCACGGTATTCCGGCAGGTAACGGTAGGCGAGCCACGGCAACGGCAGGAGAAGCAGCAGCCAGGGATAATCAAGTTGCCACATGGTGATGCTCCACCCAGGTTTTGCACTGGGCCAACAGCTGTTCGCGTTGCGCGCTGGAAATATCGGCTGATCCATACGCCAGGCTCGCCAGTTGACGGCTGAAATCCTCCTGCACCGCCATGCCGCCATGACGCAGCAGGAACGCCTGCCAGTCGGCCCCGCTCAGGGTCGGCACGCGTTGGTGTTCCTCCGGCGCGAGGGGCATCGACAGGGCCACGCGCTTGAGCAGTTCCGGCAGCTCCCGCAAGTCTTCGATCACGTTGAGGCGCGCCAATGCTTCGCGGCGATAGGCATTGCGGCGCCAGCGCAACCAGGCGCGGACGCCCAGCACCAGCAGGGCAATCGCCAGCAAACCGAGCATCACCCACCAGCCCCAGGTCTGCGGCCAGTAGCTGACCGGCGCCGGCAGGCCTAGCTCCTTGAGTTGTTCGATGCTCGGCACATTGGCGTTCATCGCCGCGCTCCATTGCGCCGGCCCAGCTCATCGCGCAGTTGGTCAACTGCAGGCAGCGCCGTGCTGATCATCAACAGCGGCACCTGGCTGCGGCGCAGCAGGCTGGCTACGTCCTTTAGGCGCCCGCCAAGAAAGTCCCCCAGGGGTTGGCGTACCTGGCGTTTCTGTACAGCCAGTTCGACCTGCAATTGGCCCTGGGTGACCATCAGGTGCCCGGTATCCGGCACGTTCAACGCCAGCGGGTCGTAGACTTGCAGGGCAACCACATCGTTGTGCGCCGACAGCTGCCGCATCAATTGCAGAGTGCGGTCACCGGCCCCGGCGAAGTCGCTGATGATGCAGATCAGGTGGTCATGCCCGGTCAGCGCGAGGCAACGTTGCAGCACCTTGTCGAGCTGGCCGTCGGCTTCATGGTCCGGGTTGCCGGCGCTCAACGCGGCGTTCTGTCGGACGATGCGGCTGCACAAGGTTTCGACGCGTTTGCGGCTGCGCAACGGCGCCACACTGTCGATGTGCTCATCGTTGAACACCAGCCCGCCCACCCGGTCACCCGCGTTGAACACCATCCACGCGGCCAACGCGCCCAACTCGGCGGCAACAGCGGATTTAAAGCTGCGCACCGAGCCGAAGAACATCGACATGCGTTGGTCGACCACAATCAGCGCGGGGCGGTCGCGCTCCTCGGTAAAGGTACGGATCACCGGTTTCCCGGTGCGCAGAGAGGCGCGCCAGTCCAGGTGGCGTAGATCATCGCCGGGCTGATAGCGGCGCAGTTCATCAAAGTTCAGGCCGCGTCCGCGCAGCCGCGAGGCATGGTTGCCGGCGAGGATGCTGCCTTGGGGCTGGCGCGCGACAAAGCTCAGGCCACGGGTCTGAAACTCCAGGGCCATCAACTGCCCCAGGGACACGTAGACCAAGCCGTCGGCGTTCATGCCGGAATCGCCACTTTGTCCAGCAGGCGGTCCAGCACCTGGTCGGCGCTGACGCTATCGGCCACCGCGTCGTAGCTCAATTGCAGGCGGTGACGCAGCACCGGATGCACCACCGTGCGCACGTTATCCGGCGTCACAAAGGCCTGGCCCCGCAGCCAGGCATCGGCGCGGGCCGCGCGGTCCATGCCGATGCCGCCACGGGGACTGGCGCCAAGGCTGATCCAGCGCGCCAGGTCGGCATCGTAGTCGGCGGGATGGCGGGTGGCGTTGATCAGGTCGATCAGGTAACGGTCGATAGCGGGTGACACCTGGATCGCGCTGACTTCCTTGCGGGCGGCGAAGATCACCTCGGGGGCGAGGGTGAAGCCTTGGGTGGTTGCTGCGGCGGCGTGCTGTTCTTCTTCGCGCAACAGGCGCAGCACCTGGCTTTCATTTTCGGCGCTGGGGTAATCCAGCAGGACTTTCATCAGGAACCGGTCCATCTGTGCTTCCGGCAGTGGATAAGTGCCTTCCTGTTCGATGGGGTTCTGGGTGGCGACCACGATAAACAACTCGGGCAGCGGATGGCTGGCGCCGGCCACGGTGATCTGGCGTTCTTCCATGGCTTCCAGCAAAGCCGCCTGGACCTTGGCCGGGGCGCGGTTGATTTCATCGGCGAGGATCAGGTTGCCGAACAAGGGGCCTGGCTGGAAGCGGATCTGATTCTGGCCGTCCACCTGGTGCAGCACCTCGGCGCCGGTGATGTCCGAGGGCAGCAGGTCGGGAGTGAACTGGATACGGCTCATCTTCGCGTCCAGGTGTCGGGCCAGGGCCTTGACCGTGCGTGTCTTGGCCAGGCCCGGCAAGCTCTCCAGCAGCAAGTGACCGTTGGCCAAAAGGCCGATGAGGATCTGGCGGATGACCTGATCCTGGCCCAGCACACTTTCGGCGATGCTGGCTTGCAGGGCGGTTAAATCGTTGAGCGCTGTCATCACAATCCTCCTTGAAACAGTGGGTCACCAGGGCGCGGCGACCACGATGTACTGCACGGAGCTGCCGACGTATTGCGGCTGGTACCAGGTGGGGCCGCAATGCTGATAGGCCACGCCATTGGCGACCACCGAGACACAGTCCACCGGCACCGTGGTGACGCGGGTACCGATGGCGAGGACGGTCGCCGTGGTCGCGCCGATCACGGCGGCGGTGGCCCATGGGTGGTACCAGTCATCCCCGTGGGGCGGCGGAGGGGGTGGCGGCGGTGGAGGAGGCGGCATCGGGTATGGATGCGGCCCCGGTTGTGGCCCGGGGCGCGGTCCTGGATATGGATGCGGACCAGGCTCGGGGTGTGGCCCAGGTTGAGGATGGGGCTGCGGGTGCGGCTCCGGGTGTGGAGGCATCGGCCGGGGGGCCGGCATCGGGTGGGGCGCGGGCATGGGAGGACGGTAACCGCCACCGCCGCCATGGGGCACCACAAACGTCCGTGCGCCACCACCGCCACGCAGTTGCCAGGCCTGGGCAGCCAGCGGATCGAACAGCGTCAGCAGCAAACTCGCGGTCAATACCGCTGCTGTGCTTTTCATGGCTGTTCTCCCTGAGGCTCCAACTGTTGCAGGGGCACTGCACGGGCGCCGGCCGGAGGAGTGAACTCAAAGTCGGCAGGTTTGGGCGGGCTGTTGAGTTGCCACAGGTAATTGACGCTGTGCCTTGGGTGTTCGGCGGTGTCCCGGCGGCTGATCACCAGCCGGCAGGGCAGTGGCTGCGAGCCTTGGCGAACCCACAGTTGCCAGTCGATATCCGGCTGGCGGTAGGCGTAATGGGTGCAGGTCTGGCCGTCGATGGTTTCACTGCCGATCAGCACGGCATTGCTGATGCCCACCTCCTTGGCGGTGCCGGGGTTCCAGCGGAACAGGTCGGCCAGGGGCAGTTCGATGCCGTAGCGTTCGCTCAACTGATCGAGCAAGCCACCGATATTCGCTGGCGCCGCCTGGTTGGCGAAGTAGCCGCTGCGGCTGTCGTACAGGGTGAAACTTTTACCGTTGTAGAACAGGCTGCGGCGCGAGCCGTCGCTTTCCACCGAGACTTGCAGCTTGTCCGGCTGCATGGCCGCAAGGCGCGTTTGATGGCTGAATTCGATGGTCTGGCCGTTATCCAACACCTGGTCGGTATGGCTGTGGGCATCGATGCGAAACTGCTGCAGGCTGCGCAAGTAGCCCCCCATCTGCTCCAGGGCAGTGAGGGCCTTGGGTTCCAGCTCGTCGGCCAAAACGGTGTGAGAGGTGAGCAGCACACCGGTGAGCACTAAACGCGCAAGAAGAATACGGGACATGGCGCACTCCGTTCATTCCGTGAAGGCGGTTCTCACCAGACGTACTGCAGGCGGAAGGTCCAGGTGTTCACATCGGGTGAACCGGTGCGTTCGGAGACCGTGTCGTTATAGGCGATCAGGCCGCCAAACTGGGGTGACAACATAAAACCCAGGCTGGCGCCCAGCAGGCCGTTTTCCTGTTTGTTGTCTTGCCAATCGCCATCAATCTTGCTTTCGCCGCCGCGGTTGTAGGTGGCGTCCAGCGAGACCCAGAGTGCGCGGTTGATGGTGTAGCTGTAGTGACCCTCGATGGCATACAGCGGCTTTTGTTCCAGCTTGCTATCGCCGTGGTAATCCTTGTTGTCGCCGAACAGCGACACGTAGGTGTTGATTTCCAGCCAGGTCGGGCCAATCGGGGTGCCGAAGCCCAGTTCGGGCTTGAACACCCAGCGGTTGGAGCCGATGTTGATGATGCGGTCTTTATCGTAGTCACCGGTGGGCATGGTCACCCACAGCGCGCCGGTGAGGAACGTCTCGGGTTTCCAGCTGGCGAACTCCTCGGCGGTCAGTGCCGGGCCACCGAAGATGTTATGGGCGAACACAATCTGCGTGTCGCCCATACCACCGTTGCGCTTGGTACCGCTGAAAAACTGGGCGTTGTCGAATGACGCCGAAACGTCGGCGTAAGGCTGGATAAACTGGATGGCGCTGTTGCGCCCGTCGATGCCGAATGAACGGGCGTAGCGGAACAGGTAGAGGTCGGCATCCAACGACAGACCGTTGATTGGCAATGTCGTGTCGATCGGGGTGTTGGTGTCGACCCGGTTGTAGTAGCCGAACACCATATTCATATCCGTCGGGGTGTTTTGCCAATCCCTGGCATTGTCGGCAAACCCTATCCCTGGCATCAGTGCCAGTGTGGCAGCGGTAAACGCACTCAGTTGACTACGTGAAACCATGGCTCTACTCCTTGTAAATGCCTGATGTCAGGGTGCAGCGGTGCTACTTGATCAGGCGCTATTTGATCGGTGTGAGCGGTGGCAGCTTCCATTGGCCGTTACCCACTTCAGGCTTGGGCAGGTAAATGCGCAATACGGCGTAGAACGGGCCGGGCGGTGCGGGCAGCCAGTTGCTTTGTTCGGCTTTCGGTGGCTCGTGGTGCGCAACCAACAGCGTCAGGCCGCCATCGGCGTCGAGTTTGAAGTTGGGCAACATCCGCGAGTTGAGCAGGTAGCGCTTCTTCAGGTTCGGCACCAGCAGTTTGGTCTTGGCGTCGTACATGGTCAGCGACCAGAACGCATCCGCCGGTGGCAATTGGTCTTTGGCGAAATGCAGGGTATAGCTGTGTCGTGCGCCGTTGGCGGGCTTGCCGTCGCTGTCGATGAAGTAGCTCATATAGGCCGCTTCATCGGTGGAGTTGCCGAAGATGCCCATGTTGGCGCCGGCGTAGCGGTACAGGTAATTGTTCTGCAGGTGATCGCGGCTGCCGAACAGGTCACCGCTGGATACCTGGTGCGTATCGACCTTGTCCTTCTTGAACGCTGCAAACTCAGCCTTGCCGTCGGCGATCCCGTCTTCCAGAGCCTTGCGTTGTTCAACCGTCAGGGCCTTGAGGTCAAACGGTTTGCCGGCCTCGACGCCGATCTTGGCAAAACGTGCGAGCAGCTCTTTTTCACTGTCCTGAGGCGCTGCATAGCCCAGCATGAAGTTCAGGTAGCGGAACAGGTGCACGCTGTCGCTCATGTTGGGGGTGGGCTTGGGCCAGGCGATTTTCGGCGGCTTGATCGGTTTCGGCTGGTTCACGTAGTTGCTGAGGGTCTGGACCTTGTAGCCGCTCTGGATCTGCTTGACCTTGGCGAGGTCCTTGTCATCGAACAGTTGCGTGCGGTACAGCGCGTAGGCGATGTTGCTTTCGCTGTACACCACGCGGTCGATATTGGTCGGCTGCTGACCTTTCCAGTCAGGGCCGGCGATCATGTAATGGCCGCCGTTGTTGCCAGTGCTGCGGGTGCCCAGGTAGCCGAAGTTCTGGGTGTAGAGGTCGATCAACTGCACCGAGTAATAGCGGTTGTCTTCGATCTTTGGCAGGGTCAGCACCACCGGCTCGGCGCGCAGGTCCAGCCAGACGAAGGAGTAGGGTGTGTCCGAATTCGGTGTAACGAACGCAGTGTCCTTGGGCGTGAACACTTGCGCAGTGTTGCCGATATGGTTGAACGGCGCCTTGAAGTTAGGCCCGGTCTTGTCGACGGCCTGGGTGTAGAGGGTCTTATACATTTCCACCACCGGGAAGCCATAGAGGTAGGCTTCCTTGGCGATGGCCCGGGCTTCACTCGGCGTGGCGGTGAAATCGGCCCAGGCGCCGGTACTCATGAAAATCGAGAGGCTCGCCAACAGCAGGCGCGTCGGAGTTCGAATCATGTTGTTGCGTCCTTACTGAATCAGTCGGATGTCGTCGAGTTTCCAGCTTTTATCGAAGTAGGCCTCGGTGGGCGCATACAGTCGGAAATAGCTGAACCAGTGTTTGCCGGGCAGAGTTTGCACCCAGTTGCTCTCGAAGTCTTTTGGCGCGTGCGGTCCGAAGTAAAGATCTATCGAACCGTCGGCATTTTTCTTCAAATCCTGGCGTGACGACAGGTCGGCCTTGCGCTGTGGGTTGTCGATCAGGCAGCGGCTGTCGATGTCATACACGGTCATCGACCAGAACTGTTTGGCCGGCGGGTTGGCGCCGACGTGCAAGGTGTAGGACTTGCTGCCGTCGAGCCATTGGCCCTTGTTGTCGGTGTAGGCACCGAGGTAGGTCTGGCCCAGGCCGGGGGTCTTGGAAACCATGCCTTTGGTGTTGGTGACCGCTTCATAGAACCAGGCGCTGCGTTCCCAGAGCTGGTCATAGTAGGTAACGCGCTGGGACGGCTCGGCGATGTTGAGCACGGTGTCCCACTGCCGGTCTTTCCAGTACTGGGCCTGGGGGAAGCGTTTGGCGAAGGCATTGGCCTTGGCGATCAATTCACCCATTTGCGCGCCTTGTTCAAGGGCCTGGCGCTGACGTTCGTTGGGGTTGAACGGTTTGTCCTTTTCGATGCCCAGGCTGGACAGCATGGCCATGTAGAAACGGTCACGTTCGTTAACCGGTTCTTTCTGGATAATCCCGTGGAGGCGCTGCCAGTAAGCCATGCCCCGTGGCTGGGTGCCGGACCAGGGCTTGCCGCCGGGTGACAGCAAGCGGGTTTTCGTGGGGTTGGCACGTTGGGCGTAGGGGTACATCTTGAATTGCTCGACCAGCGCCTTGCCCTTGGCGGGGTCGGGGTCGAGTACGCGAAAACCCACCAGCACGTTCATGGTTTCCGACTTGGCCACGTAGTACTGGCCCGCATCGGCGGGTGGCTCCTGGCCGGGTGGCAGCACCAGGTACTTGCCGCCCTTGCCCTGATCAGGGCCGGTCTGGCCCATGTCGATGATTGCCCGTTGCCAGAAGTCACCAATCCCGCCTGCGGTGGGGCCGGGCGGCAGTTCGATCACCAGCGGCCCGGTTTCGTTGAGGTCGACGAAACCGAGAATGTACGGCGTGGTGGCGTTGGCGGTGATCACGCCGAGCTTGTCTTCGTAGGTGGTCAGCACCATCAGGTCGCCACTGCGGGCGCCGAGCTTGGTGCTGAATTCGTCCTGCCATTGTGCATAGGACACCAGTGGCAAGGCCCACAGGAAACTCTGGGTGGCCTGCTGGAAATCCAGCTCGCCATACAGTTTGGCGATTTCGCTGTGGGCCGGCAGCTCGCCTTCCATGGTGATCGGACCGATGCGCGTATCCAGGGTTTGCGCCTGTGCGCTGGCGGCGAGGGCCAGCAGGCTGAAACCGGCGCTACGAAGCAGTGCCTGCATAAAATATCCTTATTTCCCGAACGTGACGTTGATCCCGGCAAACAAAGTGAACTGCGGCAGGCCATCGCCTTTGCGGGCGACCGTCCACTGCGGTTCGATATAGGCGTTGAGGATATTGCTGCCGGATTTCCAGGCCTTGCCGGCACCGAAACCGATAGGGATGTAACGGGTGTCGTTTTTCAGGTCAAACGTCCAGGTGCCGGTGGAGCGCAGGTACCAGCCCTTGGGCAGGTTATGAATGATGAACGGTTGGAAAGTGGCACTTTCCACATGGGCGCGGTCGCTGTCGCCGGCGAAGGAGCTTTGGTATTGCACCAAAGCACCGAGCAGGCCACGGGGCGAGGCATCGATGGCCACCGCCGCCAGGCCGGCCTGCCACTTGCCGGTGCCCAGTTCATCGTGCTCGGCGGTAGGCGCGGTGATCTGCGGGCCGATGCCCAACTGCACGCCTTCGGTCTTGAGCAGGAAAATATCGAACAGGTTCAAGTCGCCGATCCCGGTGGTGTAGCCACTGTGGGGGTCGGGACGTGTGCTGATGGGCAACGTCGCGCGCAACAGCTGTGGCACCCCAATGAAGTCCGAGGGCGCAACGGGCAGCGTGCCGCGCAAGAGCATGTCGTTGGTATGGGCGTTAGTGTCGAATAACTTCGGGGTGTAATAGTCCTGCAGGTTTGCACCCGGTGCGAGGTTCAACGGGTTGTTACTCTTGTTGGCGGTATCGGCGTTGTCGGCCTGGGCCGAAATTGCAGGCAACACTGAAGCCGCCAGCACAACGGCCGGAATATACGATGACTTAAGCATGACCACTCCCCAATTCCCTGGTGATGTTCCCGATAGCGCGTTTGTGAAGGCTAGGGGGCTGTCCTTATTCACTATTACGTGTAGGACATGTCGTTTGAAGCTAGCAGTAAATTTAGGACTCGCTAGTCAATCGAAAGAATTAGTTGTTTGTTGAGGGGGCATCACGAACGCCATGAATGATGGCGAATTGCCTCAAATACCTGTTGTCGGTGATTCAGTGGGTCGAGCACACCGACCGGGTGATCAACAATCTCAACGAAACCTCGAAACTGACGGTGGACCTGGAAACCGGCATGCGCGGCTTCCTGATCACGGGGGACGAGCATTTCCTCGACCCGTATGAAGTGGCCAAGCCGCGGATCATTTCGGACTTGCGCAATTTGCAGGCACTGGTGGCGGACAATCCAGAGCAGGTGGACCGGCTCAAGCGTCTGGAGTCGTTGCAACAGGCATGGAACACCTATGCCCAGTCGATGATTGATATGCAGCGCCAAAGCGGTGATTTTCGCACCGCCGTGAAAGCCGGGCGTGGCAAAAGCCTGACGGACGAAATTCGCAAGGAGTACGACCGGGCGGTGGCGATGGAGCAACAATTCCGCATCACCCGGAATGAAGACGTTACCCGCACCACGATCATCAGCGTCACCCTGTACCTGGTGTTTGTACTCGGCCTGAGCGGCTTTCTCGCGTATGTCGGTCGAAAGAATTTGCTTGAGCTTTCAAATAGTTACAGCGAAAACCTCATGTCGCAGCAGAGGATTGCCAAGCGCCTGGAGCAGCAAGCCTGGCTGCGCAACGGCCAGACCGAACTGGCCGAGCAGGTCCTTGGCCAACTGACGTTGAGCCTGCTGGGTCGTAACATTTTGCAGTTCTTCGCCCAGTACATGGGGTCGGCGGTGGCGGCGCTGTACGTGCGTGAAGAGCACGGCGGCCTTACACGCGTGGCCACTTATGGCTTCTCCCGCGAGCAAGAGCAGCAGGAACAGTCGATCTATAACGATGAAGGCATCGTCGGCCAGTCTGCCCGTCAGGATCGCCTGATTCGCCTGGACGATGTGCCGGTGGACTACTTCAAGGTCAGTTCCGGCCTCGGCGAAGGCTCGACCCGCAGTGTGATGGTGGTACCGACCAGCGACGATGGCCGGGTCAACGGGGTGATCGAGCTGGGGTTCCTGCGTGTACTGGAAGACCGTGATGTCGAACTGCTGGAGTTGATTGCCGGCAATATCGGCACCTCCATCGAAGCTGCCCGTTATCGTCAGCGCCTGCAGGAAGTGCTGGCCGAAACCCAACAGCTTAATGAAGAACTGCAAGTGCAGCAGGAAGAGCTCAAGACCGCCAACGAAGAGCTGGAAGAACAGTCGCGCATCCTCAAGGAGTCCCAGGCCCACCTGGAAACCCAACAGGCGGAGCTGGAACAGACCAACGAACAGTTGGCCGAACAGACCCAGACCCTGGCCGAGCAGCGCGATGCCATGGATCAGAAAAACGTTGAACTCAATCGCGTACAGATCGAGCTGGAAGAGCGCGCTGATGAGTTGCAGCGCTCCAGCAAGTACAAGTCCGAGTTCCTTGCCAACATGTCCCACGAGCTGCGCACACCGCTGAACAGCTCGTTGATCCTTGCCAAGTTGCTGGCGGAGAACCCCCAGGAAAACCTCAGCGCCGAACAGGTCAAGTTCGCCGAGTCGATCTACTCGGCCGGCAACGATTTGCTCAACCTGATCAATGACATCCTCGATATCTCCAAGGTCGAAGCCGGTAAGCTGGAAATGCGCCCGGAGAATACCAGCGTTGCGCGCCTGGTGGATGGGCTGCGCGGCATGTTCGAGCCGCTGGCAGCCGACCGCAAGCTCGGGTTCCAGGTGGAGGTGCAGGAAGGCTCGCCGCACATGCTGTTCACCGACCGCCAGCGCCTGGAGCAGATTCTGAAGAACCTGCTGTCCAACGCCATCAAGTTCACCGAGAAAGGTGAGGTCAGCCTGTCGGTATCCCGGGCGCCGGGGGAAGGCATCGCCTTTACCGTGCGCGACTCGGGGATTGGCATCGCCCCGGACCAGCAGGAAAGCATCTTCGAGGCCTTCCGCCAGGCCGATGGCACCACCAACCGTCGTTACGGCGGCACCGGCCTGGGCCTGTCGATTTCCCGGGACCTGGCGAACCTGCTGGGCGGCTATATCAGCGTCACCAGCGAACCTGGTCAGGGCAGTATCTTTACCCTGGTGGTGCCCGAGCACTATGTAGAGCGTGACGAAGACACCCCGGCGCTGGAACAGCCGCGCGCGGTAGTCCCTGTGCCTGCACCGGCGCCGATCAAGGTGTCGCCGATGCCGATCGCCCACGAAGCGCAGATCCCGCGCTTTATCGATGACCGCGACAAGGCTCCGTTCGCCACGCGTTGCATCCTGGTGGTGGAAGATGAGCCCAACTTCGCCCGCATCCTCTTCGATCTCGCCCATGAACTGGGTTACCACTGCCTGGTGGCCCATGGCGCAGACGAAGGCTACGCCCTGGCTGAGCAGTACATTCCCGACGCGATCCTGCTGGACATGCGCCTGCCGGACCATTCCGGCCTGACCGTGCTGCAACGCCTCAAGGAACATGCCGGGACCCGCCATATCCCGGTGCACGTGATTTCCGTGGAAGACCGCGTCGAAGCCGCCATGCACATGGGCGCCGTGGGCTATGCGGTCAAGCCGACCACCCGTGAAGAGCTCAAGGATGTGTTCGCCCGCCTGGAAGCCAAGCTGACGCAGAAGGTCAAGCGTGTGCTGCTGGTGGAAGACGATGACCTTCAGCGAGACAGCATTGCCCGCCTGATCGGCGACGATGACATCGAGATCACCGCCGTAGGCTTCGCCCAAGAGGCACTGGACCTGCTGCGCACCCACATCTATGACTGCATGATCATCGACCTCAAGCTGCCGGACATGCTCGGTAATGAGTTGCTCAAGCGCATGTCCACCGAGGATATCTGCTCGTTCCCGCCGGTGATCGTCTACACCGGGCGCAACCTGACCCGGGACGAAGAGGCCGAACTGCGCAAGTATTCGCGCTCGATCATCATCAAGGGTGCGCGTTCCCCCGAGCGCCTGCTGGACGAAGTCACACTCTTTCTGCACAAAGTCGAATCCCAGCTGTCCCATGAACGCCAGACAATGCTCAGGACCGCTCGCAGCCGCGACAAGGTCTTCGAAGGGCGCAAGATCCTGCTGGTGGATGACGATGTGCGCAATATCTTCGCCCTGACCAGTGCCCTGGAGCACAAGGGCGCGATTGTCGTGATCGGCCGTAACGGCCGCGAGGCGATCGAGAAACTCAATGAAGTCGATGACATCGACCTGGTGCTGATGGATGTGATGATGCCGGAGATGGACGGTTACGAGGCCACGGCCTTGATCCGCCAGGACCCGCGCTGGCGCAAGCTGCCGATCATCGCAGTGACGGCCAAGGCCATGAAGGACGATCAGGAGCGTTGCCTGGCGGCAGGCTCCAACGATTACCTGGCCAAGCCTATCGACCTGGACCGGTTGTTTTCATTGATTCGCGTGTGGCTACCCAAGATGGAACGGATTTAATTGGAAAGAAGCACTGACATCGAACTGCGCTTGTTGATTGAGGCGATTTACCTCAAGTACAGCTATGACTTTCGTGATTACTCCGGGGCCTCGGTCAAGCGCCGCGTGGCCCATGCGCTGCGTCAGTTCGACTGCGCCACCATCTCGGCCTTGCAGGAGCGGGTGCTGCATGACCCGACGGCGTTCATGCAGTTGCTGCAGTTCCTGACGATTCCCGTCAGTGAGATGTTTCGCGATCCCTCGCACTTTCTGGCGATTCGCCAGGAAGTGGTGCCGCTGCTCAAGACCTACCCGTCGATCAAGATCTGGATCGCCGGCTGCAGCACCGGGGAAGAGGTGTATTCCATGGCCATCCTGTTGCGTGAGGAAGGCTTGCTGGAGCGCACCATCATCTACGCTACCGACATCAATCCCCGGTCCCTGGAAAAAGCCAAGCAGGGGATTTTTTCCCTTGAGAACATCCGCGCTTATACCCACAACTACCAGCAGGCCGGTGGCCAGCGTTCGTTTGCCGATTACTACACCGCGGCTTACGATCATGCGATCTTCGACAAGACCCTGCGAGAGAACGTGACGTTTGCCGATCACAGCCTGGCGACGGATAGCGTATTCTCAGAAACTCAATTAATTTCGTGTCGTAATGTACTGATTTACTTCAATAAAAAGTTGCAGGATAGGGCGTTTGGATTGTTTCATGAGTCGCTGTGTCATCGCGGCTTCCTGGTGCTGGGCAGCAAGGAAACCCTGGATTTCTCCGGCTACAGCAAACAGTTCGAACCCTTGGTCAAGCAAGAACGGATCTACCGAAAATTATGAATGAAGCTGCTGCCAGCCCGGTATCCGGGATCGAAGCTATTGTGATCGGCGCTTCCGCAGGCGGCGTCGAGGCGTTGCTGGGCATTTTTGGTGAATTGCCGGCGAGCTTCGGCCTGCCGATCATCACGGTGCTGCACCTGCCCGACGAGCGCCGCAGCCAGTTGGCGGAAGTGTTTGACCGTCGCGTATCGATGAAGGTGGTGGAAGCGCGGGACAAGGAAGTGATCCAGCCCGGTACCCTGTATTTTGCCGGCCCCGGTTATCACCTGTCGGTAGAGCACGACCGTAGCCTGTCACTGAGCCAGGAGGACCGCGTGCACCATTCCAGGCCAGCCATTGACTACCTGTTCGCGTCGGCGGCCGATGCTTACGGCGCCGGCCTGATGGCGATCCTGCTGACGGGCGCCAACCAAGACGGCGCCCGTGGCCTGGCCCATGTCAAACAGTGCGGTGGTATGACGGTGGTCCAGGATCCCGACGAGGCGCGGGTAGCCATCATGCCCCGCGCCGCCCTGGCGCTGCATACACCTGACCATATTCTTCCCTTGAGCCGCATCGGCACCTTGCTGGCTTCCCTGGAATCCTCCCCATGTTAAGTACTGTCCAGGCCAAACTGCTGATCGTCGACGATCTGCCGGAAAACCTGCTGGCCCTTGAAGCGCTGATCAAGCGCGAGGACCGCCAGGTCTACAAGGCATTGAGCGCCGACGAGGCGTTGTCGCTGCTGTTGGAGCACGAGTTCGCGATGGCCATTCTCGACGTGCAGATGCCCGGCATGAACGGCTTTGAGCTGGCCGAGCTGATGCGCGGCACCGAAAAGACCAAGAACATCCCGATCGTGTTTGTCAGCGCCGCCGGTCGTGAGCTCAACTACGCGTTCAAGGGCTACGAAAGCGGCGCCGTGGACTTCCTGCACAAGCCGCTGGATATCCATGCGGTCAAGAGCAAGGTCAATGTCTTCGTCGACCTGTATCGCCAGAGCAAGGCGATGAAACAGCAGGTTGAAGCCCTGGAGCAAAGCCGCCGCGAGCAGGAAGCCTTGCTCACGCGCTTGCAGGCCACCCAGGCCGAACTGGAGCAAGCCGTGCGCATGCGTGATGACTTCATGTCGATCGTTGCTCATGAGGTGCGTACGCCCCTCAACGGGCTGATCCTGGAAACCCAGTTGCGCAAGATGCACCTGGCCCGGGATAACGCCGCCGCCTTTACCATGGACAAGATGCACGCCATGGTCGACCGCGACGAGCGGCAGATCCAGAGCCTGATCCGCTTGATCGAAGACATGCTTGATGTATCGCGTATTCGCACCGGCAAGCTGTCGATTCGCCCCGGGCGCTTTGACCTGACGCAACTGGTGCACAACCTGCTGGAGAATTTCGCCCCGCAAGTGGCGGCGGCCGAGTCCTCGGTGAAGTGGGTGCAGGAAGGGCCGGTGGAGGGCAACTGGGACGAGTTCCGTATCGAACAGGTGGTGTCCAACCTGCTGACCAACGCCTTGCGATACGGGGCCAAGAGCCCGGTGGAGGTGCGGGTTTATGCCGAGCATGGCGAAGCACGAGTGGAAGTGCGTGACCACGGTATCGGCATCAGCGAAGACAACCAGAAGCGGATTTTCCAGCAGTTTGAACGGGTGTCGGCCAACCACGCTGTCGCGGGCCTCGGCCTGGGGCTGTTTATCTCCGAGCAGATTATCGCGGCCCATGGCGGTACTATCGAAGTCGAAAGCCGGATAGGCGAGGGCGCCTTGTTCCGCGTTTGCCTGCCGTTGGCGCCCGCGCCAGGAAATCAATCGTGAATCCGACGCAACCTCTGCGTGACCCTATGGTCGTATCAGCAGCAATTGACCGGACAAAGGCTTCCCATGAGTGAAGATGCACAAGATGTTGTACTGATCGTCGAAGATGACGAATCGATTATGTTTGTGTTGGGCGAGTACCTGTCGGGGCTTGGGTACCGGGTGTTGAAGGCGATTGACGGTGAGCAGGCGTTCGAAATCCTCGCCACCAAGCCGCACCTAGACCTGATGGTCACCGACTATCGTCTGCCAGGCGGTATTTCCGGCGTGCAGATCGCCGAGCCTGCGATCAAGCTGCGACCGGAATTGAAGGTGATCTTTATCAGCGGTTACCCGCAGGAGATCCTCGACTGCAACAGCCCGATCACGCGCAATGCGCCGATCCTGGCCAAGCCGTTTGACCTGGATACGTTGCAGGAACATATCCAGCGCTTGCTGGCTTAACGCCTTGCGAAGAGGGAGCGCACTCCCTCTTCAAGCCTTGATCATCTCCCTCACCGTTGCCGTCAACAAATCAAAGGTGAAGGGCTTGGTGATCATCTGCATGCCCGGGTCCAGAAAGCCGCCCCGCACCGCTGCATGCTCTGCATAGCCCGTGATAAACAACACCTTTAAGTCCGGTCGCACCTGCCGCCCGATTTCCGCCAGTTGCCGGCCGTTCATACCGGGCAGGCCAACGTCGCTGATCAGCAGGTCAATCCGCTGGCTGGACTCGATGATCGGCATGGCACTGTCGGCATCACCGGCTTCGACGAAGGCATAACCCAGTTCACTCAACACGGCGCTGACCAGCACCCGCACGGCCGGGTCGTCTTCGACGATCAGCACCGTCTCGCCAGCGTTGGCGAACGGCAGCAATGCCGGGTTGAGAGGTTCATCTGCAATGACCTCGCCGACATACCTCGGCAGGAACAGGCTGACGGTGGTGCCTTGGCCCACCACGCTGTGGATCGACACATGCCCGTGGGACTGGCGCGCAAACCCGTAGATCATCGACAACCCCAGCCCGGTGCCCTGGCCGATGGGTTTGGTGGTAAAGAACGGGTCAAAGGCGCGGCTGATCACGCTCTCGGGCATGCCGCAGCCAGTGTCGCTGACGCTCAGTTCCACATAGTCGCCAGGGGTGAGGGTGCCATAGGCTGCGGTAAACACACTGTCCAAGTGGCGGTTGGTGGTTTCCACCACCAGTTTGCCGCCGTTGGGCATTGCATCCCGGGCATTGATGGCCAGGTTGAGCAGGGCGCTTTCCAGTTGATTGGGGTCGACTTCGGCGGTCCATAACTGTTCGGTCAGGCGGATGTCCAGGGTGATGCTTTCGTTGAGGCTGCGTTGCAGCAGCTCACCCATCGAACTCACCAATTGATTGATCTGTACCGGTTTTGAATCCAGCGACTGGCGACGGGAAAACGCCAGCAAACGGTGGGTCAGGGCGGCCGCGCGGTTGGCTGAAGTGACACCCAGGTCGATCAGGCTGTCGAGGTCTTCAGTGCGGCCCCGGGCTACGCGCCTTCGCAGCAGCTCAAGGCTGCCGATAATCCCGGTCAGCATATTGTTGAAGTCATGGGCGATACCGCCGGTCAATTGGCCGACGGCTTCCATTTTTTGTGACTGGCGCAACGCTTCTTCGTTGTTGCGCAGTTGAGCCGTGCGTTCTTCCACCTGTTGCTCAAGGGTTTCCAGGGTGCTTTGCAGGCGCTGTTCGCTCTGGCTCAGGTCGATCAACCGGTCGCGTGCCTCGTATTGTCGGCGGCGTCCGCGCAGGGCCGTGGTCACGAGGCTGATCAGGGTGATCGGATGGAACGGCCGCTCCAGGAACGTCACGTTGCCCAGCAGCGTACTCAAGCGTGATGAGCCGTTCTGTTCGCTGCCGCCATGATGAGTCATCAGCACGATAGGCAGGTCCGACCAGGCCGGCTGTTGGTGCAGGTAGCTCAGCAGCGGTTCCAGATCGACACCGTGCATGGCTTCGGCGGCCACAATCAGCAAGCCGGCGCCCTGTTCCAGTTCCTCGCACAGCATCTGCAAATGGCTGGCGATGATGCCGTTGAATCCGGCCTCATTGAGCATCATCAATGCCAGGGAGCTGTCGCGGCCCAGGGGCGCCAGAATGATCGCCCGTTCGGAAATGGCCGACGATCCACTCATGAACTTTCATCCTTGAGCAGCGGGTTATCGGTGCCCATATAGGTCGGCACGCCGCGCAATACACCCTGGAACGTATCCAGAGGTTCACCGATGGTCATGCCCTTGCTGCCGATACGGTATTCGCGAATCGTCGATTCATGGCTGCCGGTGCGTTTCTTGATGATCGAAATCGCGCGCCGCACCTTGCCCAAGGCTTCGAAGTAGCGCAGCAGGATTACGGTGTCGGCCAGATAAGTGATGTCCACCGGCGCCTGCATGTCACCCACCAGGCCGTGCTGGGCGACGGTCATGAAGGTCGCGGCGCCACGGCGGTTGAGGTAAAGCAGGAGCTCGTGCATGTGCAGGATCAGCGCGTTCTCTTCCGGCATCGCGGCCTGGTAGCCGTTGACGCTGTCGATCACCACGGTCTTGATCCCGCGCTCGTCCACGCAACGCCGCACCCGGTGGGAGAACTCGCCGGGAGACAGCTCGGCGGCGTCCACTTGTTCGATCAGCAGATTGCCGGTGGCTTGCAGCGCTTCCAGGTCGATGCCCATGTTGCGCATGCGCTCGAACAGCAGGCCCAGCTCTTCATCAAAAATGAACAGCGCGGCTTTTTCGCCGCGGGCGACGGCCGCTGCGGCGAAGATCATCGAGATCAGCGATTTGCCGGTACCGGCCGGGCCCAGGATCAAGGTGCTGGAACCGGTTTCGATACCGCCACCGAGCAATGCATCCATTTCACGGATGCCGCTGGTGAGGGTCTGGCGGTTGTAGCCGCCACGGTGTTCGGCCGCCACCAGGCGTGGGAATACATGTACGCCGTCTTCCATGATGGTGAAGTCGTGAAAACCGCCACGGTACTTCTGGCCACGGTACTTCACGATTCGCACGCGACGGCGCTCGGCGCCGTAGTTGGGGGTCAGTTCTTCCAGGCGAATCACACCGTGGGCCACGCTGTGTACGGTTTTGTCGAGGGACTCGGTGGTCAGGTCATCCAGCAGCAATACGGTGGCGTCGTAGCGCACGAAGTAGTGCTTGATGGCCAGGATCTGCCGGCGATAGCGCAGAGAGCTTTGCGCCAGCAGGCGGATCTCAGAAAGGCTATCGATGACGACGCGGGTCGGTTTGACCCGTTCCACCACTTCGAAGATCTGGCGAGTGGCTTCGCCCAGCTCAAGGTCCGAGGAATACAGGAGGCTTTGCTGGTGCTCGGCGTTGAGCAGGCTTTCCGGCGGGGTCAGTTCAAAGATGTGAATGTGTTCGTCCAGGTCCCAGCCATGGGACTTGGCACCCTGACGCAACTCGCGCTCGGTTTCCGACAGGGTGATGTACAGCGATCGTTCGCCGTTTTTTGCCCCAGACTGGAGGAAATGCAGGGCCACGGTGGTTTTACCGGTGCCGGGTTCACCTTCCAGCAGGAACAAGTGGCTACGGGAAAGCCCCCCGGCAAGAATGTCGTCCAGACCTTCAATACCGGTGGCCGCCTTTGCTGTGAACAGCTCTTTGGATGTAGACAAGAAGTGCCCTCGGGTCACAAATAAGTAGTCGGCAGCGCCGTCTGGGGCGCGCCATATTTACTTGACCGTAGCGGTGTGTGGCGGTTCAACGTTTTGTATCAATTGCAGCGTTTACAGGCCTTGTTGCAGCGCCGGGTCGTCCGGGTTCTGCTGTTCAAGCTGCGCCAGCAGCACCTGCACATTCTGCAACTGGCCGGTTTCCTTCCAGTAATTGACCAGCAAGACCCGCGCCTTGCGATTGGCCGGGTTGCGCTGGACGATTTCTTCCAACTGGCGCTGGGCGGCCTCCAGTTCCTCCTGGGCGTGGAGGGTGGTCGCCAGGTCGTAGCGGTAATCCTGATTGTTCGGCTCCAGCTCCACTGCCCGGGACAGGCTGAGCAGGGCAAACGCGCGCTCGCCATGGTGCAGCAGCCACATGCCCAGGGCATGTTGCAGGTAGGCCGAATCGGGGTGAGCCTGCAACTGCTTGGCCAGGAGCTGGCGGGATTCGTCGACCTTGCCCTGCTTGTCCAGCAGTTCAATTTGCGCGACGACGGCTTGCAGGTTGTCCGGTTGCAGACGCATCGCCTGTTCCAGGGCATTTTGGGCATCGGGCAGCAGCGCACTGTGAATGTACAGGCGTGCCAGCTGAATCCAGCCTTCGGGGCTTTCGGGTTGGCCCTTGAGCAACTTCACGTATTCGTCGAGTACCTGCTGCAACGGGCCGAAGTACAGGCCCAGGGTGTCGGGAGACAGCCCCAGCAAGGCATTGGCCGCCGCAAACCGGACGCTTTGCTCCGGGTCATCCAGCAACGGCCCGAGTAACAGCGTGCGCTGGCCGCTGGGCACCAGGCCGACAATGCTGTGAATCGCCGCCTCACGCACCATGGGCGCGTCATGGGTAAGGTCCTTGTCCGCCAGCTTCAGGGCCTGGGGGCTGGGGTAGTTAGGCAGTTCGGCATGCAGGGCGGCGCGGCGCACATCGGAGAGGTCCGGACGGCCCAGCTGTTGGTACAGCACACGGGCGGCGCCGGGTTCGCCGTTATGTGCCTGTTTCAAGGCCTTGGCGTAACCGTGGGCGATGGCCGGGGGCACCACCACCGGGGGCGTACGGGTGAAATACCAGGTGATCAGCACAATAAACAACAGGGCGCACAGGCCGATGATGGAGTAACGGCGTGACTTTGACATGCAGGCGTCCGAAAGCTTGGCAGCTAGTGCAAAGTCACCAGCTTCGGTCAGGTCACCGCGAGTGTCAAACCCGCATCACGTCAGCACGAATTCAATGGGCTCAAGGGCCGGCGGCAGCTCGGTTTCGCCGAGGGCCGCGAGAATCTCGCGCTCCAGGGTGCGGAGGATGGCGTTGCAGGGCAGGTCATTTTCGTCAAAGCCGAAGGGGTCTTCGAGGTCGTCGCCGATTTCATCCAGGCCGAAGAAGGTGTAGCTGACGATCGCGGTAAACACCGGCGTCAGCCAGCCCAGCGGCTCGGCCATGGCGAAGGGCAGCAGAATGCAAAACAGGTAGATGGTGCGGTGCAGCAGCAGGGTATAGGGGAAGGGCAGCGGCGTGTGCTTGATGCGCTCGCACGAGGCCTGGACCTGGCTCAGGCCGTATAGCCGGGTTTCCAGTTGGGTGTAGCGCCAGTCGCTGATGTGGCCTTGTTCGGCGAGGTTCGAGCAGCGGGCGCCGAGGTCTTGCAGGATGCTGTCGGGGAGGTTGGGGTGGCTGGCCTTTGGGCTGACCCACGGTCTGATTGCTTGGGCTTCATCTTCCAGGCGCAGGCGGGCAATCAGGCCGTGGGCGAAACCGCACAGGGCGCGTAGTACGGCTTCTCGGTCGGTGGGGGTGAGGATTTGGGTTTCGCGGATCAGTGAGCGTATTTCGATGATCATCTGGCCCAGTTGTTTGCGGCCTTCCCACCAGCGGTCGTAGCAGGCGTTGTTGCGGAAGCTCATGAAGATCGACAGGGACAGGCCGAGGAGCGTGAAGGGGGTGGCGTTGACCTTGGAGAAGTAGGCCGGGTGCAGGGTTTCTACCAGCACGATGACTGAGGCCAGCAAGGTGACCAGCAGGCTGCGCAGGGCGATGCGCTTGGCGATTGAGCCCTTGAGGGAGAACAGGATGCCGAGCAGGTTGGGTTTGGGGCGGACGATCATGGGCGGGCTTCTTGGGTGGCGCAGGCTGTCAGGTTAGAAGCATGTTTGCGTTGCGTCCAATTGCTTGGGCTGACTGGGTGATTGGTGGGGTCTATCGTTGGGGCTTTGGGTGTACATATCCGTTATTTAGGTAACGGCCGCCTATGGTTCCGCTCTTACAGCGGGTCACTTTTGGCAAACGCCCCAAAAGTAACCAAAAGGTCTTTGCCCCACCACTCGGTGCCTCGCCTAGGCTCGGCATGCCCGCACTCCGGCCCGGTTCCGCGGGCCGCCGCGACGGGCCATCCATGGCCCGGCGCGGCTAAACCGGCGTCCTGCCGGTTTACCCGCTCCACCGTGCCTACTTGCGGCCATCGTGGTTGACGGGGCCCGCAGATCAAGATCAAAAGCAAGAGCACAGCGGCCTCCCGGCCGGCTTGAGTGTTAAAAGCAAAGGCAAAGACCAAAGCGAAAGCCAAATCTGAAGCTGATGCAGCTCTGCTTTTCTGTGGGAGCTGGCTTGCCTGCGATGCAGACACCTCGGTGCATCAGGTACACCCAGTTGATGCCATCGCAGGCAAGCCAGCTCCCACATTTGACCGTGCCCGCTTTAGCTTTTGATTTTGCTTCTAAACACTCAAGCCGGCCGGTAGGCCGCTGTGCTCTTGCTGTTGATCTTGATCTTGATCTTAGGCGCCCCGTTAAACCACGCTGGCCGAACGCAGGCTTTGGAGCGTGGGTAACCTGGCAGGACGCCAGGTTAGCCGCGCTGGGCCAAGGATGGCCCATCGCGGCGGCCCACGGTCCAAAGCCGGAGTGAGGGCACACCGAGCCTAGGCGAGGTGCCGAGTGGTGGGGCAAGAGCGTTTTGCTTACTTTTGCGCTGTTCAAAAGTGAGCCGCTGTAAGAGCGGAACCCTAGGCGGCCGTTACCCAAATAACGGATATACACACACAACCCAAAAAAAGCCCCCCATTGGCCAAACCAGTCAACCAAGTTGAAAGCTTTGACCATTGCCCACCCACCGCTCTAGAGCGACTATTTCACCGGTCTACGTACCCATCCTGAAAACAAAAAAACACACAGGGATTTGAAGCGATGCGTGATTACTCGGCCACCACCACCCAGTTCAACTACCAGCACACCGTTGACGCCGCCCTGTCGGGCACTCTGCAGGCCCTCAACGCCTGCGTCGAATGCTGCGACCGCCACGCCTTACCCGGCCGCATCGCGCTGTTCTGGGAGGGCAAGGACGGCCGCAGCGCCACGTCCACCTTCACCCAATTACAAGACCAGGCCGCCCGCTTCGCCAACTTCCTCCTGGCCCAGGGCGTCAATCGCGGCGACAAGGTAGCAGGCCTCCTGCCACGCACCGCCGAGTTACTGATAGTGGTACTCGCCACCTGGCGCATCGGCGCGGTCTATCAGCCGCTGTTCACCGCCTTCGGCCCCAAGGCCATCGAACACCGCCTGAACAGCTCTGGCGCAGCATTGGTGGTCACTGACGCCGTGAACCGTCCCAAACTCAATGAAGTGGCCGACTGCCCAACCATCGTCACCGTCGCCGGCCCCAACGGCGAAGGCATCGTGCGCGGCGATTTCAGCTTCTGGGCCGAACTGCCCAACTACTCCAGCCTCTGCGAACCCGTATTGCTGGGCGCCGACGACCCGTTCCTGCTGATGTTCACCTCCGGTACCACCGGCCCGTCGAAAGCCCTGGCAGTACCGCTCAAGGCAATCGTGGCGTTCCAGAGCTACACCCGCGATGCCGTCGACCTGCGCCCCGAAGACGCATTCTGGAACGTCGCCGACCCGGGTTGGGCCTACGGCATCTATTTCGGCGTGACCGGCCCCTTGTCCATGGGCCATCCGATCACCTTCTACGACGGCCCGTTCACCCTCGAAAGCACCTGCCGCGTCATCAACAAATACGGGATCACCAACCTCACCGGTTCCCCCACGGCCTATCGCCTGCTGATTGCCGGCGGCGAGCAGTTCGCCAAGTCGATCAAGGGCAAGCTACGCATTGTCAGCAGCGCCGGCGAGCCCTTGAACCCGGAAGTGATCCGCTGGTTCGCCGACAACCTCGGCGTGACCATCCACGACCATTATGGCCAGACTGAATTGGGCATGGTGCTGTGCAACCACCACGGCCTGGAACACCCGGTGCACGTGGGTTCCGCCGGTTTTGCCTCGCCAGGCCACCGCATCGTGGTACTGGACGACAACCACCAGGAACTGCCCGCCGGCCAGCCGGGCATCCTCGCCATCGACCGCGAACAATCGCCGATGTGCTGGTTCACCGGCTACGACGGGGTCAAGACCAAAGCCTTCGTCGGCAAGTACTACCTCAGCGGCGATACGGTGGAGCTGAACCCCGACGGCAGCATCAGCTTTGTCGGGCGCAGCGACGATGTGATCACCACCTCCGGCTACCGAGTAGGGCCGTTCGATGTGGAAAGTGCATTGATCGAGCATCCGGCAGTGGTGGAGGCCGCGGTGGTGGGCAAGCCATGCCCGGAGCGAACGGAGATCGTCAAAGCCTTTGTGGTGCTCAGCGAGCAATACCGCGCCGAGCCGGCCCTGGCCGAGGAGCTGCGCCTGCACGTACGCAAGCGCCTGGCGGCGCACTCGTACCCACGGGAAATCGAATTTGTCAGCGAGCTGCCCAAGACCCCGAGCGGCAAGCTGCAACGCTTCATTTTGCGTAATCAGGAAATTGCCAAGGCCCAGGCGGCCACGGCGTGACCCATTCTTCAAGGAAACAGTGATGCAGATTGAGAACAAGGTTTTTCTGGTCAGCGGCGGCGCTTCAGGCCTCGGCGCGGCCACGGCCGAGATGCTCGTAGCGGCCGGTGCCAAGGTGATGCTGGTGGATTTGAACGCTGACGCAGTGGCGGCCCAGGCGCAAAAGCTCGGCGAGCAGGCCCGCAGCGTGGTCGCGGATATCAGCCAGGAAGCCGCCGCCGAAGCGGCGGTGCAGGCCACGGTTGCGGCCTTTGGTGGTTTGCACGGATTGGTCAACTGCGCCGGTGTGGTTCGCGGCGAGAAAATCCTTGGCAAAAACGGCCCCCACGTTCTGGCCAACTTCGCCCAGGTGATCAACGTCAACCTGATCGGCAGTTTCAACCTGCTGCGCCTGGCGGCGGCGGCTATCGCTGAAACCGAGGCAAATGCCGATGGCGAGCGCGGTGTGATCATCAACACCGCTTCGGTGGCGGCGTTTGACGGGCAGATCGGCCAGGCGGCCTATGCCGCCTCCAAGGGTGCGATCGCCAGCCTGACCCTGCCTGCCGCCCGTGAGCTGGCGCGCTACGGGATTCGGGTGATGACCATCGCCCCCGGCATTTTCGAAACCCCGATGATGGCTGGCATGACCCCGGAAGTGCGGGAGTCCCTCGCCGCCGGTGTGCCATTCCCGCCGCGCTTGGGCAAGCCAGGCGAGTACGCCGCACTGGTGCGGCATATCATTGAAAACAGCATGCTCAACGGCGAGGTGATCCGTCTCGACGGTGCCTTGCGCATGGCGGCCAAATAAGGAGATTTTCATGACTGATCCCATCGTTATTGTCAGCGCAGTACGCACCCCAATGGGCGGGTTCCAGGGCGACCTCAAGGGCCTGACCGCCCCGCAACTGGGGGCTGCGGCGATTCGTGCAGCGGTCGAGCGTGCCGGTATTGCCACCGATGCCGTGGATGAAGTGCTGTTCGGTTGCGTGCTGCCCGCCGGCCTCGGCCAGGCACCTGCACGTCAGGCTGCTCTAGGCGCAGGCCTGGATAAATCGACCCGCTGCACTACCCTCAACAAGATGTGTGGTTCGGGCATGGAAGCCACGATCCTGGCCCATGACTCGTTACTGGCGGGCAGCGTGGAAGTGGTCATCGCCGGTGGCATGGAGAGCATGTCCAACGCGCCGTACCTGCTGGACCGCGCCCGCAGCGGCTACCGCATGGGCCACGGCCGGGTGCTCGACCATATGTTCCTCGACGGGCTTGAAGACGCCTACGACAAGGGCCGCCTGATGGGCACCTTTGCCGAGGACTGCGCCGAGCACAACGGCTTTTCCCGTGAAGCCCAGGACGCGTTTGCCATTGCTTCCCTGACCCGTGCGCAACAGGCGATCACCGATGGCAACTTCATCGCCGAAATCGTCCCGGTGCAGGTCACCGTGGGCAAGGAGCAGAAAACCATCACCCACGACGAACAGCCGCCAAAAGCCAAGCTGGACAAGATCGCCACCTTGAAGCCGGCCTTCCGCGAAGGCGGCACGGTGACGGCGGCCAACTCCAGTTCGATTTCCGATGGCGCGGCGGCATTGCTGCTGATGCGCGAGTCTGAAGCGCAGAAGCGCGGGCTCAAGCCGCTGGCGGTGATCCATGGCCACGCGGCGTTTGCCGATGAGCCTGGCCTGTTCCCGGTCGCGCCGGTGGGGGCGATCCGTAAGCTGATGAGCAAGACTGGCTGGAACCTCGACGAAGTCGACCTGTTTGAAATCAACGAAGCCTTTGCCGTGGTCAGCCTGGTGACCATGAGCAAGCTGGAGATTCCCCACAGCAAGGTCAATATCCACGGCGGCGCCTGTGCCCTGGGCCATCCGATCGGCGCGTCCGGCGCGCGGATCCTGGTGACCCTGCTCTCGGCCCTGCGCCAGAAAGGCCTCAAGCGCGGCGTTGCGGCCATCTGCATCGGCGGCGGTGAGGCCACGGCCATGGCTGTTGAATGTCTGTACTAAGGAATTTCTATGCTCCCGAATGACGAACAACTGCAAATCAGCGAAGCCGCCCGGCAGTTCGCCCAGGAGCGGCTCAAACCGTTCGCCGCCGAATGGGACCGCGAGCATCGCTTTCCCAAGGAAGCCATTGGCGAAATGGCCGAGCTGGGCTTTTTCGGCATGCTGGTCCCGGAGCAATGGGGTGGTTGCGACACCGGCTACCTGGCCTACGCCATGGCCCTGGAAGAGATCGCCGCCGGCGACGGTGCCTGCTCGACCATCATGAGCGTGCACAACTCGGTGGGCTGTGTGCCGATCCTCAAGTTCGGCAACGACCCACAGCGAGAACAGTTCCTCAAGCCCCTGGCCAGCGGCGCGATGCTCGGCGCTTTTGCCTTGACCGAGCCCCAGGCGGGTTCCGACGCCAGCGGCCTGAAAACCCGCGCCCGGCTGGAGGGCGATCACTACGTGCTCAATGGCTGCAAGCAGTTCATCACTTCTGGGCAAAACGCCGGGATCGTGATTGTGTTTGCGGTCACTGATCCGGCTGCCGGCAAGCGCGGTATCAGCGCCTTTATCGTGCCTACCGACTCGCCGGGCTACAGCGTGGCGCGGGTCGAGGACAAACTCGGCCAGCATGCCTCCGACACCTGCCAGATCTTGTTTGAGGACTTGAAAGTGCCGGTGGCCAACCGTTTGGGCGAGGAGGGTGAAGGCTATCGGATCGCCCTGGCCAACCTCGAAGGCGGGCGCGTCGGCATTGCGTCGCAAGCAGTGGGCATGGCCCGGGCGGCGTTTGAGGCGGCCCGGGACTACGCCCGCGAGCGGGAAAGCTTTGGCAAGCCGATCATCGAGCACCAGGCCGTGGCCTTCCGCCTGGCGGACATGGCGACGCAAATCGCCGTGGCGCGGCAGATGGTGCATTACGCCGCCGCCCTGCGTGACAGCGGCAAGCCGGCGCTGGTGGAGGCGTCCATGGCCAAGTTGTTTGCTTCGGAAATGGCCGAAAAGGTCTGTTCGGCAGCCTTGCAAACCCTCGGCGGTTACGGTTACCTGAGCGACTTTCCCCTGGAGCGGATCTACCGCGATGTGCGGGTCTGCCAGATTTACGAAGGCACCAGCGATATTCAACGCATGGTCATTTCACGCAATCTCTGAGGAGTATCTATGAGTTACGAAACCATTTTGCTGGACGTCCAGGGCCGTGTCGGACTGATCACTCTCAATCGCCCGCAAGCGCTGAACGCTTTGAACGCACAGCTGGTCAGTGAGCTGAACCAAGCGTTGGACAGCCTGGAGGCCAATCCGGAAATCGGCTGTATCGTGCTCACCGGCTCGAAAAAAGCCTTTGCCGCCGGCGCCGACATCAAGGAAATGGCTGAGCTGACCTACCCGCAGATCTACCTCGACGACCTGTTCAGCGACAGCGACCGCGTGGCCAACCGCCGCAAGCCGATCATCGCCGCAGTCAACGGTTTCGCCCTGGGCGGCGGTTGTGAACTGGCCTTGATGTGCGACTTCATCCTGGCCGGTGACAACGCCAAGTTTGGCCAGCCGGAAATCAACCTCGGCGTACTGCCGGGCATGGGTGGCACCCAGCGCCTGACCCGCGCCGTAGGTAAGGCCAAGGCGATGGAAATGTGCCTGACCGGGCGCTTTATCGATGCGGTGGAAGCGGAGCGCTGCGGGATTGTCGCGCGGATCGTGCCGGCGGATGAGCTGTTGGACGAAGCATTGAAAGTCGCGACCCTGATTGCCAGCAAATCGGTGCCCATCAGCATGATGGTCAAGGAAAGCGTCAACCGCGCGTTTGAAGTGAGCCTGTCCGAAGGCGTGCGCTTCGAGCGCCGGGTGTTCCATGCGGCGTTTGCCACACTGGATCAGAAGGAAGGCATGGCGGCCTTTGTGGCCAAGCGTGCGCCGGAGTTCAAGGACAAATAAACACTGTCCTGAAACGCTGAGGATCAAAAATGTGGGAGCGGGCTTGCTCGCGAAGGCGGTATTACAGTCACCAGATGTATCGACTGATCCACCGCCTTCGCGAGCAAGCCCGCTCCCACATGGGTTCTGCGAATACCTGCTACAGCTGGTAGTTTTTCAACTCTCTAGCGATCACCATTCGCTGAATCTCGCTGGTGCCCTCGTAAATCTGGGTAATCCGCGCATCCCGGTAGTAACGCTCCACCGGGTAATCCTCCAGATAGCCGTAACCCCCATGAATCTGCATCGCTGAAGAGCAGACCTTCTCGGCCATTTCCGAGGCGAACAGTTTGGCCTGGGACGCTTCCGACAGGCACGGCTTGCCCGCACTGCGCAACCGCGCGGCATGCAGGATCAGCAGGCGCGCTGCATTCAGGCGGGTTTGCATGTCGGCCAGCATATTCGCCACGCTCTGATGCTCAATGATCGCCTTGTCGAACTGCACGCGGTCACGGGCGTAGGCCAGCGCCGCTTCAAAGGCGGCACGGGCGATACCCAGCGCCTGGGCGGCAATCCCGATGCGCCCGCCTTCGAGGTTGGACAGGGCGATGGCCAGGCCTTTGCCGCGTTCGCCCAGCAGGTTGGCTTCCGGCACCGTGCATTGGTTGAGGGTAACGGCGCAGGTGTCCGAGGCACGAATGCCCATTTTGTGCTCGGTACGGTCCACCACGAAGCCTGGGGTATTGGTGGGCACCAGGAACGCCGAGATGCCCTTCTTGCCCAGGTCCGGGTCGGTCACCGCAAACACGATCGCCAGTTTGGCGCGCTTGCCGTTGCTGACAAACTGCTTGGCGCCGTTGATCACCCACTGGCCTTCCCGCAGTTCGGCGCGGGTACGCAGGTTGTGAGCTTCGGAACCGGCCTGGGGTTCGGTCAGGCAGAAGCACCCGATGGCCTGGCCGCTGGCCAGTTCCGCCAGCCAGGTTTCCTTTTGTTCCTGTGAGCCGTAGTTGAGGATTGGCCCGCAACCGACTGAATTATGGATACTCATCAGCGCGCCGGTGGCGCCGTCGCCGGCGGAAATCTCTTCCACCGCCAGGGCATAGGCCACGTAATCGACGTAGGTGCCGCCCCATTCTTCGGGCACGACCATGCCCAGCAAGCCTAACTCGCCCATCTTGGCGACGAGGGCGTCGTCGATCCAGCCGGCCTTTTCCCAGGCTTGGGCGTGGGGCGCGATTTCGCCACGGGCAAAGTCCCTGGCCATGTCGCGGATCATTACCTGTTCTTCAGTAAATTCAATATCTTGCATGGCTTAGTTCCCGTTCTTGTCGAAGTCGCGGAAGAAGCTCTCGACATGATCAGCCTCCAACGCCTGGAGGGTGGGAGGGTTCCAGCGAGGGGTTTTGTCCTTGTCGATCAACAGCGCGCGCACGCCTTCGATCAAGTCGCCACGGGCGAACCATTGGCGATCCAGGTGCAACTCCAGGGCAAAGCACTGCTCCAGGGGCAGGTGGCGTCCGCGGCGCAGCATCTGCAGGGTCACAGCCATGGCCAGGGGCGAGCGGGTTTGCATCAGGCTGGCGGTGGTCAGAGCCCAGTCATGGCTGTCGGCGACGGTGACTTGCTGCAATTGCTCGACGATGCTCGGCACATCCGGCAAGGCAAAGAAGTGGTCGATGGCCGGGCGCAGCGCCGCCAGTGGCGCGTCGGGCAATTGTTGCACCGCCAGGCCGGCCAGCAGGCCTTGCAGGTCCTTGAGCGGTGAGTCGTGCCATTTCAGGCGGTCCAGGCGCTGGTCGAGGTCGGCAAGCCTGGCGCTGTCGAGGTACCAGTCTGCCAGCCCGCAATACAGGGCATCGGCGGCGCGAATCTGCACGCCGGTCACCCCGAGGTAGACCCCCAGTTCCCCGGGAATACGCGGCAGGAAATAGCTGCCGCCCACATCCGGGAAATAACCGATGGCGACTTCAGGCATTGCCAGGCGGCTGCGTTCGGTGACCACCCGCAGGTCGGCGCCTTGTACCAGGCCCATACCGCCGCCGAGGACGAAGCCGTCCATCAGCGCCAGGACCGGCTTGCGGTAGCGGTGAATAGCGAGGTCGAGGGCGTATTCCTCGACGAAGAAGTCTTCGTGCAGGGTGTTGCCGTTCTTGAAGCTGTCGTACAGCGAGCGAATGTCGCCCCCGGCGCAGAAGGCTTTTTCACCGGCACCGCGCAACACCACGGCGTACACCTCGGGGTCGTTGGCCCAGGCCTGCAGATGCCGGCTGAGGCTGCGGACCATGTCCAGGGTAATGGCGTTAAGGCCGGCGGGGCGATTGAGGGTCAGGTGGCCTATGTGGTTGCGTACGTGCGCCAGGACCTCGTCGTGCACGACCCCGGCGCTGCTTGCTTCGGATGAAACCTGAGCAGTCATCTCTAACTCCCTGCTTTTATTGTTCTTTATCAAGATATTCGTAGGCGAACCATCTCGCGATCGTACCAGTGCAAATTTGCCCAGTACAAGTCGGAATCATGCAGGTCGTTTTTGCATTTTTGCCCTAGGGATGATGCCGGCCCTAGCGTTGGAAAACCGCGCCGATCGTCCGTCGCCGGGCATAGCGTTCGCTGGCCTGGATCAGTTCTTCCAGTTCCTGCGGTGTCACGTCCAGGAACTGCTCGCGCTCGGCCAGGGCCTGCTTGAGGTCTTCGGCGCTGATGCCTGGGTTTTCGATGGCCGTTGGCATGAAGTTCGGCGCAGCGGGCTCGCTGGCTCCCTTGGGATAACGCGTGCGGGTTGCGTTGTTATAGGCCAGTGCGCAGGCCAGCAAGGCAGCGGCGCCCAGCATCACTGCGCCCAGTTCGTGCCAGCCGATGGCAATGGACGCGGGATCAGCCAGCACCAGGCTCATCGCCAACCCGCCCGCAGGTGGGTGCAGGCAGCGCAGCCAGCAGATCAGGATGACGGTCATCCCGGCGGCCAGGCATGCGCTGCCCAATGTGCGTCCCAACACCCGCGCCACCAGCAGTGCAACGACCCCGGCACACAGGTAGCTGCCAATGATCGACCAGGGCTGGGCCAACGCGCCGGAAGACACGGCAAACAGCAGCACCGCCGAGGCCCCCAGCGGACCTATAAGGTGCAAGGCGACCTCCATACCAAACACCTGGGCGCACACCCAGACACTGAACAGGGTGCCTAACGCCATGCCGATGGCGGCACGACTCCATTCGGCGGGGCGGGTATTGATGGCAGCGGGTAACCAGCGAGCGAGCATTGACGGGCGATCCATAAAAAACGGGCAAAAAAAAGGCTTGTCTGGTTTCCCGGAAAAGCCTTTCAAAACAGTTCCTGCATTTGGGGGAGGAACCTGCGCAGTGTGCCAATCGGACAAGGTTGCCGCCAATGCATATTAATGCAGGTCAAGTGCAGTATTTTTGCAGTAAAGCGTCTCAGCCAGCCGGTATCAGGCGGATTGGGGGCGGCAGGGGGCTGCCGATCTTGCCCAGTACCCGATCATTGGTTTCCTCATTGATCAGCAGGTTCTGTACGTTTTCCCGCAGTGAGGGATCGTTGGCCAGAGGCCCCTTGAGTACTACCAGTGCATCGCGCAGTTCCATGAGCCTATCCAGTTTTGGTTGGAGGATGTAACTCACATTTACCGTGTCGCGAGATAACGGCATAGCAGTGTCAGAGAGGGAGGGGGCGGGCAATCGATGGTCGGACACAGAACATTCCTCTAAATGAAATAAACGGCAGCGCTAAGTGCTGTTTAAAACGTATTTATTGTTATCGCGGCTGTTTCTTTAATCGGGTACTTCACGATAGATGGCTTGCTATTACGGTCGCCGAATTTCGTACGACAGTAACAGGGCGGCCCTGCACCGCACCTTTGGCACTTCTGAGAATAGTTAGAAGGTATTAAATAAATAACTCACTTTGCAGGCGAGTCTACAGTTGGTGACTTGGAGCGGGAAGGGGGCGTGCATCGGCGCATGCGGATAGATGCGTAGGATTTTTCCCGATAGTTACAAACCGAAAAGTTTCGAAGTTTTATGGGTAAAGAAGTTTCTTACATGCACTTGGATTTATAACTACGGATTGTACTGGCACGGGATAAGCAGCCTGTGCCGCTTATCCCGTTAGCAAGTATCAAGGTTGCGCGGGTTTGGTCAAATGCAGCAGCACATAGGGGTTCTTGTCGAACTGGCCGGTCAGCACCGGTTCCAGTGAGCGGATACGCGGATCGCTCAAGGCCTCGTAGTCCGCCTGGCTCATGATCAGCCAGGCAGGCGCCTGGATCGGCGCCAGTTCGGCGGGCAACTGGGTAAACAACGGCACCTGGTCGCAATCGAGGTTGACCATGAACTTGATGGCTTTCGCGTCCTTGCCCAGTGCGTGCAGCACCAGCGGTGCTCGTTCTTGCTGGATGAGCGTGTGGGCCTGGAGGGTAAAGGTGCGCGTGTCATACAGACGGCGCTCCAGGGGCTCGACCATCACGATATAGGCGAGCCATACCGCGAGTACGGCAGAGAAAGCCGGCCCCAGGTAGCGAAGGCGTCGGTTGAACAGCAGTCCCAGCGCCAGAGTCTGGAGCGCGATCAGCAGCCCGAACACCGGATTGAGACTACCCATCTGCTCAGGGAAGCGATGACGCGCCACGAACAACCCTGCGATCAGCAGACCCGGAATGACCGTCCACAGCGCCAGCATCAGCCAGCGCAACCCGGCGAACAGTTTTCCGCGGGATACCTGGAATGGATACGCGGCAATGATCGCCGCCATGGGCAGCATCGGCAGTACATAGCGGGCCTTTTTCGCCTGGGGCACCGAAAGGCCGATCATCACGATCAAGCCGGCGGCCAGGCAATACAGCACAAGTTTCAGTGCCGGACCCTTGTCGTCGCGACCGCCGGCAACAATCGCAATCAGCGCCAGTATGGCCAATGGATAGGCAGGCGCGTAATTGCCCATTGAGCTGGCGAAGTAATACAGCTTGCTGCTGGAGCCTTCGGTACCGTCCATGCGGCCGAGGAACTGCATGCGGATCACGTCCTGCATGAATGCCTCTCCGCCACTGAGCTTGGCCAGCAGCAACAACAGGCCGACACACGCCGCCAGCAACGCCAGCGCCAACAGGCCAAAACTGAACAGCTGCCGCCATTGACGATTGATCAGGTAATAGCTGCACAGCATGCCGGTGGGAATCACCAGGCCGATCGGCCCACGGATCGCGAACCCCAGGATCAGCAGCAGGAACAGCCAGTGCAGGCGTTTGCCGGCGCCGAAGTGGTCATGGGCATAACCCAGGTAAAACACCGCCAAGGCCACGGCGGCCAGCATCTGGTCGAGGGACACCGCGCGGGTTTCGCTGATGAAGGTACTGCTGAGCAGCAGCACCGCAATGCTCAGCAACGCCCAGCGCCGGGAGTAGGGCGCGGTCAGCCGGTAGATCAGCACCACGATCAGCGCCGAAGCAATGGCCGTTGGCAGCCAGGCCGTCAGGCTGGTGACCTGCCCAAGGGGCAGGGACAGCAGCCAGGTCATCAGCGTCGAGGTGGCCAGGTAATCGGCATAAGGTTGCCCGTACGTTGTCGGGAAGAACCCCGGCCCATGGCGCAGCATCTCCTGGGCGAACAGCACGAAGCGCGAATCAAAACCGATGATGGCCTGGTTCCAGTTGCCTGCGATAAACAGGACCAGTGCCAGGAGCCCCAGCACCCAAGAGTGTCGGCGGATCGTCGGGCTGAGCAGGGGCGGATGGGCTTTGTCCACGTCTTAGGCTTCCTCGGCCTGAGGCACCCAGTTTTGCTGGGGGATCGGCAAGTTGCAGGAGTCGCCGCGGCCCATCGGGAAGTACTGGATGCCTTTGCGCGCCAGGCGTTCGCCGTCGTACAGGTTGCGACCGTCGAAGATCACCGGGGTTTTCAGGCGCTGCTGGATCAAGTCGAAGTCCGGTGCCTTGAACTGCTGCCATTCGGTGCAAATGATCAGGGCGTCGGAGCCGCTCAAGGTGGATTCCGGGGTGCCCATCAGCATCAGGCGCGGGTCATCGCCGTAGATGCGTTGGGTTTCCTGCATGGCTTCAGGGTCAAACGCGCGCACATTGGCGCCGGCGGCCCACAAGGCTTCCATCAGTACCCGGCTGGGGGCATCGCGCATGTCGTCGGTGTTGGGCTTGAACGCCAGACCCCACAACGCGAAGGTCTTGCCCTTGAGGTCGCCCTTGAAGAACGCATTGGCACGTTCGAACAGCTTGCTCTTCTGGCGCTGGTTGATGGCTTCCACGGCTTCCAGCAGGTCGCTGGAGCAGTTGGCAGCCTTGGCGCTGTGGATCAGGGCGCGCATGTCCTTGGGGAAGCACGAGCCGCCATAACCGCAGCCCGGGTAGATAAAGTGGTAGCCGATCCGCGAGTCGGCACCAATGCCCAGACGCACAGCTTCGATGTCGGCGCCCAAGTGTTCGGCCAGTTCGGCGATCTGGTTGATAAAGCTGATCTTGGTGGCCAGCATGCAGTTGGCGGCGTACTTGGTCAGCTCGGCGCTGCGCAGGTCCATGAAGATGATGCGGTCGTGGTTGCGGTTGAACGGTGCATACAGTTCGCGCATCACGTCGCGCACTTCTTCACGCTCGCAGCCGATGACGATGCGGTCCGGACGGCGGCAGTCGGCAACGGCCGAGCCTTCCTTGAGGAATTCCGGGTTGGAGACGATATCGAATTCCAGATGACGGCCGGCAAGGTGCAGGGCTTTTTCCATGTGCGCGCGCAAGGTGTCGCCGGTGCCGACGGGTACGGTGGATTTTTCCACCAGGATCACCGGGTTGATCCGGTGGCGCGCCACGGCATCGCCTACGGACAGCACGTATTTCAAGTCGGCCGAGCCGTCTTCGTCCGAAGGGGTGCCCACGGCGATAAAAAGCACTTCACCGTGTTCAACGGCGAGTTTTTCGTCATAGGTAAACGTCAGGCGACCGCCTTCGAGGTTTTCCTTGACCATGGCCGCCAGGCCCGGCTCGAAGATGCTTACGTGGCCTTGTTGCAGCAACTTGACCTTTTTCTCGTCAACGTCCATGCAGATGACATCGTGGCCGACTTCGGCCAACACGGTGGCCTGTACCAGACCGACGTAACCGCTACCAAATACACTGATTTTCATGGGGCATTCCTGGGACTTGTGGTGCTAGCACGACGAGAGTTGATAGTCAGGACTCCGAGAATGACCAAGGCCACACCCGCAGTTTTTGAAACGGAAAAATGTTCGTTGAAGACCGGCAGGCTGGCAGCCAGCAGGTACACCAGCGCGTAACTGATGCTGAGCAGCGAGTAGGCCCGCCCCAGCGGTAAATCTTTCAGTGCGCCGAGCCAGCAGAGCATCGACAGGGCATAGGCGATGATCGCCAGGATCACCACGCCCAGCGCGCCGAGGTCGATGGCGCCGGTGTTGAGTGCTGTCAGCCATTCAGTGGGCAGCGGCAGGCGCGTCATGCTCCAGCGCATGCCCAACTGGGCACCGCTGACCAGTGCAACGCTGCCCAGGGCCAGAGCAAAACCGCGAGCGCGACTCATACCTGGCGTCCCAGCAGCACTACACCGGCAATCACCAGCAGCACACCGAACCAGTGGCGGCCATCGATGTGTTCGTGGAACACAAAGCGCGCCACCAGGGTGACCAATACAAAGTTGAGGCTGAGCATCGGGTAGGCGATGCCGACTTCCAGGCGTTGCAGCACCAGCAGCCACACCAACAAACCCAAACCCAGGCACACCAGCGCCGACCACAGCCACGGCGAACGCAGCTTCAAGGCCCAGCCATCCGGCTGGTCACGCCAGCCTTCAACTGCAAACTTCTGGGACACCTGGCCCATGCAGGTCAACAGGCAAGCGCCCAACAACAGCAGCAACGTGGTCATGGCGTACTCTGCGGGAAGATCAGGATCACGATATTGCCCTGCTCGTAGCGCTTGCCGTCTTTGGGCAGCAGGTCCACTTCCTGACGCTCGTCGTCACCCTTGACCCGCATCACCACGCCCACCGAACCTTGTTTGCGCGCATCGCTCATCCATTGCTGGACGCTGGCGGCATCGATCTTGCGGTAAGCGGTGTCCGGGAAGGCAATGCCGTATTTCACTTCGCCAACGGTGTTGTAAAGCATCACTTCAGGCCGCTGCAGACGCCACGACAAGGCCGATGCGGCACCGAGGTCGTTGCTCAGCAGTGCGGTGGTCGGCTGCAACTCCTGGAGGTGATCAATGATGAACTGGTCCGGGGTCTTGTTATAAACCACCGAGTGCGGCAACGCGGCCGGCACCAGCGCCACCAGCAACCAACTGCCAATCACCGGTGCGGCCCACATCTGCAATGGGCGGGCGGCCTGCAGCAGGTTGGCGATGATCCAGCCGAACAGGAAGACGAACACCAGCACCAGGCTTAAGGTTTCCTGGCCGTGCTCATACACCGGCTTCTTCAATTGGAACCAGGTCAGGGCCAGCAGCCCCAGCACGCCAATGACCAGGTTCAGCCAGCCATTGATGCGCAGTACGCGGCCACGGGCCTGGGCCAGTTTGTCGGCCAGGGTGTGCCCCATCAGCAAAGCGAGAGGCAGCAGGCACGGCATGATGTAGGACGGCAGCTTGCCCTTGGCCAGGCTGAAGAACGCCAAAGGCATCAGCAACCACAGCAGCAGGAAGGCGATTTTGCCGCTGCGCTTTTCCAGCCAGGCCTGTTTGGCGGTGGAAGGCAGTAACGCCATCCATGGCAGGCTGAACGCCACCATCAGCGGCAGGTAGTACCAGAAGGGCTCGGAGTGCTGGGCGTCTTCGCCGGCAAAGCGCTGGATGTGCTCGTGCCAGAAGAAGAAGTTCCAGTAGTCCGCCTCCTGGGCATGCACCATCAGCGCCCAAGGCAGGCTTACGACAATCGCCACTGCCACGGCCACCAGGCCATAGGTGAGCAGTTCACGAAAGCGTTTTTGCCAGATCATGTAGGGCAGGGCGATCAGTACTGGCAGCAGCCAGGCGAGGAACCCCTTGGTCATGAAGCCCATGCCGCAGGCGAACCCGAGCAGGGCCCACGACCCCAAGCGGCCACGGGGGGTGCTGCTGTCGAAGCAGAACCACAGCGCAGCGCCGGTCAGGTTGACCCAGAAGGTGAACTGCGGGTCGAGGTTGGCGTAGCCCGCCAGGAAGGCGACGCTGACGAAACTCATGTACAGCACGGCGCTGACCAGGCTCTTGCCCGGGTCGTTCCACAACCGCCGGGCCACGCCGTACACCAGCAGGATGCTCAAGCCGGTGCTCAAGGCCGAGGCGAAACGCACGCCGAACAGGTTCTGCCCGAAAATCGCCTGGCCCAGCGCGATCATCCAGTAGCCGGCCGCCGGTTTTTCGAAGTAGCGAATCCCCATGAAGTGCGGCGAGGCCCATTTGCCGGTCAGCAGCATTTCCTGGCTGATCTGCGCATAACGGGTTTCGTCGGGGATCCACAGTCCATGGGTGGTCAACGGGATCAGGTAGAACACCCCGAAAGCCAGCAGGAGCAGGGGCAGGGCCCAGCGCCGGATCATGCCTTTTGCACTCCGAGCCAGCCTTCACGGCCGCTCAGCACGCCGCGCACCAGTTGTTGCCGGGGCAGGGTGGTCAGGTCGGCGGGCAACAGGTCGCCCAACGGTTTGAACTCGATGCCGCGCTGCCCTGCCTGGGCGAGCAACTGGCGAAAATCATTGGCCATCAGAATCCCTTCTACTTCTGCGTGGATCGTATAGACGTTGAGCTTCGACGGCTTGAAGCGGTCGAGGATGTAACTATTGAAATCCTTGGCGGCCACCACCGGGCCCACGACTTCGTCGAAGGTCGGCATGTCCACCGGAATTTGGGGCGTGCCGGCACTGCCATCCGCCAAAGTTGGCCGGAACAGGCTGGTACCACGGCAATCGCTGTTGTAGCGGAAGTTGAACTGTTGCTTGGCTTGCACCACGCGCTCATCGGCACGCCAACCGGCGGCGGCTGAGCAGTCGATGGGCTCACCGAGGATGTCGTTCAAGGTGTCGACGCCACGGCGAATCTGCTCGATCAGCTGTGCATCGCTCCAGCGCCCGGTGTTGGCTTGCCAACCATGGTGGTCCCAGGCGTGCAGCCCGACTTCATGCCCGGCGGCCTTGGCCTGGCGCATCAAGTGCCCCAGGTCGCGACCGATGGGTTTGCCCGGCCAGGCGGTGCCGGCCAGCAAAATGTCCCAGCCGTACAAGCCGGCAGCGTTGGAGCGCAGCATCTTCCACAGGAATTGCGGGCGGATCAGGCGCCACAAGTGGCGCCCCATGTTGTCCGGCCCGACGCTGAAGAAAAAGGTCGCCTTGACCCCGGCTTCATCCAGCGACTCCAATAACCGTGGCACCCCTTCACGGGTGCCTCGGTAGGTGTCGACGTCGATGCGTAGACCTGCCTGCATCAGCGCTTGTCCGCGATTTCGAGCATGGCTTCACGCAGGAAGAAATCCAGAGTGTTGCCGATGGTTTCGCTCATCTCGACGGTAGGCTCCCAGTTCAGCAGGCGCTTGGCGTTCTCGATGCTTGGCTTACGGTGAGCCACGTCCTGGTAACCGGTGCCGTAGAACGCCTTGCTCTCTACGTCGCGGAAACCGGCAAACGGAGGGAAGTTGCTGCGCAGTGGGTGAGCTTCGAACTGACGCAGCAGTTCTTCGCCCAACTGACGGATGCTGGCTTCGTTTTCCGGGTTGCCGATGTTGATGATCTGGCCGTTGCAGTTATCGTTGTCGTTATCGATGATGCGGGCCAGGGCTTCGATACCGTCAGCGATGTCAGTGAAGCAACGCTTCTGCTCGCCACCGTCGAACAGACGGATCGGCGTGCCTTCCACCAGGTTCAGGATCAGCTGGGTGATGGCGCGGGAGCTGCCGATGCGGGCCGAGTCCAGGCGGTCGAGGCGCGGGCCCATCCAGTTGAATGGACGGAACAGGGTGAACTTCAGGCCTTTGTCGCCGTAGGCCCAGATCACGCGGTCCAGCAGTTGCTTGGAGACCGAGTAGATCCAGCGTTGCTTGTTGACCGGGCCCACCACCAGGTTGGAGGTGTCTTCGTCGAAGTACTGGTCCTGGCACATGCCATACACTTCGGATGTCGACGGGAAGATCACGCGCTTGTTGTACTTCACGCAGTAGCGAACCAGTTTCAGGTTCTCTTCGAAGTCCAGCTCAAAGACGCGCAGCGGGTTGCGGGTGTATTCGATCGGAGTGGCGATGGCCACCAGTGGCAGGACCACGTCGCACTTCTTGATGTGGTACTCGATCCACTCGGAGTGAATGCTGATGTCGCCTTCCACGTAGTGGAAGTTCGGGTGGCTGCGCAGGCGCTCGATGGCGTCGGAGCCGATGTCCAGGCCGTAGATTTCGTAGCGGTCGTCACGCAGCAGGCGCTCGGACAGGTGGTTACCGATGAAACCGTTTACACCCAGGATCAGCACGCGGGTACGGCGTGGCTTGCGGCCGGACTCGGCGCCGCGCAGGACGGAACCGTCCACCAGGCCCAGTTCATCAGCCAGGGACGGGCCGGCCAGGTACAGGCCGTTTTCGTTGCGCTGGCCGAACTTGACCACCAGGGAGTCTTCACCGCAGGCGATGCGCAGCGGGTTGACGCTGATCACGCGGCCTGGTGCCAGGCCTTCGTTGCCTTTGACGACTTCAGCGCTCCAGACGATCAGCTTGTGCTCGCCCACGGCGCAGAAGGCGCCCGGGTACGGTTGGGTAACGGCGCGAACCAGGTTGAACAGCTCTTCAGCCGGTTTTTTCCAGTCCAGCTTGCCGTCAGCTGCGGTGCGACGACCGAAGTAGGTGGCTTTGCTTTCGTCTTGGGCGGTTTCGGTCAGCTTGCCTTGAGCCAGCTGCGGCAGGGCGTCACGCAGCAGGCTGGTGGCCGCGTCACGCAGTTTGGCGTGCAGGGTCAGGCCGGTGTCGGTGCGGTCGATCACGACTTTCTGCTGGGCCAGGATCGCGCCGGCATCGGCACGCTTGACCATGCGGTGCAGGGTCACGCCGGTTTCGGTTTCGCCGTTGACCAGTACCCAGTTGGCCGGTGCGCGGCCACGGTATTGTGGCAGCAGGGAGCCGTGCAGGTTGAACGCGCCTTTCTTGGCGGTGGCCAGCAGGGCTTCGCTCAGCAGGTTGCGGTAGTAGAACGAGAAGATGTAGTCCGGGTTCAGCTTGGCGATGCGCTCGATCCACAGCGGGTGGTTGGCGTCTTCCGGGGCGTGCACCGGGATACCGTTGCGGGCGCACAGTTGGGCGACGGAATCGTAGAAATTGTTTTCCTTGGGATCATCGGCATGGGTGAACACGGCAGCAATTTCGTAACCCGCATTGAGCAGGGCTTCGATACCAGCACAGCCAATATCGTGGTAAGCGAAGACAACAGCTTTTGAATTCATGACGAAACCTGATCGGAAGGAGAAGTAGAAGTGTGGGAGGAGGTCAGGCCATCGACCGTAAAGGTCTCGGCCGGTGCTGCCGGTTGGTTGCGCAGCACTTTTTCAATAAAGAACCGTGGGCGGGCCCGGACGTCACTGTACATGCGGCCCAGGTATTCACCCAATAGGCCCATGCCGATGAACTGGCCGCCGGTAAATACAAACAGTACGGCGAACAGGACGAAGGTACCGTCGCCGGCCCAGCCTGCGCCAAAGGCCAGGCGCAGAATGATCAGCGCAAAGGCGAAGAGCATGCCCAGCGCCGCCATGCTGAAGCCGACGATGCTCAACAGGCGCAATGGCGTGGTGGTCATGCAGGTCAGCAGGTCGAACATCAGGCTGATCAGGCGCATCGGGCTGTATTTGGATTCGCCGTGTTCACGCTCGGCGTGATGCACCAGGATTTCCGTGGTGTGCCGCGCGAAGCTGTTGGCCAGGATCGGGATAAAAGTGCTGCGTTCGCGGCAGGCCAGCATCGCGTCGACGATGGTGCGACGGTAAGCGCGCAGCATGCAGCCGTAGTCGCTCATGGCCACGCCGGTGGAGCGCTGCACGGCGAGGTTGATCAGGCGCGACGGCCAGCGGCGGAAAGCCGAGTCCTGGCGATTGTTGCGCACGGTGGCAACTACGTCGTAGCCCAGGGCGGCTTGTTCGACTAGACGCGGGATTTCTTCCGGCGGGTTTTGCAGGTCGGCGTCCAGGGTGATCACGACGTCGCCCCGGCAATGCTCGAAGCCGGCCATGATCGCGGCGTGCTGGCCGTAGTTGCGGTTGAGGATCACCGCCACCACGTTGCTGCCTTCGAGGGCGGCGGCGTCTTCCAGCAATTGCGCAGAATTGTCGCGGCTGCCGTCATCCACCAGGATGATTTCGTATTCGTAAGCCAGCTGTTTGCAGGCGGCCATGGTGCGGCGCAGCAGCTCAGGCAGGCTTTCTTGTTCGTTGTAGACCGGGATAACGATCGACACGCAATGAATTGGATAGGGTTTCAAAGATTCATTACCTCGGGGGTTTAGAGCAACTTGAAGCGTAAAGACAGCAGTTATCGTCAGCCTTGGATGCCAGGCATCCGGTCAAAGATAGCGTTGATTTGTGGCATTCATTCGACAGTCCTGACAGGTCACAGTGGGTCTTCCATGGGTTATGTGAGTAAAGACCAAAACGCTCAAAGGTAAAGCGGAATCAACGAGTTAACCTGCAAAGTACGGTTCGTTCTCAAGTCGTGCCGCCAAGATTAAGCGCAAAAATGTTCAACGAATATGAAACGCAGATGAAAAAGTCGTTTTTTTGGCAGGTAGACAGCTAGGGTTCAGGTAAACAACAGAACCATGGACAACGCCGTCGTTGGCCCCTGCAGACTGGATAGTGGCCTTTTCCTGCGCGCGGGTTCATTCCTGAAGAATCTTCTCTGCAATGCCGTGCAAGTGCCGGTAAAGTAAGCCATCTCTTGCCAGGGCAGTCGGATGAATAGCGTGCAGCGTTTACGGCCAATGTTGATGGTGTTGTTGATGACGGTGGCCTGGGCCACGAGTGTGCGGGCCGATGACGGCGTGGCACTGACGGCCATCGACCAGGTGCCCGATGGCGTAGAAGTGCGGGGTAAACAGGTCGGCGCCTTCACCTGGAGCGATAAACAGGGCAAGAATCTGTTGGTGCTCGCTGAGCAAGTCAGCGAACGCGACGACGACGGCGCGCAGTCCGCCTTTGTCTATGCGGCCCAGTACCTGCTCGACGGTGACCGGCCCAAGCGCCTGTGGATGCTCTACGACGACGTGCAGCATTGCGAGTTCGACGCCGGGGCGCACTACAACACCGACGCCACCAAGGTCACCGACCTGCTGGGTGACGGCATCAGTCAGGTCACGGTGGGGTATAGCCGCACCTGCACCAGCGATGTCAGCCCCAATGATTTCAAGCTGATCATGCACATCGGCAAGTCGCAGAAGTACCGCCTGCGTGGCATCGACCGCTATGGTGCCAGCTGGTGGGATGAAGATGCCGGCGCCCTGCAAGGCATGCCGTTGCCCAAGGATTGCAGCATCGCCGCCCAGCAAGCGCTGGTCAGCCAGTACAAGGAGCAAGGCACCGAGCTGCCACTTCCGGGCTGTTATGGCGACGAGGAAGACTTTGCCAAGGCGCCCAAACCGTACCTGGAGTTCATGCGCCAGCACTGGTTTGCCTTGATGCAGAAGCAGGACACCGACTGGAGCCAGCAGCAGACACCCGCCCCGGCGGAAGACGATCAGGAATAGCCCCTGGGGATTGACCTGCGCTAGACTCGGTGCTCGCCAATTCACTAAATATGTCGATTAAACAAATGGTTAGTCGACATATTTAATCCAAAGGCTGATCTCCCTTGACTGAGTCTACCCGCAACCCGCTGACCCTTTACCTCACCCGCCTGGCACCCTCCAGCCAGCTGACCATGCGCTACGTACTGCAAGACGCCGCCGACCGCCTGGGCTTTGAAGACATCAACCTCGAAGACATCGACTGGCACCTGCTGCAGCCTGAACACGTCATGGCCCTGGTGGCGGCGTTGCGGGAAGACGGTTATGCGCCGAACACCTCATCGCTGTACGTCAACGCCGTGCGTGGGGTGATGAACGAGGCCTGGCGCATGAGCCTGATCAGCCAGGATCACCTGTTGAAGATGCGTTCGGTCAAGGCCATGGCCGGCACGCGGCTGAGCCAGGGCCGCAACCTGCGGCGTACGCTGATTCGTGAGTTGATGGAGGTCTGCGCCGCCGACCCGCGTCCCCAGGGCCTGCGGGACGCAGCGGTGATCGGGATCCTGTATGGCTCGGGCATGCGCAAGTCGGAGTCGGTGAATATAGAGTTGGGCCAGGTCAATTTTGACGAGCGCAGCCTGCACGTCACCGGCAAGGGCAACAAACAACTGATCAAGTACGCGCCGGCCTGGGCCTTCGCCAAGCTGGAGGCGTGGCTGGAGTTCCGTCGCAGCCAGTTGAAACCCGGTGAGCAGGACGACAAGTTCCTGTTCAACCGCATTCGCCGAGGCAGCCACATCACCCGCGAGCGCATTACCAAGCACGCGATTTACTACATCGCCCGTCAGCGCGGGGAACAAGTCGGCGTGAAAATCATGCCCCATGATTTCCGCCGTTCGTTCATCACCCGAGTGATCGAAGAGTACGACCTGTCCATCGCCCAGAAGCTGGCGCACCACACCAATATCCAGACCACCGCCAACTATGACGTGCGTGACGACAACGAACGCCGGCGGGCAGTGGATCGATTTGATTTGTAGCGTCCTCGCAAAAAAAAGATTGAATATTCACACCTAATGTTATTTAAATAACAAAACAAGAGCGCCACGACCTGCCTGGCCGTGCCGTAACAAGGTGGAATAGCAATGGGCAAGATCGCAGTCATCGGCAGCAATATGGTGGATTTGATTACCTATATCGACCGCATGCCGGTCCAGGGCGAAACCCTGGAAGCGCCGGGCTTTGCCCTGGGTTGCGGCGGCAAAGGGGCCAACCAGGCGGTGGCGGCAGCCAAGCTTGGGGCGGATGTGTTGATGCTCAGCAAAGTCGGTGACGACATGTTTGCCGACAACACACTGGCCAACTTCCAGCGTTTTGGTATCGACACCCGTTACGTACAGCGGGTGCCCGGCGTGTCCAGCGGCGTGGCGCCGATTTTCGTGCGGGCCGACTCCCACAACAGCATTTTGATCGTCAAGGGCGCCAATGCGCATTTGCTACCGGCGGATATCGACGCGGCGGCCGCCGACCTGCGCGAGTGCACGCTGATCGTGCTGCAACTGGAGATCAATCTGCCGACGGTCTACTACGCCATCGAATTCGCTCACCGCCACGGCATCGCCGTGCTGCTCAACCCGGCGCCGGCGTTGGCCGGGTTGAGCGCTGAGCACTTGGCGCAGCTGGATTTCCTGATCCCCAACGAATCCGAACTGGCGTTGATTACCGGCCAAGTCGTGGATTCGCCGGACTCGGCCCGCATCGCTGCACGCACCCTGGTCGCCAGCGGCATTCGCCACGTGATCGTCACCCTCGGCGAACACGGTGCGTTGTACGTGGGCGAGGAGGGTGAATTCGAGGTGCCGGGCCAGCGGGTCGACGCCCGTGACACCACCGGCGCTGGTGACGCTTTTATCGGTTGCTTCGTTCAGCACTGGAGCCGCGACGGCCAGATCCGTTATGCCATGGAGCAGGCGGTGGCGTATTCGGCGTGTTCGGTGACGGCGCTGGGTACCCAGACCTCTTATCCCGACAGCGAAGCATTCGCCCGCTTCCAGCAACAGCGCTAACACCCTCTACCCAGCCCGGAGAACAATAATGAACAAACCTGCGCTGCAACAGACGCCCGATGGTTTCTACCTGAACCGCACGCCCTGGTTCGCCTTTATCCTGCTGTGCAGCATCTTTGCCTTGTGGGCGGCTGCGGCGAGCATGAATGACGTGCTGATCGCCCACTTCAAGAAGGCGTTTTTGCTCAGTGATTTCCAGACCGCCTTTGTGCAGTCGGCGTTTTACCTCGGTTACTTCTTTGTTGCGATTCCGGCGGCGATGGTGGTTCGTCGGTTCAGCTACAAGACCACGATCCTGATTGGCCTGATGCTGTACATGTTCGGCTGCCTGCTGTTTTTCCCGGCGGCGTCCACGGCCAAGTACGGGATGTTTTTGCTGGCGCTGTTCGTGATTGCCGCCGGCCTGTCGTTCCTGGAGACGGCGTGCAACACCTACTCGACGCTGATGGGCCCACGGGAAACCGGGACCCGGCGCCTGAACATCTCCCAGACCTTTCACCCGTTCGGCGCGATGGCCGGGGTGTACGTGGGCAGCTTTGTGATGTTCAAGGACACCGACGCCACCACTCAACAACTGAAACAGATGAGCGTCTCCGAGGCGGCGGTGCAGCAGCTGCAGATGATTCAGTCCACCTTGTTGCCCTACAAGTGGATGATCGCTGTGTTGGTGCTGATGTTTATCCTGATCGCCATTACCAGGTTCCCGGCCTGCAAGGGCAATAAGCCGGCCGACAGCAAGCCCGGGAGCCTGCGTCAAAGCCTGGGACGGTTGTGGCGCAACCCGCGCTTTACCTTTGGCGTGCTCGCGCAGTTTCTCTATGTGGGCGCGCAGGTAGGTGTGTGGAGCTTCACCATCCGCCTGGCCATGCAAATGGGTGGCATGAATGAACGCAGTGCTTCATGGTTTCTGCTGACCACTTTTGCCGCGTACTTTGTCGGCAAGATGATCGCCAACTTGCTGATGCGCCGACTACACCCGGCCAGGGTCCTGGCGATTTACGGCGTGCTGTGCATCGTGCTGCTGGCCTACACCATTCTGGTGCCGAATATTTCGGCAGTGTACGCAGCGGTGGGCGTGAGCATTTTCCTCGGCCCTTGCTGGCCGACCATTTACGGGCTGACCATCGATGGCCTGGGTGAAGACACCGGCGTCGGTGGTTCCTTGCTGGTGATGAGTATTGTCGGCGGCGGGGTGATTCCGATCTTCCAGGGCCTGTTGTCCGACGCCAGCGGGGGCAACATGCAGTTGGCCTACAGCGTGCCGTTGCTGTGCTTTATCGTGATCGTAATCTATGCGGTCAAATGCCTGCGCCAGTCAGACACAGCCCCGTTGGGTGCGGCAGCGGTGGTGGCCTCATGAACACGCATATCCCGCTGTATCGCGCGGTATTTACCGAGCAGGAAAAGATCCTGTTGCAGTCTGGAGATTTCAAGGTCAGCGCCTGGACGTATCCGTCCGGCGTGCTGGCGGTGAGCCTGGAGAACAGCCGTGGGCGACTGGTGGTATTGCCTTATCAGGGGCAGATGATCTGGTCGGCCGTGTTCGACGGCTGCGACCTGACCATGAGCAACCTGTTCGAACAGCCCCGTCCCAGCCCGACGATCATCGATACCTACGGCTGCTTCATGTTTCACAGTGGCCTGCTGCGTAATGGTTGCCCGGCGCCGGATGATACCCATGCTTTGCACGGCGAAATGCCTTGTGCGCCCATGGACACGGGCTGGCTGGAAATAGGCGAGGGTTTTGTGCGCCTGGGCGGCTCGTACCAATACGCCAAGGGGTTCGGTGATCGTTACCGGGCGTGCCCCAGCGTGACACTGCACGCCGATTCGGCCGTGTTCGACATCGACATGGACGTGACCAACCTGGCTGGCAAACCGATGGACCTGATGTACATGGCCCACATGAACTACGCCTATGTGGCCGGAGGCCGGTTCGTCGAGCCGCTGGGGATGCAGCGCTTGCGCCTGCGTACCAGCGTGCCGGACCACGTCAAGCCGACGCCTGACTGGACTGCCTACATGGCGCAGCTGGCCGAACATCCAGCCCAGGTGGCCTGCCTCGATCAGCCAGCCCTGTACGACCCTGAGATTGTATTTTTCTTCGACGACGTGGGTACTGACGCCACGGGCCACGCGCACTTTCTGCTGGAGCATAGCGATGGTGCGGCGTTCTATACCCGTTACCGTCCCGAACAGTTCGAGCACGCGGCACGCTGGATTCTGCACACGCCGGATCAGCAAGTGGCGGCGTTCGTGCTCCCTTCAACCTGCGAGCCCGAAGGCTATAACGCCGAGAAAGCCAAAGGGCACGTGCGTCAGCTGGCAGCCGGGGCCAGCGCTTCGTTCAGCGTGACCACCGGCTACTTGAATGCGCAGGAGCGGCAGAGGTTGCTGGGTTAAACCAGCAATTGCGCGCCGCTGGCCTGAATGGCGTCCTTGTAGGCGCGGGGGATTTTCTTGTCGCTGACCACGTACTGAAAGTCCCCCAGGGTCGCGAAGTGCGCGGTGCGCACCGTGTCGAACTTGCTGAAGTCGGCGAGCAGCACGCGTTGCTGGGCCTGGCGCAGGACCTTTTGCTTGACCTCGACTTCATTGAAGTTGAAGCAGGTCACACCGAATTCCTGGCTGACGCCCGCGGCAGTCACGAAGGCCCACGTCAGGCGCACGCTGTCGAGAATGCTGCTTTCGGCACTGCTTTCGAACACCTGGTTCTTGCGGTGAAAGGTGCCGCCGCATAACACGATGTGGCAGTTGGGCTTGTTCTGCAGCCTGAGCAGCACGTTCAACGAGCTGCACACCGCGGTGAACTCCAGCTCATCCGGGATGAAATCAATGACAAAGGGCGAGGTGGTGCCGCAGTCGAAAAATACCGTGTCACCGGGTTGTATCAACCGGGCGGCGAGTTTGCCGATGCGGCGCTTTTCCTCGACGTGGCGGGTGTCCTGGTCGGCTACCCGGTAATCGCTGGCCTCACTGCTGACCCGGGTGATATGGCCACCGAGCAGGCGCAAGTGGTCGGTGAAATGGCTGAGGTCGCGGCGCAGCGTCATCTCGGACACGTCCAGCAGCGCAGCCATTTCCCTCAGGTGAATGGCGTTCTGGTCCTGCAAGGCTTGTTGGATAAGCTTGAGTCGCTCGGCTTTTCTACTGTCCACGAGTATTCCAGGGCTTGATTGTTTGTGTTAAACAAGTAACATTAAGTGTGAGTATTGTAACGTATTTTATGTGAGCGCTGTGACAAGCGGTACACGAACATTGGCAACATACAGGCAAGGACTCGTTAAATGAACACTCTTCAACCTGCAGCATTGGCGAAGTACATCGATCACACCTTGCTGGCTCCCGATGCCTCCCGTGAGCAGATCCGTACCTTGTGCGAGGAAGCCCGGGAGCATGGCTTTTATTCGGTGTGCGTCAATTCAGGCCAGGTCCCTTACGCCGCGTCGTGCCTGACCGACGATAGCGTGGTGATTTGTGCGGTGGTGGGCTTCCCGCTGGGTGCCGGCCTGAGCGACACCAAGGCATTTGAAGCCCAACGAGCAATTGCCGCCGGGGCAGGGGAGATCGACATGGTGCTCAATATCGGTTGGTTGAAGGAAGGTTTGCTGGACGCGGTGCGCGATGACATTGCCCTGGTCCACAAGGCCTGCGGCGCCGTGCCGTTGAAAGTGATCCTGGAAACCTGCCTGCTCAACGACGAGCAGAAAGTCCAGGCGTGCGAAATCTGCCGGGACTTGGGCGTGGCATTCGTCAAGACGTCAACGGGGTTCAGTCGAAGCGGCGCAACGGTTGAGGACGTGGCACTGATGCGCAAGACCGTAGGTGCCGGGGTTGGGGTCAAGGCGTCCGGTGGCGTGCGCGATTACGAGACGGCGATCAAGATGATCAATGCCGGCGCAACACGTTTGGGCAGCAGTTCGGGGATTGCGATTGTGGGCGGCGTGATGACGGCCGCGAGCGGTTATTGAACCGGATCGGTTTGATCGGTAGGGCCGCCCGTAACCTGATCCGCCAACTGCCTTGAACTCTGCCCGGCACCCGCGCTCGCAATAAGTAGGGCGCGGGTTTTACCGCGTGCCGTGTTCATTCAGTCAAGGGAGCAGACCATGGATACCTACAACATCAACAAGACCGGCACCGGTTGGGCACTGACCAAGCAGGGTTCTGCGCGGCCGTCGAAAACGGCGGAGACCAAAGAGGCGATCGTTGAGTTGGCGAAGGAGTTTCTCAGCGACAAAACGGCGTCGCTGAGGATTCACAGCATGGACGGGCGGATTCAGGAGGAGCGCACGTACCCGCGCAAAGCTGATCCGACGCGATCTCCAGGTTAACCGAGAACCAAATGTGTGCGGGCTTGCTCGCGAAAATGGTGGATCAGTCACACATGCATTGCCTGACACTCCGCTTTCGCGAGCAAGCCCGCTCCCACACTGGATTGACGTCCTGCCTTAGAGAATCGGCTTGCCGCCGGTCACCGCATACCGCGAGCCCGAGATGTAGCTCGCCTCATCCGACGCCAGCAGCACATAGATCGGCGCCACTTCCACCGGCTGCCCCGGGCGGCCCAGTGGCGTCTCGCTGCCAAAGCTGTTCACGTCCTCATCGGGCATGGTCGAGACAATCAACGGCGTCCAGATCGGCCCCGGTGCCACACTGTTCACTCGAATGCCCTTGCTCCCCAGCAGTTGCGCCAGGCCACCGGTAAAGTTGGCAATCGCGCCCTTGGTGGCGGCATACGCCAGCAACGTGGGCTTGGGCATATCGGAGTTCACCGAACTGGTATTGATGATCGACCCGCCAGCCTTCATGTGTGGCAGCGCTGCCTTGCAGATGCGAAACATCGCGGTGATGTTGATATCGAAGGTCTTGACCCATTCCTCGTCGGGAATCTTTTCCAGGGTCTCGTGGGTCATTTGAAACGCTGCGTTATTCACCAGCACATCGATACGCCCGAACTGCTCGACGGTCTGGTCGACAATGGCCTGGCAGTTGGCCTTTTGCGCGAGATCCCCAGGCAACAGCAGACACTGGCGACCGGCTTCTTCCACCCAGCGTGCGGTTTCCTTCGCGTCCTCGTGTTCATCCAGGTAGGCGATGGCCACGTCAGCACCTTCCCGGGCAAAGGCAATCGCCACGGCGCGGCCGATGCCGCTGTCGGCGCCGGTGATCAGGGCAATCTTGTTGGCCAGGCGGCCGGAGCCGGCGTAGCTCTTCTCGCCGCAGTCGGGGTACGGGTCCATCTTCTTCTGCGAACCGGGAACGGATTGGGCCTGGCTGGCGAAAGGTGGGCGTGGGTAGTCAGTCATCTCAATCTCCATAGATCACAACGGGTTCTATGGATTAGTGATTTTCAGCGGCGCGATAGTTGTAATCGATGCTGGCCGAGCCCGACGAATGGTTTGTGATCAACCGTGCTGGCAGGCATCGCCCAGGCGCATGTAGTCCAGCTCATGGCGCACGCCGTGGCTGTCGATGTAGACCATGTGGCCTTTCACCGGACCGCACTCGGTGGATGATTGGGTGCTGACGCGCACCACCTTGGCAATATCCAGGTCCTGGGAATAATCGTACGCCTCGCTGGCGGGTGCGCTGGCACTCACAGTGGGCGCCGGGGTTTCGCCTTGAGCGACGGCCAGTGTGCTGAACAGGCCCAGCACGGCGATAAGCAGATAACGCATGAGAACCTCCGACACCACGAAGATGGTGGCTTGACTGTGGGGCCCATTTTACAAAGCGCTCGCCGCAGGGATGAACGCCTGCGGGCCAATAGCAGACATCAGCCAAATCGATGTGCGCAGGGGCTTATATTCATTTGAGAGCTACAGCTGATTTTTTATTACTTCCAAAGCTCGATACCTCTGCGGCACAGTCGCTCCCTTTATTCCAGGCCCCGACTCAGGGGGCGTTGGCGGATGATTGTTGAGACGGGCGATAGGTCTCGTAAGGGAGCAAGGCATGGGTGTCAGTCAGCCCCTCGGTTACCCATTGATTGGGCAGATGTTCCAAAAGGATTACCAGTGGTTGTGCAGTTCAGTCAGGCGAACCTTGGGATGTCATCACAGCGCGCAGGACATTGCCTCGGAAACCTTCCTGCGGGTGTTGTCGCTTCCGGACCCCGCCGCTATTCGCGAACCTCGCGCGCTGTTGACCACCATCGCCCGGCGCCTGGTCTACGAAGGCTGGCGTCGGCAGGACCTGGAACGTGCCTACCTTGAAAGCCTGGCCCATGCGCCCGTGCCGGTGCACCCGTCACCCGAAGAGCGGGCGTTGGTAATCGAGGCTTTGCTGGCCGTGGATCGCCTGCTGGACGGGCTGTCTGCCAAAGCCAAGGCCGCGTTTCTTTACCATCAACTGGACGGTCTGACCTACAGCCAGATCGGCGAGCGCTTGCAGGTCTCCACCAGCCGTGTACAGCAATACATGGCCGATGCCTTCAAGCGCTGCTACCTGGTGATGGCCCAGCCATGAGCCTTTTGCGCCCGGAAGAGGCCGTGGTGGAGGAGGCCGCGCGGTGGATGGCCCTGCTGCAATCGGAGCACGCCAGCACTCAGGAACGGCAGGCATTCGAGACGTGGTGCGCGGCTGACATTCGTCACCGCCAGGTAATTGATCAAATGAGCGGTGGCATGGGGCTGTTGCGCAATCATGCATTGCGCGGAGTGCCCAGCGAGCACCTTTTGCATAGCCTGAAAGCACCGTCCAGCCGTCGACGCTTTGTCGCTGGCAGCCTGGGTGTCGTCGCGTTGGCAGCGCTGTTTCTCGGTCGTCGCCAGGGCTGGTTGGTGGATACCGGCGAGCTGTCCACTGGCACTGGGGAGCGTAAACACTTCACGCTGGACGACGGCAGCTTGCTGACGCTGAACGCACAGAGCCGGGCGATTGCGCGTTTCGACGCACACCAGCGTGTGCTGGAGTTACGGGAGGGGGAGTTGCTGGTGGACGTGGCCAAGGACCCGGCGCGGCCCTTCGTGGTGCAAACCCGGCATGGCCAGATTCGCGCGTTGGGTACCCGACTCCTGGTGCAGCGTGACGAAGCGTCCACCCGTCTGGTGATGCTGCATTCGCGAGTGGAAGTGGTCACTCAGGACGGCGCGCGCCAAATCGTGGAGGCGGGGCAGAGCATGCGGTTTGATGAGCAACACACCTTCGGCCTTGGCCCGCTCAAGGGCGATGAAGCCGGTTGGAGCCAAGGACGCCTTGAAATCCACGACCGGTCGTTAAGGGAGGTGATCGACAGCCTGCGCAGCTATCGCCACGGGATTCTGCGCCTGAATCCCAATGTGGCGCAGCTGCGCCTGAGCGGCATCTATCCCCTGGACGATACGGACCGCACCCTGCAGCTGCTGGAGAATTCATTACCGATTCGCGTGACGTATCACAGCGCCTATTGGGTAAGTATTGAGGCCCGTTAAACCGGTTATAAACTCATAGCATCTTCGCCTAAACACCGCCCTATAAAAACGCGTCTGCCGCTGCTCAACCCCTGTAGACACATTCAACAGGGAGATCCTCGATGTTCTTATTCAAACAACAATTACCTCGACTGACGCTGGCGGCGGCGTTGGCGATGGGCGTCTGCAGCAACTGCGTAATGGCCCAGGAAGCGGCCAGCCAGGTGTTCAGCTTTGATATCGCCGGCGGCCCGCTCGATTCGGTGCTGCTGGATATCTCCCGGCAGACCGGCGTGATGATTTCCTTCAATCAGCAGTTGGTTCAGGGCAAGCGCAGTGCCCCCATTCGCGGAGATTTGGGCAGCCTGCAAGCGGTGGACAAAGCGTTACAGGGCAGCGGCCTGCAAGTCAGCGATAGCGAGCAGGGGCTGACGGTGCACGCAGCGGCCGCGACCTCCACCAACGCTGTCCCGGCTGCGGGAAAAAGTACTGACTACCGTCTGGAAAAAGTCACCGTGACCGGCACGGCGATTCGTCGAGTGGACGCGGAAACGGCCGTGCCGGTGACCATCCTGCGGGTCGAGCAATTGCGCGAGCAGGGTGTGAGCACTACCGAGGAGTTGATCAACCGTATCTCGGCCAATCAGTCTTCCGTTGGCTCCGGGCGTTCGGTGGGTTCCAGCAGCGGTGGTGCAGCGTTTGCCGACTTGCGCGGGATTGGCGCGAACAAAACCCTGGTGCTGCTCAACGGCCGGCGCCTGAGCAACAACGCCGTCAACACCACTAACGGCTCCGGGGTGGACTTGAACACCATCCCGTTCGCCGCCATCGACCGTGTGGAAGTGCTGCGCGATGGCGCGTCGGCGCTGTACGGCACCGACGCGATCGGCGGGGTGATCAACTTCATCACCAAGACCAGCCTGACCGGCGGCCAGCTCTCCACCAATTACGATTCGCCGACGCGCTCAGGCGGTGGTGACAGCCATAACTTCAGCGGCAGTTATGGGTTTGGCGACCTGGCAGACGACCGCTTCAACGTATTTGGCGTGGTCAGCTACGACAAGCAGACGCGCCTGGCGGCCAAAGACCGCGACTACACCTACAACTACCAGCCCGGTCGCGGCCTGGATTTCACCTCGGGCACCGCCGCCCCGGCAAACTGGAGCCAGGGTAGCAACGCGACCAACCCGCTGGCTGGCTCCGGCTGCAATTCCCCCGGGTTGCTGTCGCGCAATGGCATCTGCCGCCAAAGCCTGTGGAGTTACCTGGACCTGGTGCCGGAAACCGAAAAAACCTCGGCCTTTGCCAAAGCCACCGGCAAGCTGGCCGATGACCACACCGTGAGCCTTGAGTACTTCTGGGCGCGCAACGAAAACCGCACGCAGATTGGCCCGGGCACCTTGATGGGCGCCCAGGTCAATCCGGGTACGGCGTTCTATCCGGGCAACGGCATCACGCCGGGTCCGACGGGTTTTGCCCTGGACCCGACACAGCCGGTGGATGTGAACTGGCGCGAAACCGACGCCGGGGCGCGCAAGCACGAAGATGACAACACCAGTCAGCGCCTGCTGCTGAGCTTCGAAGGCACCGTGGCGAACTGGGACTACAACGTCGGTGCGTCCTACAACCAGAACAAAGTGGTGCAAACCATTCTCGACGGTTATGTGAACGACCAGACCATCAGCCAGGGTATCGCCAATGGCGTGATCAACCCGTTCGGGCCGCAGAGCGAAGCGGGCAGGGCGTTGCTCGCCTCCAGCCGCGTCGACGGCGATTACGCCACCGCCGTTGGCCGGGTCAAATCCATCGACGGTCGCGTCAGCCGTGAAATCGGCGACTGGTTTGGCGCAGGTCCCACAGGCCTGGCGCTGGGGGGTGAATACCGCAAGGAAGATTTTCATCAGGACTTCGCCCAATTCGCCGAGACCGTGCAGAGCCTCGGCGTAGACCCCAATGGCGCGGTGCGTGGCAATCGCAGCGTCTCGGCCGAGTACGCCGAGGTCAATGTGCCGGTGCTCGACAGCCTGGAACTGTCCGCGGCGGTGCGTCATGACAAATACAGCGACTTCGGCAGCACCACCAACCCGAAATACTCGTTCCGTTTTCAGCCATTCAAAGAACTGGTGGTTCGCGGCGCCTACAGCGAAGGGTTCCGTGCGCCGTCGCTGTATGAGTTGTACAACCCGACCTACACCAGCTACACCGTGGCCAACTACAACGACCCGCGCCTGTGCCCGGGCGGTACACCGGCCAATGGCGGGATCGGTAACCGCGACTGCGCCCAACAGTTCCGCCGGCAAACGGGCGGCAATGGCAGCTTGAGCCCGGAAACCGCACGTAACGTTACCTTTGGCTTCGTGTTCCAACCCATTGAGCGCCTCAGTGCTGGCCTGGATTTCTGGTGGATCACCATCGCCAACCAGATCGCCGAATTCCCTGAGTCGTCAGTGTTCGACGACCCGGATGCCTACGGCGACCGCCTGATTCGCAAGGCTGACGGCTCCATCGATCACATCGTTACCGGCCTGGCCAACCTCGGGAAAACCAAGACCAACGGCGTGGATGTGAGTTTCGACTACCGCTTCCCGAGCACCGCCATCGGTGACTTCGGCATCGGCCTGCAAGGCACCTACGTCAACGAATACAAATACCAACAGGAGCTCAAGGGCGACTACATCGACAAACTCGGTGATTTTCGTGGCGGCGAATTCTCCACCGCTGGCGCCGTTGCACGCTGGCGCCACAGCCTGACCGGCACTTGGGCCCGCGGACCGCTGGGCGTCAGCCTGACCAACCGCTACACCAGTGGCTATCACGACTCGGACCCGGAAACCCATGATTCCGTAGGCTCCTACAACGTCTGGGACCTGGCGGGTACCTACAACTGGAGCAAGTCTCTGGCCGTCACATTGGGCGCGAAGAACCTGTTCGACCGCGCGCCGCCGTTCAGCAACCAGACCTACGCGTTCCAGAGCGGGTACGACCCCAAGTACGCCGACCCGTTTGGGCGGATCCTCTATACCCGAGTCAGTTACAACTTCTGATTTTTCATCAGGTCTGGACGCTGCTCTATAAATTAGGCTGGTCCGCTGCACCTACTTCCTAGGTGCAGCGTCATTCTCCTGTCCATAACCTTATTCCAAAACGGTATTTCCGCGCTTTTCATAAGACTCCTTATGATCACGTCATAACTCGTTATGACAAGTGGTCCTGATGAACGAATCAACCGTCGCCTTATCTCCTCTGTCCAGCGTTCCGCTGCATGCCCAACTGCGGGATTTGCTGCGCAGCCGCATCCTCGATGGTGAATACGCGCCGAATACCCAGATGCCTTCCGAAAGCGAGCTGGGAGCGCGCTTCAAAGTCAGCCGCATCACCGTGCGTCAGGCCCTGGGTGATCTGCAAAAGGAAGGCCTGATCTACAAGATCCACGGCAAAGGCACCTTCGTTTTCAAGCCCAAGGCTTATCAGAACGTCAGCACCCTGCAAGGGTTGGGCGAGTCCATGACCGAGCGCGGCTATGAAGTGATCAACCGTCTGCGCAGCTACCGCTTTGTGCCCGCTGACAAGTTGGTGGCCGAGCGCCTGGGCGTGGAGGAGGGCACCACTGTCACGCAGATCAAGCGCGTACGGCTGATCAACCGCGAGCCGGTGTCGCTGGAAATCACCTACCTCAGCCAGGCCCTGGGCGAACGCCTGGAAAACGCCGACCTGGTGACCCGCGACATCTTTCTGATCCTGGAGAACGACTGCGGCCTGCAACTGGGTCACGCCGACGTGGCGATTGACGCGGTGCTCGCCGACAGCGAACTGACCCAGGCGCTGAACGTGGAGGCGGGTTCGCCGATCATGCGCATCGAGCGCCTGACCCACACCGCCGACGGACAGCCGGTGGACTTTGAACACCTGTATTACCGCGGCGATGCGTTTCAGTACCGCCTGCGCATCGACCGTCAGCGAGGTAGCCGCCCGTGAGCCGCAAAACCCTGGAACTGGAATACGACATCGTGGTGATCGGCGGCGGCACCGCTGGCCCCATGGCAGCGATCAAGGCCAAGGAGGCCAACCGCGATTTACGCGTTCTGTTGATCGACAAGGCCAACGTCAAGCGCAGCGGCGCCATCAGCATGGGCATGGATGGGCTGAACAACGCGATTATTCCAGGCCACTCCACGCCGGAGCAGTACACCAAGGAAATCACGATCGCCAACGACGGCATCGTCAACCAGGCGGCGGTGTATGCCTACGCGACCCACAGCTTTGAAACCATCGAGCAGTTGGACCGCTGGGGCGTGAAGTTCGAGAAAGACGAAACCGGCGATTATGCGGTGAAAAAAGTCCATCACATGGGCGCTTACGTGCTGCCGATGCCTGAAGGGCACGACATCAAGAAGGTACTGTATCGCCAGCTCAAGCGGGCGCGGGTCAACATCACCAACCGGCTGGTCTGCACCCGTTTGCTGACCGACAGCGAAGGCGCAGTAAACGGCGTGATGGGGTTTGACTGCCGTACGGCCGATTTCCAGGTGATCAAGGCCAAGGCGGTCATCCTGTGCTGCGGCGCGGCCGGCCGCCTGGGCTTGCCGTCGTCGGGTTACCTGATGGGCACCTATGAAAACCCGACCAACGCCGGCGACGGCTACGCCATGGCCTACCATGCTGGCGCCGAGCTGGCGAACCTGGAGTGCTTCCAGATCAACCCGCTGATCAAGGACTACAACGGTCCGGCCTGCGCTTATGTCACCGGGCCCTTGGGTGGCTACACCGCCAACAACAAGGGTGAACGCTTCATCGAATGCGACTACTGGAGCGGGCAGATGATGTGGGAGTTCCACCAGGAGCTCGAAAGCGGCAACGGCCCGGTGTTTCTCAAGCTCGATCACCTGGCCGAGGAAACCATTCAGAACATCGAACAGATCCTGCACAGCAACGAGCGTCCCAGCCGGGGTCAGTTTCACGCCAACCGGGGCACTGACTACCGCAGCCAGATGGTCGAGATGCATATCTCCGAGATCGGCTTTTGCAGCGGGCACTCGGCGTCGGGAGTGTGGGTCAACGAGCGCGCCGAGACGTCGGTCAAGGGCCTGTATTCGGCGGGCGACATGGCGGCCGTGCCCCACAACTACATGCTCGGTGCGTTCACCTATGGCTGGTTCGCCGGCACCAACGCTGCAAGCTTTGTGGCCGGGCGCGAATTCAGCGCAGTGGATGCCCAGCAAGTAGCCACCGAGCAGGCACGGATCTACGCGCCGCTGGACCGCGAAGCCGGCCTGCCGCCAGCCCAGGTCGAGTACAAGCTGCGGCGTTTCGTCAACGATTACCTGCAACCGCCCAAGGTCACCCGCAAGATGGAAATCGGCTTGCAACGCTTTGCCGATATCGAGCGCGACCTGGACCAGATGAAGGCACACAACCCCCATGAATTGATGCGCGCGATGGAAACCAGCGTGATTCGCGATTGCGCCGAAATGGCCGCTCGCGCCTCGCTGTACCGCGCCGAAAGCCGCTGGGGCCTGTACCACTACCGGGTCGACCACCCGCAACGCAACGACGCCGACTGGTTCTGCCATTGCCACCTGAAAAAGGGCGACGACGGGCAGATGGTCAGCTTCAAGAAACCCGTCGAGCCGTATGTAATTCCGTTGGATGCCGAAGAGCTGCAGGCCTACGACCGCCTGCGGGTCGGCGCCCACGCGGCTGCCTGAACCTGCGTTGCACCGCTACAGCCAGAGAGCGCAAAAGCGCCAAGGACACAGTGAAATGGCCTATCAGCCCCAGGAAATATTCTTCCGCTCCAACGCCCCGGTGACGGTGGATGAAGACAAGTGCATCGCCGAAAAAGGCTGCACGGTCTGTGTCGACGTGTGCCCGATGGACCTGTTGGCGATCAATCCGGCAACGCAGAAGGCGTATATGGCGTTCGATGAATGCTGGTACTGCATGCCCTGTGAAAAAGATTGCCCCACCGGCGCAGTCAAGGTCGAGATCCCGTACCTGCTGCGCTGAGATCTGCCGCAAACGCCATCCGCCAACCCCGGACGCCATCCGAGTGACACCCCCTCGTTTCCCACCACGCCAGACCGTGGCGGAGACGACTCTTTCAACCATGATTCGAGGGGAACTACCCAATGTTATTGCGCGCAACCTTGGCCGGCCTGGTGCTGGCTTCCTTGAGCCTGTCGGCTCAGGCCCAAACGATCCGGGTAGCCATCGGCACCCAGGACACCACCATCAACTGTGCGGCGGGCGGCTTGCTGATCCGCGAGCTGGGGCTGTTGGACAAGTACCTGCCACACGACGGCAAGTACAAGGACGCTACCTACGACGTGCAGTGGAAAAACTTCACCAGTGGCGCGCCGCTGACCAATGAAATGGTCGCCGGCAAACTGGACTTTGGCGCGATGGCCGACTTCCCCGGCGCCTTCAATGGCGTTGCGTTCGAAGCGGCGGGTAAGCACAGCCTGTTTATCAGCGTGTTGTCGGGCAACATCAAGGGCAGCGGCAACGGCATTGTGGTGCCGATCGCTTCCAGCGCCCAGTCCCTGGCCGACCTGAAAGGCAAGACCATCTCCGTGCCATTCGCCTCGACGGCCCATGGCATGTTGTTGCGCGCTGTTGCGGCCCAGGGGTGGGACCCGCTCAAGGACGTCAACATCATTGCCCAGGCGCCCGAAGTGGCGGGCTCGGCGTTGCAGGCCAACAAGATCGACGCCCATGCCGACTTTGTGCCGTTTGGCGAACTGTTCCCCAACCGGGGTTTCGCCCGCAAAATCTACGACGGCTCGCAATCCGACACCCCGACGTTCCACGGCGCGCTGGTGGACCAGCGTTATGCCAAACAGTACCCGGAAGTGGTCATCGCCTACCTGCGCGCAAGTATCGAGGCCAATCAGTTGCTGGCCGCAGAACCGGAGAAGTACAGCGAGCTGATCGAAAAAGTCACCGGCGTCGAAGCCGAGGTCAACTATCTGTTCCATGGCCCGCTGGGCGTGCAGACCCGCGACCTGAGCTGGAAACCCGAATACCGCCAGGCGGTGGGTACCGCGATCGACACCCTCAAGCTGCTGAAAAAGGCCGACCGTGGCCTGGACCTCAATACCTTTATCGATGACCAGTACATCCGTGCCGCGTTCAAGGCATCTGGACTGGACTATGAGGCGCAATTGGGCAATTACACCCAATCCCCGCTGAAGGCCAACGATGCCCTGACCGGCAAACCGATCACCGACTGGAAGCATGTGGCGCAAATCTGGGTCAAGGGCGAGCCCAAGGTGCGCGATTACGCATCGGCCGAGGCGGCGTTCACCGCCCTGGACAGTCTGAACAAACAAGGCAAAGCGGTGCGCGCGGTCTATGCCCAGGCCCAGGACAGCGGCATCAAGCTGTTGGCCAGCCAGGCGTGGTTTGCGAGCAATCAGCAAGGCCAACTCAGCGCGTTCCTGCTCAAGGGGCAGGCGCAGCAGTTCGCCCAGGCTCAGGGCGGCAAGGTGTTCAACTTTACCGACGCCGGCGCGCAGGCCGTTGCCGGTCGCTGAGGGAGCGTGTTCATGACAAGCACCCCATGGCGCTGGCTGCCCAAGGCCGCTTCATTGCTGTTGTGCCTGCTGTTCTGGCAGTTGGCGGCCAGCCAGCACTGGAACCTGTGGCTGGTGACCTTTGCCAATGTGCCCACGCCGGGCTCCGTGGTGCAGGCCGCCCTTGGGCTGGCGGACTCGGGCAAGCTCGCCAGGCACCTGAGTGCGAGTTTGACCCGGGTGTTTGAAGGCTACCTGGCGGCAGCAGTGGTGGGCATCGGGCTGGGCATTGCGATTGGCCGCTCGAAGTGGGCGGAAGACCTGCTGTTGCCGCCATTGGAGGTGATCCGGCCGATCCCGGCGGTGGCCTGGATTCCGCTGGCGATCCTGATGTTCCCGTCGTCGGAGCTGTCGATGATCTTCATTACCTTCACCGGCGCGCTGTTTCCGGTGCTGCTCAACACCGTGCATGGCGTGGAGGGCGTCGACCCACGGCTGATCGCTTCGGCGCGCAGCCTAGGGGCAGGGCGCCGGGCGATCCTGCTGGAAGTGATCCTGCCAGGCGCCGCGCCGAGCATCATCACCGGCCTGGCCATCGGCATGGGCACTTCCTGGTTCTGCCTGGTGACGGCGGAAATGATCTCCGGCCAATACGGCATCGGCTATTACACCTGGGAGTCCTACACCATCCAGAACTATGCCGACATTGTCGTCGGCATGCTGTTGATCGGGGTGCTGGGCATGGGCAGCAGCCTGTTGGTCAAGCGCCTCGGTGCACTGTTCACCCCCTGGCATCGACCACGAGGTAAAGCCTGATGAGTCAACTTGAAGGGCGTGTCGAGATTCGCGGCTTGTCTATTGTATTGGGCGAAAAGCAGCAGGCATTCGAGGCGGTGAAAGCGTTGGATTGCAGGATCGAGCCGGGCCAGTTTGTGTGTATCCTCGGGCCGTCCGGGTGTGGCAAGTCGACCTTGCTCGGCGCGCTGGCCGGGCACCTCACGCCGAGCCAGGGCACCCTGGAAATGGACGGCGAGCCGGTTGCCGGGCCGTCCCAGCAGCGGGGCATGGTGTTTCAGCAACACACACTGTTCCCATGGCGCTCGGTGCGCGAAAACGTCGCCTTCGGCCTGAAGATGCGCGGCGTGGGCAAGGCCGAGCGTCTTGCTGCCGCCGATGACATTCTTCAACTGGTGGGCCTGGAAGATTTTGCCGAGCGCTGGCCGAACCAGCTGTCTGGCGGCATGCAGCAGCGGGTGGAAATCGCCCGGGTGTTGATCAATCGCCCCGGCCTGCTGCTGATGGACGAACCCTTCGGCGCGCTGGATGCCTTGACCCGCATGAAGATGCAGGCGTTGCTGCTGGACATCTGGACGCGTATCCGCACCACCGTGGTGTTTGTCACCCATGACATCGACGAAGCGTTGTTCCTGGCCGACCGCATCCTGGTCATGAGCCCACGGCCCGGGCGCATCATCGAAGACTTCCTGCTGACCTTCCCAAGGCCGCGCAGCACCGAATTGATGACCTCGCCGGAATTTACCCACCTCAAGCGCCATTGCCTTGAGCTGTTGCACCACGAAGAAGGGCGCCAGTTGCCACGGCTGAACCCACTCGGGCTCCCCAACGATCACCCAAGACCGCGATTTGCCATATGACCTATGAAACCGAAAACCCCGACATTGAAGCCCTGCGCCCCCGGCTGCAAGCGCCGGATGCTGGCATGCGCCGGATCGCCCTGATTGATCTGGCAGACCTGGAAGACCCCGACGGACTGGTATGGCTGGTGGACAGCCTACGCCACGACCCGGCCACCGAAGTGCGCGCCCAGGCCGCCAGCCTGCTGGAAGCCTGGGAGGAAGACGAAGTGGTCGAGGCGCTGTGCCAGGCGCTGACCGACACCGAGGTATCGGTGCGTGACGCAGCCGCCCAGAGCTTGAGCGTGCTCAAGACAACACGGGCGGGTGGATTGTTATTGCCCTGGACCACCCACGCCGACGTCAGTGTGCGCACGGCTATATTTCGTGCCTTGCGCGAGTTGCGCCTTGAAGCTGCGGCGCCGTCGGCACTGTTGGCGCTGAAGGATGCCGATGCTGGCGTACGCCGCGAAGCGGTCGGCGTGCTCGGCTGGCTAAAGCACCTGCCGGCACTGGAGGCCTTGGCGATATTAGCCAGCAGCGACCCGGACACCGAAGTCCGGCGCGCCGCCACCGGCGCCCTGGGTCTTGCCAGTGATGAGCGGGTGCTACCCGCGCTGTTTGAAGCGTTGCAGGACGCCACTTGGCAAGTGCGGGAGGAGGCGGCGACCACCCTGGGCAAAGTCGGTAGTGCCAGTGCAGGCGACGCCTTGATCAAGGCGCTGGCCGATGACTACTGGCAAGTCCGCCTGCGCGCCACCCGCAGCCTGGGTCGCTTGCGCTATGCCCCGGCGTTGCACGGGCTGGTCCTGACCTTGGGCCATAGCATCAGCAATCTGCGCAAGGAGGCCGCTCTGGCTCTGGGCGAATTGGGCGATCGCCAAGCCCTGGCTCCGTTGCGTGATGCCGCCGACGATGGCGACCCGGAAGTGCGCAAGGCGGTCCGCATTGCCCTGGCGCAACTGCAATGAACAGCGCACCGAAAAGCATTGGACGCGATGATGAAGGACGCTTGAGGCTGGAATGGCATGAAGGCGTGCAATGGATCGACCATGCCCGTCTGCGCCGTGAATGCCCATGTTCACAGTGCAGGGCCTTTCGGTTGAGAGGCATGCTGCCACTGGTATCGGACCGTGTTCGGGTACTGGAAGTGCATCCCCAGGGGTATGGCGTGCAGTTGATCTTCAGCGATGGGCATCAGCGGGGGATTTACCCGTGGGCCTATTTGGCGGGCATGGGGCTTCAGGCTGAGGCCCCAATTTCCACTGGTCAGGTACGCGGCTGAGGTTGCAGGTGCGCCGGCAGGCGGCGCAGCGTCCACCACACGGTGAGCATCGCCGCCACAGCGCTGAGTGCGATGCCGATCAACATCGGTGCCGGTGTGTGGTCGGCGAACAGGCCGGCCAGGGACATGGCCACGGCCGCGGTGATCATCTGGATCGCGCCCAACAATGCCGATGCAGAACCCGCTACGGCGCCGTGATCTTCCAGGGACAACACCCCGGCCGCCGGCAATAGCAGGCCGAGGAAACCAAAGCCGATAAACAGCAGCGCCATCATCAACGGCAGGCTGTTACCCCACAGTGTGGTAAGGGCGAGCAAGGTCATGACGGTCGCCACGCCGGCCACCGACCAACGAATCAGAGGGGCCAAACCGAAGCGGGCACTCAAGCGCGCCGTCAGTTGGCTAAGGGCAAAAAACGACGCTGCGTTGAGGGCAAAGCACAGGCTGAATTGCGTCGGCGTGAGCCCGTAGTACTCGATGTACACGAACGGCGCGCTGCCGATGAACACGAAGAACGTCGCCAGGCCAAAGCCGCCCACCACCGACAACCCGGTAAACACTGGATCGCGCAGCAACGCGCCGTAGCTGCCGAACGCATTGCCCAGGGTCTTGCCCAGGCGGCGTTCGGCGGGGTGGGTTTCCGGCAACTGCACGGCGGTCATGATCAGGCACAACACTGCGGCCACACCCAGCACCAGAAACACTTCGCGCCAGCTCCACACCGCGATGATCAGGCTGCCGGCCAATGGCGCGAGGATCGGTGAAATACTCACCACCAGCATCAACAACGCCATCAAACGTGCAGCTTCATGGCCGGTGTACAAGTCACGGACAATTGCCCGGGGAATCACCATCCCGGCGCAGGCGCCAAAGGCCTGCAACGCCCGGAAGCCGATCAGCGCTTCGATGGAGGGGGCGAGGGCGCAGCCAATGCTGCCCACGATAAAAATCACCAGGCCGGCATAGATCGGCGGTTTGCGCCCGAACACATCGCTGATCGGGCCGTAGAACAGCTGGCACACACCGATGATCATGAAGAACACCGTCAGGCTCATCTGCACCGCAGCGGGAGAGGCTTGCAGGCTGGCGCCCAGCGTTGGCAAAGCCGGCAGGTAGATGTCGATGGCAAACGGGCCGACGGCGGTGATCAAGCCCAGCAGCAGGGCGAGGTGGGCGATACTTCGAGACATGGTGATTCCGGACGGCGGTAAAAAAGAGCGGCCAGCTTAGTGATCACCCTCGGTGCATACAAGCCGGTGTTTACAGACTCACTACATAGTTATGAGGGGCTGGGTGTCGCGGATGACCCTTGATCAGCACATAAGCGCGTAACCTATTGATTTAACTCAACTAAATATCCATTTAGTCGAGTTAAACATTTTGTGAGTTCAAGGCTGGGCGAGGGCGCCTGTTCGGCGTTCGCTGATGCGTTCAACCGCCAACATATGCTCGGTGCCCCATTGGCAAAGAGGCCCCAAGGCCTTGGCCAGCGAACGCCCGAATGGGGTCAGGGAGTATTCGACCTTCGGCGGGATTTCCTTGAAGTCGATGCGATCGATGATTTCATCGCGTTCCAGCTCTTTCAACTGCTGGATCAGCACCTTATCCGTCACGCCGCCAACTGCACGCCGCAGTTCGCCATAACGGTGAACTTCATGGGCCAGGTGGAACAGGACCAACGGTTTCCATTTCCCGCCAATCACCGCCAGGGCGGCGTCGAGCCCGCAATTAAAGGTGCTATTCGACATGTTTGTGCCCTCAGGCTGAGTACTTACCAAAAGGTGCATACTATTCAAAACAATAGCGCGGATCTACGCTTGAGCCTCAACATTTATGGGAAACACTCATGAACAGACTCAACGGAAAAATCGCAGTCGTCACCGGTGGCAACAGCGGGATTGGCTTGGCCAGTGCCATACGTTTTGCGGCCGAAGGCGCACAGGTCGTTATCGTCGGACGTCGCCAAGAGGAACTGGACAAAGCGTTGGTCCTGATCGGGCATGACGCCGTTGCAATCCAGGGCGACATTTCAAATCTGCAGGATCTGGAGCGGGTATTCGCGCAGATCAAAACAGACAAAGGCCACATTGATGTGTTGTTTGCCAATGCAGGCTTGGGGGATCTGGAACCCATCGGATCGATCACCGAGGAATCATTTGATCGCACATTTGGCGTGAACGTGAAAGGCACGCTGTTTACCGTTCAAAACGCGTTGCCATTGATGAGCGCCGGCGGCTCGATTGTGCTGACAGGTTCGACGACCGCTTCGATGGGCACCGCAGCGTTCAGCGTGTACAGCGCCTCGAAAGGTGCACTGCGAAACTTTGCCAGAAGCTGGACGTTGGATCTGCAAGGCACGGGTATTCGGGTCAACGTGCTTTCACCTGGGCCAACGACGACGCCTGGTTTGGACCGAGCGCTTTCGGGAACCGGCCAGAAGGATGCGATTGTCGACTCGATGGTGACGCGCGTGCCGTTGGGTCGTATGGGTTTGCCAGATGAAGTGGCGAATGCGGCATTGTTCCTGGCGTCGGATGAAAGCAGCTTCATGACAGGCAGCGAGATGTTTGTGGATGGTGGTTTCGCTCAGGTGTGATTCAGGGTCATCGGCCAAATCGAGATGGGTTGGGTTTGGCCGATGAGGAGCGTGGTGCGCTGGTTGAAATCTGGTTGGCACTGCCCCTGATAATGAATCATATGATTGCGCATAATGGGGTTGACGTTATGGTACTTGTCGCCCGAGAGGGCAGAATCCGACGGCGGGAAAATCGCGAAGCCCCGGCGAGGATTTACCCATAACGTCTATTATGCGAGGCCAAAATAGTGCCGGATTATCCAAAGGTAAAGCTCACGGCTTCCTTTTCAGCGACTTCGTTGTACATGCGAACTTCTTCCGGTGAAGCTATGTAGGGAGGCTCTTCCTGGTAGCCGCCCTGAAGCACGGTATACGGATTGATAACGATCAAAAGCTTGTGACGGTACTGGTCCGGAGAGATGAATCGATCAGTTTCAGATTTGATAACACGCCAAAAAACACCCTCATATAGGGCCACATTCTCAGGAGATGCGAGCAACTCTTTGATATCCAGCGTTGTGGCGAACCGTCCCGGAATTATCCCGCCATTTCTTATTGGCACCTTGTAATTAGCATCTCCCCACTCTTCAAGCTCTTCGCTCATATGGCAATCCATCCCCGGATACAGCACTCTGTCCTCATTGGGGTTTTTCGCGAAATGGTGCCGCAGCGTCCAAAGCAGGTGATATTGGGATACGGCCTCGTGACTCTGAATGACCTCTCCAGCTTCGACACGTGTGACTTCCGCTAAGAAGGCGGTTTCGATCGGCCAGCTTATTGCCTGCTCGGTCTCTTGAGACCAGCTTCTCTTTCCGATAAAGATCTGATTTCTTACTCCTAGAAAGCTTGTCGTTCCGAACGGTTTACGTACTACACGTACTTTTTGTGAGCTATTTACGAACCGTTCAAGCAAAGCTTTCATATGGAAATGCTGTTTTTTTGTGAGCTGATAGCCTGGCTTTTTGTCCTTTTTTTCAGTCATTTCCAATTCCATTTTGTTTGGTTATCTCAGTTTTGCGCCCGATAGCATTTTATGCCATACCTCGACCTGCCTGAAGGGCATTAGGCGCCGCGCAGATCTTCGCTAGTGCGTTGCAACACCGGCGCCGATACCCGGCAAAGCCGGCCGGTCTATCGTCCAAAGAAAAACCCCAGCGTTCCTGAGAGCCCTGGTTTTTTTTGTCGCGTTCAAATTGCCTGTAGTTGAGGCGGTGTCACTTCGCGCCCTGATTACCCCAAGGCATTGCCCCGGGTTTTGTGCGAAGCCTGCGCGGTCCCGTGACGTGCCGCGCTATCATCGGATAGGTCCCGGCAGGTCCAATCTAGTAGTCTGAACCTAAGCAACTTTTGAGGTCTTGAAGGGAGTGCCATAAAGGGTGTTTCTGGTCGCTTCCAATCACCAAATCAATCTGTGCAGTGATCGCTAATAGCCTATCGTGCACGCCTGAAAGACCAGTTCTTTGCCCCTCCATCAACTCCGGCAAATACGCCCAGACATCCCCATTGAGAAACTCGATCCCAGCACCGTCCTCGCTGACCTGGATAGTTGCCAGCCCTTGCGGTGATAGGCCTAGCAGGTCAATGCAAATCGCCGGCTTGAAACACAGTTCTGCACCCGTCAAAAGCTGGACAACAATGAGATCCGTGCTCAGGTCATAACGCGCAGTAGCTGCGATTTTTCCTCGATCAGGCATTGCTAGATCTCTCGGGAGGGTTGGATTTTTATGCTGATTTTTCGCGTCCGCGAAAATGCTCACATGAGGGCAGGCCGGAACGGCCTGGGTGGGGGTGCTGTTACACCCCCACTTTACCGAAGACTTCTTCGGTTTCCGACTTCACTTGCTCGCTTTTTCATAGCGTTTCAATGGCAAAGCCAGGTTCTGTCGCTGCTTGTTTTCTTCCTTGTGAGCGTCGTCGAAATTGCGAATTTTCTCTAGCTCAAAAACGCGCTCCTGAACCAGCATTGCTCGGATGACTCGCTTCACTGTCTGTCGCGTGTCTTCCTCGGTTTTCCCTAATTCGCGCACCAGTAGTGCTAGGTCTCCGTCCTCAGTCAGCTCGTCGTCGTCGAACATGATCTGATCAGCTGAACAGCCCAAAGAGATGATTACCTTTTTGAGGTTTTCTGCTCGAGGGCTCGAAACCTCCCGCTCGATGTCTGCAAGCGTCCGCTCCGGGATACCGCTCAATTTTGCTAGCTCCTTCAGCTCAAGACCTTGCTTGAGCCGCTCTTGCCTGATCCTGGTGCCGATGCCCATTTTGCGTCTCCGAATGCGGTTTACCGTTTCTATCGGACAAGTATCGGCTAAAAACCGTTCTTTTCTCTTGACTCAAACGGAAGACCGCCTATGATTGCGGAATACCGTCCTTTTGGATGCAGTTAACCGCTTTTGACTTGTCAGTAAGGCGCTCGGATGTTCATAGATTGGCTAACCATTTCGCAGGAGCACGACCACGATCTACCTGTCGTGTGCGACGTGTTTACCTTGACGATAGATGCCAATACAAACGAAGTCCTTAGCACTCGCCAGCCTCGTTTCAAGCATGAGGCCAGCTTTTCGACATCGGTCACGATTCATGTTCAGGGTCGCAAGATCCGCGTTGAAGGAAATCCCAGCCGGGTAGGGCGGCTCGACAACTTGTTTGGTTTTACTTCTATCGAGCAATGCGTCTCGGTTTACAACGCGCTGTTGCGTGAATACGGCCTTCCTGGTTTTACCCGCTGTACTCGCATTGATATTCGCCAAGGTGAGTCAGGAGCAAAGTGCGGCGACCGTATCGCCGATGGGGCAAAGATTGAACGGATAGATTTGACCACCAACGTTTCATTGGGGGAGGGCAATGTTCTTGCCTATCTGCGCGGCGTTTCTAGCCAGCGAATCGGTCATTCCATCGGCTTTCTGTATCCCAACGGGCGCACTGTTGCTTGGACTTCCAAAGGAAATGGTAAAGGCGGTCGCCTTCAATATCGAAAGGCGTATGACAAGGCCTTTGAAATGGATCAGAACTGTCTTCCAAAGATTAAGCGTGTCTTTGGTGAGGACTCAGAAGAATACAAATATGTTCAGCGAGTTAAAAACTACTGCGCACAAGAAGGCGTAGTTCGCATGGAACAAGAGCTTAAGAGCGAATATTTACAGCGTGAGACCCTTTGTTATTGGGGCTTATTTGATGAAAGGCGTCTGGCCGAACTCCATAGTGAGTTTCTTAAAATAGATGAAAAGTTAAAGGTGACCGCAATGGACCTTCAGAGTATTGCTGACAAACTGATTGAACAAGGCATTTGTAAGGGGAGGGCTTCTGCAAATGCTACTTCTTCTTACGCCATTCTTTGGATGAGCGGTCATCATCACGGTTTGTCTCAGCGTGCTTTTGAAACTCATGCGGCTCGGCTTAATAAAATCGGCATTAATATTCGTAATGCTTGCGATACCAGTCGTTTTGCCCCGGTCTTCGTTCGGCAGTGCCGCGAGGTGACGAAAAGCACTTTGTCTGTGCCAACTTGGTATCAGCGTCCTAATCACCTGCACCAGGTTGCAGCGTGAGAACTGTAAGTTTTCAAGGTATTCAGCTTACAAGTGGCCAACAACGGCGTTTGGCTGAACAACAACGAGTACTAGGTGCTTTCATTAACCCTGTTCTTGCTCAGCAGGTCGAGCAGACATTCAAAGCTGTTGAGGCACGAAAAGAGCAGGGCGTTAAACCTGAGCGTATTTGGTTAGTAGAGCGTCAAGAAAAAGGGACAACCTGTGTAGCCGAATGGATGGGGTTCTAATGGATAAGAAGCAATTTCAAGTTCTGCGCTGGAATATTGAAGCAGATATTCGTAATCACGTCACAGATGAGTCGCTAGTAAAGAGTATCGCAAATGATGTAATGCGAACGGTGCTGGCTGACTTTTCAAACCAAGCTGTAGCTCGTCAACGGAATAAACGTCAATTTCTAACCTTCAGGCGCAACCCTGAAGCTATTGCGCCCAGTTGGGCATATCGTAAACCCGGCACTGTTCCTGGGTTTCCAACACTGAGATAAGGGCATCAACATGTCTAACGTTATCGTAGTTGAAGTAACTGGCAATCACCGCAGTGGTACTGCTGCAAAGTCTGGCAAGCCCTATTGCATGTTTGAAGCATATGCACATTTGCCAAATATTCCGTATCCGCAGAAGTGTACTTTTTTACGCTGAGACTCCGCAGCAGGTTCCTCAACCCGGAAAGTATGAGTGTGATGTGATTGCACAAGTTCGTGATGATCGGCTTATTTTTGAAGTCGATCCTCGTCAAGGGCGTCGCGTGAGTTCCGGCGCTCCTGGTTCTTCGACACCGCAGAAGCCTGCGTAATGACCGGTTTATTGCATTGCCCTGGTGAATTAATTATTCAGGGCGGTGTTCCCTCGTGTTCGGTCGATTGGGTTTCTGTTCCTTACATTGTCCCTTTTGACCCTTCACAACTTGATCCAGTTATTTTGGCTCAAGCTTTTGGCGCCGGGTTCACATTGGTAGCCAGCTTTATGGTTATGTCGATGGGAATTCGTGCGTTTCTAAACTTCATTAAACAATCCTGAGGATTCACCATGTTCAAAAAGACTGCTGCTGTAGCTGTATCCGCTGTTGCCCTGGCTGTTGTTGCACCTTCGGTTTTTGCAGCTGACCCTGCCGGTGGCTGGGACTATACGGGCCTAACTTCGTCTATCGACTTCAGCACCATTTCCGTTGGTGTCCTGGCTGTCGCTGGCATCCTCGCTGGTGTTTATGCCGGTATCAAAGGCGCGAAAATCGTTGTCGGTTTCTTGCGCGGTTAAGTCGCTTTCTCTGCGTGACCTGGGCGTCTTCGGGCGCCCTTTTTTTATAAAAAATGAGGCCGCTGCATGGATCAGCTCTATTACTTCGCCATGTTCGTCATTGGTTCCGGCTGTTCGTTCGCTGTCTTTTCGGGGTGGTGATATGAAAGCCATTTACTTATTGCCTTTTCTATTTTGGCTGCGTTTTCTTCCTCTGCTTCTGCTGGGTGGAAGTGCAGTGGATCCACTGCTACTTCGTATGCTAATGATTGCGCTACTGCTGGAGTTCAGAAAACTCCAGAGGCCTTGGTTAGCGCCTTTGTAAGCTCTGTCATTAGCTCTAATACAAACGTTAACCGAAAAGACTACAAGGCCGGCGCTTGCACATTGATTGGCTCGACCAATGCCAATTGTGCTTTCTCGTACACGTCTTTCGGAAACGTCATTAATAATAGTATTGGCACCGTTAAAGAGGCCGCCGTTTGCCCTCCAACTGTTGAGGCTCGTGGCCCGAATGCCAGTACCAGCAAGACAGGAGATAAATATTTTGTTATTTGGTCGGTTCGTACTGTTACTTCTGACATTTGCCATAACTCTTGCTCTTACCTTGCAAGTTCGCAAAGGTGGTACCTGCTATCTCGCTCCAGGCCTTACAGATACTGGTTTTTGTAACTTCTCTGTGGATCTCAATTCCGCGAGTCCTTCATGTGGTGCTGAAGCGGGTATACGGCTCCGTCGTTGGCGATCCTCTCACTCCCTCTATTGACCTGGCGACGGCGGCGGCGATGGCTCCAATCCTGGTGGAGGGGATGACGGCGGTGATGGCATGGTGGTAACGGTGGGGATGGTGATTCCGGTTTTGATGGTGAGCTGTCTTTCTCTAACCCTGGATCGTTGAATGCGGATGCCGTAATAGATAATGGGGTTAATTCTGTTCACTACGGTGTTTTTGTTCGTGGCATGGAAGTTGATCTTAACGAATCTGGTTTTGGTCAAGCGATGACTGAATTTAAGGAAAATTGCAGCTGCTGGTTCCGGTGGTCAGTGCCCAACTGCTGATGTTGCTATTTTAGGAACTATTGTTTCATTTGATGCTCATTGCGTGTTATTTGCTGAAATTTCACCATTGCTAAGCGCTGTGTTTCTTGCAGCTTGGTCGCTTATCGCACTTCGTGTATTCCTATCTGCGTGATCCCATATTAAGATTTGAGAAGCTAATGAAAAATCGCACCCTTAAATTATTTCGAACTTTTATATTTTATTAGCTGGGGTTTTTTTGGCTTGTTAGCTGCTTTTATTGTTGAAGTACTTGTTTTGCATTACTTTGAACTTGCATTGGGCTCCCAGACTTTTTTGGCCTTCTAATCTTAGATATTTACTATTTTTATAGTTGAGGTCGAAATGACAGCTTTTTGGTGACTGGCTTTTATCCATATTTCAAGAAATAATTCAATTCATAATTAATATTCCTGTTGCTATTGCAGACTGGTTATATCAGGCTCTTTTGGATCTGATTAGCGCTAGTTTCATCGTAGGCCTAATCACAAGTGCTGGTGAGCTTTTTGGCGGTATTGATTCGTCAGTATGGTATTTCCTTAGTATCTTTCAAATTCCCTTTGGGATTTCTGTGGTAATGAGTGCCTA